>NZ_JBFODL010000004.1:0-212705 GCF_040908295.1 Aeromonas sp. R4-2 | reverse complement strand
TCAGGTCGTCCACAGAACTCGCGCCCGTTGTCCGACAGGATGGTATAGACCCGTGCCTCGTGGGCCTCGAAAAACGGCAGCACCGTTTCATTGAGTACATGAACCGAGGTCACCGGCAGCTTGCTGGTGTAGAGCCGTCCCCAGGCGTGGCGACTGTAGCAGTCCAGCACGGTTTGTAGATACACCTTGCCAACTCCCTTGAGCGCGCCGACGAAGAATGTGTCGACCGCCACCAGTTCCCCGGTGTAGTGGACCTCAATCTGGCGTTCGCGAAACTCGGGGCTGAAGCGTTCGAGCAGGCGAATTTGCTCGTCATTGAGCTCAATGGTCTGCTCCCGGTGGGTTTTCTCGAGGCGCAACAAACGGTCGTGTTTGGAGAGCAAGTCGTGCCGTTGCCATACGCCACGCACCCCACCGGCACTGACGTTGATACCTTGCAGAGCCAGTTCTTGGGCGACCCGCAGCGGGCCATGAGTTGGTCTGGTGAGGGAGTAATCGAGGATGGCCTGTTCAATCTCGGGCGCAACCCGGTTGGGATGAGCCCCTTTACAGCCCGGCAATTTGTCGAGCAATCCCTCGGCGCCATAGGTCTGGTAATTACGGCGAATTTCGTAGAACTGCTGACGGCTGTAGCCGATGAGCTTGCAGGCTTTGCTGACATTATTGAGCTCTTTGGCGAGCGCTAGCAGGCTGAGTTTGCAACGTGCTATTTTCTCGTTGGTGATCATGCAGAGGCTGATAGTATTTTGCAGGTGCAAAAAAGCCCCTTGGCGGGGCTTGGTGTCTGGCAAGGCCGGTGTCGGGATTATCAATCGAACAGGATGCGGCCGCTGGTGCCGGCATCGCTGTCTTTCCAGCTGGCACCGCTTTTGCGCAGGGTGTAAGTGATGGTCTCCTGCTTGAATTTCAGGTAGTCGCTGCCGCTGTGGCTTGGTTTGACCTGATTGCCATCGATATAGGTCTCCCCTGTGGTATCGACGTGAATTTCGGCCACGGTGCGGCCATCGTCAGTAACCGCTTTATAGTTGCCAGCCCACGGGCTTTCGTCGCCATACTGCACGGCCCCTTCCTGAGCGTGCGCTTGGGCATGGGTCTTGTGGCCGTGATGGGTTTTGGCCACGGCGCAGCCGGAGATACCGACCGCCAGCAGGCAACCGAGGGTGACATTGAGCAGAGTCTGTTTGGATTTCATTTTCATTTACCTGTATCAAATAATTGCAATGGATAAGGGGTGGAGCCCCCACGGTCGGTGTGGGCCCCGTTGAGCCATGGCTCGAAATCAGTCCTGATTGATCCCCGAAATATGGCCGCGGGAGTCGGTGAGACAGTGCCAGAGCCGGTCATGGGGCCCCTTGATATCAATCATCATCCCCGCCTGGGAGTCGGCCACATAGTCGAGGGTCAGTTTGCTGCGGCTGACGCCCGCTTTTCTGGCGACGGCGTTCATGCAGGCGTTCTCGGCAACCTTGGTTTGTGCAGTGCTGCCGTTGTAGGCACTGCTACTGGCGCTCTCATCATCATCGCCGTCGACATCGTTCTCATCGTCATTGAGCTGGCAGGCGCCGCTGTCGCCATTTTTGACAAAATAGGTGATGCCCCAGTCGCCATTTTTCACCATGGAGAGGGTGGTGCGCCCCTTGCTCGCCTCGTAGAAATTTGAATTCACTTTTTTAAGCGGAACTTGCTGGTTATTGATATAAGCCGTGCCATCTTCGACGCGAAGATTAATATGTCCAGGACAGCTGGCGGATAAATCAGGCACCCCTGCATATGCGGTTCCGGTCATGACCAATACAGAGAGAGCAAGCAGCGTTTTTTTCATCAGATAACCTCAAATCAACAAGGATCAGCAAGTGTGATGTCGTCAAAATAACGGTTGCTATGCCTGAACGTTATTTATGTGCTCATTGCACACCTGTTATTGGTAGCCCGCAGTCAGTCGTTTCAGTGCGCCTCGTCCCGCCGGGATGACGCCAAATTTAGCAGTCGGGTGATGTAAGTAAAATAAAACAGGATTAATTGGATTCATAAAATATGAAAAACTATAAACCATTTAAAACAATGGGTTAGGTTTGGTTTGGGTAACTTTGCAAAAGAGGGGGGACCTCCGATATGGTTCCTTATGGGTATCGATAAAGTTGGCCATCGGTCTGTGATGTCGGGCGTTTGGTATTTTTTCTGTTGCAAGCGGGCACAGGCTGGCAACATCAAGGGCCAATCAGCCATTGCGCGCCGTAAATACAAAGACAAAAACTCCAATATTCGGTGTGCGAGGGGGGAAAATTAGCCTACCAGCAGGTGGATATTTTTACCTGATATGGCTGGGTGGTGAGGAATATGAAGGGGACAAGATAAATAAACCCTCCGTCAATAGAGGCATGATTATATGGAGTGTTAATGTGTTTTCCTGAGGATTGCCCACTCTTGGCAGGCAAAACTAACGACTCAGAAACTCATGGCCAACCCGATGGAATAACCGCTGGTGTTGTGGCTGAACATATAGCGGGCAACCAGCCGGGTACGGGTGACTATGATGTCGTATTTGCTGCTGTCCAGCTCCAGGCCGGCGCCGATGGAGTTGAGGGAGTCAAAGCCAAGCAACCCCCGTTGTTCCCCCAGATATGCGGTATGAGCCCCCTCCAGTACATAGCGCACCGGTCTGTCGAGCAGTGTCCAGTGGAATAGCGGGGCCCGACGGCGCAGATAGAGACCGAGGTTCTCCGCCTCGGCGTGACCACGGACGCTGGTCGAGGTGCCGCCAAAGCTCTGCAGGTGCTGGTAGGAGTAACGCACTTCGATATCGATATCCTGCGCCTTTGAAAAGAGCTCGTAGTCGAGCATCAGCGAGCCCCCCAGTCCGTACATATTGAGCTGTCCACCATCGAGAAAATCCAGCGAGTAGCCCTTGGTGCGCTCCAGCAGCCAGTTGCCGATCCGCAGATCGCTGGCCATGGTACCGAGCGAGACGTTGGCGATAGGGCGCAGCACCCAGTGGCCACCGCGCAGGTCTTCATGGAGGGCGATATCCCAGCCGATCCCGCCCGAAGCTGTCAGGCTGTTCCACTTGGTCGGGAGGGTGCGGCTCTCGGTGCCGTTGCTGACCACAAACTGGGGATCGTAGCGGCTAAAGCCGATCGCCCCTTCCAGATAGATGGGCACGGCTTCACTCATGGTGGCGCCGCCGCCGATCTGGGTCATGTTGAGGGCGGCAGATTGATTGGTGCCGCTGCCGATATCGAGGTTGCTGGCGGTGATGTCGGGCACCACGGTGAAGGTCATCAGTGAGAGCACCGCATTGGCGCGCTCCTGTGCCCACTCCTGATCCTGTGTTGCGGCCTTGACGGCGCCGCCGAATAGCGCCAGCAGCATTGGCAACAACATCTGCAATAAAGAGAAGCAAGAGCTGTGCATGAGTGTGATTCCCGATAAGCGGCATCTGATTGCCCTGGCTTTACTGTAGCGAGCTTCCTGCCGGTTGGCACGGAGCAAAGAGGGGGAGAGTGAGCGCCGCTTGTGGTCGGTTGCCGCCGGGGGCAAGCCTTTGCCACACCAACGGCACGCCTTTGCAGTTTGTCGCTAAAGCTTGGCCTCTTGCCGCCGATATCTCTTGTGAGATCGTGTGGAGGACAAGCAATTGAACGCTTGGGTGTTGGGGTTGGTCAGCATATCCGTGAGTATGCAGTTACAGGCTGGGGTCACCGAATTTGGTGCCGGTCTGGATCAATCCGTCTGGCGTTTGACCTCCGATACCCAGATTGAGTGTCGCCTCGAGCATCCTATTCCCAACTGGGGAACGGGGGCTTTTGTCAGCCGCGCCGGGCGCAAGATCAACCTCGACTTCGAGCTCAAGGGCAAGCGGCCACAGGCCCAGACCCAGACGGTGAGCCTTGGCATCATGCCGCCGGTATGGCGCCCGGGCATCGCCGGACGAGAAGTGAGTCAACTGCGCTTCTATCAGCAGTTCGATGGGTTGGTGGAAGGGCAAACCGCCTGGACCATGCTCGATGAGCTGGAGGGGGGGCGGATGCCGACCTTCCAGTATCGGGACTGGTATCGCCAGAACCGCGCGGTGCGAGTGTCCCTCTCGTCAGTCAACTTTCGGGTTAAATATCAGGCCTTTATCGACTGTCTGAGCGGGCTGTTGCCCTACAGCTTCAACGACATCGCCTTTAGCGTGCTCACCTACGACAAGAACAGCGATCAGCTCTCCATCCCCTCCAAGCGGCGGCTGGCGATGATCAGCGAGTTTATCAAGGCGGACAAGGGCATCGACGTGGTGGTGATCGATGCTTACAGCGACAGCTATGGCGGCCGCTGGCCGAACCTGAAACTCTCCGAGAAGCGGGCCGATGCCATCAAGAAGGTGTTTGTCGATCTGGGGATCGATCCCGGCAAGATCTCGGTGGAGGGGCATGGAGAGAAGCAGCACGTCGCCTCCAACGAAACGGAGCAGGGTCGTGCCAAGAACCGGCGGGTGGTGATCAGCATGGGGCGCAATGGCGAGATCTAGCGCCGTCCCCGGTCAGAGAAGCATAAAAAAGAGCGCATCTGCGCTCTTTTTTGATCCTGCCATTCGGCAGCGGGATTAGGGCAGCTTAGAAGCTGTCACCGAGGCCAGTACCGGCATCTTTCTTGGCGATCAGTTCAATCTTGTAACCGTCCGGATCTTCGACGAAGGCGATCACGGTGGTGCCGCCTTTAACCGGGCCCGGCTCGCGGGTGATCTTGGCACCGGCGGCGCGCAGCGCTTCGCAAGTGGCGTAGATGTCGTCCGCTTCCAGCGCGATGTGGCCGTAGGCAGAGCCCAGTTCGTACTCGCTCACCCCCCAGTTGTAGGTCAGCTCGATCACCGCTTCATCCTTCTCGTCACCGTAGCCGACGAAGGCCAGGGTGTACTTGTACTCGCTGTTCTCGCTCTTGCGCAGCAGCTTCATGCCAAGGACACGGGTGTAGAAGTCGATGGAGCGTTGCAGATCGCCGACACGCAGCATGGTATGCAGAATTCTCATTGCTCAGTTCTCCGGGTTGGTGATGTGTACTGCTTTCAATCTCGGTTGCGAGGCTATCAGCTTTCTGGATAGACCTTCTCTTTGTACTCGCAGAGGTCCTCGATGATACAGGAACCACTGCAGTGGATGTTTGCGAGCGAGACAGGTAGGACGGTTGTGGCGCCCAGTCATTCAGCTCTCTGGATAGACCTTCTCTTTGTATTCGCACAAGTCCTCGATGATACAGGAACCACAACGGGGCTTGCGAGCCAGACAGGTGTAACGCCCGTGCAGGATCAGCCAGTGATGGACATCCAGCTTGAACTCGGCGGGCACCACCTTGAGCAGCTTCTCCTCCACCTGATCCACGTTCTTGCCTACCGCAAAGCCGGTGCGGTTAGATACCCGGAAAATATGGGTATCGACGGCGATGGTGGGCCAGCCAAAGGCGGTGTTGAGCACCACGTTGGCGGTCTTGCGGCCGACGCCGGGCAGGGCTTCCAGCGCTTCTCGGTTCTCCGGCACCTCGCCGCCGTGGCGCTCCAGCAAGATGGCGCAGGTCTTGATGACGTTCTCGGCCTTGGTGTTGAAGAGGCCAATGGTCTTGATGTACTCCTTGAGCCCGTCCACCCCGAGATCCAGTATCGCTTGCGGGGTGTTGGCCACCGGATAGAGCTTGTCGGTCGCCTTGTTGACGCTGACATCGGTCGCCTGCGCCGAGAGCAGTACGGCGATCAACAGCTCGAATGGCGAGTTGAAGTTGAGCTCTGTGGTGGGGTGGGGATTGTTTTCCCGCAGCCGCTCGAGGATCTCTCTGCGTTTCTGGTTGTTCATGACTTGCGTCCGATCATAGCTCGGTCGCCCGGACGCGAGCCGGGGCAACGTTGCAGTGGGCCACGGTGGCTGCCTGTTTGCGATCACGCCAGCCGTTGATGGCGTTCTTGGCGGCGATCAGCAGCCCCAGCCCGATAAAGCCGCCCGGCGGCAAAATCGCCAGCAGCAGGCTGGCATCGGCGTGGAACAGCTCGATGCGCAGGGATTTGGCCCACTCGCCCAGCAGCAGCTCGGCGCCATCAAACAGGGTGCCCATGCCGATGATCTCGCGCATGCCGCCCAGTACCAGCAGCACCAGGGTAAAGCCAAGGCCCATCATCAGGCCGTCGAGGGCCGCCAGCAGCGGCGGGTTCTTGGAGGCATAGGCCTCGGCGCGGCCGATGATGACGCAGTTGGTGACGATGAGGGCGATAAAGATGCCGAGTGCCTGATAGAGGCCATAGGTGTAGGCGTTCATCAGCAGCTGCACGCTGGTCACCAGCGAGGCGATGATCATCACATAGACCGGGATGCGAATATCCTTCGGCACCCAGTTGCGCACCAGCGAGACGGCAAGGTTGGAGCAGACCAGCACCGCCATGGTGGCAAGGCCCAGCCCCAGCGCATTGGTAAAAGTGGAGGAGACGGCGAGGGTCGGGCATAGCCCCAGTACCTGCACCAGCGAGGGGTTGTTCTTCCACAGCCCCTGACTCATCAGCTCCTTGAGCTCGCCCTTGCGGCTTTCCAGCTCGGCAATCGGGGTTGCGCCCGTTTCAATCTGTTCCATCTGGTTCATGATGGCTCGACTCCGTTAGTTCGCCGCCGGACAAGCCGGGGCGTTGCTGAGCAGTTCGGGTTGCTCCTGCTGCAGTTTAAGCAGGTTCTTCACCGCCTTGACCACGGCTCGCGGGGTGATGGTGGCGCCGGTAAAGGCATCGAACTCGCCGCCATCCTTCTTCACCGCCCACTGGGGCTCGTTGTCATGGGTCAGGAATTTTCCGGCAAAGCTGTTGATCCAGTCCGATTTCTTCAGCTCGATCTTGTCACCAAGGCCCGGGGTCTCGTTGTGAGCGAGCACACGCACGGCTGTGATGGTGCCCTTGGCATCAAAGCCCGCCACGATGCGGATCGCCCCGCTGTAACCATCCGGCGCGATCGCCTCCAATGCATAGCCGGTCACCACGCCATTCTTGCTGGCGGTATAGAGGGCCTGCGGCTGATCGCTGCCCAGATACTTCCTGCTGGTCACCTGCTTGCAGCTGGCCACCAGATCGTTGTCATAGCTCCCCTCCGGCAGCAATACCGAGAGGGTCTGCTGCTTCTCCAGCTGCTGCTGGTGGGCGATTTTATCCTTGGTCAGCTCGTTGGTCAGTACCACCAGCGCGGTACAGCCCAGCGCGAACATCGCCAGAATAAGGCCGTTCTTGCGCATGCTCTTTAACATGTCCGGGCTCCGTCAGCTTTGATGGGGGAAAAGGGCAGAAACATCATTGGCGACGAGCTCCATACACTTTCGGGCGAGTCAGGCTGTCGATAAATGGCACACAAAGGTTGGCCAGCAGCACGGCGAAGGCAAATGCATCCGGATAGCCGCCAAAGCGGCGAATGATGTAGACCAGCACCCCGATCAGCACGCCATAGACCAGTCGGCCGCGCGGCGTGGTGCAGGCGCTGACCGGATCGGTGGCGATAAAGAAGGCCCCCAGCATGGTTGCGCCGCTAAAGAGGTGGAACATCGGCGTAGCGGTCGCATCCGGGCTCATCAGGTAGCCGAGGGTCGCCGCCGCCAGCAGGGAGCCCAGAATAGCGGTCGGAATGCGCCAGTTGATCACCTTCTGCTGCAGCAGGAAGAGGCCGCCCAGCAGATAGCCGAGGTTGACCCAGCTCCAGCCGATGCCGCCCCAACCCTCGAAAAGCGGGCCGCTCAGGATCTCGCCGGTGGTGAGCCCCTGAGTCAAGCCGGTTTTCAGGGTATCGAGGGGGGTCGCCATGGTGAGACCATCCACCCCCTGCTTGAGCTGGGCCATGCTGTAGCCGTCGAGACTAAAGCCGGTGAAGATCACCGACACCGCATCACCAAACCCGAGGCTGTAGGCGCGCACGCTCTCCGGCGGCAGCCAGCTGGTCATCTGCACCGGGAAGGAGACCAGCAGCAGCACATAGGCGACCATGGCCGGGTTGAACAGGTTCTGACCCAGTCCGCCGTAAAGGTGTTTGGCGACAATGATGGCAAAGGCCGTGCTCACCACCAGCATCCACCACGGCAGCAGCGGCGGCAGGGAGAGGCCGATCAGCACGGCGGTGAGCGCCGCACTGCCATCCATCAGGGCAGGCTTGATGGCGCGGCCACGGAGCTTGAGCACCAGCGCCTCGCACAGCAGCGCAGTGATCAGCGCCAGCAGGATCTGGATAAAGGAGCCCCAGCCGAAGAACCAGGTCTGGGCCAGCAAGCCCGGCACGCAGGCCAGGATCACCAGCAGCATCAGGGTTCGGGTCTGTTTGCGGTTATGGGCAAACGGCGCAGTCGCAATATTGAACATGAGTCTGTCGATTACCTTGTGGTTGTTCGGTCGGCTGACGGGGCATCTTCAGCGGCGGTCTCTGCGGCTCTGGCTGCCTCGGCCGCCAGCTTCTTCGCCTTGGCGCGGGCCACGGCTGCTGCAATGGCCGCTTTTTTCGGATCAACCGGGGCGTCAGCCGCAGGGGCGCTCGCTTCAGGCGCGGCAGTGACGGCAAGTGGTTGCTCACTGCTGGCTGCATCGCTTTGCATCGGCTCGGCCGGTGCGCGCTTACCCTCAGTTCCGGCTCTATCTACCTGAGTACCGGCACTTTCTACCTCAGCACTGGTACTTGCGCCCTGCTGCGCCAGCTTTTTGGCCTTGGCACGGGCGATGGCAGCGGCGATTGCGGCCTTCTTGGGATCGATCGCTTCGCTTGCTGCCGTATCGCTGTGGCTGGTGTTTACTTCGCTCTTGGCTACCGCCACGTCGCGGGTCTGTGCGCTGGCAGCTGGCTCACTCTGCGCACCTTCAGCACCGGCATTTTCTACCTCAGCACTGGTACTTGCGCCCTGCTGGGCCAGCTTTTTGGCCTTGGCGCGGGCAATGGCAGCGGCGATAGCAGCTTTCTTGGGATCAACCGCTTCGCTGGCCGCAGATGGCGCATCACTTTGGGTTGCAGCGGATTCGCTGGTGCCTGCGTTTGCAGTCAGATCGCCCTCAGCGCTGTCACCCTGTTGGGCCGCCTTTTTGGCTTTGGCCCGGGCGATGGCAGCAGCGATAGCCGCTTTCTTGGGATCAACTGCTTCGCTGGCAGCAGATGGCGCATCGCCTTGCGAGCCTGCGTCTGCTACCGCGCTGTTGGCTGCGCTTACCGGCTCGCCATTCGCCTCGGCCTTTTTGGCCTTGGCACGGGCGATGGCGGCGGCAATCGCCGCCTTTTTCGGATCAACCTCTGCTTTTTGCTGATCAGCATCTACCGCAGGCGCAGCAACGGCTTCGGCAGTCACAGGCTCGGCGCTCTCGCCTGCCTGAGCGGCCTTTTTGGCCTTGGCGCGGGCCAGTGCGGCGGCGATGGCCGCTTTCTTGGGATCGCTGGCGGGGTCAACCGCTTCGGCGGATTGCGGCGCAGCGACTGTTTCGCTGTTTGCGCTTTCCGCCAGCTTGGCGGCTCGGCGCGCTTCCGCTTCCCGTTTGCGGGCTTCGCGGGCGGCGATCACGGCGCTATTGTCAGGCAAGCCCTCGGCGGTGGCTGCAATGGCGGTGATGGGGGCATCCTGCTTGGCTTTGATGCGGGCGAGAGCCGCTGCCACCGGATCTTCCCCGCCTGCGGCCGTCATGGTTTGACGGCGCTGGGCGGCGGCTTCGGCGTGGCGCGCTTCGCGGGCCGCTTTCTCCCGCTCGAAACGGGCCTGCTTCGCCTCGAAACGCTGCTTGGCGCGTTCGGCTTTTTCGGCCTCTGCACGGGCTTCGCGAATGTCGTCTTTGGCGATCTTGTAGTACTGCACCAGCGGGATCTCGCTGGGGCAGACCCAGGCGCAGGCGCCGCACTCGATGCAGTCCATCAGGTTGAGCTTCTCGGCCTTGTCATACTCCTTGGCCCGGCTGTACCAGTAGAGCTCTTGCGGCAGCAGAGTGGCCGGGCAGGCATCGGCGCAGGCGCTGCAACGGATGCAGGGCTGCTCCGGGCCGGGGGCGGGTAGTTCGGCCTGCGTCGGCGCGAGCAGGCAGTTGGTAGCCTTGACCACCGGCACCATCGCGTGGGGCAGGGTAAAGCCCATCATGGGGCCACCCATGATCACCCGCTGCTCCGCTTCCGGTTGCAGTTCGAAACGCTGCAACAGCCAGCGCACCGGCGTACCCAGGCGTACCCAGGCGTTGCCAGGTTTCTTGAAGCTGTCGCCGGTGAGGGTGACGATCCGCTCGATCAGCGGTTCGCCGTCGATAATGGCGCGCTTGATGGCAAACACGGTGGCGACGTTGAGCACCATGATGCCGATATCGACCGCGCGGCCGCCTTTGGGCACCTGACGGCCGGTGAGCAGTTCGATGGTCTGCTTGGCACCGCCAGAGGGGTACTTGGTCGGCACCGTCTTGACCAGCACATCGTCATCGGTGGCGTAGCGAGTCAGTTGCTCGATCGCCTCGGGCTTGTTGTCTTCCACCCCGATCAGGGTGAGTTTCGGTTTGAGCAGGTGCTTGAGCACCCGGATGCCATCCATGATCTCGTCGGCGTACTGCTGCATCAACCGATCGTCGGTGGTGATATAGGGTTCGCACTCCAGCCCGTTGACGATCAGGATCTCGGTGAGCTGGCCGCGGCCGTCGAGCTTGCTGTGAGTGGGGAACACGGCGCCGCCAAGGCCCGCCACCCCCGCCTGCTGGATGCGCTCGAGCAGCTCGCCCCGCTCCAGATTCCAGTAATCGGCTTTGCCATTGCGCTCGCCCCACTCATCTTCGCCATCGGGGGTGAGGATGACGCAGAGATCGCCGAGTCCGGAGGGGTGGGCAACCGTGTGGTTGCCAATCTCGGTGATGGTGCCCGAGGTAGAGGCATGGACAGGGACGACCCGCCCCTTGGCATAACGGGTCAGCGGCTGCCCTTTTTTGACCTTGTCGCCCACCTGCACCAGCAGATCGCCGGCGGGGCCTGCGTGCTGGCGCAGCGGAATGATGAGGCGCGGTGGCAGACCGGCGTCTACCACCGGGCTCTGGCTTGATTGCAGCTTGTTGTCGGCGGGGTGAATGCCACCGTGAAAGTCCCAGAGCGTGCCGGCTTTGATACGTTCGAGTAAGGAATGCATGGTTGCTCCGCTGTTTATTCCACTATCTTGACCGGAATCTTGCCCGGAACATGCACGTTATTGAGGTCCCACTTCCAGTTATCGACCGTGGTGGGCACCGGGATCATCTCGATGCAGTCGGTCGGGCAGGGATCGACACAGAGATCGCAACCGGTGCACTCGTTGGCAATCACGGTATGCATCGCCTTGGTGGCGCCGACGATGGCATCCACCGGGCAGGCCTGAATGCACTTGGTGCAGCCGATGCACTGATCTTCGTGGATAAAGGCGACCTTCTTGACCGGCACTGCGGCCTCGTCACTGCCCCCCAGCGGTTGGGGCTCGACCCCCATCAGATCGGCAATCTTGCGCATGGTGGCCTCGCCACCGGGTACGCACTTGTTGATCTGATCGCCGTTGGCGAGCGCCTCGGCGTAGGGTTTGCAGCCGGGATAACCGCACTGGCCACACTGGGTCTGGGGCAGCAGGGCATCGAGCTGATCGACGATGGGGTCTGCTTCCACATGAAACTTGACGGCGGCAAAGCCCAGGATAATCCCGAACGCCAGCGCCAGCAGGGTGAGCACCAGAATGGCAAAGAGAATATGGATCATGGTTATATCTTGATAAGGCCGGTAAAGCCCATAAAGGCCAGCGACATCAGACCGGCGGTGATCATGGCAATCGACACCCCGCGAAACGGTGCGGGCACATCGGCGGCGACCAGACGCTCGCGCATGGCGGCAAACAGGATCAACACCAGCGAGAAGCCTGTGGCGGCGCCAAAGCCGTAGATCACGCTCTGGATAAAGTCGTGTCGCTCATTGATGCTGAGCAGCGCCACCCCGAGCACCGCGCAGTTGGTGGTGATGAGGGGCAGGAAGATCCCCAGCAGGCGATAGAGAGTCGGGCTGCTCTTGCGCACCACCATCTCGGTAAACTGCACCACCACGGCGATCACCAGAATAAAGGCGAGGGTGCGCAGATAGGCGATATCCAGCGGCAGCAGGATATAGTGCTCCACCAGATAGGAGCTGGCACTGGCAAGGGTCATCACGAAGGTGGTCGCCAGCCCCATGCCGATGGCGGTTTCCAGCTTGCCGGAGACCCCCATAAAGGGGCAGAGGCCGAGGAATTTCACCAGCACGAAGTTGTTAACCAGCACGGTGCCGATCAATAAAAGCAGGTACTCAGTCATCAATTACCGTCACTGAAAGTCGGGTTATCGGGGGTTGAAGGCGGGCGGTATTATCTGACGTTAGGGCCAGTTAAACAACCGCAAGGCCGCATGGTTATTATGCAACTGGATAATTTAGCCGGGGTTTTGGGCAAGATTGCGGACGGTTGTTTGGCGGCTTTGCCAGCACTTGGCTGGCAAAGCCGGGATAGCAGTCAGGTGTTCAGGCTGGATGCGTGCGCAATAATTCCCCGTAATAATCCGGCAGTGCCGAAAATCCGGTCAATTCGCCTTGCAATTCTGCCAGTCCGGTCAGTCTCATTGCCGCTCTGAAACTTGCCGCATCCAGCTGTGTCAGAGGGTGGAGCAATGAAATAGAGGGCCCCAGCTCCAGCAACCAGTAAGGATTCACATTCCCCTCGGCCAGCGGTGTACCTGTCTGCTCTTCGGTCAGTTGTTCCCTTCGCAGCTTCCGGCGTGTCAACACAGGCCAGACACGGGTTACCTCACGCGTCAGGCCATCGGCCGCAAGGGTCGCTACGGCCAGATAGCTGATCTCGTTCATCAGCTGATCATCGTAACGAGTGGCAATGGTTTCGGCAGGGGTGTGATACCAGCGGGCAGAGCCATCACGAAATGCATCGAAGTAGCTCGCCGGGCGGCTGTTTTCCGGTGCGGTCGGAATGATCAGGGTGAGATCATGGTGGCGGACCTGCTGCATCCCCAGGGTGGCAATCCGGCTGGGCTCTTCCAGATAGAAGTGGCCCGAGCGGATGGCAGGATAGCGAAACTCTTCCCCCGATTTACCCAGCTTTTGCTCAAGGAAGGTTTGCAGCCAGCAAGAGCCGCTGTGATCCTCTGCTGGCAACAGGGCAAAGGCACCGATACCAATCCGGTCGATCTCCTCCTGATAGGGATTTTTCGTTCCGGGTTGCTGGCTCATAAAGCCCGGATAGAGCGCAAAAGCGCCAAAGGTGGGGCGGCTTGGTATCGGGTCATCCTGTTGCTGATAGAGCAGGGCGTCCCGATAACGGTGCATCTGGTTGATAGCATCATCGGGCACCCTGTCTCTCGGATCATCTTGAGTGCCATTATCGACCCGGTACTTGGCATCAAACAGCCAGATAAAGGTGTCGCCACTGCCAGTGGTGGCTTCGATCAAAATGTCCGGCTTCTGGGGAACCAGCAGGGAGTGAACCGGCTTGTTGGTCTTGTGAAATCTGGGTTCATGGGCCAGCTTGAGCCTTACACCGTCTGCTGCACGAAGGTACTCCCAGCAGTATTTCATCCCCTCGGCCAGCCGGGTATCCCAACCATCCCTGGTGAAGTTAAAGGCAGGTGTTTTCACCTCGGTAAATCCCAGCGTCAGGATAATCCGGCGCACCTCGATCACGCACCAGAGCTCGTAGAGCTGATCCATGCTGCGCACGCCGGCCACGGCATCATTTCCCAACGCATCGAGATAGAGGCGCAGTTGCTGCCAGACCCGGTAAACCGCGCTATAGCCGCTCTTTTGCTGTAGTACCAGAGACTCGCGTTGTAACACTGCCGCCGGACCTATCTCCTGCATCAGGGGGTGAGCCAGCGCCTGATCCAGCGGTTTGCTCCACGCCTTGAGGCGGTCAAAAAAGGCCCTGGACAGCAGGGTGCGATCGCCCTGTTGTGCCAGCTGTTGCAGCATCCTTCCGGTGCGCTCCAGCACAAACTTGATAAAGCGGTTTTCCGGGGTATCCGTGGTCAGTTGTTTACGTTCCACCCGGTATCTGCGCTCGATACCGTTATCCAGATCCTGGCGGATCTGTTCGGCCAGCTTCGGGCGTGGCGGGCGCTTCATTCTGGCGGCCAGCAGATATTCGGTCTTGCTTTGCAGCCTGCTGTGGGGCGCATTGATGATCTGGCGGATCCCCCGCTCAAGGTCCTTGTGCAGGGCTTCGAAATGGGCAAGCCAGAGCAGGGGGAACGGTTCGGCCTTGCGCTGGCTGCGGCCCCCTTGCTGACTGGTCGCGCTGTTCAGGGTAAAACGCCAGTAGGGGTACTGCTCATCCAGCACCCGATGGATCAGCGGCACATCCCTGCGGATATCCAGCTTGACCGGATAGACCTCGAACCAGAGCGTCAGCTGAATGCGAGCAGCTTTTCCTGCAGCCGATTTCGTTTGATAAGAGAAGGGGAGTGCAAGTGTGCCTACTTCGTTGCCGGTATTGAATCCCCCCAGCAGTTCCTGCGATCCATGCCTGCTTTTGAAGCGAAACGACTCGCAGATCCGCTGCAGATGATGCTCCAGCCGCGGCGCATCACTCCCCTCGCTAACGCCGTGGAGAAACTCCCATTCGAATTCGTAAAAGCAGTTCTCATACAACAGAGGGGTTGGCAGTACCAGAGAGGAGAGCGCCTGATCATCAGGCAGCTCCAGCGGGCAGCCATCAGCCTCAGCCAGAGTGATGGAAAGGGGCAGCGAGAAGCGCACAACTGGCGGTTCGTATCTGCCTGCACTCGCTGGCAGGCCCGCTTTGCCGATCACCTGTTGATGATGGACGCGGGTAGCTTGTAACTGCCGATAACGATCCCCGACCGTCTTCTCATTGGCATAGATCCGTAAAATCCAGTCACGGCTCTGCAGGGTAAACAGGCACTCCATCAAAACCCCCTTACGGCCAGAAGCTGGTAAAGCACTGCCGTGTCAGCCGCTCTTTCATCCAGGCCAGTTTCTTCTTGCTGCGGCAGGGGACGTGCGGCGGTTCTGCGGGGGCGGAATCTTCACCGGCGGCAGCCACCTTGCAGTTAAACAGGTCAGGGCGTGTGTTATCCCAGTGACTACCAAATTGTTCTGCCAGCACTTTTTCCAGGTCTGTCAGCAGGTCGCTATCAGCCGTCTGATGGCTGCGCAACTTGTCGCTATCCCCCTCAATGCGCGGCAATACCTTGCACATCATAAAGTCATCCCAGATGGCGACCCGTTCTGCGGTATTGGCGGGGTGATGGGCCAGCAGGGCCAGCATCAGCTCGTTCAGGGCGCGATAGGCCAGTTCGAACGGGCTCTGTTGCAGCACCTCGTTGACTGCCTTCAGGAACGTGACGCTCTCTTTACTGTGTTTCTCCAGCTCGGGGATGTCAGTAATGGCACGCCCGTCTGACCAGGTCGGGTAACCCAGCCGTTTTGGCTGCAATGCCGGTGCAAAGTAGGCATCGAAATCGTTGGGGAAAAACTCGTTAAAGTCGAAGGTGAGGGCCCTGTCGATCACCTTGCGGGAAAAGCCGTGGGTGGTCTCGTCCATATTGACGGTACCGGCCACCATCAGATTGAAGGGGATAGCGATACCGTGCTGGCAGAAGCTGGCCCAGATCTGCTGATGTAGGGCAATATTCAGGTCCAGTCCCAGTTTTTCCGCCAGTTCGGTACGCGCGTTCTCATCCAGTTGCTGGCTAAGCGTATCTGCTTTGAGCAGGGGATCGCACTGGTAGACATAGCCGTAGTCCACCCCTTCTTTGTCGTTAAATGCAGTCAGTTCGGGTGAGGTATACCAGTGGCGGGTCTCCAGTACCGAGAGATAGTCGGCGAAATATTGTTCAACCGGAGCCAGATTCATCTCGTCGAGGCAGAGCCAGAAGGGGGGAATATGGTCCAGTTGTTCCTGGCTCAGACCAATCTTGCCATCGGCTCTGACTTCGCCAATACGCTCGTAAATATGAATCCAGGCTTGGGTAATAAAATGCAGCACCGGCGTTGATACATACTCCTTTTTACCACTGATCCTGGAGATATAGCCCAGCAGATCAGAGGGTTCGTGCCAGTCTGGTCGTACAGGTACCAGGCAGTAATTTTTCTGGCCTGGATAGTCCTTGACTTGCTCACGAATAAAACGGGTTTTTCCTGTGCCAGATATACCGGCAAAAAGTAAAAATGGTTTATGACAGGAGATGGGTTTATTTATGAAATACTGATTGAGAAATAATTCGTATTTTTTCACTCCCGAGGAGTACATCCCATTTCCCGCAGTGTTTAAATCTTTCCAAACATCGCTTTTAAGTAAGGTGTTTATTAGTTTTTCACAAATGCCAACATCTGAAACAGAATAAAATCTGGGGAGTGATTCATCAATAGATGACACTACTTCATCAGCTTTAGTAATACTCTGCTCCGAGTATTTTTTTATAGTGCTAGTGCTAAGGTTTTGTTTCGCAAGCCAGTTTTCGAAAAGCACTTTTAGTTGAGGGGTAGAAGAAGAGGGCGATTTTTTATTTTCATATTCTTTGAATCCCGATGCGACTTTTTCTAATGCCGACTTTAAATATGAGTCAACAAAAAAAGTGTTTGATTCAACGCCGATGTACTCTTCATCTAATAGATAAGCTATGAATTTAGATATTACTTTTGTTATTGCTTTCGTTTGGCTGCGACCTATAGAACTGATGCTTTTCAACTCATCGATGTCTGAAGCTTTTCCATAAATTGCGCGATATGATTTTTCTTCGTATATATTTAAGCTATTTTTTTTGCTTGGGACAGAGCCCCAAGCATTTTTAATCTGATTGTAGTTTTCCAACATGAATTGAAGAAATGCAATCAGCGTCTCAGGTTTTATGGTAAAGCATTCATCTTTCTCATTATTGAAACTGATGACAAAGGATTCTTGACATTGAACCCTTTGCTTATCATAACGCATTGATTTTGTGCAGAAATCCTCAAAGCTCATATGATGGCCTCTACTATGTTTTCAGCAATCTTCCTGATAACGGGTACCGCGACTGAATTACCAAATTGCTTGTAGGCTGGAGTTTTTGCTGTAGGAATAACAAAATTTTCAGGATATCCCTGTAATCTTGCACATTCTCTGGGTGTCAATAGCCTTGGGTTTTTACCTTCCTG
Source organism: Aeromonas sp. R4-2 (assembly GCF_040908295.1). Lineage (NCBI taxonomy): Bacteria > Pseudomonadati > Pseudomonadota > Gammaproteobacteria > Aeromonadales > Aeromonadaceae > Aeromonas > Aeromonas sp. R4-2. Next base: position 195,579 of record NZ_JBFODL010000004.1, on the reverse strand, counting down.
AGGAATTAGGCATTCTTTACCATCTTTACCATATCTTGCGACCAGTGTGTTTGATGGCTTATCCAGATTTGCTGTAAAGGCTGTAAAGCCTGTTCCTCTATCAAGGTTTCTCTCTGTTCTTTTTATATGTCCTTGCCAGAGAGCATCAGAAATAGTGAATCTTGCGTCTGGAGTCGGCTCCAGAATAGACCTGAGTGGTAGAGGTTGACCGTCAAATTCAGGGAATTTGAAGTCGATATTCAGATCATTGCGAGTGCATACCATGTAGCAACGTACTCTACGTTGTGGTACTAGCGATGATGAATCGATTAGTTCATATTTGAATGTATAACCGATTTCCTCTACGGACCTTTTGATTACATCAAAGGTTCGACCTTTATCATGTCTGGTAATATTTCTAACATTCTCCAGAAAGAGAACTTTAGGTTTTTTTACTGATGCAATACGCATCACATCAAAGAAAAGAGTGCCTTGAGTTTCACATTTGAAACCATGTTCTTTGCCGACAGCATTTCTAGCTGATACACCTGCACCACTGAACGGTTGGCAGGGGAAACCTGCAGCAAGAATATCATGTGAAGGGACCAGTGTATTCAACTGCTTGTCACTAATATTATCATTTGTGAAAGCTGTGATATCACCAAATGGCAGTTCGCCATAATTATTGAGATATGTTTGCTGTGCAGATTTATCCCATTCACTGCTAAATGTACAAACTCCCCCCAGGCTTTGCAGGGCTGTTCTAAAACCACCAATGCCAGCAAACAAATCTATAAAAGTAAAAACGTTTTTATCTGATGGTGGACTTACCACAAGAGAATGCAGAGTTTTTTTCAGCTCGGATGGGCTCGCAATCAAATCATGCTTGGTGAGTTCCGAGATGATGATTTCTTTGTTGATTTTTGCTGATTGGCATGCCAGTTCAGTGTCAGATGCAATGGCGTGCAGCCATTGATGAATTAATGCTCGTGGGTCACTTCCTGTGGGGGTATGTTCATGTGCCAGGGCGCTTAATGCATCTTCATATTTTTTCAAGAAGGTTTTCACAGAGATAACTCACTTATTTCTTAGCCATTTGTAGGCATAATCATCAATAGTCAGTGATTGAACTGGTTTTTTATACAGTATTTAATGCGACATCACAAGCGAGGCGACATTGTGACAGATATCGTGAAGCCCCAAAAGCGCAGCGAGATGATGGCCGGTATTCGTAACCGGGATACCCGTCCCGAGAAGCGGGTGCGCGCCATGTTGCATCATGCCGGGTTTCGCTATCGCCTGCACAATACCGCCTTGCCGGGTACGCCGGATCTCTGGCTGGCGCGCTACCGTGCGGTGATCGAGGTGAATGGCTGCTTCTGGCATGGTCATGATTGTCATCTCTTCAAGCTGCCATCGAGCAGAACCGACTTCTGGCAAGCCAAGATCGCCAGCAATCGTGCGCGTGATGCCCGTCATCTGGCCGAGCTGGACCAACTGGGTATCCGCCGTCTGATCATCTGGGAGTGTGCCCTGAAAGGGCGTCTGCGCCATGCGCCGGAACGACTGCTTCTGGTTATCAGCTGGTGGCTGACCAGCGGCATCAGTCATGGCGAGATTGCCGGTGGCCGTGAACTGCAGATCGCCATGGATCATTCCCGTCCATATAACTGACCGGATAGCACTCTCGGCCCAGCTTCTACCGCGTGTGAAAAGTAATTATTTTTTGTTGCCAAATCAGTAAGCTGTTGTCGCCTGTTACTCGTTTGAAAATCGCCCCGGTTTTCGGTAAGAGAACGCGGCAGTAACAACCACAGGGAGGTGGTGATGGATCCGGTTTCCTATCTTTTTTCGGCTTATCTCAATCTGGTACAGCAGCAGGTTGCGGATATCTATGGCACCGAGGTCAAGACGTTGGCGGTGCAGTATGAGGGGGAGTCGGTTCCGTTCTCTTTTCAGCTGTGGCAGATCCAGCAGCCGAGCGTTTGTCGTCCATACCAGCAGGATGTGCGGCGCTTTAGCCAGTGCACGGTCAAGGCGTCCGCCTTGTTTCACAAGCTGTGTGATGACTTGACCCGGCAGGATGACAGCAGCTGGCAACTGCCCAAATTTCGCACCATGTACTGCTCGGCTGCCGTCAGTTATCGGCCGATGATTGCAGAGATTGGGGATGCCAAGCAGAGTCCGGCTAAGCTGGCGGAGCGCGCCTGCAATCAGGCGATTCTGGCGGCAATGGACAGTGACGATGAAGCCCTGCTGGCCCAGCGGGAGAAAGCGTGCGCAGCGGTGCGGTAAAGCGTATTTATTTGACCAGATCATTTGCGCTCTCTTTGCGCGCCACGGCACACATGGGCTTCCCCTTGCCGGGTAAGATGGGGTTGCCCGCCGTGGCGACGACAGTCGGATGCTTGCGGGTATATGCCGGTCACATCAGCCAGATCACCACCAGGAGGTAACCATGATCAGCCATATCGACCATCTGGTATTGACGGTCAGTGATATCGAACGGGCCGTGGAATTTTACAGTTCGGTGCTCAATATGGAGGCCATTACCTTCGGTGCGGGGCGCCGGGCGGTGGGGTTTGGCAACCAGAAGATCAATCTGCAACTGCCGGGGCAGGAGCCGCGCAACCGTGCGCAGGTGGGGTCGGGAGATGTCTGCCTTATCACCCGCTGGCCGCTGGAGCAGGTGATGGCCCAGCTTGCCTGCCACGGGGTGGAGATTGTCGAGGGGCCGGTGGCCAAAAGCGGTGCCTGCGGGCCGATAGAATCAATCTACTTCCTCGACCCGGATCAGAATCTGATAGAAGTGAGCATTTATCCCTGAGCCCACCAAGCCATCACCCCCATCGCATCATCAATAGAAAGGGGCCGTCAATTGACGGCCCCTTTCTCGTATCGTTATCGCGCCAAGCACCGTCGGCCGCTTGGCCGATCTGGCAGAGACGCCCTAGAAAGGCGCACCGCTCTCGTCGCTCTCCTGTAAAAACTGCTCCAGCTCGGCCTGATAGGCCGCATCAGGTTGACCGCTGCTGGCAGGGATTACGGCGGCAGGCCGGACGACGGGAGGGGCGGTGAGGGTCTCCATCACCCGCTGCTGCAGATAGGGGTAGAAGGGGTTGGAGGAGGTACGGGTGAGGGCGCCGGGGTTGACGATCAGCACCCCGCGCTCGCCACGCAGGGCCAGACCGCCGAGATTGATGCCATATTGCTCCCGCTGCTCCGGGCGCGCCGCCATGCCATAGAGGGGGTCGTCCATCGGGAAGGGGAGCGCCACGTGGGAGAGGGAGTAGATCTCCTTGGGATAATCGATACCCAGCGGGTGAACTTGCTCAGGCTGGTCGGCGCTGGCCAGCGTTCTGGCCTGCGTCGCGGGGGAGGCGGGCTCTACATTGCCCACCACGGTGAGGCGATAGTGCCCGGGGGCGTTTGGCAGCAAGCGGTGCAGCGCCAGTTCGGAGGCCGAGCTCATCAGCGGGCCAAACAGGGTGCTGCGGTTGATATCAAACAGCACCAGTTCGCTGCCGTTGGCCGGCAGGTAGTGGTAGAGATCGGCAATGATGGAGCGGGTGCTGACGGTGTAGTCCATCACCGACTGGAAGGTGAGGGCGGGGGGAAACGCCGCCAGCTCGCCACTGGCGGCCAGCTGGCGTACCTGCTGCTGGATGGCGTGGGTCAGGCGATAGGACTGGCGCGCGCCGTTGACCGGAAACGAATTGTACTTGAACGGGTTGAACTCCGGCATGGTGTCGAGCCAGGCGGCGTTGGCAAAGGCGGGCAGCAGGGCAGGCACGGCCTTGAGCCCGGCGAAGCGGGCAAAGCGGGTCACCCCGATCATCGGGGAGATCAGCACCAGCCGATCCGGTTTTGCCAGCGTGCCGCTCGGGTCGGCCAGTGCATCGAGCGCATATTTCACCGCCAGCGCGCCGCCGTTGGAAAAGCCCACCAGATGCAGCGGCCGCTTGCCCGGTGCCAGCAATCTGGCCTCCCGCACCGCCAATCGGGTGGCGGCCAGCCAGGTCTCCCAATCCACATCCACGAGGCCAGCGGGCACGGTGCCGTGGCCGGGGATCCTCAGCCCCAGCGCGATAAAACCCTGCTGCTGATAGCGTCTGGCCAGATGGCGCAGGCTGTAGGGGGAGTCGGTCAGGCCGTGCAGCAGCACCGCTACCCCTTTGACTTCCCCCTCGGGGCGCAGCAGGTAGGAGCGGTTCCAGTTCTGCTGAAAGCGGGCGGGATTGATGGGGGCGTCCTGATAGTAGCGATTGCTGGCCAGTTGCTGCTCCGGCGGTGTTTTGGCGACTACCTCGGTGGCCACCAGCTCGAACAGCTCTGCTTCGCGGGCCAGATAGGCTTGCCAGTCGCTGTTGTCGAGCTCATCGGCACTGAGTTCGGGAGGCACCACTGTGTGCCACAGCTGCAGCGGCGCTGCCTGCCAGGCGAAGTAGGCGATCACCGCCCATGCGGTCAGCAACAACAGCAACAGGGTCAGCAGAGCACGGCGAACAAGGCGGCGAGTGTGAGCCAGCATGGTGCAATCCTTGGCGATAGGGGTGGGGCCGCCTCTGGGCGGGCGAGTTTGGCGCAGCACATTGGGCGCAGCCAACCGGCTTAAAGCCTAATGGAAACAAGGTGATATGTATAGTTGATGGCGTTTGGCCGCGCAGGCTGTGGGCACCGGATCCCGCCGTTGGCATCAGGCTGGCCGTTCGAAAGCTGCATCGCGGGCCATCTGGCGGCGTGAACTTGTCCGCGGATGCCCGCTTGGGCGCTGCGACCTTGCAACTATCTGCCCCTGAAAGGGGGCAATTATGCTACTGTAGCGGCGTTTTTTGATGGATAAGCTGGCATTGGCCTTTTTTGAAGATGGAATGGTATGCAGAACTTTGACGTAGTGAATTGGCTGATGCAGCAGACAGCCTCCCCGGCGCAGCCGGAACAGGCGATGGCACAACCGGGCGCGGCCCAGAACCTGTGGCAGGTGATCCATGCTGGCTAACGAATCCATGCGCCTGAACAAATACATCAGCGAGAGCGGCATCTGCTCGCGCCGCGAGGCCGATCGCTTTATCGAGCAGGGCCACGTCTTTATCAACGGCAAGCGGGCCGGGATTGGCGATCAGGTGCAGGTTGGCGATCTGGTCAAGGTCAATGGTCAGGTGATCGAGCCGCGCGAGGCGGACAGTCTGGTGCTGATCGCCCTCAACAAGCCGGTGGGCATCGTCAGTACCACAGAGGCGGGCGAGAAGGACAACATCGTCGATTTCGTCAACCACAGCACCCGGGTCTTCCCCATCGGGCGGCTCGACAAGGATTCCCAGGGGTTGATCTTTCTCACCAACCACGGCGATCTGGTCAACAAGATCCTGCGGGCGGGCAACGATCACGAGAAAGAGTATCTGGTGACCGTCGACAAGCCGGTGACCGACGAGTTTGTGCGCGGCATGGCGGCCGGGGTGCCGATCCTCGGTACTGTGACCAAGAAGTGCAAGGTGAAGAAAGAGGCGCCGTTTGTCTTTCGCATCACGCTAGTGCAGGGACTGAACCGCCAGATCCGTCGCATGTGCGAGTACTTCGGTTTTGAAGTGACCAAGCTGGAGCGCATTCGCATCATGAACGTCAGCCTCAAGGGGCTGCCGGTAGGCGAGTGGCGCGATCTCACCGACGACGAGCTGATCGATCTGTTCAAGCTGATTGAGGACTCCTCCTCCGAGGTGAAACCGGCCAAAGGCGACAAGCCCAAGGCGGCCAAGGCCCCTGCGGCGCAAACCGCCAAACCGGGGCAGGGCAAAAAGCCGCGCCGCGATGACGATCACGAGATTGGCGGTCGTCCCAATGTGCCGGGCCCGGAAGCCTTCGAGAAGAAGCTGCCGGTGGGCAAGGGCGGCGCGGGCAAAGGTGCTGCCAACAAGGGCGGCGCTGGCAAGGGCAGTGCAGGCAAAGGGGCACCCAAGGGTGGCAAACCGGCCGCTGGCAAGCCGCGCACCGCTAACACCGGACGGCAGAAGAAGGGGCGCTGAGTTGCCCACCTGAGCGGCGTCAGCCTCGTCTTGTCACCCCCAGACTGTTATCCCCAACACATCGGCCTCAGGCCGGTGTGTTGCTTTGGGCCGCAGAGCTGGCCGAGAGAGGTGCCGAAAGTGGCGGCTCGCTGGCGGTCGGTAACCCCATGACACGAGGGTAGTGACGCGGGTCGAGGCGCAGCACCAGCAGGCTCATCAGCAGCAGGCCCCCAAGCTGCCACTGCCAGGCGGCCGCAAAGTCACCGAACAGGTGATAGAGCCGCGCCGCGACCCAGGGGCCTGTGGCGGCCAGCATAAAACCGAATCCCTGCATCAGGGCGCTCAGGGTGCCGGCGCGGCGCGGGTCGGGCAGGTGATCGAGCGCAATCACCATGATCAGCGAAAAGCTGCCGCCAAGACCGGCGCCGCACAGCATGCACCAGAGAATCGGGGCACTGGCGGGCGCCAGCCAGAGGCCGCCAAATCCCGCCAGCTGCATGGCGATGGCAAGGCCCATCCAGGGTCGTCGATCCAGACTGCGCGCCGCCAGTAGCGGCAAGCCAAGGCCGCTCGCCGTCTGCGCCAGTGCCAGCCAGGCGACCAGCTCGCCAGCCAGCGCGGCGCTCCACCCCTGCGCCATATAGGCGGGGGCCAGCCAGGCCACTACGATGCCGTAGCCGCTGTTGATGATGCCAAAGCAGACGATCAGCAACCAGCTGCGGGGCAGGGTGATCAGCCGATGCTCGCCGTGGGGAATAGCGACCGCGGCGGCCCGTGGCAGACGCACTTTCCACCCAAGCCAGATGAGGGCCAGCAGCAGCGGCAGGCTCCAGAGCGCCAGTGCCCGCGACCAGTCGAGGCTCGCTGCCAGCCGTGGCGTCAGGCTGGCGCCGAGCGCGCCGCCTCCCATCATGCAGGCGGAGAAGATCCCCATCACTTGCGGCACCTTGCGGGCAAAGTGCTGCTTGATAAGGGCGGGCAGCACCCCTTGTACCAGCGCCGAACCCAGACCGCACAGCGCGGCGGTGGTGATCAACAGGGCGCCGCTCTGGGCATCAAAACGCAGGGCACTGCCCGCCGTGAGCAGCAGCAGGGCCAGCCCCAGCAGGGTGGTTGCACTGGCAAGGCTGCGCAGGCGCGGGGTGAGCAGCACGCCGACCCCGATGAGCCACAGCGGCAGCAGGGTGAGCCAAGCCAGGGTATCCATCCCGAGCGACAGGGCGCGGCCAATCTCGCCGCTCAGCGGGCCGATGGCGGTGAGAAAGGGGCGCAGGTTAAGGCCAATCAGGATCACCAGCACCAGCAGGGCAGTCTGGCCTGCGGGTTGATCCGTATTTCGTTGATTCATCGGGTGCAGTTTCCGGTTCTGGGAGAGACAGGGGGCACTCGGGACACGGAGTCATCGGGGCTGAACATGGCAGATCACCGTCAAAGGAGACAAAAGCGCAGCCTAGCGGGCTCGAAAGTCATTTGGAAATTAAATGATAGAATGGAGTTCAGTGGTTTTGTAAATGGAGTGCCCCATGCTGGATCCCCTGTTACTGCGCAGTTTTGTCGCCATTATCGACACCGGCAGCTTTACCCGCGCCGGTGAACGGGTCCATCTGACCCAATCCACCATCAGCCAGCAGATCCGCCGCCTTGAGCAGCAGCTCGGCTGTCCGCTGCTGGACCGCTCCGGTCGGCAGGTGGTGGCAACGGCGGAGGGAGAAAAATTGCTGGGGCTGGCCCGCCGCATTCTGGCGCTGCTGGCGCAGGCCGAGGAGCAGGTGAGCGAGGGGAGCGTGTCCCTCAGCCTCGGGGTGCCGGAGGATTTTGCTGCAGGGGCCATTACCCCGGTGCTGGCCGCCTTTGCCCGCGACTACCCCGAGGTACGGTTGGAGGTGCAAAGTGGCCTGAGCCACGAGATCTGGCAGCGCTTCGAGGCGGGGGAGCTGGATCTGGCGTTGGTCAAGCAGACGCGGGGGCAGGGTTCGCCCCTTGCCAGCTGGCGCGAGCCGCTGGTGTGGGTCGACAGTCGCGACTGGCCCGCACGGGAACGGGATCCGCTGCCGCTGGTGGTATTCCCGAGCGAAGGGCTCTATCGGCGGCAGATGACCGAGGCGCTCGATGGCCTCGGTCGGCGTTGGCGCATCGCCTATGTCAGCGCCAGCCTTGCCAGTTTGCAGGGGGCGGTGAGCGCGGGGATCGGCGTGAGCTTGCTGCCCAAACGGCTGATGCCCGCCGATCAGCTGGCCCTGACCCAGTGGCCCAAGGTGGCGCCGGTGGAGCTGGCCCTCCATGCTGAGGGAAGCGGGAGCGAACCGCTCACCCGCTTGAGCACAGCCTTGATCGCCCTCTGTGACGAGGTGATGGGGCCACAGTGAGTGGCTATGTGAGGAAAAATTCTGTGGGGAAAAACTGAAGCCGGAAAGATAAGGCGGAAAATGTGCGGGGGGATCAGTGATCCTTCCCCTCCGCCAGCTTGCGCTCGTAGTCATTTTTGACGATGGCCAGCGCCGCCAGCACCAGCTCGGGGGCTAGCTGGTTGGTCTCCAGCAGTTCAATCAGATCCACCGCGAGTTTCACCTCGGGCGGGGCAGTTTCCAGTGACATGGGCAGGGTTCCGGTTGCGGGAAGAGGGGGGATTATACAGGGGCGCCGCCGTTGGCCGAAAGCGCCCGCTATATCGGGCAGGGGAATCACCAAGGTCAGAGGTGCTGGCGCATCTCCTTGTCGATCTCCTCGCGCAGGGCGATGAGCTTTTTGGCGTACTGCTGCAACTGCAGATCGCTCTCGCTCACCGGTTGCCACTGGGGCACCGGGGTCGGCTTGCCCTGCTCATCCATCGCCACAAAGATGATGATGCAGTGGGTGGTCTTGTGGCGTTCGGTCTCGGTGGGGTGGCGGCTGTAGACATCCACCGCCAGATGCATGCTGGTGGTGCCGGTGTGGATCACCTGAGCGTGCACCTCCACCAGCTGGCCAATCTGGATGGGGCGCAAAAAGCGGATCCCCCCCACATAGACGGTCACCGCATAGCCGCCGCACCAGCCGGCGGCGCAGGCATAGCCCGCCTGATCGATCCACTTCATCACCATGCCGCCGTGTACCTTGCCGCCGAAATTGACGTCGGAGGGTTCGGCCAGAAATTGCAGGGTCAGTTCGCGATTGGGCACAGTTACATCCTTATTGCCTGAAGGGTTTCCCTGAGCTTTGCCCCATCGGCCGGCCCGGTCAAGGGTTCATCCCCGATTCAGGGGGGCGGGGTCACTATCTTGCTCTATCGACGGGAACATAGCCGCAGGAGTGACACCATGAAACAGATGTTGGAACAGTTGCTGGGGGCTGGCAAAGGCTGGCTCAACGAAGGCGGAGACAAGCGCAAGGGGCAGATGCAGGGGGCGCTGGCCGGTGGCGCGCTCGGTCTGCTGCTGGGCAACAAGAAGATGCGCAAATATGGCGGTAAGGCCGCTGCCGTGGGCGGCGCCGCAGCCCTTGGCGGGCTGGCCTACAAGCTCTATCAGGATTGGCAGGCCCAGCAGGCGGCGCCCGCCCAGCCCACTCATCCCATCAGCGGGCTGGAAGGCAATGCGCTGGATGCCCGCGCGGCGCTTTTAGTGCGCGCCATGGTGGCTGCGGCCCGGGCCGATGGCCATATCGACGGCGCCGAGCGCCAGAAAATTCAGGAGTACCTGACCGAACAGGGTCAGAGCGATGTCGCCCGCTGGATTGACGCCGAGCTGGCCCGCCCCCTCGATCCCCACGCGCTGGCGCGGGAAGTGACCGACATGGAGCTGGCCACCGAGGTCTATCTCGCCTCCCTGCTCGCCATCGAGGTGGATCATTTTATGGAGCGAGGCTATCTCGACGAACTGGCGCGCGCCCTCAAACTCGATGACAACCTCAAGGGAAGCATCGAGCGGCAGGTGGCCCAGCTTAACGCCCCCGCCTGATACCCCTCACCGCCATGGATTGCCGATAACGCCCCGCTCAAGGGGCGTTGTTGTTTCTGCTGCTCGTCAAAAGATGCGGATAAGCCTATTTGGATTGCGGGGCACAGCCCCTAAGATGGCGCAGAACCATCACCATTTTTGCAAGGAGCAACCGTTGGAGATACGCAAGGCAAGCGAACTGGATATCGACGCCATTGTCGAGCTGAACCGGCAGATTGGAGAGATCCACCATCAGCACTATCCCGAAGTGTTCAGCCCCCCTTCGCCAGAGGAGCGGGAGTTTTTGCTCGGCGCCATCGGCGCGGAAGGGCGTCTATTCTGCGTTGCCGAGCAGGATGGCATGGTGGTGGGATTTTTGACTGCGCGGATCGATATCAATGACTCTGTGCCGTTTCTCAGCAAGCTGCCTATCTGCCGCATCGGCTCGGTGGTGGTGGATGAGCAGCACCGCTCCCGCGGGATTGGCAAGGCACTGATCGCCCATTGCGACCAGTGGGCCAAGGCCCGTGATGCTCAGCAAATCCGGCTGGAGGTGATGGCCTTCAACGAGCGCGCCAAAGCCCTCTACGAGGCGCAGGGCTTCAAGGTGCAGTCGCAGATCATGGCCAGATGAGCTGTTTGTTATGGCGAGTAACGCCGCGTCACTCCCCAACTACAAAGGCCCGTTACGGGCCTTTGTTCGTTTCGCCAGCGGCTCTTTGCCTCGTTACTTTTCACCGAGCTGTGCGGCAATCAGCGCCGCCAGCCGGGTGAGGGCCTGCTCCAGCTGTTCGCTCCAGGGATGGGAGCTGTTGAGGCGCAGGCAGTGGTTGTGTTGTCCCTGACTGGAAAAGAGCGCGCCGGGGGCCACTGAAAAACCGCTGCCCAGAGCCTTGGCGTGCAGGGCGCGGCTGTCGAAATGGGCAGGCAGCGCCAGCCAGAGAAAGTAGCCGCCATCGGGGGAGGAGATCCGCACCTCGTCCGGAAGCAAGCGCTGCAGGGCCGCCCGCATCTGCTGCTGGCGCTGGGCCAGGGTGTGGCGCAGGCGGCGAAAGTGGGCATCGACCCCGCCCTGGCGCAGCATCTCGGCCAGCGCCAGTTGGCTCGGCACATTGGTGGAGAGGGTGGACATCAGCTGCAGCCGCTGCACCCGCTCGGCATGGGGCCCCGCCACCACCCAGCCGACCCGAAAGCCTGGCGCCAGACACTTGGAAAATGAGCTGCAGAGCAGGCTGTCGCCACGCTGATCCCAGTGGCGGATCGGCTTGGGGCGCTCGCGGCCGAAGTAGACCTCGGCATAGACGTCATCCTCCACCAGCGGCACCCCGTGGCTGTTGAGCAGTGCCATCAGTTGCGCTTTGTGACTATCTGGCATGGTGTGTCCCAGAGGGTGCTGCACATTGCCCATCAGCCAGCACGCCTTGACCGGCATTTGGCTGAGGGCGTCTTCCAATAGCGCCAGATCGATACCCACCCCCGGAATAACCGGGATCTCCACCGCCTTGAGTTTCAGCCGCTCGATGGCCTGCAGGGCGCCATAGAAGGTGGGGGACTCCACCACCACCCAGTCACCGGGCTCGGTCAGCACCTGCAGGCTGAGGGAGAGTGCCTCCATGGCGCCTGTGGTGATGATGATCTCCTGCGGATTGACCGCCACCCCGTCGCTGGCGTAGCGCTGGGCGATGGCGCGGCGCAGCGCTTCGTTGCCGGGGGGCAGGTCGGCCACCGTGCTGAAGGGATCGAGCTTGCGCATGCAGCTGGCCAGCGCCCGCCCGAGCTGGGGATGGGGGAACAGGGTCGGGTCGGCTACCGACATGCCAAGGGGCACCAGCTCCCGCGATTTGCTCGCCTGCAACACCTCGAACACCAGATCGTTGATATCCACCGAGCCACTGTAGTGGGTCTGGCTCGGGGTGTGCTGCACGACCTGCGGCGAAGCGGCTTTGACGTAGTAACCGGACTGGGGGCGGGCGAGGATCCGCCCCTGACTTTCGAGCAGTTGATAGGCCTGCAGCACCGTCATGGGGCTGAGCCCGTGGGTCTTGCAGCTCTGGCGAATGGAGGGGATGCGCTCCCCCGGTTGCCAGATACCATCGTCGATCTGGCTTTGCAGGCGGTCGGCCAACTGCTGGTAAAGGGACATGATCTGGATCAACTGTTATAGGTGTAATTCAATATAACTGCATCTGTTATAGGTGTCATGCTCCGTGATGTACTTGTCATGCACGAAACGTGCAAGGCAAATACAACAAAAGAGAGTGACGCATGATCAATCCGGATGACGTGGTCAGCCTGTCTCGCCTGCAATTTGGCGCCACGGCCCTGTTCCACTTCCTGTTTGTGCCCCTCACGCTGGGGCTGTCCTGGATCCTGGTGATCGCCGAGTCGGCCTATGTGATGACCGGCAAGGTGATCTATCAGGACATCACCCGCTTCTGGGGCAAACTGTTTGGCATCAACTTCGTCATGGGGGTCACCACGGGGATCACCATGGAGTTTCAGTTCGGCACCAACTGGGCTTACTACTCCCACTATGTGGGGGACATCTTCGGTACTCCGCTGGCCATCGAGGGGCTGATGGCCTTCTTCCTCGAATCGACCCTGGTGGGGCTCTTCTTCTTCGGTTGGGACAAGCTCTCCCGCGGCAAGCACTTGCTGGTGACCATGCTGGTGGCGCTCGGCTCCAACCTCTCCGCGCTCTGGATCCTGATCGGCAACGGCTGGATGCAAAACCCGGTAGGGGCCGAGTTCAACCTGCTGACCCAGCGCATGGAGCTGGTGGATATCGCCGCCGTGCTCTTTAACCCGGTGGCGCAGGTGAAGTTTGTTCACACCGTTGCGGCGGGCTATGTGGCGGCCTCCATGTTTGTGATGGGGGTGAGCAGCTGGTATCTGCTGCGCAAGACCGAGGTGCAGTTTGCCCTGCGCTCCTTCGCCATCGCCTCCGGCTTCGGGCTGGCGGCCATTCTCTCGGTCATTGTGCTCGGGGATGAGTCGGGCTATCGCACCGGCGAGGTGCAGAAGGTCAAACTCGCCGCCATCGAGGCGGAGTGGGAGACCGAGCCAGCGCCAGCTTCCTTTACCCTGTTCGGCTTCCCGGATCAGACTGCCGAGACCACCCACGCAGCCATCAAGATCCCGTATCTGATGGGGATCATCGCTACCCGTTCCATCGACGAGGCGGTGACCGGCCTCAAGGATATCAAGGTGCAAAACGAGGCGCGCATTCGCAGCGGCATGGTGGCGGCCGAGGCCCTCGAGCAGATCCGGCAGGGCGATGACACCCCGGCCAACCGCGCCCGCTTCGAGCAGCACGGCAAGGATCTCGGCTACGGCATGCTGCTCACCCCCTATGCCAGCAATATCGCCAAGGCGGGGGAGGCGGAGATTGCCAAGGCGGTCGATGACTCTATCCCGCCGGTGGCACCGCTCTTCTGGGGCTTTCGGGTGATGGTGGGGCTTGGCGTCACCATGCTGGGGCTGATGGTGATGAGCTTTGTCCAGCTCTGCCGCAACCGGCTGCAAGACTCGCCACGGCTGCTCAAGACCCTGCTCTGGAGCATTCCGCTGCCCTGGATTGCCATCGAGGCGGGCTGGCTGGTGGCCGAACTCGGCCGTCAACCCTGGACCATCAGCGATGTGCTGCCGGTGTCGGCCTCGGTCTCTTTGCTTCAGCCGGGCCAACTCTGGTTCAGCCTCATCGCCATCTGTTCCATCTACACCCTGCTGCTGGTGGTGGAGCTCTTCCTGCTGCGCCATGTGATCCGCAAGGGGCCCGCCATTCTCCATACCGGCCGCTACAGCGGTGAACAACCCGAACTTGCGAGGATCGCCTGATGGATTACGCAACCCTGAAACTCATCTGGTGGGCGCTGGTGCTCTTCATGATGGTTGGTTTTATCGTGATGGATGGCTTCGATCTCGGCATCGCCATGCTGCTGCCGGTGGTGTCGAAAGATGACGACGACCGCCGTCTGGTGATCAACAGCGTGGGGCCGGTGTGGGAGGGCAATCAGGTGTGGCTGATTGCCGGTGCCGGCGCCCTGTTTGCCGCCTGGCCGCTGGTCTATGCCGCCGCCTTCTCGGGGCTGTACATCCCCATGGTGGTGCTGCTGCTCGGGCTATTTTTGCGTCCGGTCGGTTTTGACTATCGCAGCAAGCTGGCCGATCCGCTGTGGCGCCGCTGGTGGGATCGGGCGCTGGTGGCCGGTGGCCTGATACCGGCGCTCATCCTCGGTGCGGCTATCGGTCTGGTGATGGAAGGGCTGCCGTTTCGCTTCGACACGGCGCTGCGTCTGCACTACGGCGCCTTCGACTTCCACTGGGGCTGGTTGCTCTCGGTGCTGGCCACTGCCATCAGTCTGTTGCTGCTGCACGGCGCCGGTTTTCTGCAAGCCAAGGTGACCGGCACCCCTGCGCTGCGCGCACGGGGGATCGCCATCCTGCTGGCCCCGCTGGTGAGCCTCTGCTACCTGCTGGCCGGCTGGCATCTGGTGGATCTGCAAGGGTTTCAGCTGACAGGTGTGGGCACACAACCCTTTGACCCGAATGCTGCCATCAGCCCGCTGATGAAGGGGGTGATCCCCCACGCCGGAGGCTGGCTGCGCAACTATTTTGACTATCCGCTGTTGTGGCTGGTGCCGATCATCGGGACGCTGGCGCCGCTGGTGAGCGGGATTGCCTCCTGGCTGGAGCGGGGCCGGATTGCGCTGCTGGCCAGCGCCATTGCCTGCGCCGCCATGCTCTGCTCGGTGGCCATCGCCCTGTTCCCCTTCGTGCTGCCCTCATCCCTCGATGCGGTCAGCAGCCTGACCCTGTGGGACAGCACCTCCAGCTACAAGACCCTGGCCATCATGTTCGGCCTCGTGCTGGTGCTGATGCCGGTCAACCTGGGCTACACCGGCTGGGTCTATCGGGTGGTGCGCGGCAAGCTCGACCGTGCCCGCATCAAGCGCGACAGCCATCAACTCTACTGACCTCAAGGGATCTGCTATGTGGTACTTCACCTGGATTTTGGGCCTCGGATTCGCCCTGCAGCTGGGCCTGTGCAACCTGCTCTGGCTGGAAGCGCGCTGGCAGGCGGACGAACGGGACGGCAACTGACGGCGGGGGCTCGCGCCCCGCCACGGCCGGTGGTTGGCGTTCACACGTCGCCA
Source organism: Aeromonas sp. R4-2 (assembly GCF_040908295.1). NCBI lineage: Bacteria > Pseudomonadati > Pseudomonadota > Gammaproteobacteria > Aeromonadales > Aeromonadaceae > Aeromonas > Aeromonas sp. R4-2. The sequence goes on along the minus strand of NZ_JBFODL010000004.1, from coordinate 180,528 downwards.
TCGGCCCCTCTCTCCCCCTCTTTAAACGACACACACGACACACTTTCAACCGACAACCAACCGACAGGTAATTGTGATGAAACAGAGATTGAAAGCGGTGGCGCTGGCCATCGGCTGCGCGCTCACCGTCGCCCCGGCCTGTGCCGAGCCGGTACAACTGACACCACTGGATAAAACCTTCACCCTGCAGGTGCTCGGCAGTGGTGGCCCCATCTCCGACGATCTGCGCGCCTCCTCCAGCGAGGTGATCTGGTGGAAGGGGAAATCCCGCATCCTGATCGATGCCGGTGGCGGCGTCTACCTGCGCTTCGGCCAAGCGGGGGCCAAGCTCGAAGAGGTCGATTTTATCGGCATCACCCACTTCCACACCGACCATGTGACTGACCTGCCTGCCCTGCTCAAGGGGGCCTACTTCTTCGAACGCAGCGATCCGCTGGATCTGGCGGGGCCGCAAGCCGGTTCGGCCTTTCCCAGCATGAGCGGCTACTTCGATGCCCTCTTCAACAAAGACAAGGGCGCTTATGCCTACCTGAGCGGCTTCAAGGATGGCACCGATGGCCTCTTCCCCATCACCTTGCACGATGTGCCCTACCAGAGCCCGCAGCCTCACACCGTCTATCAGCAGGATGGGCTGACCATCACCGCACTCGGCATCCCTCACGGTGACGTGCCCTGTTTGGCCTATCGCATTGAGAGCGCCGAGGGGACCATCGTTATCTCGGCGGATCAGAACGGCAGCAACCCGGCCTTTGTGCCGTTTGCCAAGGGGGCCGACATTCTGGTGATGCCGCTCGCCATCCACGAAGGGGCCGACCCGGTCTCCGCCTCGCTTCACGCCAAGCCATCTGTGGTGGCCAAGATTGCCGCCGAGGTGAACCCCAAGCTGCTGGTGCTCAACCACTGGATGGGAGTCGGCCTCAATCACAAGAAAGAGGCGATGGCCATCGTCAAGCAGCAGTTCCACGGCCAGATCGTGGCCGCCCGCGATCTCTCCAGTTACCCCGTTTCAGCAGTCAAGGAGTCCGCCCATGAGTAACTCAAGCAGCAACAAAACCACCGGCAAACTGACCCTCTCCATCGCCATGACCAGCCTGATTGCCCTGACCCCGGGACTTGCGCTGGCGGCCACCCCGAGCGATGCGCCGGTCAAGGCCGCCCCCAGCGAACAGCACGGCGGCAAGTGTGCGGCGGGCAAGTGCGGTACCGAGAAGCGCTTTGAAAAGCAAGCCCTCGACAGTGATCCGCAGGGTCGGCTGGTGCGCGCCCGCGATGGCAAGTGCGGCGTGGCGGGCGAGGGGATTGATGGCGACAGCTCCCGCAAGGGCAGCAAGATGACGGAGGGGGTATGCGGCCAATAAGCTCCCGCAGTCGGGGAATCGGACTGCGCCAAGAGCATCTGGATGCGCTCTGCTCCGGCCCCGTCCGCCCCGGCATCGATTTTCTCGAGCTGGCGCCGGAGAACTGGATGGCTATAGGCGGCGCCAAGCGGGCGCAGCTGCATCAGCTGGCCGAGCGTTACCCGCTGGTGGCCCACGGCCTCAGCCTCTCCCTCGGCGATTGCCAGCCCCTCAATCGCACCCTGCTCAGCCAGATCCGCACCTTTCTGGACGAGTTCGGCATCGGGATCTATAGCGAGCACCTGAGCTTTTCCCGCGACCAGCAGGGTTATCTCTACGAACTGCTGCCGGTGCCGCGCCAGTGGGAGAACATTCCCTATCTGGCCGAGCGGATCGCGCAGGTGCAGGAGGCGCTGGCCCGCCCGCTGGTGCTGGAAAATATCTCCTACTACCACGGCTATGACTACGAGATGCCGGAGGAGGATTTTCTCGCCGAGCTGGTGGCGCGCAGCGGCTGCGAGCTGCTGCTCGATATCAACAACGTTTTTGTGAACAGCCGCAACCACGGTTACTGCCCCAAGCGGATGATTGCCGGGCTGCCGAGCAATGCGATCCGTTACTTCCATATCGCTGGTCATCTGGAAGAGGCGGACGGCACTCTGCTGGATACCCACGGAAAACCGGTTTGCGAAGAGGTGGTGGCGCTGGCCCGTTATACGGTGCAGACCCATGGCCTGCGCCCCCTGCTGCTGGAGCGGGATCACCATCTGCCACCGCTGGCAGAGCTGGAGGCCGAGCTGGCGCGGGTGCACGGCGCCTGTTGCGAGGCGATCGACCATCAGGTGCAGGAGGTGCGCTATGGATAGACGGTTATCTCTGATCACATCGTCCAAAACGGCGCCGCAGCGGATGCAGCAGCAGACCGCCTGGCTGGCGAGCCGGGTGCGGCTGCCGCAGGATGGCATCGCCAGCCACTATGCCCGCAGCGTGCGCGCCAATGTGGAGTTGGTGCTGGAGAGCGCTTTTCCGCTCACCCACGCTCACTGGGCACCGGTGGACAGGTGGCAACTGGTGGAGGGCTTTGTTATCGCGCACGGCGCCGAGGCTCCCGAGTTTCACCATATCGCCACCGAGTTTGTCCGCTATGTGCAGCATCGCCACAGTGAAGGCTCTCTCAACTGGCCTAGGCAGCGGCTGGCGCTGCTGGAGTACGAGTGGGCCTGCCTCTGTGTCGAGATTGATGAAGGGGTGGTGCCGCAAGTGTTGCCGGGGGAGGAGGTAACGGCGGAGAGTTCGTTTACGCTCAATCCCACCCTGCAACTGCTGGAGCTCCCCTTTGCCATTCGTCGCAGCGGCGTGGTGCCGACCCGGCAGGGCAACCACTTCTATGGCCTGTTTCGCAGCCCGGAGCATCAGGTGGTGACCCAGCGTTTGCGCGAATGGGACGTGGCGCTGATCCAGTTGCTGCAACAGCAGCCGGGGATCACCCAAGCCGCGTTCCAACAACAGGTACAACAGGTTCGCCGCGACTTTGATCTGATCGAGTGGGCACGCCATTTTTACCGGCTGGGTCTGCTGACCTTGCCCGTTGGCGAGCGCCAGCCCGGCGGCCCCTGTGCCCTGACTTCGGCCCTCATTTAGCAAACACCAAGGAGAATTCCCATGAACAACACTCTGATCCAGTGGTACAAGCGGGCGGTGGCCCAGTGCAAGCGGCTCGATTTTCTGGCCCTGCTGGCCATTCGCCTCTATCTCATTCCGGTCATCTATGTGGGGGCCCACTCCAAGGTGATGGGCTTTGCCGGCACGGTCGCCTGGTTTGGTGCGCCAGTCTCGGAAGGGGGGCTCAACCTGCCGTTCCCGACCCTGCTCGCCTTTCTGGCGGCAGGTACCGAGGTACTGGGCTGCATCTGCATCGCCCTTGGCCTCTTCACCCGTATCATGGCCATTCCCACCATCTTCCTGATGAGCGTGGCGAGCGCCATGGTGCACTGGAAGCACGGCTGGGATGCCATCGCCACCGGCAGCATGGAGGCTACTGTGCGCCTCAACGGTTTTATCGAGTGGCTGGCGGCGAATTTCCCCGGTCGCTACAACTACATCACTGAGCTCGGGGATCCCGTGATGCTCAACAACGGGATGGAGTTTGCCGCTACCTACTTCGTGATGCTGCTGGTGCTGCTGGTTTACGGCGGGGGTCGTTACGTCAGCCTCGACTACTGGCTCAAGCGTGCCGTGACCGGCAAAGCAGGCGTGCAACAGGCGGCATAAGGCTTGCCCACGGATAACAAAAACCATAACGACAGAGCGTGAAAAACAGCGAGCGGCCGGGGGCCGCTCGCTGTTTTTGTGCTTTTGGGGGGAGAGTGTCAGCTGCGTCAGCCGCTACTGGTAGCGGCCGACCGCGATAGGGGACTCCTGCTCAATCTGGCCAAGGCGCTCGGCCCACTGGGCGAGCCAGGCTTCCCGCTCTTCTTGCGAGACCCGCACCGGGGCATAGCTGATATGGGGGCGTAGCACGTCAAAGCCGACAAATTGCAAGATCCCGCGCTGGATGGGGCGCAGCACCCCGTCGATATCGCCGTTGAAGCCGTCGGGCTGATAGGTTTCTGCAGGGCCGCCGGTGGTGAGGCTCAGCAGCGCCCGCTTGCCGCGAAACTTGCCGCTCTCGTAGATATGGCCCTGACCGTAGACTCGCCCCATGGCAAAGACCCGATCCACCCACCCCTTGAGGATGGCGGGCAGGCCAAACCACCAGAGCGGGAACTGGAAGATCAGCAGATCGGCCGCCTCCAGCTTTTGCATCTCCTGCTCCAACTGCGGGGCAAAGCTGCCCTGCTCGGTGGCAGCCAGCTCTTCGAGTTGCAGCTTGAGAAAATCGGGATCGCTGGCGGCGGTGAAGTTGCGCCGATCCGAGACAGGATCAAAGCCCATGGCATAGAGATCGCTGGTCATCACTGTGTGACCCGCCTGCTCCAGCGCCCTGATGGCGTGGCAGAAGAGGGCACCGTTGAAGCTTTTTGGTTCGGGATGGGCATAGACAATAAGCACCTTCATAACAGACTCCGTGGCAAATGATGCGAGGGTGACAGGCTTGGTTGCTGAAAAAGTTGCTGAAACAGTTGACGGGTTGGCGCTGTGTCACAGCATAGAAGCCTGCCGCGCCGATTGCAGCAGGCGCCACGTCTTTGCGTGACGCCTGCTGGCGCAGCTTATGCCTGACAGGCAGCGAGCCGGAGGGCTTCGCGGCGCTCGCTGACATGGGTTAGCCCGTAGGCCAGCAGCACGATAAGGGCGCCGATCCAGGGGGTGTGCATCAGGCCGAGGTGTTCCACCACCAAGCCACCGACGACGGAACCGAGCGCAATGCCGACGTTGAAGGCGGCGATATTGAGGCCCGATGCCACATCCACCGCCTTGGGGGTGTGCAGTTCGGCCTGTTTGACCACCAGTACTTGCAGACCCGGCACATTGCCGAAGGCAAAGGCGCCCCACACCAGCACGGTTAGCACCGCCAGCACCGGATGGGGGGCGGTGAAGGTGAGGGCCAGCAGCACCAGCGCCAGACCGGCAAACAGCAGCTTCAGCGCCGGCAATGGGCCCATCTTGTCGGCCAGCTTGCCGCCCCAGATATTGCCGACGGCGACCGATACTCCGTAGACCAGCAGGATCAGGCTCACCGCACCGGCGCTAAAGCCGCTCACCTGCTGCAGGATGGGGGCGAGGAAGGTAAACGCCGTGAAGGCGCCGCCATAACCGAGGGCGGTCTTGGCGTAGACCAACAGCAGTGGCTTTTTGGTCAGTACCGAGAGTTGCTCGCGGATGGTCGAGGCAGCCCCCTTGGGCAGGTTGCTCGGGATCAGCAGCAGGCTACCCACCATGGCGACGAGGCCGAGCAGGCTCACTACCAGAAAGGTTTCACGCCAGCCAAAGACCTGACCAATCCAGGTGCCGAGCGGTACGCCGGTCACCAGCGCCACTGTGAGGCCGCTGAACATGATGGCGATGGCGCTCGCCGCCTTCTCTTTGGCCACAAGACCCGTGGCGATGGTGCTGCCCACCGAGAAGAAGACCCCGTGGGCCAATCCGGTCAGGATGCGGGCCACAATCAGGCTCTCATAACCGGGGGCCTGCCAGGCCAGCAGGTTGCCGGCGGTAAAGAGTGCCATCAGCCCTACCAGCAGCCACTTGCGCGGCACCTTGCCGGTGAGCGCCGTGAGCACAGGGGCGCCGATGGCAACCCCAAGGGCATAGAGGCTGACCAACAGGCCTGCCGAGGGGAGCGAGACATTGAGCTGCTGGGCTATGGTGGGGATAAGCCCCACGATCACAAATTCGGTGGTGCCGATCGCAAAGGCACTCAGGGTAAGGGCAAATAACGCCAGTGGCATAACAACTCCTTGGTTAGGGACTCCCGACGGGAGAATGGCGCCAGTATGCCGATGGGTTTTGTTGGCAAAAATGACGGTGACAGCAAATTACTTTTGCCAAATCAGCAGCAATGGCGATGGGGGGGAGGGGGTTGTGTTGCCCGCGGCGTGAGCGCAACGCAGTGATCTGCCTCGCAGAACGGGATGAACGCTGCTCTTTTTCTGAGCTTGCTTAAGCTCCAGTACAAGCTGGCCGCCATAGGATTTTCCCTGTGAAACCCGTGTGTGTTGAACCCATGTGCGCCGGTGGTGTGATGGCCGTGCGCTTTCATCTACAGGCAATAGACAGGCAATATCCAGCTGACAGGTAACATGATGACATTGAATCGACTCTCCTCTCTTTTGCTGCTGTGCGGCGCCTTTGCGGTACAGGCCGGCCAGAGCGATCCCCTCTCTGCCTGGAATGACACGGCAGCCAAGCAGGCGATCACCCGCTGGGTAACCAATGCCACCGATCAGCAACAGGCCACTTTTATTCCGCCAGAGAAGCGCCATGTGGTGTTTGACAATGACGGCACCCTCTGGCCTGAAGCGCCCATGACCTATCAGCTGCAGTTTGCGATGGACGAGATCAAGCGCCTGGCGCCGGAACATCCGGAGTGGAAGGCCGACCCCATCGTCGCGGCAGTGCTGAACAATGATCTCAAGGCTGTGGCCAAATCGGGGGAGAAGGGGCTCGCCAAGCTGGTGGGACTGACCCACAGCGGCATGACCACCACCGAGTTTGCCGAGCGGGTCACTCGCTGGGTCAACAGCAGCAAGGATCCCCGTTTTGGCTGCCACTATGATCAGCTCGGTTATCTGCCGATGAAGCAGCTGCTGGGGTATCTGCGGGATAATGGCTTCCAGACCTGGATTGTCTCCGGCGGCGGCGTCGATTTTATGCGGGTGATGTCCGAGCAGATGTATGGCATCCCGCCCCAGCAGGTGATTGGCTCCTTTACCCTCGGCGAGTTTGCCCTGACCGGGGAGGGCAGCGAGATCCGCAAGACCATGAACGGCGCTTATTTCGATGACAGCAAGGCGAAACCGGCCGCCATTCACCTCTTTATGGGGCAGCGTCCGGTCGGCGCCTTTGGTAACAGCGATGGCGACGTGCCCATGCTGCAATACACCTCGACCAACCCGGATTACCACACTTTTGGTTTGTTGGTGCACCACACCGATGCCAAGCGCGAATACGCCTACGACAGCCATCCGCCAGCCAGCGGCAAGCTGATCGACGGGCTGGCACAGGCAAAAGCGCGGGGCTGGGTGGTGGTCGATATGAAATCAGACTGGAAGCAAGTGTTCGATCCTGCCCTTTGCCAGAACGCGCCCTGATTGCGGGGCTGCATCTGGCATCAATGTGGCGGCTGGACGTTCAGCAAGCGCTGCAAAGCGTGAGGCAAGAAAAGAGACAGGGAGAGCATGATGCTCTCCCTGTTCTATCTGGCTTGCTGGCGAGCCAGCCTTTCTTTCGCGTTAGTCTCACGCCTTTCGCGTCAGTCCCATGCAGGGGCAAAGTCGGGATTGGCGCAGCGCTCGCCCCTATCCAGCGTGGCGATGGCGGCCATCTCCTCGCTGCTCAAGGTGATATCGAGAGCGGCCAGATTGGCGGCCTGATTCTCCCGCTTGGTGGAGCTCGGGATCACTGTCATCTCCTGCGCCAGCAGCCAGGCCAGCGACACCTGCGCCGCCGATACCCCGTGGCGCTTGCCAATCTCCATCAGCAGCGGCTCGCTCAGCACCTTGCCATAGGCGAGCGGCATATAGGCGGTGACGGCGATACCCTGGGCTTTACAGAACTCGACCACCTTGCGGTTTTGCAGCAGGGGATGAACCTCTATCTGCTGGTGAGCGATGGCCCCCGGCCCCAAAATCTCGATAGCCTGTTTGAGCTGGGCCACGGTGAAGTTGGAGACCCCGATCTCCCGGGTCAGGCCCCGGGCCTTGGCCTCTGCCAGCTGCTCCAGATAGACTGCCATCGGCACCTCATCCTTGGGGGAGGGCCAGTGGATCAGCGCCAGATCCAGATAGTCAGTGCCCAGTTTTTCCAGACTCACCTCAAGGCTCGGGATCAGCTTGCCCGGGCCAAACTCGCTGGTCCACACCTTGGTGGTCAGGTAGATCTCGTGGCGGGCAACAGTGCTGCGGGTCAGCACGGCACCGACCTCGGCTTCATTGTCATAGATCTGGGCGGTATCGATATGGCGATAGCCCAGCTCCAGACCGTTGGTCAGGGTGGCAAGCAGCGGCTCGCCCTTCAGGCGGAAGGTGCCCAGACCCATGGGTGGCATATTGATCATCTCGTTCCTCAATGGGGTGGTGGTTGGCCCTTGATGGGCTGAACAGAAACAGGCTCTAGGGCCAGTCAGGCGCCCAGTGGCTGATAGCGGCGAATGGTGCTGCTGGCAAACCAGGGCTCGGCCTTGGCGACAAACTCGGTAAAGTGGGGTTGGCCCTGATGGGCGGTGAGGGCCGCTTCGCTCTCCCACACCTCGTAGAGCATCCAGCTGTGTGGATTGTCCAAGTCCTGATGTAGCTGATAGCGCTGGCAACCCGCCTCTTGCAAGGTGGCCGCAATCAGCGGCTCAAGGGCGGCGCGAAACTGGGGGGCGAATTCGGGTTTGGCTTCAAGCTGGGCAATCACAATCACGGGTGATGACATCTGAACCTCCTTGGCAAAAACGAAGGGTCAGTATGCCTGCCGTGACTTGCAGGAAACAGGGCGCTGGTCGCAAAACAGTATTGAGGGGAGAGCAGCAATGGGAGCAAATAGATGGCACCGAAATATTCAGTGCCATCTCATCACTCGATTTGTATTACATACATAAATTATTTTTGTTCGATCCCTAATATTTTTTCTCTATACGTTTTATTTCACTAAAATTCATTTTTAGTTGCTGAATGTCGGGGTTATTATCGTTTTGAACTTTTGATACGAAGTCTACTTCTCCACCATGCTCAACAAACTCAATCAAGTTTTTTACAGCTTTCTCTAGAACTTTTATCTTCTCGCCATCACCATCTTGCTGTATTTTAAGTTCATTGATTAAATCATCTTTTATATTTTTAAGGCCATTGTGTTTAGAAATGTCAATTTCTTTTTCCAACTCTTGCTCTAATTTTTGATTGGTTAGCTTTAACGCCTTAATCTCTTCAATTTGTTTTTTTATCGCTAGAACACGTTCAGCAATACTTAATGCGGATAGAATTATTTTACTAGCAGTTGTTGCTATAACAGCCAATGTGGCTAATTCAATAATTATTGAGCCTTTCTGTGCTCCAACAACTTTAATATCTTCAGGGCATGCATTGTGAACCATAGAAATTCCACGACCTATCTCCCACCATACTTGCCCCCATTTTTTAAAACCAGAAACATTAGCAAAACTGACATCCCTCTGAAAATGAACTCTTATAATTACATCATCAGAATTATTTTCATCAGAGTTAACTTCATTTACAACTAATAGACCTTTTAGAATTGCATGCATTTGGTCGCTTTTGTTTATTCCGGACTCAATGCTTTTTGATATCTGATCTAAGCGTGAGTATGCTGTTGATATGTCAAGGCTGTTTTTATACAAAATGTCATTAATATTATCTACACCATGAGAACAAATGAAATCATATATCTCAAGTTGTTTTAGCATGTTTTCCTGTGCATATGTCAATCTACTAACATCAACAGAAGATATTGCATCTATCAATGTTTTTCTTTCATTTTCAAATGGTTGTCTACTTTGATTGTAAGTATTTTGTTGTAATATTGAGGTTAGAGTCTGATACAGCGGTAATAATTGCTTGTTTTATATTTCTTTATTTATCCAGTCTGTAAGCTCATATAGTTCATTAACTTGCATTGTTCTCTCCCTGTAATGAGAAAAATATATATATTTAAAGTCTTATTTGAAGTGTCTAATGAGTTATTTGATGTTATCAATGATAAATTATTTGGTCTCTTAGCTGTTAGCAGTAAGATCACAAATTAAGTGCCTCATTAGCATTTTTAGATGGTTGCGAGAGATAACGACTGGTTTTAGATGTTTTTGGGGCGCAACTGTGGAGCTTTTCCCCCTAACCATCAAGCGCAGACCGGATCGGACCAGACCGCAAACTCATTGCCGCTGGGCTCAACGAAGTGGAAACGGCGGCCACCGGGGAAATCGAAAAGAGGGCGGTTGATGGTGCCACCGTGTTGGCTCACCTTGGCTTGAGTCGCTTCAATATCCGCGCTGTAGAACACCAGCAGGGCGCCGCCCTGAGCGGTCAGGTTGCACTGATCCGCCCGATAGAAGCCGCCATCCAGCCCCTCATCGGCAAAGGCGCAGTAGTCGGGGCCGTAATCGACAAAGTGCCAGCCAAATACGGCCTGAAAGAAGGCCTTGGTCGCGGCGAGATCCCTGGCCGCAAACTCCACATAGTTCAATTTTTCATGGGCTTTCATTCAGTTCGTCTCCCTCATCATCAGCATCGCTGGGCTCAGCAAGTTGTTCCCACGGGGTCAGTTTAAGCTGCTTGCGCCGTAGCCAGAGCCAAGATGCCATGGTCAGGCCGCAGAATCCCGCAAACAGGGCTGTTTGGCGCAGGGCAAATAGCGGATCTATCCCCATGGGGTGCCAACTGAAAAACCACATCGCCATGCCCCATACCAGACCAATGCCTACCCCGAATACCAGAACGTTGGTTAGCCAACCTTCATAGTGAGGCGGTTTGACGGGATAACCGAACCTGCGCAGCAGTCTGCACAGCGGTGGATTGTAGTTGGCATGCCATACCCCTTTGTTAGCCAGCTCCTGATGGGCGGCGGCCAGCCGCTCTTCAAATGTCATGGTATTCATCCTTGTGAAATAAGTGGTGCCATACGGTGCTTTTCAGGCTGCATTGTACTGACAAATCGCGGGCATGATGTGGGCTCGCGGTCACGTTCTTTCTCTGTAGAAAAAAGAACTGGCCTCAGCGCACGCTTGCCAATCCACAGCGGCTGCGCCTATAAAGGCCCATTACTCTTGTCCGGATAACAGCAATGAAGACCCATTCTGATGAACTGACCCTGTTTGTGGCGGTGGTGGAGGCGGGCAGTTTTCGCCAGGCGGCGGAGAACCTCGGCATGGACAACTCGGTGGTGAGCCGTGGCATCAAGCGGCTGGAGGAGAAGCTTTCCACCGTGCTGCTCAATCGCACCACCCGCCGAGTCAGTCTGACCGAGGAGGGGAGCTGGTTCTATCAGCGGGCGGTGAAGATCCTGACCGAGATGAGCGAGGCGGAGGGGCATCTGCTGATGCGCCGGGAACAACCCGAAGGGGTGTTGAGAGTCGATGCGGCCACCCCCTTTATCCTGCACCGGCTGGTGCCGATCATCGGCGAGTTTCGCCGCCGCTACCCTGCCATCGAGTTGCAGCTGCACAGCTCGGAGGGCTTTATCAATCTGATGGAGCGGCGGGTGGACATGGCCATCCGCATCGGTGAGCTGACCGACTCCTCCCTGCGCGCGCTGCCGCTGGGTCGTTCGCGGTTGCGGCTGCTGGCCTCTCCTGCTTACTTGAGCGAGCGCGGCACCCCGCGCCAACCGACGGATCTGCTGAGCGGTCACGAGCTGCTCGGCTTTTTGCATCCCGATCACCTCAACCACTGGCCGCTGCTCAGTGCCGAGCAGGGGGATCGCTTTGCCATCACCCCCAGTCTGCGTGCCAGCAGCGGCGAAACCTTGCGTCAGCTGGCGCTGGCGGGTCAGGGGATTGTCTGTCTGTCGGATTTCATGACCGGGCCGGATCGGGAGAGTGGCGCGCTGGTGGAGGTGCTGGCGCGCAGCAACAGTGGCGCCTCGCGCCCCATCAATGCAGTCTTCTACTCCGATGCCCAGCGGGATATCCGACTGCGGGTCTGGCTCGATTTTCTCAAAGAGCAGCTGGGCAGCCATACTCTGTAGCACAGGTTGGTTTGTGCGGTTTGTTTGAACGGTGAGTCGCTGCGGTTTGCGTGGCGAAGAACAAGCCGCTCATTCGGTGCGGCCAATCAGCATTAGCCAGGTGGCAGATAAACAGACGGCCGACTTGAGGGTCGGCCGCCGGTTCGGGAAGGTGTGTGAGCTGAAGCGCAGTTAGCGGGGCAGTTTGCCCCATACCCGGCTGAGCAGGGCGCCACCGATCACCGGCGGAATGGCCAGCAGCAGGGTCCACTGCCAGGAAAGGCCGCCGACGGTGGCGGCCAGTACGATGCAGGTGAGCACCACCAGTTGGGCCACCATCATCAGGAAGGTGCCTTCGCGGGGAGTCAGGGTCTCTTTTTGAGTGGCGACGTGAGCTACGGGCGCTTGAGTGGTGGTCGGTTTCATGGCGATATCCCTCTGTTGAGTCTGATATCACTAAGCAATGGCCGTTCCACATTTTTTCATGTTAATTATCAATTGTTTGCGAGTTTTGTCGTCATTCTCGTTTCGAGAACGCAGGCAAAATGATTTGCAAAATGAAAACGCCACCCTGCGGTGGCGTCTTGGTTATTGAGAGGGAGAGAGGGAAGCGCCAGGCCTAGCCAATCCGGTATTGGCGGATCTGCTCGTCGATGGCCTTGGCCAGCTCGAACAGTTCGCGGCTGGCGGCATTGCTCTCCTGCGCGTGTTCCCGCTGGTGTTCGGCCACCATGGCCAACTCGTCGAGCGCCGTTCTGGCTTGCCCCATCTGTTGATTCTGCGCCTGCGCCAGCGCGCTGATCTCGTTGATCTCGAGGGCGGTCTGGTTGATCTGGCTGGTGGCATCAACCAGCACCTCTCTGGCCTGATTCATCCGGTTGTATCCCTCTTCGCTCAGGTTGCGGGAGTCTGCCATCGAGTTGCTGGCCTGCCGGGTTCCCTCCTGCAGGCGCAAGATAAGATCCTGCACATCCTTGGTGGCGGTCTGGGTACGCACCGCCAGTTGGCGTACCTCGTCGGCCACCACCGCAAAGCCCCGTCCCATATCCCCCGCACGGGCCGCTTCGATGGCCGCATTGAGGGCGAGCAGGTTGGTCTGGTTCGAGACATCGCGGATGAGGTTCATGATCTGGGTGATGTTGTTGCTGTCTTTCACCACCTCATCGAGCAGGGCCGAGGAGCTGCCGATGCTGCTGCGCAAGCTGTCGAGTTGCACGGCGCTCTGGGTCACATCCTGCTCGATGCTGAGCATATGGTTGGCGATGCGTTGGGTTACGTCGTTGACCCCTTCAGAGCGGCTGGCGATCTGCTCGGCGTTGTCGCCGATGGTGGTGACCACAGTGGTCAGCTCCTGAATGCTCTGGGCCTGCTGGCATGCTTCTCCTGCCAGTGCCTGGGCCTGCTGCATGGATTGGGACGACTGCGCTGAGAGGGCGCTGCCTGACTGCTGGAAGCGGGAGAAGCTCTGGTTCAGGCTCTGGATCAGCTGATTGAAACTCTGGGCCATCATGCCCAGCTCCGACTCATCAGAGAAGTCAAGGCGGGTCGCCAGATCCCGATCGGCGGTGATGTGGTGCATGCCATCGGCTGCCTGACGAATCGGGCGACTGATGGAGTGAGCCAGCCAGGCGGAGGCCAGCATGGCGATCCCGCCGATGGCGAGCGACACCATGATGATGAGCTGGCGGGATGCCTGCAGTCCCTCTTCCAGCTCGGCGCTGTTGATCTCGCCAATCAGCAGCCGGTTGAGGGTGGGGATGTAACGTACCGCGATGAGATAGGTTTGCCCCTCCAGTGTTAGCGCCTCTACGGCCACCTGTTCCCGGGCATTGGGAATAAGCCGTTTGACGGTATCGAGGAAGGATTGCTGGTGGTGGGCGGCTCCCTCCACCTCCTGCTCGGGGTGGATCTCGATATTGCCCTCCATGTCCGCCAGATAGACCTGACCACTCTTGCCGATACGGTAGCCGCTGATGAGCTTGCTCAGGGCACTCATGTCGATGGAGGTACCTGCCACTGCCAGGGTCTTGCCCTCGTGGGTGACGGCGGTGTTGATATAGAGGGAGGCGCGCTTGTCAAAATCGGAGATGTCGAGGTTCAGCTCATAGGGTTTGCTGCGTTTGAGAAAGCCGTAAAACCACCCATCTTTCGGGTCTGATTCGCTCAGCGATTTCTGGGCGATGGGGCCGCCGCTGAAGTTGATCAGGGTGTTGCTCTGGCGGGGTGCGATAAAGACGTTGCCGCCGATCCGCCGTTGCAGATCCTGAAAGTAACGCTCCATGGCGGGCCACTCTTGCTCTTGCATGCCAGCGGTCAGCCAGTCGATGACAAAACGGTTGCTGGCCAGCGCCTGCGCCTCGGTCAGGTGCTGGATAAGCTGGGCGGTCAGCTGGTTGGCAATGCGATCCACGCTGCTTGGCAGCTCGTAGCGTTCGACCCGCTGCTGGGCCTGACTGTGGGATATCTGCTCGAGGATCAAGGTGATGCAGCTGATGGCGATGGCCATCAGTATCGCTACGCCAGCGAGGATCCGGGTGCGGATCCCGAGCCCTGACCAGAGTGAGTGCAGTGTAAAACGGTGTATCGCCCTCTCCATATCGCTCTCCTCATAAATAAGGTCGCATATGCGACCCAGATGATGATTATAGATAGAGAACTCAATTGCGTTGTGGTGGATGGTGACAACAGAGGGTGGCAGAAAAACAGGAGGGAGCAATTAGCGGGGAAGTTGGCAGAAACCGGCAAGGGAAAGCATAAAAAAGAGGCCGACATAGCGGTCGGCCTCTCTGGGGTTTATCTCAACGGAATGTCGGGTGCCCGATCAATCCTCTTCAGCCCAACGGCGTGAACGCTCAACTGCTTTTTGCCAGCCGCTGTAACGTTTGGCGCGATCGTCTCTGTCCATCTGCGGGATGAACTCACGGTCCACGCTGAACTTGTCTTCCAGCTCGTCCGAGCTCTTCCAGAAGCCGACTGCCAGACCTGCCAGGAAGGCGGCGCCCATGGCGGTAGTCTCGATGCGGGTCGGACGTACCACCGGGGTGTGCATCATGTCAGCCTGGAACTGCATCAGGAAGTCGTTGGCTACGGCGCCGCCGTCTACTTTCAGCGCTGCCAGCTTGATGCCGGAGTCCTGCTGCATGGCATCCAGCACATCGCGGCTCTGATAGGCGATGGATTCTAGCGCAGCACGGATGATGTGGTTGCGGTTGGCGCCACGGGTCAGACCGACCATGGTGCCGCGAGCATACGGATCCCAGTAGGGCGCGCCCAGACCGACGAAGGCCGGCACCAGATAGACGCCGTTGGTGTCACCCACCTTGGAGGCGAAGTAGTCGGTATCACGGGCATCGTGAATGATCTTCAGCTCGTCACGCAGCCACTGGATGGTGGCGCCACCCATAAACACCGCACCTTCCAGCGCGTAGTTCACTTCCCCTTTCGGGCCGATGGCAACGGTAGTCAGCAGGCCGTTGCTGGAGCGAACCGGCTCGGTGCCGGTGTTCATCAGCATGAAGCAGCCGGTACCGTAGGTGTTCTTGGCCATCCCTTTTTCAAAGCAGAGCTGGCCGAACAGGGCAGACTGCTGGTCACCGGCGATACCGGCGATGGGGATGCGGGAGCCGCCGCCACGGGTGGTGTAGCCATAGACCTCGGAAGAGGGTTTCACTTCCGGCAGCATGGACATGGGGATGCCCAGCTCGTCCAGCATCTTCTCGTCCCACTTCAGCTCACGGATGTTGTAGAGCATGGTACGGGAGGCGTTGGTCGGGTCGGTGACGTGCACTTCGCCATTGGTCATCTTCCAGACCAGCCAGGTGTCGATGGTGCCGAACAGCAGCTCACCGTTCATCGCCTTCTCGCGGGCACCTTCCACGTTGTCGAGGATCCACTTCACCTTGGTACCGGAGAAGTAGGCATCCAGCACCAGACCGGTGTTCTCGCGAACGTACTCTTCCAGACCGCGAGCTTTGAGCTCTTCGCAGATGGCGGCGGTGCGGCGGCACTGCCAGACGATGGCGTTGTAGATGGGCTTGCCGGTGGCCTTTTCCCAGACAACGGTGGTTTCACGCTGGTTGGTGATACCGATGGCGGCGATCTCTTCGCTGCGCAGGCCGGTCTTGGCCAGTACTTCGGTAAAGACGGAGGATTGGGTCGCCCAGATCTCCATCGGGTCGTGCTCTACCCAGCCCGCTTTCGGGTAGTGTTGGGTGAATTCGCGCTGGGAGGTACCGACAATGTTGGCATCCTGATCAAACACGATGGCGCGGGAAGAGGTGGTTCCCTGGTCCAGAGCGACGACATATTTCTTTTCAGCAGACATGATGTTCTCCACGTTTCTATTTTCCACGTTTTTATACGTTGGAGGGGGCCGCTCTTATGCGGCAGCCTCTTCTTTGGCGGTTTGGGTCGCTTGCTCGGTGGTGACGACACGGTTGCCCGGGACGCAGGGAGCCAGCACTTTGACATACAGAGCGGTACCAATCTGGGCGCCAACGATGGGGCCAAGGATCGGAACCCAGAAGTAGGGGTTGTCACGACCACCGGTCAGGGCAACATCACCCCAGCCAGCAAAGAACGCGAACAGTTTCGGACCAAAGTCACGGGCCGGGTTCATGGCAAAACCGGTTAACGGGCCAAGGGAGGCACCGATCACCGCGATCAGGATACCGATCAGCAGAGCGGCTGCGAAACCTTTGGGAGCGCCGTTGTTGTTGTCACCCAGCGCCATGATGCCCAGCATCAGGACGGCGGTGATCACCAGCTCGACGGCAAAAGCTTGCATATTGGTCAGCAGGGCATTGGGGTAGGTGGAGAAGATCCCGGCGGTGCCGAGGCTCTCGACGCTACCGCGCACTACGTTATGGGTCACTTCCCACTGGGTGAAAAGGTTACCATAAAGGAAATAGACAAGGGCCGCGAAGCAGAAGGCACCGGCCATCTGGGCGATGATGTAGGGCACCACCTTGCGCTTGTCGAAACCGCAGAAGGTCATCAGCGCCAGGGTTACAGCCGGGTTCAAGTGGGCACCTGAAATGCCGCCGGTCACATAGATGGCAATGGCCACACCCAGACCCCAGGTAATGGAAATTTCCCACTGCCCGAAATTGGCGCCTGCCAGCACCAGTGCCGCCACACATCCGACGCCGAAAAATATCAGCAGGCCGGTTCCGATAAACTCGGCGATGCACTCGCCAAGCAGGGTATTGGGTCTTTGTATGCTCATACTTTTGTTCCTTATATCCACCCGTAGAGGTTTGATGTTCCGTTTTATCTTTTTGTGTCTATCCGTTGCCGCCGAAAACGTTTCCTTGTTGTTTTTGCGTCTTGCGCAAACGTTATGCTCGTTTGCGCTCGTTATCGGTCGTGACAGAAAATAACCCTTCCCAATAATTTCACCATCCCCCCTCCATAGGAAATGTGGACAAGATCCCACTCATTGCTAAGAAAATGTGACGTAAAGCATCTTGATAACCGCGAGTTACCACTTAGGGGGTAGCTCGCAACCCTTGCCACACAAGGGCTGGCGCTTGCTGAGCGATTTCTCATTTGGAGCTTTTATTTGTAATAAAACTGCAATATTTGAGCATGCATCACAGATTAAATGAGCGCATATGAGCACAATAGGCTCGCTTACGAATCAGCGGACTCACATGATTCGTCGGAATGGTCAGGGCATCCTCAACCGCCCATAACAACAATAAGGAAGCAGAACATGCTTAGTCTCTTCAGGCCTGCGGCGCACATCGACAGGCTCCCGGCTGACAAGGTCGACCCCTTCTACAAACGCATGCGTTGGCAGGTGTTTTTCGGGATCTTCTTCGGTTACGCCGGCTACTATCTGGTACGGAAAAACTTCAGTCTTGCGATGCCCTATCTGATCGAGCAGGGCTTCTCCCGTGGTGATCTCGGTTTCGCGCTCTCCGGGGTCTCCATCGCTTACGGTTTGTCCAAGTTCCTGATGGGGAACGTCTCTGACCGTTCCAACGCCCGTTACTTCCTCTCCGCCGGTCTGCTGCTCTCGGCTGCCATCATGTTCATGATGGGTACCATGCACTGGGCCACCTCCAGCATTGCCATCATGTTTGTGCTGTTGTTCCTGAACGGTTGGGCACAGGGCATGGGCTGGCCGCCCTGCGGTCGCACCATGGTGCACTGGTGGTCACAGAAAGAGCGCGGCGAAGTGGTTGCGGTCTGGAACGTGGCTCACAACGTGGGTGGCGGCATGATTGGCCCGCTGTTTATCCTCGGGATGGGCTGGTTCAACGACTGGCGCAGCGCCTTCTATGTGCCTGCGGCTGCGGCGGCCGCCATCGCGGTGATCGCCTTCTTCGTGATGCGTGATACCCCGCAATCGGTCGGTCTGCCTCCCATCGAGGAGTACAAGAACGACTATCCGAAGGATTACAACGAGAGCCACGAGCAGGAGTTCTCCGCCAAGGAGATCTTCGTCAAGTACGTGCTGCACAACAAACTGCTGTGGTACATCGCGATCGCCAACGCTTTCGTTTACCTCATTCGTTACGGTGTGCTGGACTGGGCGCCAACCTACCTGAAAGAGGCCAAGCACTTCACCGTCGACAACTCCTCCTGGGCTTACTTCCTCTACGAGTGGGCCGGTATTCCGGGTACCCTGCTGTGTGGCTGGATCTCTGACAAGATGTTCCAGGGCCGCCGCGCCCCGGCCGGTATCCTGTTCATGGTGCTGGTCACCCTGGCTGTGCTGGTTTACTGGTTCAACCCGGCCGGCAACCCGACCATCGACATGATGGCGCTGGTGGCAATCGGCTTCCTGATCTACGGCCCTGTCATGCTGATCGGCCTCTATGCTCTTGAGCTGGCACCGAAGAAAGCAGCCGGTACTGCGGCAGGTTTCACCGGTCTGTTCGGTTATCTGGGCGGCGCCGTGGCAGCCAACGCCATGCTGGGTTATACCGTTGACCACTTCGGTTGGGATGGCGGCTTCATGGTGCTGACCGTCTCCTGCGTGCTCTCCATCATCCTGCTGGCGATGACCCTCAAGCATGAGAACATTGCCGTTGCGGCCAAGAAAGCGGCTGCCCATAAGGCATAAAACGTGATCCTCAGCTTATTGATCCCAAAGGGGATCAGGTAAACTGCCAAAAGGCCCCGCATCTGCCGGGGCTTTTTTTTGTCTCATCATCGGAGTGCAAGCGTGAAGCAAACCCAACGACATCTGGAGATCCTGGACGTCCTGACGCGGCAGGGATTTGTCTCGACCGACGATCTGGTGACCCACTTTGACGTCAGCCCCCAGACCATTCGCCGGGATCTGAATGATCTCGCCGAACAGAACAAGATCCGGCGCCATCATGGCGGTGCCTCCCTGCATTCGAGTACCGTCAATACCGCCTACAGCGCCCGTAAAGTGATGCAACTCAAGGAGAAAGAGCGCATCGCCCGCGAGGTCGCTGCCAATATTCCCGACGGCTCATCGCTCTTTATCGACATAGGTACCACCACCGAGGCGATCGCCCGCGCCCTGCTCGATCACCGCGAGTTGCGCATCGTCACCAACAACCTCAACGTGGCCAGCATCCTGACGGCCAAGGATGATTTCACCGTCATCATTGCCGGTGGCGAGATCCGCAACCGCGATGGCGGTATCGTGGGGGAGGCGACCCGCGACTTTATCGGTCAGTTTCGCATGGACTATGGCGTCATCGGGATTTCGGGGATCGACAACGACGGCTCCCTGCTCGATTTCGACTATCACGAGGTGAAGATTGCCCAGGCCATCATCGCTCACTCCCGTCAGGTGTTCCTGGCCGCCGACCACACCAAGTTCGGTCGCAATGCCATGGTCAATCTGGGCAATCTCAGCCAGATCCACGCCCTCTTTACCGATCAGGAGCCACCGGAAAAGCTAACGCGATTGATGGCGCAACACCAGATCGCCTGCCACATCTGCTGACGGCGAAACACGCCAAGGCTGTGCCGGTCGCCCGTCAGGGCGGCCTCCTTTCTTTTTCTCTCCCCCAGTCCCGCACTCATCTCACCCCTTTATAGGTATTGCAAAAACCACTATTCAATCTGGTTTTTTTGGCTATTAACCCGCCGATGTTGGCCCGACGCCATTTGCTCCGCTGACCTGTCCCCTTTGCCACCTCTGGCGGGCTGTGGCGATCACACTTTCATCATAAAATGTTCGTTTGTTGTATTTTCATGTTCTAAAATGAGCGAAATCAAACATTGCTGTTATGGCAATCATAAAAATGAAAGTAGGTGAACATGAGCGAACATTATGATCTGGTCGTCGTCGGTGGCGGCATCAACGGGGTCGGCATCGCAGCCGATGCGGCAGGACGAGGTCTGAAGGTTGCCCTGTTTGAGGCGCAAGATCTCGCCTCTGCCACCTCGTCCAACTCCAGCAAGCTGATCCACGGCGGTTTGCGCTATCTCGAGCATTACGAATTCCGGCTGGTGAAAGAGGCGTTGGCGGAGCGTGAGGTGCTGCTCGGTATGGCGCCTCACATCGCCCGTCCCATGCGTTTTCGCCTGCCGCACCGCCCGCACCTGCGTCCGGCCTGGATGATCCGCGCCGGTCTGTTCCTCTATGACAATCTGGCCAAGCGCGACAAGCTCAAGGGGAGCTGTGGTGTACGCTTCCTGCCGCAAGATGGCTTGACCGCAGGGATCAATAAGGGGTTTGAATACTCGGATGCCTGGGTCGACGATGCCCGGCTGGTTGTGCTTAACGCCATGATGGCCCGTGACAAGGGGGCCGACGTGCAGACCCGCACCCGTTGCATCAAGGCGGTGCGCGGTTCCAAACACTGGACGCTCACTTTGGAGCGGGAAGGGGGCGAGCAGTTCACCGTCACCTGCCGTGGTCTGGTCAATGCGGCGGGCCCCTGGGTCAAGACCTTCTATGACGAGAGCCTGCACGAGAAATCCCCCCGCGGCATTCGCCTTATTAAAGGCAGCCACATGATAGTGCCGCGCATCCATGAGCGCGAAGAGGCCTATATCCTGCAAAACGAAGACAACCGCATCGTCTTCGTCATCCCTTATCAGCAGGACTACTCACTCATCGGCACCACCGATGTGGAGCACCACGGCAGCCCGCGGGAAGCGAAGATCAGCGAGGCCGAAATTACCTACCTGTGCAAGGTGGTCAACGCCCACTTCACTCGCCAAATTGCGCCGAAAGATGTGATCTGGACTTACGCCGGGGTGCGTCCGCTCTGTGATGACGAGTCAGACTCGCCGCAGGCGGTGACCCGCGACTACACTCTCGAGCTCTCTGGCGAATCGGATGGTGCGCCGCTGCTCTCGGTATTTGGCGGCAAGCTCACCACCTATCGCAAGCTGGCGCAGGCTGCCTGCAACAAGCTCAAGCCCTGGTTTAGCCAGATGGGGGATGACTGGACTGCGACCAGCCGTCTGCCCGGCGGCGAGTTTGACTGCTCGGTACGCGAGCTGGCCCGGGCTTTTGCACTGGAGTTTGACTGGCTCGATGATCGCAGTGCCCTGCGCATTGCCGAGGCCTATGGCGCCCATGCCCGTCTCTGGCTGAAAGAGGAGCGCGGCATTCACTTCGGTGGCGGCCTGTACGAGTCGGAAGTGCGTTATCTCATCGAGCGGGAGTGGGCCTGTTCACTGGACGATATCCTCTGGCGCCGCAGCAAGCTGGGGCTGCGCCTGAACGAGTCAGAGCAGCAGATGTTGCAGATCTGGCTCGACCAATACCATCAGGCTCTGCGCAAGGCGAGCTGATGAGTGACGGTGGGCAGTGCGCTGCTGCCCACCGCTTTCCACCGTAAATGTGCAACAAACCTCTGATAGAACAATAACCTACACACAATAATAAAGAGCATCACATATGAAAAAACTCGCCGTTTCCCTCATCGCCTTGAGCCTTGGGGCATCCCTCTCATTACCCGTGTTGGCTGCCGATGAAGGCAAGGTGGTGATCGCCCACCGTGGCGCTTCCGGCTACCTGCCCGAGCATACCCTGGAGTCCAAGGCGCTGGCCTATGGCATGGGGGCCGACTATCTGGAGCAGGATCTGGTGATGACCAAGGATGACCAGCTGGTGGTGATGCACGATCACTTCCTCGATGGTATCACCGATGTGGCAGCGCGCTTCCCTGGTCGTGCCCGTCCGGACGGTCGTTATTATGTAGTGGATTTCACTCTGGATGAGGTGCGTTCCCTGCGTATGACCGAGCCATTCCAGCTGGTGGATGGCAAGCAGGTGCCGGTCTATCCGGCCCGCTTCCCGCTGTGGAAGTCAGACTTCAAGATCCACACCTTCCAGGAGGAGATCGAGATGATCCAGGGGCTTAACAAGAGCACCGGCAAGAACATCGGGATCTATCCGGAGATCAAAGCGCCCTGGCTGTTCCGTCACGAAGGCAAGGATATCTCCAAAGCAGTGCTGAAGGTGCTCAAGGAGTACGGCTACACCGGGAAGGACGACAAGGTCTATCTGCAGTGCTTCGATGCCGATGAACTCAAGCGCATCAACAGCGAACTGATGCCCGCCATGGGTATGGATCTGAAACTGGTGCAGCTGATGGCCGAGACCGACTGGAACGAGACCATGGTCTACGACGCCAAGGGCAAGGCGACCCCCTACAACTATGACTGGATGTTCAAGCCGGGGGCGATGAAAACCATCGCCAGCTATGCCGAAGGGATTGGCCCGTGGAAGCCGATGATCGTCACCGAGCCGGGCACTTTGGGCAAGCCGGTCTTCACCGGCATGGTAAAAGAAGCCCACGCGGCGGGCCTGAAAGTTCACCCCTATACCTTCCGTCAGGATGAGGGGCAGATCCCGGCCTATGCCAAGGACTTTACCGATCTCCTTAACATCTTCCTCTATCAGGCTGATGTGGATGGGGTGTTCAGTGACTTCCCCGACAAGGCGGTGGCAGTCATCAAGGCCCATCAAGAGGCGGCCAAATAGCACTCTGGCGCCATTTGAATGCAAAGCGAGGCCAATTGGCCTCGCTTTTTGTTTCAGGTTCCCGTAACGGGAGTGTGCGCCCTGTCAGAAAATAGCCAGATCACGTCATGGTGTGCCGGATCTGTATCATTTTACGCAGTTTTTACGTAGCAGATCGCTGGCATGAAATCGGCAGAGCGGTTAGTCTAGCGGCGTTGAACCAACCCCATGAGGTACAGATGAAAACCGTATTGCGTTTTAGCCTGCTGGGCGCCTTGTTGCTGGGTGGCCATGCCTTCGCCGCCGAGCCGAAAAAATTTGATATCAGCATGTTCCCAGCCGCTGACGTGAATCAGGAACGTGTGGTGATCCGCCTGCCTGAAGTCGAGAAAGAAGCCGACATGATGGTCGAGCTGCAGGTCGGCAAAAAGATGATGGTTGATTGCAACGTACCGCGTTTTGCAGGCAACCTGGAACAGCACAGCGTCAAAGGCTGGGGCTACAACTACCTGAAACTGGGCAAAGTCTCCGACCCCATCAGCACCCTGATGATGTGCCCGGATAACCAGCAGAAAGAGACCTTCGTCCAGATCTACGGTCAGGGCTTCTTCGTGAACTACAACTCAAAACTGCCGTTCGTGATTTACGTGCCGCAGGAGTATGAAGTGCGCTACCGTCTGTGGCGTGCCGACAACCTGGCCCAACCGGCCATGATTGAGTAAGCATGTTTGAACCAAAGGTTCAGCTGGTTCACCGGATGTGATAAATAAAGCGCCGTATGGCGCTTTATTTTTGCCTGCACAGTCCAAAAAGTGACGTGCAAATTGGCTGCACGTTTACATAAGTTTATTATTTATCAACGCTTTTTGTGTGTTATGCCACAAAATCGGCGTCAGCGATGGGGCAAAGTGACTTCGATAAAAGATATTTATTAACATAGTGAGAAAATTGATTTTGCACTCGGCGATGGCCTGATGATACTTGCCCGCAAAGGTCAAACTAACCAGAAAAAAGAGCACTATGAGCTTCGAATCAGACAAGCGTTTCAACGACTTCAAACATTTTCCCCGTGGCCTGCGTCGCAGTGGCGAATTCACTGTGGCCGAAGCGGACAGTCTGGAAAAGAATGGTACCGCCATGCTGGCACTCTACCAGGGCAACCTTGCACCCCGTGACGATGTCGAGTCCGCCTTCGTCGAGCAGGTCAAATCCGGCGCAGCCGGTGCCAACCCCCATGCCAAGGTGTGGTTCAAGTACCTTAAGGTGATCGGTCCCAAGCGCGTTCATCGCCTCTGCACCGTCGTTGGCGGCGCCAGCGAAGAGAGCAGCGGTGGCGGCAGCTTTGATGTCGGTGGTGGCAGCGGCGGTGGCAGTGACGAGTCCATCGATTAATGGATACCGAGCTGCTTCGGACCTTTATCGAGGTGAGCAAGACTCGGCACTTTGGCCGGGCTGCTGAAAATCTCTACCTGACCCAGTCGGCGGTGAGTTTCCGGATCCGCCAGCTAGAGCAGCAACTGGGTGTCAGTCTGTTTGCCCGTCATCGCAACAACATCCGCTTGACCGCCTCCGGTGAGCGTCTGCTGCCCTATGCAGACGCCATCTTGCATACCCTTGGTCGTGCCAAGCAGGATGTGGCACTCTCGCCAGGATTCAGCCAGCAGTTGGCTATCGGCGCGCCCGCGGTGTTCTGGGAGCTCGATTTCAACGACTGGCTCAATCACATCTATGCATTGGCGCCCGGTTTGGCGGTGCGGCTGGAAACAGCCTCCCGCGAGCACCTCTGCCGCCAGTTGCTGGAGCGCTCCCTCGATCTGGCCCTGCTCTCCGAGCCCACCAAGATCGACGAGATTGCCCTGCATCCCATCGGTGAGCTGGTGTTCGAGCTGGTGAGCCGGGATCCGGCCGCCAATGCCGACAACCTGATGCAGATGCCGCACATCCACCTCGACTGGGGCACCAGCTTCGAGCCGCAACCCAGCCGGTTGCAGAGCCTGCAAAAGACCCCGGTGCTGCACTCCAGCTCCGCCAGCATGGCGTTGCAGTTCGTGCTGGCCAACGGTGGTGCTGCCTACCTGCCACGGCGGATGGTCAGCCCCTTCCTCGAGAAGGGGGAGCTCCATCTGGTGGAGGGGGGCCAGCCGCTGAGCCGCCCGCTCTATCTCGCCTATCTGGAGAAATCCGATCGCCGGGAGCTGATCGATCAGCTGTTGACCCTGCCACTGGGTTGGCACGATGCCGAACTGCGCCTTAACGTCGAATAAGTGTCGAGTGTTATTCAAGGAAGAGCCCACCCCACGGTGGGCTCTTCTGTTTGGGGGAAAATTGCAGGGAGCGAGGTCACGTAATTGGCGCGGGAGGCTTGGCGTCATCGGCCTGTAACGGTACCTTTTCAGGCTGTTTATCCGATTGAGCACTGACAGGGATGGATTGTAATTGATCGACTTTAGTCACCCCGAATGGCGGGCACTGGCGCAGCAGTTGCTGAGCCACTCACCTGTGGTGATCCGTGGCCGCCAGTGGCAACCGCTGGTGGGCCTGCTCAAGGATAACCAGCTGTTGCTCGCCCATGGCAGCCACAGCTATGAGCTCACCCCGGCCGGACGGCGCTATCTCACCCGCGAGCTGATGCTGGCCGAGATCGCCACCGCCCCCCCCGAGCCCGAGGAGTGGTTGCATGCTCAGGGCTGGCAATTGGGGGAGCAGGTCAACGAACGGGTGCTGGCGGCGCTCTATCGCAAGAGCGAGGTGAACTTCACCCCCAACGAGCAGATCGATTTCGAGGACAAGGGGATCCGGCTCTGTGCCGATCAGCTGTTGCGCTTGCGCGCAGCCCAGCCGTTCAGCCTCTTTTTCAGCGGCGGTACCCTGATCGACGCAGCCCCCTGGTTGCAGGCGCTGGGGGAGGTGGCGCTGCCCGAGCGCACCCTGGCGGGTCTTGGCAAGATCCTGTGGGGGGAGGGGAGCATCGAGCGGGTGATCACCACCGACAGCGTCGGCGCCTTTGCCGAGCTACCTCTTGAACCCGGCACCTTGCTGGTGTGGGCCCCTCCATCGGCTCCTCTAGCCTTGCAGCAGGTGGTGGCCGCCTTGCCCCCCAATGTGTTGTGGAGTCATCTCACCGCTCTCGACCCTGCCGGGGTGGATCGGCTGCAGGCGCTGGCCCAGCGGCTGGGTCGTCCGGCCAGCTGGTGGTTGCCCCGTGATCTGGCCCCCATCCTCAGCGCGTATGCCCAGCCTTTGACTGAGGCTCGGCCCTGGGAGCCGAGCCGGATCCCCAAGTCATTGTTAGCAGTTTGTAGCGGTTTGGTTGAGTCCAATGGTGGCTTGTCGGCCGAGGTATGCGCGCTGGCACCAGCGTGGCATGCCGTTGGTTGAAATTGGCCTGAAAGCGAGCCAAAAAGCGGTTTTCCCCCATTGAACGCGGTGATATAAAGAGTTGACGAAGCGCTCGCCAGATGAGCGCTTTTGTTTATCAAGCCGCTTTGCCACCCAACGAACTCAACGGAATACAGGGAATACCATGTTTGAAAAGGTTGTTGCCGCCCCAGCGGATCCGATCCTGGGCCTGACCGAAGCCTTCCGCGCTGACTCTCGCAGCCACAAGATCAATCTGGGCGTAGGGATCTACAAGGACGAGTCCGGTGCCACCCCCATTCTTCACTGTGTCAAGAAAGCCGAGCAGAAGCTGCTGACCGACGAGAAGACCAAGAACTACCTCGGTATTGAAGGCAATATCGAATATGGCCGCATCGTGCAGCAACTGCTGTTCGGGCAGCACTCTGCGCTGGTTGCCAGTGGCCGCGCCAAGACCGCGCAAGCGCCGGGCGGTACCGGTGCCCTGCGTATCGCGGCCGAATTCGTGGTGCGCAACGGTCTGGCCAAGACCATCTGGATCTCCGATCCCACCTGGGCCAACCACGTCAGCGTGTTCCAGGCCGCCGGTCTGACCGTCAAGTGGTACAAGTACTACGACGCCGCCACCAAGGGACTCGACTTTGCCGCCATGCAGGCTTCGCTGGCCGAAGTGCAGCCGGGTGAGCTGGTGCTGCTGCACGGTTGCTGCCACAACCCGACCGGTATCGACCCCACTAGCGATCAGTGGCGCGCGCTGGCCAAGCAGAGTGCTGCTGCCGGCTGGTTGCCGCTGTTTGACTTCGCCTATCAGGGTTTTGCCCGTGGTATCGAAGAGGATGCCGAAGGCCTGCGTATCTTCGCCGAGTGCCATGACGAGCTGCTGGTGGCGAGCTCTTTCTCCAAGAACTTCGGCCTCTACAACGAGCGTGTCGGCGCCTTCACGCTGGTGAGCGCGACCAAAGAGATCGCCGACGTGGCCTTCACCCAGGTCAAGACCGTCATTCGTGCCAACTACTCCAACCCGCCGTCACACGGCGCCGCTGTGGTCACCGCCGTGGTGAGCGATCCAGCTCTCTATGCCGAGTGGGTCGAAGAAGTGGCTGCCATGCGGGGGCGCATTCGCGAGATGCGCGAATTGCTGGTAGAGAAGCTGGCTGCCCTCGGCGTGAGCCAGGATTTCAGCTTTATCCGCGAGCAGAACGGCATGTTTTCCTTCTCCGGTCTCACCAAGGATCAGGTGGAGCGCCTCAAGAGCGAATTTGCCATCTACATCGTCGGCTCCGGCCGGATCAGCGTAGCCGGTATTACCCGCGCCAATATCGATCCTCTGTGCGAGGCGATCGCCAAGGTGCTGTAATCGCATCACCTTGCGCTCTGGTTCTATGCCATGAAAAAGCCCGTCACCTTGGTGACGGGCTTTTTTGATCGCCAACGGCTGATCGCCAAACAAGGGTAAGGGCGGCTCAGTGGTGGCGGGCACCTTGCCACAGCTTGCGCAGTTGCAACAGCAGCGCGGTCAGGGCACCGCCGCTCAGGGCAGTGAGTACCGCCAGCAGCAGGCTGCCGAGCAGGAAGGGAGGCACCAGGGTCGCAGCCTCCTGCTCCAGCCAGTGGAGCGTCCAGCTGAGGTGGAAAGGCTCCGGCGTCAGGTGCAGTACCAGACAACCGATGCGATAGGCGTAGAGGTACATGAACGGCAGGGTCAGCGGATTGTTGAACCAGACCGCCAGCAGCGCCAGTGGCAGGTTGAGGCTGAATGCCAGCGCCAGACCGACTGCGATGAGCGAGTGCATCGGGATGGGGAACCAGCAGGCGAAGATCCCGGCCGCCACCGCGCCACTCAGGGCGCGAGTGCCCCCTTGCCAGAGGGCGGGGGCAAGTAGTCGTTCACCAAACAGGGCAAACCACTTCTGCTGGCGCAGGGTGTCGGGATCTAGCTTGAAGCGGGCAAACCAGCGACTCAGCATGGGCGGGCCATCTTGCGTTTTTGCCACTGGCGCACCGTGCTGATCCGCCAGAAGGTGCGGATCAGGGTGTAACCGATAAGAGAACTGAGCAGGGCAAGGATCAGCGAGCCCAGCAACAGCGGCGGTGCCACAGTCCCCAGCACCGAGACCAGCCACTCCCAGGTGAACTCAATCTCTATCTGCTGTGCTGAATGTCCCAGCAGCTGGCAACCCACCAGATAGGCACCATAGAGCAGGGGCGGCATGGTAAAGGGGTTGGAGAGCCAGACCAGCGCCACCGAGAGCGGCAGATTGACCCGGCACAGGATGGCGCCACCGGCGGCCAGCAGCATCTGGCAGGGGAGCGGCACCCAGGCCATGAAGAGGCCCACCGCAAAAGCCCCGGCGGCTGACCGCCGGTTGAGGTGCCAGAGGTTGGCATCGAGCAGCAGTTTGCCGAACAGCCGCAGGTGCTTGTGTTCTTTCAGGGTTTGCTGATCGGGCATCCAGCGTTTAATGAGTCGTTTGGGCATATTGAAACCTTGCTAAATACTTGCTCCATGGATCTGCGTCTGTTGTCGTTTGCCCTGGGGGCAAGCTCCTCACTGCTCTGGCCATGGTTACCTTCACTCGCATGGGGGGGCCTGTTGCTGTCCCTGCTGATCCCCCTTGCATATTGCCGTGCCTGGCGGTGGCTATTTCTCCTGCTCGGCATCCTCTGGATGCAGGCCAATCTTGCCTATCGGCTGGCCTGGCTGGAGCGGTTGGGCGATCAGACGAGCCACATGATAACCGCAGAGCTGCAAAGTGCAGAGCCCGAGGGGGATAAATTTGTCCGGCTGCTGCTGCGGGTGAGCACCCTCGACGAGCAACCGGTGACACCTGAGCCCCTGATCCGGGTCAATGCCTATCAGGCATTGCCCGCCATGACAGTAGGCAGCCGGATCACCCTGGTGACCTCGTTGAAACCGGCTCACGGTCTGGCCAACGAGGCGGGGCTGGATGGGCGGCGTCTGCTGCTGGGCAAGGGGATCACCGCCACCGGCAATTTGCGTCGGGTGATAGATATTCAACAGGCACCTGCGGGTTGGCGCGAACGCTGGTTGGGGGCAGCGACCGAGAGTTGGCGTCCGCTTGACTATGCCCCCTTGCTGGCGGCGCTCACTTTTGGCGAGCAGAGCGGCATCACGGATGCCCAGTGGGAGCTGTTTCGCGGCAGCGGCCTGACCCATATCATCGCCATCTCAGGGCAACACATCGCGCTGGTGGCGGTGCTTGGGTGGTGGCTGGGCAGGCTGTTTGGTCTGCGCGGCGCCATCATCACCTCCCTGCTGTTTGCCGCCGTCTACAGTGCGTTGGCCGGATTTGCGGTGGCCACCGAACGGGCCCTGATCATGGTGCTGGTGTGGAGTGTATTGCGCTGGAGCCGGCGAGAGTGGCCGGCCTGGCGCATCTGGCTGTGGGCCTTTGTGGTATTGACCCTCTGGGATCCCTTCGCCCTCTATTCGGCCGGCTTCTGGCTCTCGTTTCTGGCGGTGGCCATCTTGCTGCTGGTGGGATATGTCCACGACAAGCCGGGGCTCTGGCAGATCCAGCTCTGGCTGCTGCTCGGTCTGCTGCCGCTGCAACTGGCGTTGTTCGAGGGGATAGCGCCCCTTGCCATGGTGATCAACCTGTTGGCGGTGCCGCTCTTTTGTATCGCCATCATCCCGCTGGCCCTGATCGGTGTGCTGCTGGCGCCGCTTTCCACCTCGCTTGCCTATGTCCTGTTCTGGCTGGCGGATCTGGGGCTCGGGTGGGTGTTGACGATCCTGAATTGGCTCGCCGATCAACTGCAACTGTGGTGGCCACTGCCCGGCTGGTGGCTGCCGCTTTGCACCCTGCTGTTGCTGCTCTGGTTCGCCGCGCAGTGGCGACCGGCACGCTGGCTCTGGTTACCGGGCGCCCTTGCGCTGGTGTTGGCGTGCTGGCCTGCTCCCGCCCGCTGGCAACTGCGGGTGCTGGATGTGGGGCAGGGGCTGGCGGTGCTGATCAGCAAGGGGGAGCGTGCCATCCTCTATGACACCGGCGATCGTTATCCCGGAGGCTACAACATGGCGGATGCTGTGATCCTGCCCCAGCTGAGCCATTTGGGGATCCGGGTCATCGATCGCCTCATCATCAGCCACAAGGATCGGGACCATGCCGGCAATCGCAAGCGACTGCTCAGCGCCATGGCGGTGCGCCACGAGTTCTCCTCTTACCCCTTCAGTGAGGGAACGACGCTCTGCCAGCGTGGGCAACAGTGGCGCTGGCAGGGGCTCTCGTTTGCAGTGCTCTGGCCCGAGCGCCCCGGTGGCGGGCGCAATAACGATGGCTGCGTGGTGCGTATCAGCGATGGGCAGCGCAGCGTGCTGCTCAGTGCCGATATCGAACGGCAGGCAGAGCTGAGACTGGTGGCACTGGAGGGGGAGGGGTTGGCCAGCACCTTGCTGGTGAGCCCCCATCATGGCAGTCGCACCTCCTCCACGCCCTCGTTTGTCGCGGCGGTGGCGGCAAAGGATGTGATCCACAGCGCCGGTTTTATGAATCAGTGGGGCTTTCCCCGTCCCGATGTGGTGGCCCGCTATCGGGATGCCCGCCAGTGGATCACCGGCCAGCAAGGGGCGATGCTGGTCGAACCCACAGCAGCGGGCTTGAGCGTCACCGCCGAGCGAGATCTGGGGCCCTGGTACCGACATAGTGGCGACTGGTGGAGACCGCGAGTGTGGTTTGAACAATAATCCGCCATTTCTGCCGTGTAGGAATGCGATATGGGTGGCGGCGCTTGGTGTAAGCCTGCGCTTTGGCTAGAATAGCCCGTCATTTCCATTACTAACGGCTATTCATGCAACAAGAAACCTCACAAGAGAGCTGGCCAGTATTCAAACGCCTGCTCGGTTATGTCCGTGATCGCAAGCTGGGCCTGGTCGGTGGCATCATCGGGATGCTGGGCTACGCCGCCGTGGATACCACCTTTGTCTACTCCATCAAGCCGCTGATCGATCAGGGCATCAATGGCAACGACAGCACCGTTCTGAAATGGATGCCCTTCTTCGTCCTCGGCATCGTGGCCCTGCGCGGTGTCGCCAACTTTCTCTCCAACTACTGCATGGCCTGGGTCGGCAACCACGTTGTGATGCGTCTGCAACAGCAGGTGTTCAATCACATGGTGGCAATGCCGATGAGCTTCTTCGACCGTCAGAACACCGGTCATCTGCTCTCCAAGGTGACCTATGACGCCAGTCAGGTCTCCTCGGCGGCGAGCACCACGCTGGTGACCCTGGTGCGGGAAGGGGCGACCGTGGTCGGCCTGCTCGGCCTGATGTTCTGGCACTCCTGGCAGCTGTCGGTGATCTTTTTGGTGGTTGGCCCGCTGGTGGGGGTCATCATCGGCCTTATCAGCCGTCGTTTCCGCCAGATCAGCCGTCATATCCAGCAGGCGGTGGGGGATATCACCACCTCCACCGAGCAGATGCTCAAAGGGCACAAAGAGGTGCTGATGTTTGGTGGCCAGAAGGTGGAAGAGAAACGCTTCTTCCAGGTCAGCAACAACATGCGCCAGCAAACCATGAAGATGGTCGCGGCTGATGCCATCGGCAGCCCTGTGGTGCAGATGGTGGCCTCCATCGCGCTGGCGGCCTTCCTCTATGTCGCGACCATTGACAGCGTCAAATCAACCCTTACTGCCGGTACGTTTACCGTCATGATCACCTCCATGATGATGCTGCTCAAGCCGCTGAAAAGCCTGACCGACGTCAATAACCAGTTCCAGCGGGCCATCACTGCCTGCCACAGCCTGTTTGGTCTGCTCGACACCGAGCCGGAGCAGGATACCGGCACCCGCACTCTGGAGCGCGCCCGTGGCGAGATCGAGTTTCGCAACGTCACCTTCACCTACCCGACCAAGGACACCCCGGCGCTGCACAACGTCAGCTTCAAGGTGGAGGCGGGTAAATCGGTGGCGCTGGTGGGCCGTTCCGGCTCTGGCAAGAGTACCATTGCCAGCCTGCTGACCCGCTTCTACGACATCGATCAGGGGGAGATCCTACTGGACGGCATCAACATCCGCGAATACAAGTTGAGCGAGCTGCGCAAGCAGTACGCGCTGGTCTCCCAGCATGTTCACCTGTTCAATGACTCGGTGGCCAACAACATCGCCTACGCGGCAGAAGACAAATACAGCCGCGACCAGATCGTGCAGGCCGCCCGTATCGCTCACGCCGACGAGTTCGTCAGCAAGATGAGCAACGGGTATGACACTGTGGTTGGCGAAAACGGTGCATCCCTCTCCGGTGGTCAGCGCCAGCGTGTTGCCATTGCGCGGGCTCTGCTGCGCGATGCGCCGGTTCTGCTGCTGGATGAGGCCACCTCGGCCCTCGATACCGAGTCCGAGCGCCACATTCAGGCGGCCATCGACGAGCTTTGCAAGGCGCGTACCTCGCTGGTGATCGCCCACCGTCTCTCCACCATCGAGAAGGCGGACGAGATCCTGGTGATCGACGAAGGTCATATCGTCGAGCGCGGTAACCACGAAGCATTGATGGAGCAGCGTGGCACCTATGCCCAGCTGCGCGCCATTCAGTTTGGCAACGCGGGAAGCAAGGCCTGATGCTGGAACGGCTCTGGTATCGCAAAAGTGGCTGGCGCTGGTTGCTGGCCCCCTTTGCCCTGCTGTTTGCCATCATCAGCGGCGCCCGCCGCTACGCCTATCGTCACGGCTGGCGCAGGGGGTATCGCGCCTCCTTGCCGGTGATCGTGGTGGGCAATATTTCGGTGGGGGGCAACGGCAAGACGCCGGTGGTGGTCTGGCTGGTGGAGCAGTTGAAAGCCCGTGGCTATCGTCCCGGGGTGGTGAGCCGTGGTTATGGTGGCAAGGCGCCCCATTACCCCTATCGGCTGGATAAGACCAGCACCACTGCGCAGGCCGGAGATGAGCCGGTGCTGATTGCCCGGCGCTGCGGCTGTCCGGTGGTGGTTGCCCCGAAACGGGCCGACGCGGTACGACTGCTGGAGAAGAGCGGTGAGGTGGATATCATCATCACCGACGACGGTCTGCAGCACTATGCGCTGGCCCGCGACATCGAGCTGGTGGTGGTGGACGGAGCGCGCCGTTTCGGCAACGCCTGCTTGCTGCCGATGGGGCCGCTGCGCGAGCCGATCACTCGTCTCAAACGGGTGGACGCCATCATCTGCAACGGCGGCGAGCCGGGCAAGGGGGAGTACCCCATGCAACTGGTCGCCGACACCCCGCGCCGGGTGCGCGACGATGCACCGCTTGCCGCCCCCTTGTCGGGGCCGGTTGATGCGCTGGCGGGGATCGGTCATCCACCCCGCTTCTTTGCCACCCTGGAAGGGCTCGGCTATCAGCTGGATCAGCAGGCCGCCTACGGCGATCATCACCCCTTCGATCGGGATGAGCTGGTGGGGCGCTTTGCCAGCAAGCCGCTGCTGATGACCGAGAAGGATGCGGTCAAGTGCCGCGCGTTTGCCCTCGATAACTGGTGGTATCTGCCGGTCAGCGCCGAGTTGCCCGCCTCCTTGCTCAATACCTTGTTGCACAAGCTGAACACGAGTGGAAAGGCGCAAGGCGTAACCAAGGCACAAGATTAATCTCTCTCGCCTGAATGGGGGAGAAGTGGACCAATAGCGGTCCCGTATGGAATATCTGGTTGCTCGACATCCATCGCTGGCGTGATGAAGCCGCCAGCGCGACATCGTTGAAGGAGTATCGTTTTGGCTTTGGACATCAAGTTGCTCGACATCATCGCCTGCCCGGTCTGCAAGGGTAAGCTGCACTACAACAAGGCCGTGCATGAGCTGGTCTGCCGCTTTGACAAGCTGGCCTATCCGCTGGAGGAGGGGATCCCGGTACTACTGGAGAACCGTGCCCGTCCGCTCAATAGCGATGAGTTGCCGTCATGAGTTTCGTCGTCGTCATTCCGGCCCGCTATGCGTCAACCCGTCTGCCGGGCAAGCCGCTGGCGGATATTCATGGCAAACCCATGGTGCAACACGTGGTGGAAAAAGCCCTGCAATCGGGGGCCGATCGGGTGATCGTTGCCACCGATGACGAGCGGGTACAGCAGGCACTGCTGAGCACCGGCGTCGAGGTGTGCATGACCTCACCGGATCACCAGTCCGGCACCGAGCGTCTGGCCGAGGTGTGCCGTCACTACGGCTTTGCCGCCGATACCATCATCGTCAACGTGCAGGGGGATGAGCCGCTCATTCCGCCCGCCATCATTCGTCAGGTGGCGGACAATCTGGCCGCCGCCACGGCGCCGATGGCGACCTTGTCGGTGCCGATAAGGGATGCCGAAGAGGCGTTCAATCCCAATGCGGTCAAGGTGGTGACTGACAAGGATGGCTACGCCCTCTACTTCAGTCGTGCCACCATCCCCTGGGATCGGGATCGCTTTGCCAAGAGCCACGAGCAGATTGGCGACCACTACCAGCGCCATATCGGCATCTATGCCTATCGTGCCGGCTTTATCCAGCGTTACGTAGACTGGGCACCGAGCGTGCTGGAGCAGGTCGAGGCGCTGGAGCAGCTGCGGGTGCTCTGGTACGGGGAGAAAATCCACGTCGCCCAGGCCCTTGAAGCGCCGCCGGTCGGGGTGGATACCCAGGCCGATCTGGAGAAGGTGCGGGCCTTTTTGGCCAAGTGATGGCCACAGCACTAACGTCATGAAAAACGGTGTCGCAAGGCACCGTTTTTTGTTTTGAAAATTTATATAATTATTTGATTTTAAACGTTAAACATGGGTTTTCTCAAACTTTTGGCGTGCATGGTTTGCCAAAGCGACGAGTTTGGTTATGATGCAAGACGCCCTGTTAACCCTAACCGGGCGGCTAAAACGAGATAAAACGGGGTGTTTGGGTGATAAATGTATTCCTGGTCGATGATCATGAGCTGGTGCGTACAGGGATAAGACGCATTCTTGAAGATGTGCGCGGGATCAAGGTGGTGGGTGAGGCACAGAGCGGCGAGACAGCAGTTACGTTCTGTCGCCAACACCATCCGGACGTGATCCTGATGGACATGAACATGCCGGGTATTGGTGGTCTGGAAGCGACCCGCAAAATTCTGCGGATCCGCCCCGATGTGCGCATCATAGTGCTGACCATTCATTCAGAAAATCCGTTCCCCACCAAGGTGATGCAGGCGGGCGCCGCCGGTTACCTGACCAAGGGGGCAGCCCCTGACGAGATGATCCAGGCGATCCGGTTGGTGCACTCCGGTCAGCGCTACATCTCCCCGGAGATTGCCCAGCAGATGGCCCTCAGCCAATTTGCCTCCGCTGACGAGAATCCCTTCAAGTCCCTCTCCGAGCGCGAGCTGCAGATCATGATGATGATCACCAAGGGGCAGAAGGTGACCGATATCTCCGAGCAGCTCAACCTGAGCCCGAAGACGGTCAACAGCTACCGCTATCGTCTGTTCAGCAAGCTGGGGATCAACGGTGACGTGGAACTGACCCATCTGGCCATTCGCTATGGCATGCTGGATGCCGATACCCTCTAATCGGGTGGCGTGTGGTCACAAAGGCGGCGAGTGCCGCCTTTTTGCTTTTTTGCCCCTTTGCTTTTCAGGCGGCGAGGGCAGTATGCTCTGCCCGTCAATTTTTGCCTTTGTGTGAGCCGAGTAGCTGATGACCCTCTCTCCCGAACCTCTCTTCGACAGCAAGGCGTTTCTGAGCGCCGTCACCCATCAAAGTGGCGTCTACCGCATGTATGACAGCGGTGGCACCGTGATCTACGTGGGCAAGGCCAAGGATCTGAAAAAGCGGCTCGCCTCCTACTTTCGCACCAACGTCGACAGCATCAAGACTCGCACCCTGGTGCGCCAGATCGCCGATATCCAGGTCACCGTCACCCACACCGAGACCGAGGCGCTGATCCTCGAGCACAACCTGATCAAGCAGTACCAGCCTCGTTACAACGTGCTGCTGCGGGACGACAAATCCTACCCCTGGATCATCATCACCGCGCACCAGCATCCACGCATAGGCGTGCATCGCGGTGCCCGCAAGATCAAAGGAGAGTACTTCGGCCCATACCCCTCTGGCGGAGCGGTGCGTGAGAGCTTGCACCTGATG
This sequence comes from Aeromonas sp. R4-2, assembly GCF_040908295.1. Taxonomy (NCBI): domain Bacteria; kingdom Pseudomonadati; phylum Pseudomonadota; class Gammaproteobacteria; order Aeromonadales; family Aeromonadaceae; genus Aeromonas; species Aeromonas sp. R4-2. Next base: position 144,530 of record NZ_JBFODL010000004.1, on the reverse strand, counting down.
CAGAAGATTTTTCCGGTGCGCCAGTGCGAGGATGCGGTCTATGCCAACCGCACCCGTCCCTGTCTGCTCTATCAGCTCAAGCGTTGCGCTGGCCCTTGCGTACCCGGGTTGGTGAGCGAGGCCGAATATGCCCAGCAGGTGGAGCTGGCCAAGCTGTTTCTGGCGGGCAAGAACCAGCAGGTGATTGGCGAGCTGGTGGGCAAGATGGAGTCCGCCAGCGGCGATCTGCGCTTTGAAGAGGCAGCCCGCTATCGGGATCAGATCCTGGCGCTGCGCCGGGTTACCGAACAGCAGTCGGTGAGCGGCAACGTGCTGGACGAGCTGGATGTGGTGGGGGTCGCCTTCCAGCAAGGTGCGGCCTGCATCCACGTGCTCTTTATCCGTCAGGGCAAGGTGCTGGGCTCGCGCAGCTACTTCCCGAAAGTGCCGGCTGACACCCCGCTTGACGAGGTGGTGCAATCCTTCCTGCTGCAGTTCTATCTGTCGGGGCAGGGGGGACGGCAGATCCCGAGCGAGGTGCTGCTTGATGTGGCGTTGGAGGACGAGAGCGTCATCGCCGAGACCCTGAGCCAGACCGCCGGTTACAAGGTGCGGGTGGTGAGCCGAACTCGCGCCGAGCGGGCCCGTTTCATCAAGCTTGCCTCCATCAATGCCGAGACGGCGCTGCGCTCGCGGCTTGCTCACAAGAGCACCATCACCGCTCGCTACGATCAGCTGGAAGAGCTGCTGGAGCTTGAGCGCCCCATCGCTCGCATGGAGTGTTTCGATATCTCCCACACCATGGGGGAGCGCACCGTGGCCTCTTGCGTGGTGTTCAACCGGGAGGGGCCGCTCTCATCGGAATATCGTCGTTTCAACATCGACGGCATCACCGGCGGTGATGACTACGCGGCGATGGAGCAGGCGCTGGAGCGCCGCTTTGGCAAGCAGCAGGAGCCGGACAAGGTGCCGGACGTGCTGTTTATTGACGGTGGCCTCGGCCAGTTGCGCCGCGCCGAAGAGATCCTGGCCCGTCAGTTGGAGTTCCTCGGCGGCAAATATCCGCTGCTGGTGGGGATTGCCAAGGGGGTCACCCGTAAGGCGGGGTTGGAAACTCTCATCATGGGAGAGAGCCACGAAGAGCTGCATTTGCCGGCAGATATGCCCGCTTTGCACCTTATTCAGCATATTCGCGATGAATCACACCGTTTTGCCATTACCGGCCATCGGGCCAGACGGGCCAAAGCCCGCACCAGCAGCAGTCTGGAGGATATTCCGGGGGTGGGACCAAAGCGGCGGCAGGCGCTGCTCAAATATCTGGGCGGCCTGCAGGAGGTCAAAAAGGCGAGCGTGGATGAACTGGCCAAGGTACCCGGCATCAGTCAGGAGCTGGCCCAGACCATCCACGATGGCTTGCACAGCGCCTGAGCAGGGTTTGCGGCATGGCAAAATCGCTAACTCCTTGATGCACAAGAGCCGTGACGCGGGGGGGCCGTAAATGCCATAATGACCCTCGCATTTTGAGAAGATTGATGGATTAAAAAGACCAAGACGGGCGCCAGTGCGGTTGCATCGCAATTCGGCTTTGGCGCACTATGTAGCGACGTACAAGAAGTGGCTGAAAATAATGACAAACATACCTAACCTGTTGACGTTTTTCCGGATTTTGCTCATTCCCGTCTTCGTCATCCTGTTCTATCTGCCTTATCAATGGTCCTATCTGGCTGCCGCCATCGTCTTTATTCTGGCCGCTGCCACCGACTGGTTTGATGGCTATCTGGCTCGCAAGCTCAATCAGTCCACCGCCTTTGGCGCCTTCCTTGACCCCGTTGCCGACAAGATCATGGTTGCCGCCGCACTGGTGGTCATCGTCGAACACTACAACACCATCTGGGTCACCATCCCCGCCATGACCATGATTGGCCGCGAGATCATCATCTCCGCCCTGCGTGAATGGATGGCCGAGCTCGGCAAACGCTCCTCGGTGGCGGTCAGCTGGATTGGCAAGTGGAAGACCATGATCCAGATGGTGTCACTCACCGGTCTTATCTGGCAGTACAACGTCTGGATGGTATGGCTCGCCTACGTGATGCTCTATGTCGCCACCGTGCTCACCTTCTGGTCGATGTTCCAGTACATGAAGGCAGCCTGGGGCGATTTGACCCACCACGCCAACCAGTGAGTCACTTGCGCCGCAAGGTGAGGTTTCCGCTGATTTGAGACAGGAAATGAGCAAAGGCGCTAAAACTGTTCAAAAAGGGCAAAAAATGCCCGAACGATCAGGTAATTAAATATTTCTGGTTGACTGGGCGAGGAACATCGCTAGAATGCGTCCTCGTAGTCAGGCAGTCAGCCAGACCAATGCGGGAATAGCTCAGTTGGTAGAGCACGACCTTGCCAAGGTCGGGGTCGCGAGTTCGAGTCTCGTTTCCCGCTCCAAATTCAGACAATAGAGAGCCAACTCTCTTTTGCATGGCGCGTTAGCAAAGCGGTTATGCAGCGGATTGCAAATCCGTTTAGTCCGGTTCGACTCCGGAACGTGCCTCCATATTGACAAGCGCGCCACGCGAGCTTGATACAGATTGCGGTGCCCGAGTGGTGAAATCGGTAGACACAAGGGATTTAAAATCCCTCGACGTTCGCGTCGTGCCGGTTCGATTCCGGCCTCGGGCACCATTAAAATCAAAGAGTTACGTAAGGCCACTAGAGATAGTGGCCTTTTTCTTTTGCCTAAATGGCGACAAAGTGGCGACAGCGCTTTTATAAGCGGTTCACCCTTCCTGTAATGTTGAGCAACAGGATCTTCTTGTATGATGCCGCTCTGCCTGACGGCGCACTTCATGCGGCGCCTTTCCCTGGCCATGTCTCGGTGCGTTGTCAGGCAGAATGAGAAGGGCCCCACATTGTGGGGCCCTTCTTGCATCCAGACATCACTCCGGCAGCTCTGCCAGTTTCACTTCTAGTTGCAGGCGGTTGGTGTAGCCCTGGTCGGTGAGGTCGTGTACCACCTGGGTGAGTAGCCAGTCAGCCTCGTCGATTTGTGGTTTGAATCCCCTGACCGTGGTGGGTTGTTCCGGGTAGAGCTCGGGGCGACCTTTGGCCAGGGTGATCTGAAACTCTGCCACGCTTCGCTGCAGCTTTTCCCACTCAGCCCGCGCTGCCCTCATTGCGTTGCCTTGGCTGGCGTAAACGTGGCGCAGCTCCTTGACGTTCTCACTGTCGCCAACCAGCAGCTCGTTCTCCTTCTTGTTGACTACCACCCCCGGTGGTAGCGGCCGTTCCTCTTTCGGTTTGGTCTTCCGCTTGCGCTTCACCTCGATTTTCTTCTTCTCGGCGGCCTTGTTGTCTTGCCAGTAGGCGATGACACCGGTGTATGCATCGCGGTCGGCCACCGAGAACTGGTGCTGATCGCCGTCCTGGCGGGTGATGGTGACAGCCGGCAGTGGCTCACCGCTGGCGGTGGTGCCGTTGCCCGCCTTGATGAACATCAGACGGCCAGATTTGACGGTGGCGATGGCATCCTGCTCGGTGGCCAAGCGGGTGAGAAAGGCCAGATCGCTCTCGTTGGTCTGGTCGATGTGGTCGATCACCATCCCCTTGAAGGCGTCGCCAACGCTCGGTGTCAGGCCATAGCGGGCGGCAAGCTGCTCAACGATGGCGCCGATGGTCTCGAAGTGCCAGCTGCGCTCGCGCAGTTTGTTCATGCCCCCGCGCAGGTCTGCCGACTTGCCCCGGATGGTGAGCACATCCGGCGCGCCGCCATGCTCCACCTCGTCAATTTTGAAGGTGCCTTTATCGACCAAGTGGCCGCCTTGCCACCCGATGCTGGCTTGGAGGGTGGCCCCACGGCGCGGCATGGCCAGCTTGCCATCGCTGTCATCGAGGGCGATCTCGATGGTGTCTGCCGAAAAGCCCCGGTTATCGGTGATGGTCATGTGCATCAGGCGTGGGCGCAGGGTGCCCGAGACATCGCGACCATCGACCCGCACCTGATAGGCGGGCGCCGGATGTTGTTGGCGCAGGGCATCCAGTTGGCTGGTGATGCCAAGGTTTTCAGTCAAGCGGGTACCGAACTGGTCGAATGCCCCCATCAGAGCAGCCCCCCGAGTTTGCCGCCTACGGTGTTCAGCAGCTTGCCGACGCCCAATCTACCGAGCAGGTTGCCCGCGGTGCGCCCGAGCAGGGTATTGCCGAGGGAGCTGTCGTTGTCATCGACCCGCTTGAGCTTGATGCTGAACTCGATTTTTCTGGCGCTGCCATCCTGGAAGAACTCGCTGCGGGTGGTGCTGATCCCCTCTATCACGAACGAGCCGCGCATCACGCCATCCCCCTGGATTAAGGGGAAGGCTTGGCCGCTGTCGCCCATGCTATTGAGCATATCGAGGGAGACGGGCCCGCCGGTGAGCTCTGGATAGAGTACCCCGCTTAAGTGACTGAGCTCGTCATCTGGCCCGAGGTACTGATATGAGGGGCGGGCACCGACCCGGTTATTGCCCGGGTGGCGCCATGATTTTTCGTCTTGTTGAGATTGCGGGGCCACGGTCGAGCGCATAAACACGAACCAGCCCAGAGTCATCATCATGGTGGTTGCTCCTTAGTTGCGGTCGGTCAGGGAGGCGCGGCCACTGGCGGCTGCTTGCCGTTCGCGTCGGTCCAGTTCGCGGCGCACCTCTTGCGCCACATCGGTGGCTGATTGTCCCGGTTGCTGGGTGATACTGATCGGGGCGTGGATCTGGGTGGTGCTGTTGCCTCGGGCCACTGGTCGCACCGGGGTGACGATGCGCGGACCATAACCCGAACCGCCCGCCATGGCCGGGGTGTTGTAGTTGCCGGTGAGGTAGCCTGACGGATTGACGTTGGCGGTGACCGAGCCGCCCCCCTTCATCCAGTCCGGCAGCAAGTCGGTGAGGGCTTTGATCTTGTTCTTCAAGCTCTCCCACTTGGCACTGATGCCGCCAATCAGGCCGTCGATGATGGCCTTACCCTTGTTGGCGGCCCCTGCTGGCAGGGTATCGAAGAAGGCCCAGATCTCGTTCCAGTGCATGATCAGCATGCCGATGGGGGTCCATGAGAAGAGCTCTTTCAGGAGTTCCCAGAAGGCGAGAGCAGGGGCCTTGCACTGGGCCCATAGGTCGCTGAACCACTTGGTAACCCCATCCCAATGTTTGTAGAGCAGGTAGGCCCCGGCCGCGATTGCCACAATCCCCATGATGAACCAGCCGATCGGGGTGGTGAGCATGGCAATCCCGAGCCTGACCATGCCCATGGTCAGCGCCTTGATGAAGGTCAGCAGCGGGCCGCCATAAACCAGCAGGGTTGAAAGCCCCATCTTGATGGCGGCCAGCGGCCCCAGCAGACCGGCCACAATCAGCAGAAGTGACCCGCCAGCGGCAGCCGCTACGGCGGTGACTGCCGCAATACGGGTCAAGGTCGTGGTGAGCTCTGGGTTGGCCCGCATCCAGTCACCAGTGACCTGGATGATCTCGGTGATGCGCTGGATAATGCCACGCAGTGGGCCGTTCTCGGTCTCCATCATCTGGATCCCCACGTCGTCCCAGGCGGAGGTGAGGTTGTCCAGGTCGCCGATGGCGTTATCGGCCATCACCTTGGCGACCTTGCCCGCTTCCCCCTGGGTTTGCTTCAAGGTGGCGATCAGCTCCTGCAGCTTGCCGGAACCGGCCTGCTCGGTCAGCACGGTCAGGGCGGCAAATGCCTCTTCGCCGGCGATGGCCTTGAAGTAGCCCGAGCGGGTGGCATCCCCCATCTTGCTGGTTTTCTTGTAGAGCTCGTCCAGGATATCGGGCAGCGAGCGCAGGTTGCCCGCCGCATCGGCGGTCTTGACGTTGAGGGCGGCCAGCGCATCATTCGCGGCCTTGGGCGGAGAAGCCAACCGGCCGAGAATGGCGCGGATGGCAGTCCCGCCCATGCTGCCCTGAATACCCGCATCCCCCAGTTTGCCCGCCATGGCAGAGGCGGTTTCAAGGTCGACCCCGAGCCCTGCCGCCACCGGCCCCACGTATTTCATGGTTTCACCCAGCATCTGCAAGTCGACGTTGGCGCGGGTGAAGGTGCCGACCATCACATCCCCCAAGCGGGTCATCTGGTTGGCCGGCAGCTTGAAGCCGGTCAGGATGTTGGACCCGATGTCAGCGGCGGCAGCAATCTCGACGCCGCCCGCCTTGGCGATATCGAGCACCCCGGGCATGGCGTCACGGATTGCCTTGGGGGTGAAACCGGCCATAGCCAGAAAGCCCTGGCCCTGCGCCGCTTCGCCCGCCGTGAAGGCGGTATTGGCGCCGAGCTCCCGAGCCTGGGCCCGCAGGGCGGCCAGTTCGCTGCTCTCTTTGCTCAGCCGGGTGATCGCCTGCACCTTGGACATATCGACATCAAAGCCCATCGCCTTGCCCGCGATATTGGTGCCCTTGTAGATGGCCGCGCCCCCGGTGGCCATGCCCGCAGCGCCATAGCCCGCCAGAGTGCCGCGCATCGACATGGTTTTGTCGTAGTTGGCTTTGATCTGGTTGAGGCGCTTTTGCTGGTCGGCCAGTTGCCCCAGCTTGGCCCGTTGCTGGTCGAGCTGGCTGTTGGCGGCAGCGAGATCGCTCTTGAGCTGACGCTGGTGCTGGCCCAGCTGTTTGGTGTTGATGCCTGCCTCGCCCATGGCCCGTTTCAGGCTGCCGTGACGGGCGACCATTTCCCGCTCTTGTTGGGAGAGGTCGCGCACCTTCTGCTTGGCTTGCTCCATAGCCCGGGTCATGGCCTTGGTTGGCTGTTCGACCTTGGCGAACTGCTGGGCCATCTGCTGGGCGTCGCGCTGTGCCTGGGTCAGCTGGGCGCGGGTTGCGCCAATCTGCTGGCCGAGGGTGCGATAGCCATCAATCTGGCCGCTCTGGGCTTCCAGCTCCTTGATGAGCTTTTTCGTGTCGACCAGGTCTTTGGCGGTGATGCGGCTCTGGCCGCTTGCTGCCTTGAGGGGGGCGGTGAGCTTGTCGATCCCGTTAAGCAGGATTTGCAGTTTGAGAGGGTTCATTGTTGTTCTGCCCCGTTGATGCGGTTGTGAGTCTCAACGAGGCGTTGGTGCCAGCCCATCAGCTCGCTGATCTCCATGACCGCCATCTCAGACGGCGGCCAGTGGGCGATGATGGCCAGATCGGCCATCACCTCGTCTACGCAATGAGGTAGGCCATTCTCTTCGGTACCAAAAAAGCGCTTACCTCGCTGCCCAGTTGCATCAGGTCAGCCGGATCCATGTTGCCGATCTCGGCTTCGGTCAACATGGGGGTGGTGATGCGGGGCAGCAGTTTGGTGAGGGCGTTGACGTCCATCTGCACCACATCGGTCATATTGAGGCCGCGCATTTCGCCCGCCTTGGGTTTGCGCAGCTGGATCTCGGTGAGGGTGGTGTCACCGCGCTGGATGGCTTGGTCGAGGGTAACGGTTTTGTTTTCCATGGTGTCGGTTCCTGGTGATGTGGTGAGGGCGGCACTTATTGGTTGGATAAGGACCGCCCATTGGATGAGGGAAGGGGTTAGAGGCCGAGGGCTTTGCGGTGTTCGGCCATGCGGTCGACGCCATCGGGGCCGATCTCAATCATGTTGATGAGGTCGATTTCATGGATCACCTGACCGTTGATGGTCTCCTTGTAGTAGGTGTTGACCATGCCGACCTTGGCCTGGGAGTTGTCACCGGCCTTGAGGGTGCCGCGGTCGAGCTCCTTGAAGCGGCCACGGCAGATGATCTCGACGGGTACCACCTCGGCGGTGTCGTCGCCCTGCACCGAGCCGGCAAAGCGCACCATGGTGCCATCGGCCTTGGGTTCCCCCATGCAGCGCAGCAGGGGCTCGCCATAGCCGCCGAAGGTGAACGAGACATCGAGGGCGCTGTCATCGAATCCCATGTCGATGTTGACGGCACCGCCCATGCCGCCGCCGCGATAGGCTTCAAACTTGCGGGTCAATTTGGCCGGGGTGAAATCTTCCGCTTCACCCACCCAGTTCTCGCCGTTGAGAAAGACGTTCAGGCGTTTGAGTTTGCGTGGCAGTGCCATGGGGGCTCCTTATGCTGCGGCTGCGACGCGGGCGCCGAAGTCGATCAGGTAGTGGTCGGTGATGCGCTGGATGAAACCGAGGTCTTCGAGCGGTGGCACCGGGGTGTAGTTGTAATCAATGCGCAGTTTGCCCGACTTGAGGGTGTCCTTGTCGTTGAGCTCCTCGTTGTACCAGCAGTCAAACCCGAGCAAATATCCGCCGTTCACCAGCTCGCGTCCCTTGGCCTTGATCCCTTCGACGATGTCTTTGACCAGGGACGGGTGCAGCGGCTTGTCGTTGGCCCACATGTGCGCCTCGGCCATGGTGTCAGCCAGGATCTGGGCGGTGCGGGTGTAGTTCTCGAAGGCGAACAGGGGATCATCTGAGCAGGTGCGGTTGCCCCAGTAGCGAAAGCCGTCAGAGCGGATCAGGGCGGTGACTTCGTTGGCGTTGAGCAAGCCGACCTCGGTGTCGGGGTCTTGCAGATCCCAGAACAGGTTTTTGGTCATGCCATCGACCCCGGTCACGCCGACGTTCGACAGGGTCTTGTGCCAGCCAATCTCTTTGTCGATGAGCGCCCGCATGGCGGCGGCCTTGAGGCAGGCATCGAGCTTGATGCTGGCATTGGCGGCAACGTCCCACGTCGTCCAGTCGGCATGCACCAGCATCAGCTCACGGCTGGAGAAGTTTTCACGGTAGGCCAGCGCGGCTTCGACGGTCTCGGCGATGGTCGGTACATAAGCAAAGGCGCGCAGTTTCTTGGCCATGCCCGCCAGCGCAGTGGACACCGGCAGGGTGCAGTTGTCCGGCACGCAGAGGATGCGCGGCTTGACGCCGGTGGCCGGGGTGGCCCGCTCCAGCGCCTTGAGGCCGGTATAGCTGCCATCGGGCTTGATGGTGCCGATGATGTTGCTGGTCAGGGCTGCTGCGTCCGCGCCTTTGGCCACGCGCACGGCGATAACGATAGTGTTGACGGTGTCATAGATGGTTTGCAGCGAGCGCTTGAGATTCCCCTCGCTGCCTGCCTGCCTTGGCGATGGCCGCTGGCAGGTTGGCGATCAGCATAGGCTTGTCGAGGGGGAAGTAGGTGGCGTCGGCGTCTTCGCTGGTGCAGACCATACCGATCACCGCCGTGGCGACGGTGCGGATGGTACGGGTACCCTCGGTCGCTTCAACGACACGCACGCCGTGGTGAAATTGGTCCAGTGCCATAGGTTCTCCTGTTGTCCGGACGGAGCATTCTTTGCGTAGATAATGCAGGTGATGTGAACAGGGTCAGGATGCAGGGGCAGGGGATCGCAGGCGAGCGGCGGCCAGTGTATCTGGCGTGGATACACTGGATGAACGGTGACAATGGGGTAACGGACGGCAGTCACGACACACCCCGCACAGGGCGGGGGGGATGAGATGAGGGGTTAGCCTGGTTTGACTGGCCAAGTGATATGGCTTGGCCAACCTGGTTGCTGCTGGACTCTACTTATCTCCACACTGTATTTCCTAAATTCACTCAGTTTTTTGGCTTCCGATGCTGTTAACTGCTGGGTTGACTCAAGGTACAGCAATGGAGCCATCTGGTCAGATGCATACCGTAACTCATCCGTTTGCATTTTGATTTGCATGTCGATTAGGTCTTCGGTGGTCAATGACGGTTGGGCGCAAATAATAGGGAGCCCATTATCATCTGGTGTTATACGTAATCCCTTTGCCAACGCATTTTCGATATCAGCAATTTGTTGATCGTTTAATGTCACCAAGTCATTTGGCAGGTCTTGATAGTTGACACCTTGGCGATAGATACCATTTGTGGACGCGGCATATTTCATAAAAGACCTCAGTATCCGATAGTAAAGTAATAGGCGCCGTCCGAAACTGGGGCGCCAGCTATATTTCTGACTATGCCAATAAACCCTGTTCTACTAGCCCCTTGTGCCGCCCAGATGTTGCCGTTTGATTCATTTGCTGTAGTGTCACCGATAGTGACGTTTACACAGGCAGTTGGAAAAGCGACCGGGAATGTGACAATCGCTTTCCCAGCGGTTTCAGTTGTCAGAATGCCCCACTGAAATATCAGTCCACCTAGCCATGTTGGCAGGATAATGTAACCAGTCGGCCCAAGGCTGATGGTGAAGCCACCCAGTAGTTTTTTGGGGGTAATGGCTACATCATCAGCGGTTCCAGCGTTAGTCTGCGCCTGGGTGGCTACCTTCATCATGCCAAGCACGGTTTCTGATGCCTGTTTAACCCATGCAAACAATTTCTTGGCGGTAACGAATTTAGTGTCGTCACTGCCGGTATTCACTTCTGCCTGGGTGGCTACTGGCGCGATGCCTCTCGTTGCCTCAGTGGCATATTGCGTTGATGAAACCGCATCGGTGATGCCATATCCCGCCAGGGTGGTGGGGTTGCTGCCGGCGGTGATGTTGCCCTTGGCATCGACAGTGACCGAGCGATAGGTACCCGCCACCACCCCCGAGTTTTTATAGGTGGCGGTGATGGTGATGTTGCCGCTGCCATCAAATGCCGCCTGACCGGTCACATCGCCAGCCAGGGCGATATTGCGGGCGGTGCTGAGCTTGTTGGCCTTGCCCGCCGCCGTGTTGCCCCCTTCGATATCATCGACGTGTTTTTTCAGGTAGGCGGTACGGTTGGCCAGCGCTTGCGCCTGCTTGTTGGAGATGCCGCCCGGGCCACCCAGCACCGGATCACCGGTTTCGAGTTGGTAAATGCCAGCCTCCCAGCTGACGACCTCTTGTAAATTCGCCATATCACGAGGCTCCGTGGTTGTAGTTGCCGTTGTAGGTTGCGGCGCCGTTGTAGGTAACGGGCGCCCTGGTGTAATCGAGTGCGGAGAGGTGGCAGCGGGCCGGGGCCATCTCTGCCAACAGGCGCTTGATGCGGTTGGCCTGTTCGGTGGTGACCGGGCGAGTCAGGATGACCCGATACACTGCCCAGCGGGTCGGGTCGCCGTGGGGTTCGTTGCCGTTGTAGCTGAGGGTACCGTCATAGCGGCGGCCGGTGGCGCGCTCGATGATGGTGCTGTCACCAAAGCCCAGCACATTCAGCGCCTCCTTGATGGCCCACGGGGTGCCCTTGCGCTGATGCAACCTGAACGAGGCTTTGATCAGCGCCCGTTGCTGGTCTTCCGATTCTGCCAGCTCCCACCAGTCCACCGAGCGTGCCCATGCCAGCCAGGGCAGCAGTGGCGCCGGGCAGGTGTCGGCAAAGCGGGTGGAGGTAATGACTTCTGGTGTCAGGTTGTAGGCCAGCGCGGCGGCGGTCAGGTGCTCCAGCCGGGTTGCAGAGGGTGGCAGCAGATCCCGGGTTGCCGGGGTTGCCAGTGGCAGGCGATGCACCTTGTGCGACCCCATGCCACCGGCATCGGCCCCTTGGGTCGCCAAGCGAGTGATGGCGGTGAACGGGCTTACCAATGGGGGCGCTAGTCCATCGTGCGCCAGGGTGATGGTCAGGGCTGGCTGGGTTGCTGTTGGCAGGGCTGGCGCCATTGGGTAGATGAGCTGGGCGTACTTGGCGATCGGTGTGCCCATGGCGCCGGTAAAGGTGGTTGCCGCCTGCGCCAGCTTGGTTTTCAGCAATGGCTCACCTGGCTGACCGTCAGCCAGATCACCGATGGTCTGTCGCACCTTGGCCTTGTGGCTGCCGATAGTGCCGAGATCGAACCCTGCAGGAGCCAGCCGTTGCTGAATGGTCGGCACCTCGATGGCATCAGGTTGTAATCCGCCGGTACCGAGCCGGGTTCTGACTCCCGCCGTGCCGACAATTCCCGCATCAAGCCCGACAAGGGTTATCTGTGTTGACATGTCAGCCGCCCCCATGGCAAGCAGGTCGCCCATTGTTGCAACCATGGCCCGGATGGTCGTTGCCGGAGCGCCCTGTGCGCCATCGCTGATAGCGATGGCTTTGGTGCGGCTGGTCAGCTTGTTGGCCCCGGCTGCAAACTGGCTGATCCCGGTTGGCTTGGCGCGTTGAATGAGTGATGCCATCCCGACTTGGCCTGCTTCTATCCCTGCCACTGTCAGGCCAACTCTGACCCCGGCAATGGCTTTTGGCGCTGGATCATCCGGGCCTTGCACTGTGCCCCGATAGAGAGCTGCCCCGTCATGTGACAGGGTGCCGTCGTGATAGGTGAGTGACCCGCGCCAGACGGGATAGAGGGTTGCCATCAGAGCTTGAAGATCTTATTGGGGCCGTTATCCCAGGCGATGATGATGTCGCCGCCGTTGGTGCTGACCGGAAGGCCCGCCGCCGTATCGAACAGGGCGATCAGCGGGCTGGTCGCGGCGTTGCCGGTGTCTTTGTAGATGGCGCAGTAGTTGACGTTGGCGGTTGGCACGGCGGTGAAGGTGACATCGGCCGCATCGAGCACGCCAGCAGCCACGGTTTTGCTGGTGAGGGTCTGCGGGGTACCGACCACATGGGCCGAGATCCCGCTGTAAAACTCATCGCTGGCGAGGGTCGGTGAATAGGTGCTTTTGAGCAGGGCACACTTGAGGGTGTCGGCACTGGCATTGATGGCGCCGGTGAGAAACTTTTCGCGGCCTTTGTCATAGAGGGCGTTTGCCATGGTGGTGTCCTTAGTCGAGGTGGAGGGTGGTGAGTTTGGCGGCCTGCTGGGCGCTGCAGGTGACGTCGGTCAGCGGCGCGCGCAGGGTGACGCTGTCAATCCCCGGCTGGTGCAGGGCGGCATAGATGGCGGAAAGCGGGACGGTGGTCCCGACCCGGTAGTAAGCGGCGGCCGTTTTGGCCATGGCATCTTTTGCAGCGGCAATGGCCTGCTCTTTACCCAGGCCGATGGCGTTGAGGGTGGCATCAACGGCGTAGGGTTTGAGCTGGGCCGGTTCGACTGCCACCAGATCGCAGAGCGGGCGAACGTCTTCGGCAGATAGCGCCTGCTCGACCAGATTGATGGTGTCAGCGCTTGGCTGGCCTGCCGGTGAGAGGATGGTCACTCTGACAGTGCCCGGGGTGGGACTGTCGACGGCGACATCCGCCACCTCGGCACTGGCCGAGAGGGCGTGAAACTTGTAGGCATTGATCGGGCCCGCTGTGGCCATGCCCTCATAGGCCATTTGGCAGCGCATGCGCAGGCGGTCATCAGATTCATACACCGGATCGATGGGCGGGGTTGCTGATGGATCGCCCGGGGTGACCAGCAGACGTTCGAGTTCGTACTCACCGGCCACATGGTCCAGGGTGGTGCCACTGGCAAAGGCGAGCAGGGTCTGCTTGGCCGCATCGTTGATGCGGGCCCGCAGGATCATTTCGTTGTAGGCGTTCTCCTGCAGCAGCTTGTTGAGCGGTTCTGATTCAAGTTCCAGCGTGGCAGCGATGGCTGCCTGCTGGTCTGCCGGGTAGTAGCTGATCAGGATGGCTTTGCGCTTCGCCAGGATGGCCTCGAAGTCGAGAGTTTCCTCGACTTCCGGTGGTGGTAGTTGGGTCAGGTCTACATTGCTCACTGGGCGGCTCCTGTCGGAATGGGGATGGTCGCAGACTCCAACACGCCGCCATCTTTGCGCTGCCAAGTGAGCTCGATGGTGAGGGCGCCATCCATGCCGCCACCCAGCACATCGACGCGGGTGACGGCGATGCGCGGCTCCCAGTTGATAAGGGCCTGCACCGTGGCGGCCATCAGGCGCAGGCGGGTGGCTTGATGCTGGGGCATGTCGATGAGGTAAAAGAGCTCGCTGCCGTAGTCACGGCGCATCACCCGGGAACCCACCGGGGTGATAAGGATGTCACGCACAGACTGGATGATGTGGTCGGTGGCACTGATGGCGCGGCCATGGGCGGCATTCATGCCGAGCCAGTTCATACCGGGCCCCCTGATTGGCCATCGCCCGGCTGCACTTTTTTGTGGCTGTGCTCTGTCACCTCGATGTCGCCCACCTTGGCGGTCTCGCAGATGAGGCGCTTGGCCTGCAGCTGGTTGGTGCAGATGGTTTTGGGGGTATCGAGAGTCACGCTGACACTGGCGGCGATAGTGGCCTGCTTGATGCCGGTGGCATTGAGCTCACCGGTTGCCGGGTTGTATTCGATGACGGCGCCATCGGCATATTCGGTACGGTCGAGATCCGGGTTGTCATCTTCGGCCAACGGTTCGGGGAAGCTGTCAGCATTGAGGCGGCCGACGATATAGGCATTGCGCAGATCCCCGCTGACGGAGAGCAGGAGCACCTGCTCGCCGAGGCTCAGGCGGTGACGGGTGCGGTTAGCCCCGGCCCTGTCTGTGGTGTAGGGCCGCCAGTTGGTGGTGATGTCGCCGGTTTTGACGCGACACTCCCCTGAGCGCACGGCGGTAACAGTGCCAATGCGGATCAGGTTGTCGATCAGGCGTTTGAGTTCGGTTGGGGTCGGTTGCATGGGGCCATTGTTTTGGGCAATGGCAGGGAAGACGAGGGGCAGCCAGTGTATCTGAGGCGGATACACTGGCTTGCTAACATGACAACGAACGTGAACCCCAGTTTTTAGAGGGAATTATCTACCTAGGATATATGGGCAAAACTGCCTTGAGGTTGGTGTTCGTTAGCATAATATTTCGTATTTTAAGTATTAGTCACCATCATAGAAAGTCGGCGGCGCACGCGGCGCGAAATCAGGATCGATGGTCTTTCGAAAACCAAGTACATCACACAGGAAATAGTAACAGCAATGACGAGCGCTGCCGGCCATACAGCAGATGCGCCGAAATGCTTATAGAAAAAAAGAAGCGCAATGTTTAATCCAAGTATGTGGTTCAGATAAAGGCTGTAGGATATTTTTCCGAGGAAATCCCCTATCCTTCCAAAAATCGACTTCCCGCGTTCGAGAATAAGCCCAACAATCAGGAAAGCACCGACTGCCGTAGCAAGGTCACCAATAGCCCTTTGGCTCAACGACCATGGATTATCGAAAGGATAGGCATAAGCCAATACCGCAAATAACCAGAGAAACAAACCAAACCTATTCCTAGCCTCACCTATAATCGAGATCACAGATGCTTGGTTAATCGCAATATAGCTTCCGACAGCAAAAAACGTCGAGTAATGCAAGCTTATCAACAATTGCATCTCTATCTCGTTTAGCGGGACAATCCCCGATATCAAACAAGAAACCACCACGGACGAGGCAACAAACAAGCTGACCGCTATTGCCCCGAACCTTGAGACAATTAGGTAGATGACAGGAAATACCAACGAAATCCGCATCTCGTGAATTATGGACCATATCGGGCCATTAACTTCAGCAGGATTGAACACCCCGATCATAAGCAGGTGCCCAGCGAAATTGAACTCATGGACGTTCGGAGAAGGGATATTCATCCACATTTTTTCCCATGAGAACCATGTACCGAGTATTGAGTAGGCGGCTAGGGCAAGGGCTATCGAAGCTATATAGGGCGGGTATAGCCTAAGCACACGAGCTGCGACATAAGCGCCATAACCGCGCTCATTCATCGCCTGCCACATCCGTGTCAGAGCGAAGCCGCTCAGGATAAAAAACAGAATAACAGCTTGATGTCCAGACCAGAGCACTCTTAGCGGCGTCCACTTCACAATGCTCCACAGCGGCTCTACCTTGTAGAGCCCCGCAATTGTCGTGTGTGAGAGCAGGACGATTAGCGCTGCGACACCTCGCAAAGAATCCAAACAGTGCTCCCGTCCTACTTCTTGGTATGTCGACATTCCCTCACCTCTAGCTACTGACAAGGCGGTGATTCTATCCGATCATTCGGACTCTGG
Organism: Aeromonas sp. R4-2; assembly: GCF_040908295.1. Taxonomy (NCBI): domain Bacteria; kingdom Pseudomonadati; phylum Pseudomonadota; class Gammaproteobacteria; order Aeromonadales; family Aeromonadaceae; genus Aeromonas; species Aeromonas sp. R4-2. The sequence continues at coordinate 128,788 of NZ_JBFODL010000004.1, read as the reverse complement.
CTTTAGCGTTTCGCTTATCAACGGACCAACGGGGAGTGCGTTCAACCGCTCAAAATCTCTAGGGCCACCTAGTTTCGATCTCTCTTTGACACAACACAATTCCTTCAGGTTGAGTTAACGATATCAAAGGGGGTTGAATTTGGATTGATAGATATGCTTCTGAATTCATTGTCTTGGCTCGCCTATCCACTAGTCGTTCTTCCTTGACAATTGATCTTGGGTGGCTGTATGAGCGGCAATCTCTATGAGCAAGCCTCATTTAATGAGGTGGGTCAGCAGCAGCTCTTCCAACTGCTCCACCTCCTCAGCAGTAATCCCTAGCAGCTCACGTGCTGGATAGCTGATCTCGCGGCCCTTGATACGGTCTTTGAGGCCGTATTGGTGAATGGTGGCGAGGCGATTGGCCGAGCCGACAAACTCAACCACGGCTCGATGTTCGGTGCTGGTTGCCTTGAGCCAGCGGGGGCTGACCAGATGCTGAAACATCTTGCGGCGGGTGGAACCGCGCTTTTTCGCCAGCTTCTTGAGCGGCTTGCGCGGGAGCATAGGGCTGCCATCCGGCTGGATGTTGGCCCTGATCCGTTTGCTCTGACTGGCGCGCAGGTTGCGGGCCAGTTCCCCCATCAGTTGCCGGCGGGCGGCCGGTGTCATGCCGGCCAGCAGAGCATCGGCCCAGCTTACCAGCCGATTCAGGTCGTCGGTGGCCATGGCTGCGGTTCCCCGTTGATAAAGAGCTCCCAGGTGATGCCGTCATAAGGGTCTTCCGGCGGTTCTGGCAGATGCTCCCAGCCTATCCCCTGTTCGTTCTGCCATACCTTGACCCGTTCGGTCAGCTTGACGGTGATGATGAGATCCATCAGGTCGTTGGCGAGGTATTCGGCCTCGAAGGTGATGCCATCTTTGCGCTGCTCGTCATTGGTCATCAGCTCGGGCTGGTGTTGGCGCAGCCAGGCCAGCAGCGGCACCATGATCTGATCCGGATGGCCGGCAAAGTCTTCAATGCCGATGGTGAGGGGGTATTGCCACTCGAACGAGAGGGAGCGGGCGCCGGTGCTTTCGATATTGCCCGGTGCGATGAAGATGTGCAGCTTGTCCGGGTTGGTCTTGAGGTGCGGCACGCAGCGGGTCAGCACCTCACGGATCTGTTTTGGCTTTTCCATCTTCACTCCCTTGTTGTCGTATCTGGCAGGTGATGAGGCTATCGACCTTGGCGGCGCAACTGGCCCAGGCGGCCTCGGTCTGGCTCAGCTGGTCGAGCAAGTCGCCGTTATTGAGTGGCGCCGCCGGCGGCAGCTGGCAGGGGCTCGGGGCCGGACAGGTGATCCTGATAATCTGCGGCGCCGGTGAGGGCGGGGCGCTGGAGCAGCCTGATAACAGGATCAGGCAGAGGGCGATCAGCCCAAGCTCTGAGTTCGGCATTTTCACGTTTAAGCCTCTTGATGGTGTCGGCGCGGGTGGCGGCGGCCTGCGCCAGCTGGTCGAGCTGGCCCTGCAGCTGCTGCGCCGCTTGTGCCTGGGTGATCAGTTCCCGGGTGAGGGTGGCGATGGCGGTCTCTTTAAGCTGCTCGCGCCGTTCGGCCTCTCTGGTTTTCTCGTCGGCTGCCTTGAGACTGGTTTGCAGGGTGGTGACGTCCCCTTTGGCCTTGGCCGCCGAGCGGGCTGACCAGCCCCAGCCACCAAGGGAGACAGCCAACGCCAGCAGCAACCAGCTGAGGGGCGAGCCCAGCAGATCACGCCACATTGGCCACCTCCTGCAGCTGATAGACCTTGGTAAAGTGCGCAAACCACTTCGCCAGCTTGGTGTCGTAGTCGTTCTCCTTAAACGCCGGGCCGTTGTAGCGGCGGGCAAAATCTGCCCACTTTCGCCCCTGCAGCGCTTTGTGCATGGCGGGGTCTTGCTGGATAAAGCGGCACAGGGCGGTGAGGTGTTCGACCTCGCTGCGTTGCATGGCGTTCTGCCAGTCGCTGGCGGAGGCAAAACCCAGCGGCTGCCAGTGGTAGCCCATGATCTGGAACATGCCCCAGCTGGCCGACTCGATGGCCGCGTCCCGATGCAGGCTGATGGCCAGTTGCAGCCGCTCCCACTCGGCTGCGCCGCCCGCATAGCCGCCGCGTTTGGGGCTGACCAGGTTGGGGTAATGGGCGGCCAACTGGTCGGCGGCCGCCTTGCCCAGATGTTTGGTGAGCTGCTTGTAGAACACATGTCGCTCGAACAGCACCACGGGGCGCATGGCTTGGGTGAAGCCTTCGCCGATGCTCTCGACCTGGGCAACGGTGGCCATGGTGGCCAGCGGCACCGCCAGCAGATCGGCCCCGGCTTGCATGTGGTTGACGGTCAGCTGGTTGCCGCGTTCAGTGCCAAGCAGTGCGGCCAGGGTACGCGGGCCCGCCTGACCGATGGCGGCAATCATGTAATCCCGCTGGAAGGCGATCAGTGCCTGCTCGGTTGCCTCACCAAACCAGCCATCGACTGCCAGCGGATAACCGGCGGCGGTGAGGCGGCGTTGCAGGTCTGCCACGGCGGAGCCGGTATCGCCTTTTTTCAGGCTCATGGCTGGTACCTCCGGTAAATATCCCGGGCATGGTCGGTGCTGGACGGTTTGCCCCGGGGCAGCAGGTGGTGCACCGAGCCGCGGGTGTTGAGCACAGCGCACAGCAGGAAGAGGGCGAGCCCGAAGGCGGCCGGGTCTGGCACCGGAATGCCGCCGAACAGAAAGCGCAGCGGAATGGAGCCTGACAGCACGCAGAGCAGCCACGCCATCCAGGCGGGCAGGGCGCGATACTCGCCACCTTTGCGGTCAAACAGCATGACCCGCAGGAAGATGGCAGCGCAGATCAGGGCGTAAAGGGCGGTGTAGATAAACACACCGGTTGGAGTGGTCGGGATCATGGTTGCCCCCTTTTGTTAAACAAGGCTTCAAGTAGCCGATCCTGATTGCGCATGATGAGCTGCAGCAGGCGCACCATCATGGCGGAGGCGATCAGCGAGCCGATCGCATTGCTGACCTGGACGCTGGCGGGCAGCAGTACCTCCAGCAGTTGGCAGGTAAAGCCAGCCAGCAGCAGGCCGCTGACAAACGAGGCGACAAACAGGGCAATCCTGCGCAGGCGCCCCTGCTCTTCGGCGGCCGAGATAAACAGCACCGCGCCGGTGAGTGCGCCGAGCACGACGGAGGGATCCACCCCGGGCAGGGTGAACAGCAAGGCCAGACCGGTGAGGGTGCTGGTTGCGGCGCTGGAGGAAATCGGTTCTGGCATCGTGCTCTCCTATCGTTTGCTGCCGCAGTGGCGGGCGAGTTGGTATTCGTGGATGGTCTGGCAGTCGGCGCAGCGTTCGCAGCCCCGGATCGCCTCGCGGCGCTCTTGCGGGATCGGGTCATCGCAGTCGATGCAGTAGTGGGGGCCAGTGCCCGCAATGCGGGCGGCATGAATGCGGGCAGCCAGTTGTTGCTCGCTGATGTTGGCCAGTCGTTCGAGTTCGTCGTCGAGGCGGCTCATGTCGGTGTTCTCTTTTGTCGCATGGCAGTCAGTCCCATAGCTGGATCAGCGGCTGTTCGGCCTGAGTGGGGGCCGCTGGCATGTTGATGAGGGTGCCGGTTGGCAGGATGGGGCCGAGCGCGGCCAGACCGAGGTTGAGGTTGAGCACCTGCTCGGTGATGCCAGCGGTGTAGCCGTAGTGACGAAACAGGATGAGATCGAGGGTGTCGCCCTGCAGGCTGCGCAGTTGCATCAGATGAGCTCCACCGTGGTGTGGGTGGTGCCGATGATGTCGCGGATGGCAAAGCGGGCATCGCGGTAGAGGTCATCCGAACTTATCTCTTTGGCATCGGCCCCTTTGATGCCGTCACCGGTGGCGCTGTAGTCGGTGTAGCGCTCGAGCAGATTGGCGCGGGTCATGGCGTAGACGGCGCGCCGGTAGCTGTGCAGATGTACCGATTCGCCGCTGATGGGCTCGGCGGGTACGGCGGCCAGGGTGGCGTGACCTTCACTTTCTCTGGCGCTGCGCCACTGGGCCAGATCCCGGTTTACGCTGGTGATGGCGTCGATCACCGCATGGGTGAGGCGGGCGGTGGTGACGGTGCCATCGAGCCGGACGGTGTCGCGCAGCGCGCAGAGCGAGATCGCCGGCCAGAAGGGGGCGCTGGTGATGTCGTCCTCTTCTGTGGCGGCCGGGGTCGGGTTGGTGGCTAAAAATCCGGTGCTCATGGTGCTCCTGATGTGAGGTGGCGCCGCATGTTGGGCGGTGGTCGGGCCGTCTGGTATGCCGCTGGCATTCGTCAGGCCCGAGCCGCCCAGGGTGCGGGGTTCGCTCGGTTAGCTGGCCTCGCCGGGGGCGGGGTCAGGCTGTTCGGGTGGCTGTGATTCGGATTGAGGCTCTGCGCCCGGCTGCGGTGCCGGTTCGTTGGCAGGCTGGCCGGCGGAGGCTTTCTCCTTTTTGATCTCGCGCACCAGATCTTCCAGCTCTCGCTTGATGCCCACCTTGTCGTGCAGTTCGATGGCGCGGCGGTAGTGGTCGGCCGCTTGCTCCTTGAGTCCTTCGGCATAACAGGCGCGGCCTACCGCCTTGTGCAACTTGGCGCGCACCTGGTCGAAGATGTCGCAGTCAGCCAGCATGCTCATGTAGTTGCTGAGTAATGGCAGGGACGGGCCATTACCCGCCTCTTGCAGCTTGATGGCGGTATCGGCCACCTCTTCGGCGATGAGGGTGGGGGCGGTGCGTTCGTACTGGTCCGGGGTATTGAGGCCGTGGCGGATCACGTAATCAGCCATCGGCAGGGCACCTGCCAGATCGCCGGTGTCGAGGTGCCACAGCATCACGGTCACCATGACGTCATCCTGACCACCGCGATCGGCGGCCAGCAGGCCATCAATCCAAGGTGTGTAAGTGGCCAGCATGGTGCGTTTGGCGTCAATCTTGCGCTCGAGGCTCTGAATGCCCTTGAGGGTGCGACGGTGCTCGGCCAACTGCATCAGCTGGAGTTCGTACTGGTTGGCGGCGGCGCGATCCTGCTCGGGATTGGCCGCCCCTTGCAGGGCGGCCATGATGCGGGCGGTGTGTCGTTGTGCAGGTGTCATCGTGGCTCCTTAACCGCCTGCAGGCGCAGGTTTGGCGCCCAGCGTGATGTTTTCTGCGACGGCGATGCAGTCGTAATCCTCGACCACATAGGCATCGTTGGAGGATTCCCAGTTGACGATGCGGTCGAGGCTCGGCTGCTCTTCCAGGTGGCGACGGCGGCCGCCGATCTGCCAGTAGATGGAGAGGTTGTCGAGGCGGGTGACGATCAGAGTGTCTTCCGGGACGAAGGGGACGCGGATCGCCAGCAAGCCGCCGATCTGCTTCTGGCTCACCAGCACCTGACCGGCCAGCTTGTTCTGGTTGTCTCGGGTCTCGTTGAGGATGGGGAAGTATTTGTCGGCCAGCAGCTTGCGACCGCAGATCACCACCAGATCGGTGTCGTCCTGGTACCAGGGTTTGATCTTGCTGTTGACCAGATCGAACACCAGGGCGTCGAGGTTGCCGTAATCCCCCTCTTTGGTGTCGGCTTCACTCTTGGGCTGGTAGATGTAGATATGGCCGGTGCCCGCATCCCCTTCGCTCATCACCTGGGCGGGAGCATCATGGCGGGTGTGCTCAATCCAGCCGATGTTGACGTCCTGCAGCATGGGGAACTGGACGCGATCGGTGTCTTTCGCGGCAAGTTTGCCGTTCCAGCCGATCATGATGCGGTCCAGGCCCTGGCGCTTGACGATGGCATCGCGAATGCGGATCTGGAAGTCTTTGAACTTGGCCCAGGCATCAAGCTTGGCGTAACCGATGCTGGTGTCGTAGTTGGTCTTTTCGCACTCGTATTTGGTGTTTTGCAGTCCGGTCGGGTCGAACGGGACGCGGGCCTTGCCGCCACTGGTATCGGTGCGAGAGGCGATGGTGCCATTGATGCCGATGCCGACCTTTTCCCCTTTGAGTTCATCCACCGGCACGATGTTGATCATGCTGAGGAAGTCGACGGACTCCTGCATTTTGGTTTCCAGCTTTTGCTGGATGCTGGGCTCGACACTGAATTGCACCATGGCCGAGCTGACGGCATTCAGGCTCGCCAGTTGGCTGGTGTACTGCTCGAATTGCTGACGGGTATCGTTGCGCATTATCGGGGTCCCTTAAAAATCGGTGTTGGTTGGCTTGGTGCCATCGTCACCGGTGGCAGGCTGGCGCTTGTGGCTGAAATCTTCCTGGCGCTCGAGCTGGGTGGTCAGGTCGGCCAGGGCTTTGGCAGTCGCCGCTTGCCGGGCTGTCAGTTCGTTGAACTTGGTTTGCAGGTCGGTATCGAGGCTGGTCACCTCTTTAGCCACGGCTTCGACGGCCTGATGCACCTCGCTGAAATCGGCGGTCGATTGCTGCTTGTGACTGGTGAAAATGGCGCTGATCCGTTCCAGCAGGCCCGGGCCTTTCTCTTGCTCATCTTCAAACTCGATGACGGTTTCGAGGGCTTCGGTAAACAGGCATTCCGGATGGTATTTGCGGTCGGCCAGCGGGTTGACTGCGGCCTTGCTGCAGAACTGCAGCATTTCGGTGCCAAGGCTTGCCGGGCTGTCGGTCACGGCCAGCCCCATCATGTAGGCCCCTTTTTCGTTCAGGTTGGGGTGGATCTCGATGGAGGTGTAGACCTTCTGGCGCTTCTTGTTCAGCGCGATCAGCTCCGGCGTCGGGTCAATCTGGACGAACAGGGCCAGCCGCTGTTCCCCTTCGATGGTGACCTCTTCGGTCTTGGCGGCAGTGATGTCGCCGTACATCTTGAACAAGCCGTTGGGGTCGAGGCCCCGGATATGCTCCATATTGACCCGTGCGCCATAGGTGGCCTGGTTGTAGCGCTGGGCCATCTGCTCAATCCATTCGCGGGTGATGGCGCGACCGTCGGTGGTGCCCCCCTCAACCGCAACACGGAAGAATTTGGACTTAGGCATGTGCTGGGATCCCTTTGGTAATTGGGTAGTGATGTCGCGGTTATGGTCTGGGTGAGCGGCGGGATCGTGCAATCCGGGGCCAGTGTGTGGTGGCGCTACACACTGGCAGTGGGGCGTTTGGGGTAGTAGCGGCTGGGTAGACTGGCGCCATGACAACAGCACCCATCATCTTTCCCCATCTCGACCCAAGACGGCAGGCCATGTACCTGTTCTTTCAGGGGTACCCGCTGCGCGCTATTGCCGAGTTGCTGCAAACGCCGGAGGGTACCGTCTCGACCTGGAAGAAACGCGACGGCTGGGAGGACATCAAACCGATAGACCGGGTGGATAGCGCCATCGAGGCGCGCATGATCCAGCTGGTGATGAAGGAGACCAAGAGCGGCGGCGACTTCAAGGAGATTGACCTGCTGGGTCGCCAGCTCGAGCGTATCGCCCGGGTCAACAAGTACAGCAACGGCGGCAACGAGGCCGACCTCAACCCGAAGGTGGCCAACCGCAACAAGGGGCCGAAGAAGGCCCCCGAGCGCAACGTGGTCGAGCCCGAGCAGCAAGAGCGGCTCATCGAGCGGTTTGAGTCGACCATGTTCGATTACCAGCGGGTCTGGTATCAGGCCGGGCAGGAGTACCGGATCCGTGACCTGCTCAAATCGCGCCAGATCGGGGCGACTTACTTCTTTGCCTTCGAGGCGTTCATTGATGCCCTGGTGACCGGGCGCAATCAGATTTTCCTGTCAGCCAGCAAGGCGCAGGCCCACATGTTCAAGCAGTACATCATCCAGTTCGCCAAGGAGGAGGGGGTTGAGCTCAAAGGTGACCCCATGGTGCTGCCGAACGGGGCGCACCTTTATTTCCTTGGCACCAACGCCCGCACCGCCCAGAGCTATCACGGCAATATCTACATGGACGAGTATTTCTGGATCCACGGCTTTCTGGAGTTCCGCAAGGTGGCCTCCGGCATGGCGATGCACAAGAAGTGGCGCCAGACCTACATCTCCACCCCCTCCAGCCTTTCTCATCCCGCTTATGGATTCTGGTCTGGCGCCAACTTTAACCGCGGTAAGGCCAAGGCCGACCGGGTCGAGATTGACCTGAGCCACGCCAACCTGTCTGCCGGCAAGCTGTGCGCCGATGGTCAGTGGCGGCAGATCGTCACCGTGGAAGATGCGGTGCGCGGCGGTTGCAACCTGTTCGACCTGGATCAGCTGCGCAGTGAGTATTCCGAGGATGAATACCGCAACCTGCTGATGTGCGAATTCATGGATGACACCGAGAGTCTGTTTCCGCTGGCGACGCTGCAGCGCTGCATGGTCGACAGCTGGCTGGTGTGGGAGGACTACAAGCCCCACACCTTGCGGCCGCTGGCCAACCGGGCTGTGTGGATCGGCTATGACCCGGCCAAGGGGGGCAAAGGTGACAGCGCCGGCTGCGCGGTGCTGGCCCCGCCACTGGTGCCGGGCGGCAAGTTTCGGGTGTTGGAGCGCCACCGCTGGCAGGGGATGGACTTTGACGCCCAGGCCAAATCCATTCGTGCCGTCTGCGATCGCTACAACGTCGCCTACATCGGCATCGATACCACCGGGATCGGGGAGGGGGTCTATCAGCTGGTGAAGCAGTTTTACCCGGCAGTCACCGCCATTCAGTACAACCCCAACGTGAAGATGCGGATGGTGATGAAGGCACAGGATGTGATGAACAAGGGGCGGCTGGAGTTCGACAGCGGCTGGACCGACTTGGCCCAGGCGTTCATGAGCATTCGCCGCGCCGTGACCCAAAGCGGCAAGCTGCCCACCTTCGAGGCCAGCAGATCTGATGAGACCAGCCACGCCGATATTGCCTGGGCAACCATGCAAGCCCTGTTACACGAACCCCTTGAGGGGCAGACCGGCACCAATTCCGGCTTTATGGAGATTTACTGATGAGTGAGCAGATCAACTCGCCTGCCGGTGTGCAGGCGTTTACGTTTGGAGAGGCTATCCCGGTGTTATCCCAGCGGGAGGTGTTCGATTACCTGGAGTCGATGCATAACGGCCGCTGGTATGAGCATCCCCTGAGCCTGCACGGGCTGGCGCGGGTCTATCGGGCGGCGGTGCATCACGCCTCGGCCATCCAGGTGAAGCGCAATATCTTGCGCGGCTGTTTCATCCCTCATCCCAAACTGAGCCTGGCCGCCTTCACCGGGCTGGTGATGGACTACGAGATCTTCGGCAACGCTCACCTGCAGCGGGTGCGCAACCGGCTGGGTGGCACGCTGCGCTATGACCAGATGCCTGCCAAATACACCCGCCGATCCCTCGACCTGGAGCGCTATTGGTGGGTGCCGAGGCCTGGGGATGAGGTGGAGTTGCCCGCCGGTGATGTGGGGCATGTGATGGAGGCGGACGTTAACCAAGAGATTTATGGCATCCCCGACTATGTGGCCAGCCTGAACTCGGCGCTGCTCAACGAGTCGGCCACGCTGTTTCGCCGTCGCTACTACGAGAACGGCAGCCATGCGGGGTTCATCCTGCACATCAGCGATGCCCTGCAGAACGAGGGCGATATCACCGCGCTCAAGACGGCGCTGCAAAACAGCAAGGGGCCGGGCAACTTTCGCAACCTGCTGCTCTACACCCCGGGTGGCAAGGCTGATTCGGTGAAGCTGATCCCGGTGGCCGAGATTGCGGCCAAGGATGATTTCCTGTCCATCAAAGGGGTTAGCCGGGATGACCAGCTGGCGGCCCATCGTGTACCACCTCAACTGATGGGGGTGGTACCCAACAACACGGGCGGGTTTGGGGATGTGACCAAAGCGGCTCAGGTGTTTGACGTCAACGAGATCGACAGCATGAAGGCAAACTTTGCGCAGTTCAACGAGTGGGCAGGGGAGGAGATAATCCGGTTCACCTCCTATCGACTGTCAGATCTGACAGTGCAAAGCTGAAAACCTTGGCTAATCTCAAATAGATTTCCTCGTTCCTGAGTGTTTAAGAGAAAGCCCCCACTTGCATGGGGGCTTTGTTTTGGTCGGGATCCCATCCAGCCAGAGCCCACCAGTCGCGTTACAGGCTATCGCCAGCCAACCCTTCGCCCATCACTCTCCCGAGATCCTTCACGCGCACCTGCGAGCATGAGCGAAGCCTCGAAAGGCCCCTCAACACCCAGCGCGCGCAATCGGGACCCCGCCTCGCCTGCGCGCTTTATGTGTTGAAAACCATGCAGGTGAACGACTGGGGGAGGGTATCGGCTCCCCGTGCCAGCACTGGCCGCGTGCGGGGATCTGGATCCTTTTTGCGATCCTTCACTTTCCATCAGATCCTTTCATTTATCTGCTAGCCATGAGGTATGCCAGTCATCAACTTGGAAGTCGAAATTTTACCCCCAGTGTTTGGCATATTAACTCACATACTTTTTCTGCATTCGTCCAACCACCACAACATTCTGGGCTCAAGCAAATAGTTAGTGTTTCAACTTTCCCCTGCTCTATTGCATTGTTAATTAATGAAGTGAGTGATGTGATATATTCATCGGTGTAAGCCTGTTCATATCCATCGCCTTTTTTATAGAAAAAATAGTCCAAATCAATATTTACAATCCATTTGACATTATTCTTCGCTTCTATGATGTGGCATTCTATATTTTCATGTAAAGATGTTGGGTCGATATATTCTGTGTTTATCATTTTTGGCGGCTTAGAATCTACATTATATGTCGCAAAACATTTTGTATCTAGCTGTGAATCGTGATTTATTAAAAATGCGGATAAATAATTATCCCAACGAAAAGCACATACTTCATTATATTCTAAATTCAAGTATTGTTCGATGGTTAATGAATTGATGTCGGTCTGGTTAATAATGAATGAAACCGGTGGGTTAGTAGTAAGGTTGATAGGGCTTGAGTCAAAGTGCTTATCTATGTGGAAAATGCTATATTTTTTATTTTTAATAAGTTTTTGCATCCAACACCAGTAAGCACAGCGATGGCTATCCATGATGTAAATATTACCATCATTCCATAAAAAATTCACATCAACTGCTAAGGAACTATTTCTGCCTGTAAATGGTTTTATATAAATACCCACTGTTACTCCTTATCGTTATCTCAGTGTAAATTTACACAGCGATTTATTGCTGTGTTTTAGTATATAGTTAGAAGTAACTTCCTTAAAAAATAATAGAGCGCATAAAGCGCTCTAGGCAGCCATGCTAACATGCTAATTTTTCTTTGGAGGCGTGATATCTGGTTTTAATCCCGAAGCTCCAGAGCAGACTTGTGTTGTGGTATCACTTGACGCGACAGATTTAGGGGAAAGCGAGCCTGCACCACTTAGGCTTTTCCTTACATTTGAAATTCCTTCAAAGCTATCTCCTATATGAACTACACCACGCAAGCTTTCATTTACATTTACTTGACCTGATGGCTTGATTTTCTTATCTATATCTGACATTTCACATCATCCTTACTGTATTAGTGGTATCGATGTCGATATACCTAGGGATATCGAAGCAACAATGGCTAGATAGAATGAGCCGATAGCCCATGTATCTAGTTTCTTCAATTTATATTCCTTTAATGTTACATCCTTATCTTGAGTCAGATCGATAATGAAATCAGCATTTTTGCCAAACATGGTCACAATGCAGTATATAGACACAAGAAATGCAGACGCGGCTAAAATGAAAAGTGCATAATCTATTTTGCCGATTTCTTTAGATAGATTTAATAAAGTTACTAGGAATCCAAGTCCTGCTACAGAAAGAGTCAAAATGCTTTTGTCTTTTTCCATCGATGTATTATAGAAAGATGCATATGACTGGCTTTTGAATTCAATGTAAGCAAGGCGTTTCAAATCTTCATCTGATATGCTCGTGCTACTGGCATTATCTTTTTTGTCTGCTGACACTTCTTGCTTTGGATCAGTATTCACTATTTGAAAGTATACGTTCACGTTATATCCATCCATGCAATTACTGCACTGTAGCTAGAAAATACCAAATACAAATGATAGCCGTTTGAAAACTTCCGGTCACGCGCAGAAGTGCGTGACCGGTCACATTACCAACTTTTTGTCAGCGGCAGGTGGTGTAGGTGGGGGAGCAACCTGTTTCAGTCGCGGTCGCAGTGGGTGGAGCTCTGAATATGGAGGGTCTTGTCGGCCAGGATGCGCTGGGCGGCGGCCAGGGTCATCGGGTATTAGTGAATGATGGAGTAGTAGGTGCCGGCCTCGCGGTGCTCGGCCACCTCGAGCAGGGGATAGATGCGGCGGGCGGCCCTCATCATGTAATCAGTGGCGCGCCAGAGCCACGCCAGTGAATGCAGTGAGTTCTGGCAGGAAACATACACTGGGCGCCCAGAATAGCGGAGCCAAACGCCAAACGGTGATCCACTTCTGACAGCTTGCTATACTGTGTATTCATACAGTAATGCAGAGATTGCCAGCATGTTTGCTCAACCCACCCCAGATGCCCCCTTGTTGGAGCTGCCCCTATTCCTCTCCCCGGTGGCCTGCGGCTTTCCGTCGCCGGCGCAGGACTACACCGAGCAGACCATCGACCTCAATCAGTTGTGCGTTGCCCACCCGGCGGCCACCTACTTCGTGCGAGCGGCCGGTGACAGCATGGTCGACCACGGGATCCACGATGGCGACCTGCTGGTCGTCGACCGCAGCCGCAAGGCACAGCACGGCAGCGTAGTGGTCGCTGCGGTCGATGGCGAGTTCACGGTCAAGGAGCTGCAGCTTGAGCCCACCGTCGCTTTGCTCCCTGGCAACCGGGCCTATCGCCCTATCCATTTCAACGATGGGCAGGAGCTGGAAATCTTCGGGGTAGTGGCCTTTGTCGTGCATAAGATGGATACCCCATGAACAAGTGCTGCGCCGTCGCCCTGGTCGATGTGAACAATTTCTACGCCAGTTGCGAGCGGCTGTTCCGCCCCGACTTGAAGGGGCGGCCCATCGTGGTGCTCTCCAACAACGATGGCTGCGTGGTGGCCCGCTCGGCAGAGGCCAAGGCGCTGGGCATCCAGATGGGGGTGCCGTACTTCCAGAACCGTCAATTCTTCGAGGCCATGGGCGGGGTCTGGTTCTCCAGCAACTACGCCCTCTATGGCGACATGTCGAACCGGGTGATGACCATTCTGGAGGGGATGGCCCCAGCGGTGGAGGTCTACAGCATCGACGAGGCTTTTATTGAGCTGAGCGAGTCCTGGGCGGGCGACCTGGTGGCCTATGGCCGCCAAGTTCGCGAGCGGGTGCAGCAGTGGACGGGGCTGACCGTGGGGGTCGGCATTGGCCCCACCAAGACGCTCGCCAAGCTCGCCAACTACGCCGCCAAGAAGTGGCCCGCCACCGGTGGTGTGGTGGATCTGCGGGATGAAGCGCGGCGCGCCCGGCTCATGGCGATCACCCCGGTGGACGAGATATGGGGCATTGGTCGGCGGCTCACCGCCAAGCTGGAGGCCCAGGGCATCAAGACCGTGGCCGACCTGGTCGCTGCCGACCCCAAGGCGCTGCGGCGCCGCTATGGCGTGGTGGTCGAGCGCACGGTGCAGGAGCTGCGTGGGATCCCCTGCGCCGAGCTGGAGCAAGAGGCCCAGTCCAAGCAGCAGATCATCTGTTCGCGCTCGTTTGGGGAGCGCATCACCCAGATCGGCCCCATGCACCAGGCGCTGGCGGGTTACATGGAGCGGGCCGCCGAGAAGCTGCGGGGGGAGGGGATGTGCTGCCGGCACGTGACCCTGTTCATTCGCACCAGCCCGTTCAGCGACCGGGAGCCCTATTACGGCAACCAGGTGAGCGCCAAGCTGGCCATGCCCACTCATGACACACGGGCCCTGTTGGCCTTGATCCCGGAACTCCTACCCCGCATCTGGCGCGACGAGCAGCGATACCAGAAAGGGGGCGTCATGCTGGCCGACTTCACCCCCACCAACATGCAGCAGGGCGACCTGTTCGCCGCACAGCAGCAATCCCCGCGCAGCGAGGCGCTGATGCAGGTCATCGACAAGATCAATCATGGGCGGTTGGGGAAGGTTTACTTTGCGGCCCGTGGCCGCGACACCCGGGAGTGGATGATGAAGCGGGAGCAGTTAAGCCCCCGCTATACCACCGCGCTCGGCGAGCTGCCGGTGGTTAAGTAAGTTTTCGATATCTATTTTTGCTAGTACATTTATGCCGAGAATGGTCACTACCGGGTGGCCATTTTGTCATTAGCAAAAACCGCACATACAATATTAAAGTGGAAATGTTAACACTAATCATTCAAGTTGAAAAATATCATTCCTATCTCACAGGGCAAATGGATGAACGCTTATTGCAAGTTAAACAATATCCACATCCTGCGAAATGTGATATATTGCTGCAATCATTGATTACAGTCGTACCGAGATATTCAGTGATACCTCTTCTCACTCTTTTTAATCTTATGTGTGTGTCGTAAGAGTTAGTCCATCCAATTCTATCATGGTCAGGCTTTGATATTAATGGGTGTCCGTATTTATGACCGTTTGAATATACTATTGTGTTTAAAGACATATGTGTTTTTGGCGGCGTTGAATTTATTTTGCCACCATGGTGGCTAGCTATCAGCCCAATGAAACTGCTGTTTTTTAGTCCTGATTTTATCAAGTTTTGGTAAATTGAGATATAGTCAGCGTCTCCAGGGCACATTGTATAAAGAGGCCCCTCGATAAATGGTTCATCATAATTATGATGATGAACAATAAGAGCCAACCCATTATTGTTGTTTCTGCCTGCGCTAGACATACTTTGACATTTGACAATTGTAGAACCATCACGAAGTATTAGATAATCAAGGTTTTTTGGCCAAATAAAGAGTTTTTTATTTCGGTGTAATGCTAAGGCTAGGCGCCATGCATTAGGGGTTATTTTCTGTCCAGTAGCATTTTTACCTTGGTTTGGTACTAGCCATTTACAATCAAGGGCTTTATTCTTCCAATTTATTTTTATACCTCTTTTGTTAAATATTGGTTGATTAAATGCGGCACCAGCCCAATGGTCAGTATCCCAGTGAGACAAGATGATCCACATATCTTTATAGAAGTGAAAATAAGGGTCTACAGGGGGCTTAGGTAATGTTCCTTTATTGTTTCCGGTAGGCATGCCACAATCAAAGGAAAGCAAAACTTTGGGAGGGGATTCTGGACAATTAACGGTATCACAAATAAGATTCCAGTTGGCTTGACCAACATCTAAACAAATTACGCTTTTTATTTTGTGGTTAATTAAGTTTTTAGATAACTCTCTTTCCAGTCTAGCTCTTGGTGTTGTTCTAACGCCTGAAAGGGTAGAAAATGCGTTTAGCTTACGTAAAATATATTCGTTCTCAATTTTATTGAGCGAATTTATTTTTATAAATCGAGTCGGCTCATTTTGAAAATCTTTCATTAATGACATTTCAGTGGGAGCAGTAGTTAGCTCGAAATCTATTTCCACCCAATTATTTATAAAGTCGGAAACAAGGTCTATCTTTTCTGTGTAAAAAGTCAAACATAATGGTTCCCAACCCAACTTGGATGCATTTGCGAATGTCTTCGGTGCTTGAAGGAAACTATTTAGTTCGACTCCGTCAAGGTGACATGCTTCACCTTTTTGGATTACAAAAGCTAAGTTTTTCATTTACGTCCTTGTACATTATTGTGGTTAGAGGAAAGGTAGTGCTAAATAAATAGTGGTGTGAGATATAAGGCTTGTCATTATGAGTTTACAGTAGGTAGAGTTAAAATGTTTTGTGACGCACATTTTTGTGAGGGTTAATTTAAAATATCTCCATTGCTGATTAAGAATACACTTAATACACAACGAGGGGAAGTATCGCCAAACAGTCTTATTTCACTTTTACATCGCTCGACCTCAGTTAGGAAATCAGACCGGAGGGCGGTTGCTTAGCCGCTAGGGGGGACTTTTAGCGACCAGGCATAGCCTTAGGAAGAGAAGGCAGACCCTTACGTTCGGGTCTGTAGGTCCGGTGCAGCCACTCCTCTGATATGCGATGTTTGTTGTTGCATTCGTTCAGGCGGCCATGCCGGTGTGTCGTCAATTTTGTAGGTATGGGCGTGTTGGGGAGTTCGCCCTGCAGGGCTTCCTGCTTGGAAAATAGGTCAGTCAAAACTCTACCTCGCTCATCAGTTCGTCAAACAACGGGCTTTCCACTTCGTGTCGGTCTGCCCAGTCTAATTTATCAAGTACGCGCCAGAGCTCACACCGATATGGATTTGGCAGGTCCGTGATCCACTGATGGCATGCTGCAAATCCGCAAGTGTTGAACAGCTCGTAGCAATCCATCACCAGTGTCGGCCAATGCTCATCATCGGAGGTAATGGTGTCGGGTTGTTCGTCCGGCTCAGGTACACCAACCAGGGCACGCAGCCATTCCAGCTCGATAAGTGGGTAGTTATTGCCCGATGGCGTCACGCGGCTCGACTGCACCTGCCCGTTCTCCAACCAGAGGCTGAAACCGTCCACCGTGACGTTGGCACCAGCCCGCAATCGGTCGATGGAGAAGGGTGATAACCCCCATTGTTCCCTCATGATCTGGTTTGCGAAGGCTGCAGGATCCGGCCGCGTACAGTTATTGTCAGAGCTCCAAGGTGCCGGGCTGTCGCCCGCCTTAACCCCAACACCCCTCGCTGCAGCCTCGGCGGCTCTATTGGCAACATAGGTACCAGCAGGCATCACTTCCCACCCTTGCAGGCGGGTCTTGATGCCAAGGCGAGCGGAGGTAATGCCCATCAGGCGTTTGATGTCTTCGCCGTAGCTGTTGGCTTGCTCCTCAATGAGGTGGGCCAGCTTGATCGGGTGTTCGGCACGGGTCGCCAGTGCACCGCCCATGGCGTGCAGGTAACAGCGAAAGATGCCGTTATCTGCGGCAAAGCGAGCCGCCTCAAAGCGCGGGTCTTGCAGCACTGGCTTGGGTGGGCCCACCAGATCGGCATTCTTCTTGGTGTTGCTGATGCGGCGCAGTTCACGCCATACCCCGACTGGAGCACCTCCGATCTGCTGGAAGGTGCGAATGCCCCACCAACTGGCCCAAGCTACGGCATGCAGGGCACCCTCATCGGCGGCGGTGCCAGCCTCGTCGTCGTCGTCCAGGTAGGCGCCGTCGATGTTCTTGGCAATGTATTTGGCGAGATAGCCGGCGGCATCCCCCTTGGCCGGGTCTATCTCTTTCCAGTCAAAGCGGGGAGTAAAGTCGGTAAAGGGTGGGGTGCCCTTGATATCCCGTACCAGCTCTTCGTGGTCATCGGTCAGGGCATAGCGTTGTAGAATACCGATCACCCGGTTGCGATCTTCCGGGCGCATAAATAGCAGCAGATGCCAGTGCGGGGTGCCGTCGTGGTGAGCCTCGCAAACGCGAAATCCATAAACGGGCGCGTTCCACCGTTTGAGGGCAGCTCTGGTGCGGCTCCATAGCTTGGCCAGATAGGCGCAGGTCTCCCGCGGCGTGGCCCCTTGATATCGCTTGTTCTCTACCGCTTTGCCATTGTGCTTTTGTGTCCAGGCATGAAAGCGGCTCGGGGCTGTCCAGGTGAAGAAGACCCCCACATGACCCTGCTCCTCGGCATAGTCATTGAACCCTCGCGCCCGCACCATCATTTCGTTGCGGCGGTTCACCGGGTTGGCGTTGCTGGCCTCCCAGCAATCCTTCATCGATACGACCAGGTCATAACGCTCGTTCACCACTTCCGACTCGGCCAGCCAGCGCATCATGGCCCGCTTGCGTTCGCGCACCACCTTCATGGTGGCGTTTGATACAAAAGCCGACACACCCTTGCGCACTTTGCCGAGCAGGATATTGATGTGCTCTTGCAGCCGGTCCCAGCAGCGGTTGACGCGCTTCTCCCACCACTTGGCAGAAAGCAGGCGCACCAGCACGCTCAGGATCCAGTTATCCCGTACCTCTTGGGTTTTGAACTTCGGCAGCTCGCCGATAAACCCCCACTGGTCTGCAGGCTGGCGCATCAGCTCCCAGGTCTGCAGCAGATCCGCTTCGGCACCCTCTTTGATGCCTCGTTCAATGTTCTTGTAAATGGCAGCGGTCTGGTTGGCGAACTGGTGGGCAATCTGTTTGCGGCCGGAGTCATCGCGCATCTGTTTTGGATCGACCGGGATGGTCTGGAGCTGCATCCGCACCCACTTGGTTCGCTCCCTCAACCAGATGTTGGCAGAGCGGCAATGGGTAAAGCTGCAATCCTTGCGGCGGCGGATGTACTGCTTGAACAGGTTCTTGGTCAACTCGGTGGAGAGCCCATCGAGCAGTTGCATGGCCCAGATCAGATCGTACTGGCCGCGGTCACCAGCAAAAGCGGCGTCAAAGTTGACGCCGGGCAGAGAGTTGCAAAGGGTATCGATGCGCTGCCGCAGCGTTCTTTTCGACAGCGGCAGGCGTTTGGTCTTGCTGGTCATGCAGACAGATAACCGGATAGCTGTTTGATGCGGAACTGGCAGCCACGAACGCTCATTTGGGCATGCTCTTTTAATCGGCGGACGGCCGCACATTGGCGCAGCAACTGTTTGATACTGGCGTGGGGGCGGGCAGGTAGTCGGCGTGCATGGGCCAGCTCTCGCTGATAAAGGCGAAGCCGTGCTGCGTCTTCCCGGTAGGTGGCTTGCCAGCGCTCTTGCAGGAGCGTGAGCTCCCATTGCAGTCCATGGCTCATTTGATGATCTCCCCCTGTCCATGCAGTGGTGCGCACTCGGCCCACCACTCGGCAATTTCCCGGGCTAGTGCCAACTCTTGATTGGCAGCGGCCAACCAGTAGACGGTGCGCATTGCGCCCAGCGCCAGCAGCTCGGCCACCTGATCCCGGTTGCCTCTGGCATCGCTGCCCGCAGCGATAAACTCGGCGCGGGCGGCAAACCAATGGGTGGTTAGCTGGCTGACCGGTGTGGTGGGCTGCATATGTGCAGGGCCGGCTTCGCTGTGATCTTGTTGGGCGTCCAGCTCAAACAGTTCGAAGTTGCTCATCGCATGCCTCATCTATTGCCTGAAAGTCCGGCGCATCGATGGCGATATGGCCCGCCTCGATGCGGATTGAGATACCGAGTTCACCACCACAGCAAAGCGGGGCTGTCGGCAGCAGTTTCGGTTCGTTCTGGGCTAGCCACTCTTTCAGGCTGGCCAGGGTGAACAGCGTGGTATTCATGCCTCATCCTCCATCACCAAATCGTCATCGAGCAGATCCGCAGGCTTGCTGGTCACCACCAGTTGCACCTGGATGTATTCATCCCCCGAGTAGAGTGCGCCCAGGGCGATGCGGTTATCCTCGGCGCGTGCGGCAAACATCTCGGCCAGCAGACCCTCGATCACCTTGGGTGCCTGGCTGGCAATCTTGATTGCGTCACTCATGAGCGGGCCCTCCGGTTGAGGTGGTGAAACAACTGGTGCCAGCGCAAGGACTGCTGCGCCTGGACTAACAGGGATTTGCCCTCTGACCCCCGATAGGTAAAAGGGGCAGGGCGAGCTTTGGCGGTCAGTCGTTGCTGAAGGCGCGGCAACTCTGCCAGCGCCTCTTGCTCTGATACGGGATGGAATAGTTTGTTCATGGCTGCACCTCTGGCGTAGCGATGCCGGTTAGCAGCCAGTCGATGTGCCGTTTCAGCTCCGGGTGGTTGGCGATCAGCAGGAACAGGCCACCACCAATTTCGCGATAGCCCAGCTCGTAGTTCTTGAGCGTGGTAGGGGGGATATCCAGCAGCGCGGCAAACTTGGGGCGGCTCAGCTTCAACTGTTCCCGCAACTGGCGCAGGCGCTTGGCGGCATGGTGGTTGAGCAGATTGATTTGGGTTGGTTGTGCGGTCATGGTCAGGCTCCTTGTTGAGGTGTGCAGGGGTTGATGCGGCTGAACAGAGAAGCCCAAGCCAGTGCGGTGGAGCGCTCGAGCAGCGCCACACCGTCCGGGTGTTGGCTCAGACGGGCGCCATATCGGCCCGTCAGCTTGCGTTGCTGGATGCGAAGGTTGCGCAGTGCGCAGGGGATCGCTAAAGTTGCCATGTCGACTTCCTCATACGTTGTTGATAAAGGCCCGCTTGGAGTTGCAGCTCCGTTAAGCGGGCTTTTTAGTGCCCGATGGGTCGCGGGCCTTCTTGGCCAATCTGGCCAGCGACATGCACCGCATGATCCAGTTGCTGGCGTTTGGCTTGTTCTCTCTTCTTCCGCTCGGCCAGTTCTGCTGGCATCACTTTCACCGATGGGTGCCACACCTTGGGGTCGCACCCGCTGTGAAACAGCGACTGATAATCCAGCGCAATCACCGCAAGGCGGATCGATTCACGCTGCTGATAGGGCAGGGCAGAGAGGGTCGCCATCATCAGTGAATCCCACGGCTGGCGGGCGATGGCGCAAATGGCGACGCGCTTGGTCTTGGGTGCATTAAGCCAATCACCGTCGAGGTTTGAACCCGCCCGGTTGAGGTGCTCCCGCAACAGCGCAATGCCTGCGGTATTCATCAGCACCTGCTCCTCGGCGGTCAGACCGGCGATGTTGCGGGGCTCTGGTTGGGTGTGTTGCATGCTGGTTTCTCCTTTACTTGGGCGCAGAATCTGGCGGCCAGTGAGGGGATCACTGGGCCACCTCTTTCACCCTGCGCGGGACGATGGGCAGCACAATGGCCGGATTGGGCATGGCACTGGGGCTGATGGTTGCGATGATTTCGAACCCCGCCTTGAAGGTGTGGCCGCAATCCACATTGCTGCATTGATAAGTGGCGATGCCGCAAAGCGGGCTCATCCTGATGGATGTGCGAGTGCTGGCGCGAGCACCACAGTGGGGGCAAATCAGTCTCATGGATTCTCCTAAGCCCCGGCCGCCATGCGCGCCATATCGAGCGCACAAGACAGAGAGGGAATGGCTTGGTATTTGTGCTCGATCTCGGTGATCAGCAGGGCGAGGTTGCCCATTGCTGCCGTTGCGGCACCGACCAGCGCATTGCGCTGTCCCTTGGTGACGCGGCCGCTCTCCACCACTGTCAGCGCCTGCGCGCCGAGACCGGCTACCTTGGCCGTGGTGTCGATCACCTGATGGGCCAGGCTAGGGCCCTTCTCCTGCTCGGGGATGGCAATGGCCGTCAGGCCACAACAGAACAGGGCGCCATCGAACAGGGTTTCATCCCCTTCACTTGCCTGGGTGATGGCAATCAGCTCGACCACGGTCAGCTCGTGGGGCTGGTCGGGGTTTAACTTGTTGCGCAGGGTCTGCGGGTTAATGCCTGCCTTGTCGGCGAGTTCGGCCACGTTGTGGTTCGCCGCAAAGCGTTGGCAGGCACTGATCCAGTGCGGATGTTTGCTGCAAGTTTGTTCAAACATGGTCTTCATCCCGCTGCTTGCGCGACACTCTTGGTGTGCGCACAGGTTTCGAGATGGGTTCCAGACCCGGCTGATTCATGGCCTGCTGGGTGTAGAGCACCAGGTTGATCAGCACTTTTTCAGCACGGCCTTGCTTGGGCATGATGGGAATGCGCCCGGCTCGCACGTAGTTCTCCACCGTGCGCTGGGTCAGGCCGGTCCGTTCGGAGAAGCTTTCGACCGTGCAAACCGGGGTGTCGATATGGATAGGGGCTATGATCATGGTTGCCTCATGTTACTTAAGTTACACGCTTCCTTGCGCAGTTTGAGTCTGTTCGGCTTTCAATTTGCCACCAGTTAGCACTTCGATTTGGTAGGCTCGGCCCTTCGGGATTTTTTCAGCCCACTTGCTGACAGCAACATGTGAAATTCCCAGTGCTTTCGCGGTCGCTGTTACCGTGCCGAAGTGTTCTATCACTTCAGATTTTTGCATTCCTCACCTCTTTTCGCGTTCCATTAGTGTCGGCGTGAAATGAATGTAACTTAAGGGTCGATCCAAGATCAAGCGGTTTCGTTGCTTTAGTTACGTCGTGGGGTGGTAACTTAGGTTTATGGAAACTATCAATGACCGGATATCTGCACGTAGACGCGCGCAGAAAATGAGCCAAGACGAACTTGCTAAGCGAATAGGGATTACCCGCGTTTCAATCAGCAAGTGGGAATCTGGCCTGAACCAGCCTAAAGGCCGTTATCTGAACGATTTGGCCGAAGCGCTGGGGGTAACTGTTGACTGGCTTTTGACAGGGAGTGGGGATACACCTGAGCTAGCTGAAGAGCAGCCTATTCCTGGTTATCACAACGTCGAACCGGCAGTGATCCCGCAGGGGAATCGGGTGCCGATTCTGAGCTATGTCCAAGCTGGTAACTGGCGGGAGATGTGCGAGCAGGCCACGACCTTCGATGGCAATGTCGAGTATGTGTCTGCGGGTATCGATATTGGTCCTCGCGGCTTCGGTCTCTGGCTGCGCGGCAATTCCATGACTCCGATCTTCAATGAAGGGGACTTGGTCATCGTTGACCCTGATGAGTCACCTCGCCCTGGTGATTATGTCGTTGCCAAGAACGGTAGCGAAGGGGCTACTTTCAAGAAGTACCGACCCCGCGGCATCGATGAGAATGGGCAAGAAGTGTTTGAGCTTGTCCCCCTCAACGATGATTACCCTCCTATGCACTCCGATCGGCAGCACATTGAGATCATCGGCGTGATGGTAGAACACCGGATATTTAGAAAACGATAGGGCGCTGATGCGCCCTTTTTTTCATTTACGTGCAAATGAACGCTTTCTTACTCAGGTATCAAGGAGATAAAAATGACCAAAAAGCTTATGTACGTATTAGTAATATATGCACTTTTTTTAGTTGCCTCAATTGAACTACCCGTAAGATATAGTCCAATTGCTGCAGCTCAGGCAGCTGAATGGTATGAGGGGGGGACCCTTCACCAAGCAAATGCTTTGCAATGGCAAAAAGCCAGTGATGCTGACAAGCTTGCAACCTGCTCTGATCTCGTGGCCGCAATGTATACCAGTAAGTCATTAAAGCCTGAGCTTCAACGAACTATTAAGAGCGTCGATGATTTGAAACCTTTGGCTGAAGAGCTAGTAAATGCTCTGGATAAAGCGTTTCCAAAAAACTCCAATGAGAAAAACAATGAGAAATTATATAAAAATCAGATGGTTGCAGATACTGCTGCAATGCTAATGTTGTTAATGGGTTGGCTTAAATAATTAAATTAATATCTAACTATACTTTTTTTGGGGGGGGGAGGTATGTTGCAGAATATTTTGCAAGCAGTTGCTTATGATTCTATCTCTTTATTGAAAATTGAGGGTGAAAATAACAATGGGGTTGGAATCGATAAAAACACTCTAATTAAAATTAGAATGTTATCAAATCGGTTACGGCCGGAATCTGATAATAATGATTTTATATTTGCGAATGATAAAGTTAGAGATGATTTCAATAACGCATCTGGGGCATTCACGAAAAGAATTCTAGAGAAACATCAGATTAAAAAAACAGAATTAATTGAAAGTGTTAAGGCGCATGATTGGCTTGTATATTTAATATATGAGTCATCAGTTCTTACAAGAACTGTTTTTAGCTATTTCCTTGATGCTGGAATTAGGGGGTTACTATCTAATAGTAGTTACAATGGGGAAAGGGATAAGGATTTTTTAGGGTTGCCTATTATTAATAAATATTTAAAATGGTATGTGGGAGTTCTAAGCTCCATCTTAAATGATGAAATAATTTTCAATGAAGATAAAACAGAAAGCTCATTTTTAAATGAGCTTAATGATTATAGAGTCAAGTTAAAAAGAATAGATCATGATTTGAATTTGAAGGTGGTCTTGAGTGGCGTTAGTGATGATGTCCAAAAATTAAGGGCGGAAGTTAAAGCAGATCTAAAGCAGTTTGTCGATCATACAATGATTTCAATTGGTGATACTCTTTCGAAAAACAAGAATACGACTGAAAAAACTGTGGCTAAAGTAAATTCTTTATTTTTAGACTTTCAAGAAGTGAGAAAAAAACAATCTGAATATCTTCAAGATATAGAGTTGGTAAATGAATATTGTAATAAAAGAAAAGAGAATATAGATTCAATATTTACTGCAGCAAACAGACAAGGGATGGCAAAGTCGTTTCTTCACATGGCTGATAGTCTTCAAGCACCGATGAAAGTGTGGGCTTGTATTTTTGTTTTTTCTTTATTGTTGATTGCAAGCGCAGGTCTTTATTTGAATGAGCATCAACTTAATTTAAGTCAGAGTCAAAACATGAGTCTAACTCACAATGGTGTTGATATAAATCCAAAAGAAAAACAAGTTTCTTCTAAAGCGAGTGTTCAAGAAATTGAAACGGAGGGGTTAAGTTACATTTCTATTTTGGTTAAAGCCTTAGTTATTTCTCCATTAATTTGGTTGGCTTGGTTTTCCGGACGGCAGTTTGGACATGCGAGTAAATTGAGGCAAGACTATTCATATAAAAGTGCTATTGCTATGGCATATCAGGGTTATAAGGAGGAAGCAAATGGGGCGAGCTCAGACATGCATGGTAAACTATTGGAAAATATAGTTTTACACTTTTCAGAAAACCCAGTTCGTTTGTATGAAAGGTGTGACTCAGCTAGTCCACTAGAGGAGATTCTGAATAAAATCCCTAAAGAAAAGCTTTCAGATATAATCAAAGCAATTAAGAACTGAGATTAACTAATTATGGTTGTTATAGCAGAACAATGACAGTAAGAAAGCAAACATCTGGCAAGTGGCTGGCAGAGCTATATCCAGAAGGACGACCGAGCAAGGAAAAACCCAATGCGCCACGGATCCGCAAGCAGTTTGCTACCAAGGGGGAGGCACTGGCGTTCGAGCGCTTTGTGCTGGACCCGGACAAAGGCAAACCTTGGCTGGAAGGGCAGGGGGAGCCAACCGATGGCCGGCATCTCTCTGATCTGGTAGAGCTCTGGTTTGGTCGCCATGGTCAGAGCTTGCGTGATGGCGAGGCCCGTAAGTCCAAGCTGCTGACCGTGTGCCACTCCCTCGGCGACCCGCTGGCGGTCAACTTCACAGCTCGCGATTTTGCCGCTTACCGTGAAGCTCGCCTCTCGGGTGATATCACCGATAGGCGGGCCATCAACCAGGAGAAACAGGGCGTCACCCCCAACACGGTGAACCGCGAACACGCCTACCTGCGCGCGGTATTCAACGAGCTGAAAAGGCTAGGGGAGTGGCAGGGGGAAAACCCCCTCGATGGGCTTCGGGCCTACAAGGTGGCCGAGGCCGAACTGGCCTTCCTTTACCCTGACGAACTCAAGCGCCTGTTGGCCGCTTGCGCCGAGAGTCCAAACCCCGATCTGCTGCTAGTCGTGAAACTGTGCTTGGCCACCGGCGCCCGTTGGTCTGAGGTGGAAGAATTAACCCAGTCTCAGGTATCTCACAACCGCATTACCTTCACTCGCACCAAGAGCAAGAAGAGTCGTAGCGTCCCCATCAGCCCCGATCTCTATGCCCAGTTGCCGAGAAAGCGCGGCCGCCTGTTCGGTGACTGTTATCGAGCTTTCGAAATGGTGGTCGAACGTGCCGGGCTGGAGCTACCACCCGGACAAAATACCCACGTTCTGCGCCATACCTTCGCCAGTCACTTTATGATGAACGGCGGCAACATCCTGGTGCTACAGAAGATCCTCGGTCACTCCACCATCGCCATGACCATGCGATACGCACATTTTGCCCCTGATCATCTGGAAGATGCGGTTAAGTTGAACCCGCTTACCATCTGCGGCTTGGCCTGAAGCGCCTGAAATAAAAAGTGCTTTATTTTCAGTGATTTGCATTACCCCGCAATACAGGGTGTTGACGCTCCCTGTATTACGGGGTTACAGTTCTCCCTGTAATACAGGGTTGCTGTGTGCTGTATTGAAATAGGCTTGGGCTTTAATCTTTGTTGGTGGATGGGAGATGATTTATGGCGATGATGACAGGTAAACAACTTCAACTTTTGGGAGCAACTCACGGGGCGTACTCAATTGTTACAGAGTGGGAAGCTAACCATGACCGTAGTGTGACTTTAGACTCGGATGAAAAATATGTCTTGGTGCAGAAACTTGCGCTGACAAGCATTAAGCGGCGTGGTGGACAGATGGATGATGGTCTACCTGACAGGCAGTGGTTCTCAGTCCTTAAACCTCAAACTTTGGTTGAGTCGTTTGCTCTTGATATACCTATAGTATTTCCAAAAAGTACTGGGAATGAATTGAGATTGTACATGCAAGCTACCAGGGGGTATGCGGGGAATAAAGGGGACTATTTTATTATTTTTAACCGCCCATTTGATGCCTATCTTACAGTCGGTTTTATTCCATCTGCATTATGGGATCAATTCTGGGACGCTTTGAACCAAGCGTCAGAGGTTATGACGCTTCTTGCTGCACAAGATAATGATGACGCTTCATATCAGCAAAATATCATGTCGTCTCAAGCTGGAATTCCTGTTGAGCAAACGCGCAATGTTTATACGCGAGACCCGCTAATAGCGAAAGCTGCTATCGAACAGAGTAACTTCACTTGTGAAATAGAGCCGCTTCATCAAACATTTATTTCTCCTGTAACGGGAAGAAACTTCATGGAGGCTCATCACCTGATACCAATGTCGCAGCAAGCATCCTTCCAATTTAGCCTGGACCAGCTAGGCAACATTGTTTCGTTGTGTCCGTGTTGTCACAGAGCTATTCACTTGGGAGACTCAAGTGTAAGGAGAAAGTTGTTGTGGATTCTCTTCAATAAGAGAGAGAACGCTCTTCAACAATGGGGCGTTAACTTTGAGAGGTTGTGTGAATTGTATGGGGTAGTTAGCTGATCACTTTGGTGGTGTTTGGAAGTTGTGGGGCCTATAGTTGTTCGTTGTAGGTCCCCAACCATAGCCTTCGGAAATCGGCTGTCGGATTGCATTAGAGTGGCGACAGAGTGGCGACAAAATTTTAAATGAGTGGTCATTTTTAGTTGTCATTTGCTCACTAACCCTTTGATTTTTATGTAAGTGCTTGTTTTATCATAGGGTCAAATCAGATTTAAAATCCCTCGACGTTCGCGTCGTGCCGGTTCGATTCCGGCCTCGGTACCATTAAAATCAAAGAGTTACGAAAGGCCACTAGAAATATTTTGCCTGTCCCGTCCTGAATATGGTTTACACCTTTCCCCCCAATAAATGGAGAGCCCGATGGGACAAGGTGTGAAACGGACACAGCGCGATTACTCGCTGACTTTTAAACTGGCACTGGTCGAGCAGATTGAAAAAGGCGAGCTCACCTACAAACAGGCTCAGGTGCGTTATGGCATTCAGGGCCGTTCCACCGTTCTGGTATGGTTGCGTAAACATGGTCGGCAAGATTGGAGCCAGGGGGCTTCTGTACGTGCCGGCAGGAGCATCACCATGCCTGACCCCGACAACCTGACGCCCGAACAGCGCATCAAGGAACTCGAGCAACAGCTGGCATTGATGAGTTAGAAGGCCCAGTTCTTTGAGGCCGTCGTCGATGTACTGAAGAATGACTACGGCGTCTCCATCGTAAAAAAGCGACCCGGCAAGTCCTCTCGCAGCGGCAAGTTGAGAGGCTGACAATTGTCAGGGCTTGCCTGTTTCTGGGGATAAGCCGGCAGGCTTACTACAAGCGCAATCGGGTCGCCGACGAGCGCCATGCACAGGGATTGCAGGTGGTGTATTTCGTGCGTCAGGTTCGACTGCGACAACCTCGGGTGGGCACTCGCAAGCTGCATTATCTGCTGCTGGGTCAGGATGATGACGGGTTCAAGGTCGGGCGGGACAGGCTGTTTCAGATATTGGCCGAGCACCGTTTGCTGGTGCTGCCCAGACGGGCGTATCACAAGACCACCCACAGTTTTCACCGTTTCTACCGTCATCCAACTTGCTCAAGGCGGGGCCAGAGCAGGTTACGCCGGTAGCACCGGAGCAGGTCTGGGTCGCAGATATCACCTATCTGCCAGCCAGGAGCAGGCCGCTGTACCTGAGCCTGGTAACGGATGCGTACTCACGCAAGATAGTGGGCCATCACGTACACGAAGGAATGCATGCCGAGTCGGTGGCGATGGCGTTCAGGAAAGCCCTGAAGCAACGGCGTGGCGGCGGGGAGTTAATCCATCACTCTGACCGCGGCGTGCAGTATTGCTCGGGGCTGTATCAGTCACTACATGAACGGTACGGGGTGAAATGCTCGATGACGGATGGGTATGACTGTTACCAGAATGCGTTGGCGGAGCGGGTGAACGGGATTTTGAAAGGAGAGTTATTGTTGCAAAGCCCGCAGGATTTGGCGCAAGCGCGGGAAATGGTGCGTGAAGCAGTAAATATTTACAACGCAGAGCGGCCGCATCATGCGTTGAAATACAGAACCCCCGATGTGGTACATCGGGGGTTCTGAGTAGAGAAATGCTAGTTGAAAATGTGTAAACCTATTTCAGGACTAGACAGGGGACCTGAAAAAGCCCTTCACCATGGTGAAGGGCTTTTTGCTATCTGACGTTATCCACTCGGTTTGGCGTGTAGGCTCAGTAGCCCTGCTGGTGCACGTCCATCACGGCGCGGCCGGACGGGTCGGCCATCTCTTTGAACTTGGCATCCCACTCCAGCGCGGTGGGGGTGGAGCAGGCGACCGACTTGCCGTAGGGCACGGTGCGGGCGGCGGCTTCCAGCGGGAAGTGCTCGTCGAAGATGGCTCGGTAGAAGTAGGCTTCCTTGGTGAGAGGGGTGTTGATGGGGAAGCGGAATGCAGCCGCTTCGAACATCTGATCCGTCACTTCGGTCTCGACCATGGCTTTCAGGCTGTCGATCCACGAATAGCCTACGCCGTCGGAGAACTGCTCCTTCTGGCGCCACGCCACTTCGTGGGGCAGCAGATCCTCGAACGCTTCGCGCAGGATGTGCTTCTCGATCTTGCCTTTGCCACACATCTTGTCGGCCGGCTGCAGGCGCATCGCCACGTCCATGAACTCCTTGTCGAGGAAGGGCACGCGACCCTCGACACCCCAGGCGGCCATCGACTTGTTGGCACGCAGGCAGTCATAGAGGTGCAAAGAGGCGAGCTTGCGCACGTTCTCTTCGTGGAACTCGCGGGCGTTGGGCGCCTTGTGGAAGTAGAGGTAGCCACCGAACAGCTCGTCGGAGCCTTCGCCGGAGAGCACCATCTTGATCCCCATCGCCTTGATGTAACGGGCCATCAGATACATGGGTGTGGAGGCGCGGATGGTGGTGACGTCATAGGTCTCGAGGTGATAGATGACGTCGCGCAGGGCATCCAGACCCTCCTGCACGGTGAAGTGGATCTGGTGATGGATGGTGCCGAGGTGATCAGCCACCTTGCGGGCGGCGGCGAGATCCGGCGACCCTTCCAGACCGACGGCGAAGGAGTGCAGTTGCGGCCACCAGGCTTCGCTCTTACCATCGTCCTCGATGCGGCGCGCCGCATAGAGCTTGGTGATAGCGGAGATGACGGAGGAGTCCAGTCCGCCGGAGAGCAGCACGCCATAGGGCACGTCGCACATCAGCTGGCGCTTGACAGCTGCTTCCAGCGCCGCTTTCAGCTCGGCCTTGTCGCTGACGTTGTGCTCGACCGCGCTGTATTCCATCCAGTCACGCTTGTACCACTGTTTGAGCTCGCCATCCTTGCTCCACAGGTAGTGTCCCGGCGGGAAGGTTTCGACGCTCTTGCAGACCGGCACCAGCGCCTTCATCTCGGAGGCGACATAGAAGTTGCCGTACTCGTCACGACCGGTATAGAGGGGGATGATCCCCATGTGGTCGCGACCAATCAGGTAGGCATCCTGTTCGGCGTCATAAAGAATGAAGGCAAAGATGCCGTTGAGATCGTCGAGAAACGCCGGGCCCTTCTCCTTGTAGAGAGCGAGCAGCACTTCACAGTCGGATTTGGTCTGGAACTGGAAGTCGACCTTGAGGGTCTTCTCCAGCTCTTTGTGGTTGTAGATCTCGCCGTTGACCGCCAGCACATGGGTGCGCTCGGGGTTGTAGAGCGGCTGGGCGCCATTGCCCGGGTCGACGATGGCCAGACGCTCGTGCACCAGAATGGCTTTGTCGGAGCTGTAGACGCCGGACCAGTCAGGCCCGCGGTGACGAAGTCGCTTGGACATCTCCAGCGCCGATTTGCGCAGGGCTACTGCATCGGACTTGATATCCAGAATGCCGAAAATTGAACACATTGGCGGTAATCCTCTTGATTTTTATATGAGCCCCCCACGTTTGGGCTCGAAATTCCATTTACATTCCTCGTCAGACACAATGCCTAGCGGAAAAACCTTTTGCAAGCGGGAAAACCGCAGAAAATCATGCCGTAAGCGTCAAGCGGATCAACAGGATAAGGGCTGCTGCAACGGGGCAGGGTGACGTGAGCGTCAAGTCGAGGCGGGTTCGAAGATGACGTAGACCTTGCGACAGGGGGTAAGGGTCTCCCACTCTCCGACAAAACCGGCGGGAATGACAAATTGATCGCCGGGTTTGAGGGCCAGCTGGCCGCCCAGACTGTCGTGGATCACCACATCCCCCTCCAGCAGCTGGCAATACTCGTGCTCGGTGTAGTGGATGGCCCAGCGGCCCGGCTCGCAAGCCCAGAAGCCGATGTGAAACTGCTGGCTGGGATCGGAGTAGTGGTTCCACACCGTCTGGCTCGGGTGGCCCGCTTTAATGCGCTCGGGGGCGGACATCAGCGGGGTAGGGGCCGCCTCATGGCGGTCGAGCAAAATCCAGTCGTTGAGGGTCTTCATGGTGCCTCCTTGGCTGCGGCAGATAGGAACGCGGGGCCATCCGGCCCCGCGTTTGTTCGTTTTATTAAACGAGGTTGTGCATAACTTAAACGATGTGTATTCCCTTGCCAAGGGCCGCTGGCCGCAGGATCAGAGCGGTTGCAAACGGCGGATCACATGGCGGGCAAAGCCGCTGCCCGCTTCGTTGTAGACGTTGAACACTGCATCCACCCCCTGCTCCTTGAGGGAGGCGATATCATCCTCGAAGCGGACGATAGCGGCTATCTTGCCGGCAAAGCCGTGGCTGCGCAGTTTCTCGATGGCGTAGAGATTCCCCGAGTGGTGGGGCATCGCCAGCAGCACCAGATTGACCTGATTGGAGAGCAGCACCTTGTCCCAGAAGTCGGTATCGGTGGCATCCCCCTCGATGACGTTCATCCCCTGGGCGCGCAGGGTCGGCAGCTTCTCGTTGTCGTTCTCCACCCCGAGGATGACGTTGCCGTACTTGTTCTCCAGCTCGAAGTAGGCCCCCTGACCGATCCGCCCCATGCCGAGGATGATCACCTCTGCATCGCCCAGCTCGATGGGTCTGTCTTCCGGATGAAGGTTGCTCGCCTGCAACCCCTTGAGCCAGTGACCGATGCGATGGTAGATCCGCTCGCTCTGGGCATTGAGCGGAGCGGAGATCATAAAGCTCGCCGCCAGCGCCAGCGAAACCGCCACCAGCCACTCGTAGGAGAGCCAGCCCGCCTTGGCGGCGATGGCCGCGACGATCAGGCCAAATTCCGAGAAGTTGGTGAGCGCCAGGGTGGAGAGCAGGGCGGTGCGTACCCGCAGGTGAGCGCCGCTGTAGACCAGATAGTAGAGGGCGCTTTTTAGCGGCAGGGCCAGTACCAGCGCCAGCGCCAGCAACATGGTGTCGTGGGTCGGCAGACCGTTGAGACCGATGGTGAGGAAGAAGCAGATAAGAAACAGGTCTTTGAGGTTGAACAGCGCCTTGGCAAGGCCCGCCGCTGCCGGATGGGAGGCGAGCATCATGCCGATGATGAGGGCTCCGAGATCCGGCTTGAGGCCGACCACCTCAAAACCTGCTGCACCTACCACCAGTGCCAGAAAGACCCCGAACAGCACCTGCAGCTCGCCGTGACCGGCCCGCTCCAGCATCTTGAACAGCAGCGGGCGCAGCAGCGGCAGTCCCAGTACCCAGAGCGCCCAGATGCTGGGCCACTTGCCGCTGGAGAAGGCCAGAAACGCCACCGCGAACACATCCTGCATCACCAGCACGCCGATGGCGATGCGGGCGTAGAGGGCATTCATGTCGCTGCGATCTTCCAGCACCTTGACCGCGAAGACGGTGCTGGAGAAGGAGAGGGCAAAGCCCAGCAGCAGTGCCAGTTTCCAGTCCAGCGACAGGGCCAGCACCAGCCCGAGCCCCTTGCAGACCAGCAGCACCACGGTAAAGAGCAGGGTGGAGAGCAGCAGATGCAGGCTGGTGGTGCCCCACACATCGCGCCGCATCAGGGTCTTGATATTGAGCTTGAGACCGATGGTGAACAGCAGCAGGGTGACGCCGAGATCGGCGATCTCGTTGAGGGCCGGGGTGTTGTGATAGCCCATGCCATTGAGGATAAAACCGGCGGCCAGAAAGCCGAGCAGAGGAGGCAGGCCAATCAGATTGACCAGCATGCCGCAGCCAAAGGCCACGGCGATGAGAATGGGTTCCATAACAGGTCCAGCTGGGGCAGGGGAGACCTGCCCGGTTTAAATCCTTGGGTATCAGACGATATCGATGTCGACCACGGAGTCGAAGATGTGGTTTGGCCGAAACGGCATGCGGTCGATATCGGCGACCTTGCTCACCCCGGAGAGCACCAGCACCGTCTCGAGGCCTGCCTGAAAGCCCGCCAGAATGTCGGTGCGCAGGTTGTCGCCGATGATGATGGTGTCGTCGGAGTGGGCCTCCATCCGGTTCAGTGCCGCACGGATGATCCAGGCGCTCGGCTTGCCGACATAGAACGGCTTCTTGCCGGTCATCCGCTCGATGGGGGCGCACAGAGCGCCGCAGGCCGGGTGCATCATGGGGCCGTGGGTATCGGGGTTGGTGGCGATAAAGCGGGCCCCCTGATCGACGAACTTGGCCCCCTGCTGGATCATGGTCCAGTTGTAGTTGCGGGTCTCGCCCACCACCACGAAGTCGGGGTCGATATCGGTGATGGTAAAGCCGGCCTTGTAGAGCTCGTGGGTCAGCGCCCCTTCGCCGATCACATAGGCCTTCTTGCCATCCTGGCGCTTGAGAAAGTCGGCGGTGCCCATGGCGGAGGTGTAGAAGCACTCCTCCGGCACCTCGATCCCGGCGGAGCGGAAGCGGTTTTGCAGATCTTTCTGGGTCTGGGCCGGGTAGTTGGTCAGAAACAGCAGCTTGCTGCCCTGCTCCAGCAGGCGATGGACGAAGCGGTCGGCGCCGGGAATGAGATCGTTGTTGTGCAGGATGACACCGTCGATGTCACAGATGACGTTCTTCATGAAAACTCCTTGTCAGGGCGCAGACGAGCTGCCAATCGGTAAGACGTTCAATCATTTATGATTTTTGTGACGCCATTATAAATCTGTTTGATGACAAGTCTCCCC
Organism: Aeromonas sp. R4-2; assembly: GCF_040908295.1. Taxonomy (NCBI): domain Bacteria; kingdom Pseudomonadati; phylum Pseudomonadota; class Gammaproteobacteria; order Aeromonadales; family Aeromonadaceae; genus Aeromonas; species Aeromonas sp. R4-2. Next base: position 95,590 of record NZ_JBFODL010000004.1, on the reverse strand, counting down.
TGTCTTGCAACTTGAGCGCACAATAAGCATGAAGTCGGGGCAATCGTGTGGAGGGGTTGCCCCCGGGATCTGGTCGCTGATGGAGCCGTCGCCATGGATAACCCTATTGCCGAACACTTTATAGCCGAATTGCCCAAGCTGGAGCTGCACCTTCACATTGAGGGTACCCTCGAACCCGAGCTGATGTTCGAGCTTGGCAAACGCAACAATGTGCCACTGCCGTGGCCCGATGTGGCCAGCGTGCGCGCCGCCTATGACTTTGACTGCTTGCAATCCTTTCTCGACCTCTACTATCGCGGTGCCAGTGTGCTGGTGACCGAGCAGGACTTCTTCGACCTCACCTGGGCCTATCTTGAGCGGTGCGCCGCCGACAAGGTGGTGCATGTGGAAATCTTCTTCGACCCGCAGACCCACACTGCCCGCGGCATCCCCTTTGCTACCGTGCTCGGCGGTATCGAGCGGGCGCTGCAGCGCGGTGAGCAGGAGTTTGGCATCAGCTGGCGGCTTATCATGAGTTTTTTGCGCCACCTGAGCGAGGAGGAGGCGTTCGCTACGTTGGCAGAGGCCGAGCCCTTCCTGTCACGGATCCACGGCATCGGCCTCGACTCGGGGGAGAAGGGCAATCCGCCCAGCAAATTTGCCCGGATTTTTGCCAAATGCTGCGAGCTGGGGCTGCCGGTGGTGGCCCATGCGGGCGAAGAGGGGCCTGCCGACTACATCTGGCAGGCGATCAACGAGCTGCAGGTATGCCGCATCGATCACGGGGTGCGCTCGGCCGATGATCCCGAGCTGCTGCGCTATCTGGCCGATACCCGCTTGCCGCTTACCGTCTGCCCCCTCTCCAACACAAGGCTCAAGGTGTTCGGCGATATGGCCCAGCACAATGTGTTGCGGCTGCTGGAGCAGGGGCTCTGCGTCACCATCAACTCGGACGACCCCGCCTACTTTGGCGGCTATATGAATGCCAACTTTGTGGCGCTGGCCGATGGCCTTGGCGCGACCATGAGTCAGCTCTGCCGCTTGTCGCTCAATGCCGTTGAGGCGAGCTGGCTGTCTCTGGCCGACAAGGCGCGGCTGACCCGGGAGATCCGCAGTTATGCCGAGACTCACGGGGTGATCCTGCATTGAGTCAGGCGCCAATGAAGTCGAGATGACATGCAGTGGATATAAAGAGAGGCCCGCCATCACTGGCGGGCCTCTCATCTTTCAAAGGCTGGTGTGGTTGCCGGGGAAGGCAGTGTTACGCCACTCGCACCAGAAACTTCTCACCCTGTCCTTCGCGCTTGAAGCGCTCGAGCAGGGTGGGCAGCGCCTCGAAATTGCCCACCACCAGCGGCGGTAGGGTCAGCTCGCCGCTCACCATCTGCTCCATCATGGCGACACCGGCGGCCACCAGTCGGCTCCACTGTTTGTCCGAGCCAAAGGCGTGCTGGGCGCCCAGCGCAATCTCGTGCAATGAGTGGCAATGGCTAAAGGCGGGCAACGGATTGTGCGGGATGCGCCCGAGCACAGTCACCATGTGACCGTAGTAGCCAAGGGCAGGCAGCAGGCTCTCTGCCTGTTGGCTGGAGACCAGATCGATGATCCCCTCGAACGGCTCGTTGCCGTTGGCAGTCTGCAAGGTGGCCAGCCAGTCGGGATCCCGATAATCGGCTACACCCTGCACACCGATCTGTTTGAGCCAGTGATGGTGGCGTGGGCTGGCGCTGGCAAAGACTCGCGCTCCTTGCTTGAGGGCGAGCTGTACCGCAAAGCGGCCGACGCTGCTGCCGGCACCTGTGATGAGCAGCGCTTCCCCGTGCAGGCGCGGCAGCTTGGCCAGCGCCTGCCACGCGGTGAGGCCGGGACAGGGCAGGGCGGCGGCCGCCTCGTCACTCAGGGCATCGGGCACTGGCAGCAGGGCGCGGGCCGGTACTCTAGTGTGGCGGGCAAAGCTGCCGTGGTGGCGCAGATCGGTGTGGTAGGCGACCCGGGCACCGAGACGCAGATGGCTGACGTTGGTGCCGAGGGCCACAATAGTGCCCATGCCATCGACGCCGGGCACCTGACCATCCTGCCAGTGGGAGTGGCCATATTCGATCAGCTTCCAGTCCACCGGATTGAAGGCGATAACCCGGTTTGCCACCAGTACCTCGTCAGGGGCGAGCGGTGTCAGGGGCAGGTCGACGAGGGTAAGCTGGATCGGTTCACCGGGGGCATGCCAGCACCAGGCTTGGGTGTGATTCATGATGACTCCTTGTGAAAGCGAGGGGAGAGAACAACGAGGTCATTGCAACAGCAATACAGAGAAACTGCCACTGCTGCGAATGGGCAACAATACGGCAGGCCCCAACCAGTGGGGCCTGCGTTACGTGGCCGGTTGGCCATTGGCAATCAGCAGCTGGTCGCTGCGTCATCGGCCTGGTAGACGGGGTAGTCTGTCAGCCCCTTCTCGCCGCCGCCAAACAGGGTAGCCGGATCGTGGGGAGCCAGCGGATAGCCGTGGCGCAGCCGGTTCGGCAGATCCGGGTTGGCGACGAAGGGGCGGCCAAAGCCAATCATGTCGGCCCAGCCCGCGTCGAGGGCGGCGCGAGCCCGCTTGCCATCATATTTACCAGCGTAGATCAGGGTGTTGGGGAAGGCATCCCGCAGACCCTGCTTGAAGTTCTCCGGCATCAGGGGGGCATCGTCCCAGTCCGCTTCGGCAATGTGCAGGTAGACCACGTTGAGCTGGCCCAGCAGGCGGGCGGCCGCCAGATAGGTTTCCTGCGGGTTGGCATCTACGGTGCCGTTGAGGGTGGTGAGCGGCGCAAGACGCACCCCGACCCGATCGGCGCCGATTTCGCTACTAACCGCTTCTGTCACCTCTTTGAGAAAGCGCAGCCGGTTTTCCAACGATCCGCCGTAACTGTCGGTGCGGGCGTTGGATTCGGAGTCGAGGAACTGGTTGATGAGATAACCGTTGGCTGCGTGCAGCTCGATGCCGTCAAAACCGGCGCTGATGGCGTTGCGGGCCGCCTGACGGAACTGTCCCACTACCGCATCGATATCGGCCTGGGTCATGGCGCGCGGGGTGACTGTCTCGACAAAGCCCGGCGCATCGCTGCCGTTATCGACGAACACCTTGACGCCCACTGCGGGCAGGGCTGAAGCGGAGATGGGCTGGGCGCCGCCGATGTTATCCGGATGGGTGACCCGGCCCACGTGCCAGAGCTGGGCGAAGATGGTGCCCCCCTTGGCATGCACGGCATCGGTCACAAGCTTCCAGCCAGCGATCTGCTCTGCGCTGTAGATGCCTGGCGTCCAGGCATAGCCCTTGCCCATGGGGTCGATTTGGGTGCCTTCGCTGATGATCAGGCCCGCCTCGGCGCGCTGGGCGTAGTAGTTGGCCATCATGGCGTTGGCCACGTCACCCGGCTGACTGGCACGGGAGCGGGTCATGGGGGGCATGACGATGCGGTTGGCAAGGTGCAGCTGGCCGAGGCGCAGCGGGCAGAACAGGTGATCGTGGCTCATCTTGAGTTCCTCATGGTGGAAGTGAAGCCACTTTATGCCGCCATCTTGTTGTGAAAAAGAGGGGTAATTGCACAAGAGAATTGTGCTTGATGCAGCAATCAGTGCAACCTGCCGGGAAAGAAGGCGTTGAGGCATAAAGTTGAAGCATAAAATAGAGGGCCGTATGGCCCTCTATTTTATTCTGCTGGTGGCAGGCTCAAGCCGTGGCGGGCATTACTTTCACCCGCTCGATGCGCCGCTCGCTCACCTCGATCACCTCGAAGTTGAGCTGCTGCAGTTGCAACTGCTGACCCGGGGTGGGGAGGGTGCCGAAGTGGGAGAGCAGCATGCCCGCCAGGGTCACGTATTCATCGCTCTCGCTCACCAGCCCCTCGTGCTCCAGCACCTGCTCCACATGGTGGATGTTGGTGCTGCCATTGATCAGCCACCCTTCGCCATCGCACACGATATCCGGGGTTTCGTCCTCGTCCGGCAGCTCGCCGACGATGGCCTCCAGCAGATCGTGGGTGGTGACCAGCCCCTGGATCACGCCAAACTCGTCGGAGACCAGAATAAGGCTCCCCTTGGCTTTGCGCAGCTCCGCCAGCAGACGGATCACGTTGATGGTCTGCGGCACGATAATGGGATCGTTCTGCTTGGCCAGTTCACTTAAGGATTGCCCTTCGTTCAAGGCAAACAGCAGGTCCCGCGCCTTGACCACTCCGATCACCTCGTCCAGATCCCCGTCACAGATGGGGAACAGGCTGTGGGGTTCGCGCTGCAGTAGGGCGCGGATCTCGTCGCTGGAGTCGTTGATATCGATCCAGGCCATCTCCGAGCGCGGGGTCATGATGGTGCGAATGGAGCGCTCGGCCAGCGACAGTACGCCGGTCACCATATAGCGCTCCTCCTCGCCAAAGCTCACCGGCGCTACGGCCGGGGCATCCAGATCGTCATCCGGCTGATCCTGATAGGCCTTGCTGCCCATCAATTTGAAGATGGCGGCGGTGGTGCGCTCGCGCAGGGGCAGCTTGGATTCGTGACGCATGGCGCTGCGCTGGGCCAGCTGGTTGAAAAACTCGATCAGCACCGAGAAGCCGATGGCTGCGTAGAGGTAGCCCTTCGGAATGTGGAAGCCAAAGCCCTCCGCCACCAGGCTGAAACCGATCATCAGCAGGAAGCTCAGGCAGAGCACCACCACGGTGGGGTGGGCGTTGACGAAGCGGGTCAGCGGCTTGGAGGCGAGCACCATCACCACCATGGCGATGGTCACGGCGGCCATCATGACGCCAAGGTGTTCCACCATGCCGACGGCGGTGATGATGGAGTCGAGCGAGAAGACCGCATCGAGCACCAGAATTTGGGCGATCACCACGCCGAAGCTGGCGTAGGCGCCGACAGGGCCGTCATCCTGGGGTTTGGCTTCCAGTCGCTCATGCAGCTCGGAGGTAGCCTTGAACAGCAGGAACAGGCCGCCTCCCATCAGGATCAGGTCCCGACCGGAGAAGGGGTGATCCCACAGGTGCAAAATCGGGGTGGTCAGGGTGACCAGCCATGACATGACGCTCAAGAGCCCAAGTCGCATCAGCAGGGCCAGCGACAGGCCGATGATGCGTGCCTTGTCCCGTTGGGCGGGGGGCAGTTTTTTCACCAGGATGGCGATAAAGACCAGGTTGTCGATCCCCAGCACGATTTCCAGAATGATCAGGGTAAACAGACCGATCCAGATATGGGGATCCAGCAGCAATTCCATTGTGACGACCTCAATAAAAACAGACAGAGCAGAGAGTGATCACGGCGCACGATGGCCGCAGTAACAGCAAGGCAAAGGTGTTATTCAGAGGCGCTGATGAAGCAGAAAAAGATAGGCTTTGACAGAGAGAGACGAAGGGCAACTTCGGGGATTGTCCATGATGGGCAATAAAACCTCGGGTGAAAAATGAGCCCTGATGATAGCGGCTGGCGCCAATTTGGCAAGCGCAGTGTCAGCGCGGCGTGATGGGGTTGTGATGCGACAGGGGGAGGCGGCGGTGCCGCTCTCCCCCGTGCGGTCGTTACAACCAGCGCTTTTCGCGGGTGAAACAGACCGACAGCCAGGCATCCCCCAGGGTGTCGCCAAGGCGAGACCAGAGCTCCTGACGCAGGGCATCCTGACGTTCGACGGGCCACTCCTGACCCGGCGCCACCAGAATGTTCAATTCCAGATCGAAGCGGCGACCGCTTTTGGCCAGATGGCTGTAGCACTCTATGCCGTGGCGCTGGCGCAGCGCTTCGATCTCCTGTTCGACTTGCCGTGGCACATCCCCCTTGGGGGCGATCTTCAACACTTCCCGCAGGTTGCGACCGAGCACCTTGATGGGAATGAGGGTGGCACAGAGGGCCAGCAGCGAGACCAGCACCGGGTCTATGTAGCGGTTGTATTGGCCGTAGCCGATGGCATCGAGGCCGATGGCGACCACAAAGCCAATCAGCAGAGTGGCGCTGAGCAGGGTATCCACCAGCCATTCCTTGGAGTCGACCCGCACCAGCTCGGAGTCTACCTGCTCGGCGACCTGGGCTTCGATGCGATAGATGATGGCGCAGAAGAAGGTGGAGACGGCGGCATAGATGAGGGCGTGGCCGAGATCGATCTCCCGTCCGCCATCCAGCAGGGTGGTGATGCCGCTATAGAGAGCGCCAAGGCAGAGCAGCAGAATAATGGTGCCATTGATGACGTTGGTGATGGGCTCGAAGTGGGCGTAGCCATACTGGAAGCGCGCATCGGAAGGGCGGGTAACGAGATAGGCGGTAACAAGACCGAGGCCCGTCATGCCCATGCTGAACAGGGTGAAGATACCATCGAGCATGATGGCGTTGGAACCGACGAAGAGGCCGTAGCCGATGCCGAAGATGGCAAAGGTGATACAACCGAACAGCGACAGGGTAAGCGCCTGTTTTTCGGTGGTGACCAGCGTACTGATAACATGGCTGTGGTGAGCCATAAAAGTCCTCCTTTCAAATGGTGAATATTGCCAAGCGCAAGCGGTTTTCTAGCTGATATACTGCCCGCTCACATGTGAGCGGACTGGCCTGACTGCCATTGACAGGCGGCTGGCCAGTCGTTGTCGCCGGCGTGCCGGCATCAAGCAAAGGATGGGAACAAGGATTCATGATCCCGAGACTCGATTACCAGGACAGTTTGTCACCCGCAACCCTGCAGTTTCTTGAGTTGCTAGAGCGCAGCGCATTTCGTGGTGATATCGAAAAGTCTTATGCAAGCCGGTTGGCGATGGCGACGGATAACAGCGTCTATCAGGTAGTACCTCAGGCGGTTCTCTATCCGCGCAGTGCGGACGACATAGCAGCAATGCTCAAGCTGGCCGCAGAGCCGGCGTTCGCCTCCCTGAGTTTTTTCCCTCGCGGTGGCGGTACAGGCACCAATGGCCAGTCATTGGGCGGCGGCATTATCGTCGATCTCTCCCGTTATATGAACCAGATCATGGAAATTAATCTGGAGGAGGGGTGGGTGCGAGCCCAGGCCGGGGTGGTGAAAGACCAGCTCAACGCCTATCTCAAGCCCCACGGTTACTTCTTCTCGCCGGATCTCTCCACCTCCAATCGCGCCACCTTAGGGGGCATGATCAACACCGATGCCTCGGGGCAGGGGTCTCTGGTCTACGGCAAAACCTCGGATCACGTGCTGGGTCTCAAGGCGGTGCTGGAGAATGGCGACATCATGGCCACCGAGCCGCTGACCGGTGAGCGACTGGCCGACAAGCTGGCGCTGGAGAGTCGCGAAGGAGAGATCTATCGCACCCTCTATCGCATCGGCAAGGAGCGCCGCGCCGACATCGAGGCGACCTTCCCCAAGCTCAACCGCTTTCTGACAGGCTACGATCTCAAGCACCTCTATCAACCCGATACCGACACGCTGGATGTGAGCCGGGTGCTGTGCGGATCTGAAGGGTCTCTCGGCTTTATCACCGAAGCCAAACTCAACATCACCCCCATCCCGCGCTACCGCACCCTGGTCAACGTCAAGTACGACAGCTTCTCCTCCGCCCTGCGCAATGCCCCCTTTATGGTGCAGGCGCAGGCCCTCTCGGTGGAAACGGTGGATTCCCGGGTGCTCGGGCTGGCCCGCGCCGACATCATCTGGCATTCGGTGAAAGAACTTATTCAGGATGTGCCCGGCAAGGATCTGCAGGGGCTCAATATCGTCGAGTTTGCCGATACCTATGAAGCAGAACACAAGGCCAAGGTGGCGGAGCTCTGTCGCCGTATTGATGCGCTGCTGGCCAAGGGGGAGGCGGGGATCATCGGCTATCAGGTGTGTGACCACCTGCCGAGCATCGAGACCATCTACACCATGCGCAAGAAGTCGGTGGGGCTGCTGGGCAATGCCGAAGGTCGCAAGAAGCCGGTGGCCTTTACCGAAGATACCGCGGTGCCGCCCGAATCTCTGGCCGATTTCATCATGGAGTTTCGTGCCCTGCTGGATGCCCACGGCCTCGACTACGGCATGTTCGGCCACGTCGATGCCGGTGTGCTGCACGTGCGCCCGGCGCTGGATTTGTGCGAGCCCGAGCAGGAGGTGCTGCTGCGCCGCATCTCCGATCAGGTGGTGGCGCTCACCGCCAAATATGGCGGCCTGATGTGGGGCGAGCATGGCAAGGGCTTTCGCTCCGAATACAGCCCCGCCTTCTTTGGCGAGCTGTGGGAAGAGCTGCAGCGGGTCAAGGGGGTATTCGACCCGGGCAACCGCATCAACCCGGGCAAGATCTGTATCCCCTACGGTAGCGGCGCTGAGTTAGTGTCGGTGGATGGGCCCAAGCGCGGCAAGTATGACCGCCAGATCCCGCTCGCGGTGCGCACCAGCTACACCCGCGCCATGGATTGTAACGGCAATGGTCTGTGCTTCACCTTCGAGACCGACTCCCCCATGTGCCCCTCGGTCAAGATCAGCCGCGATCGCCGCCACTCCCCCAAGGGGCGGGCGGGCCTGATGCGTGAATGGTTGCGTCAGCTGGCGGAGCAGGGCTTCGATCCGTTGGCGGAAGAGGTGGCACTGCAATCCGGTGGTGTGCGCTTCAAACAGCTGGTGGACAAGGTGCGCAACAGCTGGGCCAAACAGCGCGGCGAGTATGACTTCTCCCATGAGGTGATGGAGGCGATGGCGGGCTGTCTGGCCTGCAAGGCATGTACCAGCCAGTGCCCGATCAAGGTGGATGTACCCGATTTTCGCGCCCGCTTTATGCAGCTTTATCACGGCCGCTACCTGCGCGCGCCGAAGGATTACTTCGTCGGCACCGTTGAAAGCTATGCTCCGTTGCTTGCCAAGGCGCCGAAGCTGGTCAACTTCTTCCTCGAAAAAGAGTGGGCCCAGAAGGCGACCGAGAAGAGCATCGGCATGGTGGATGTGCCGCTGCTCTCGGTGCCGACCCTGGCCGAGAGCCTGCATGACAACCGCGCCCGCTATTTTGATCTGCCTGGACTGGAGCGGATGAGCGTCGAGCAGCGTAAGCAGGTTGTGCTCATCGTGCAGGATCCCTTCACCAGTTATTACGATGCCCCCGTGGTACGCGACCTGGTGAAACTCGCCAGCAAGCTCGGTTTCCAGCCCTATCTGCTGCCCTTTAAACCCAACGGCAAGCCCCAGCATATCAAGGGGTTCCTGCGCGCCTTTGCCCGCACCGCCGCCAACAGCGCCCAGTTCCTCAACAAGGTGGCGGCGCTTGGCATTCCCATGGTGGGGGTGGATCCGGCCATGGTGCTTTGCTATCGCGACGAGTATGCCAAGGCGCTGGGGTCGGCCCGCGGTGATTTTCAGGTGTTGTTGCCGCAGGAGTGGCTGCTCTCGCTGCCGGCAGATCAACTGCCTGCTAGCGCCAACAAGACCAAGATCGAGGAGGGGAGTGAGCCCTGGTATCTCTTTGCCCACTGCACCGAGAAGACCGCCAAGCCCTCCACTCACGGTGACTGGAGCACCCTGTTTGGCCGCTTCGGGGCCAGCTTGCAGCCGGTCTCTGTGGGTTGCTGCGGTATGGCGGGCACCTATGGTCACGACGTCAAACAGGTGGAGAACTCCAAGGGGATCTATGGACTGAGCTGGGCTGAGCCACTCGCGCACCTGCCCAAAGCGCGCTGTCTGGCGACCGGCTATTCGTGCCGCAGTCAGGTCAAACGGATGGAGGGGGAAAAGCTCAAACATCCATTGCAAGCCCTGCTGGAGCTGCTCTGATGCTGACGTTCCCCAAGCGGTTTCGGGTGCCGAAGGCCTATCGGCATCCACGTTTCTTGCTGTTACCCGCCACTCCCTCTCAGGCGGTGGTGGAGTTTGTCGCCATGTTGCGCGAGCGCGAGCAGCTCCATCAGCTGTTTCGCCCGAACGATCTCTGGCCCTCGGCCAATTTCAGCCTGAGCCAGCACGAAAGGGATCTGGAGTGGCAGCAGTCGGAGTTTCTGGCCAAGCGCTCCTTTGCCTATGGCCTCTGGAGCCCGGATCGGGAGCCGCAATTTTGGGGTGGGGTTTATCTCTACCCCTCGGTGTTGCCAGAGGTAGCGGTGGAGCTCTTCTTCTGGAAGGTGGCCGAGGCGTCCATCACGGATGAGGAGCTGGAGATTCAGCTGCGCGAGTGGCTCGCCAGGGTGTGGCAGTGGCCAGACCCCCGCTTGCCGGGGCGAGAAGTGCCTTGGTCCGAATGGCCCGGCGTTACCTACCCCTGGTGACATCCAGCTTAAGGGCATGATTGTGTAACACGCAGCGCCGGGCGGGGCTGCGTTGTTACCACGTCACCTGATAACCAACAACTCATATAACAGAACCATGTTGCCGATGGAGGGCGTTTCACTCATATCGGTACGCATTCATCGCTTACATAAGGAGTCTGCTCGCAATGAGTCACGATATTGCGCCCATCTGGCGTAAACCCATGAGTCTGGAGGGGCTCAACGCCACCTCTCGCAACACCCTGATGGCCCATCTCGATATCGTCTACACGGCTTTTGGCACCGATTGGCTTGAAGCGACCATGCCGGTGGATCATCGCACTCACCAGCCCCTGGGCATGCTGCATGGCGGCGCATCCGTGGTGCTGGCGGAAACCTTGGGATCGATTGCCGCCAATATGGCTGTCGGGCCAGATAGCTACTGTGTGGGGCTGGAGGTGAATGCCAACCATCTGCGAGCCAAGCGGGAAGGGGTGGTGACCGGGCGTTGCACGCCGCTCCATCTGGGAGCAACAACCCAGGTGTGGCAGATTGAAATTCGGGACGAACGTGAGCGTTTATTGTGCACCAGCCGGCTGACCATGGCGGTGCTCAAACACAAGCGGGGCAAGGACTCCAGCGAGGAGTGATCTGCAATAACGCACTATGAGTGCAAAATAAGCAAGCCATACTCGTCAGATCCCTCTATAATTGCCAACGTCTTGAGAGGCTTATCACATTTTTCAAGACAGCAGAACAAAGTGGCGCTATAATCGCCGCCTTTTTGCTATTCCGCGGTGTTAGCCGCCTGCCTTAATCTGGAAGAATCTATGTCTGATACCGAACAACTGCCCCTTTTTAGTGAGCTTGGACTGGCCGCGCCTGTATTGAAAGCGCTGCAAGACGTGGGCTATGAGCGCCCGTCACCGATCCAGGCCGCAGCAATTCCCCACCTGATGGCGGGACACGATCTGCTGGGGCAGGCGCAAACCGGTACAGGGAAGACCGCTGCTTTTGCCTTGCCTCTGTTGTCTCGTCTGGAAGCTGGTAACCGCAACACCCAGATCCTGGTGCTGGCGCCTACCCGCGAACTGGCGCTGCAGGTGGCTGAAGCGTGCCAACGCTACGCCCACCACATGCCTGATTTCCACGTACTGCCCATCTACGGCGGTGCCTCCTACGAAACCCAGACCCGCGCCCTGCGTCGCGGTGCCCAGGTTGTCGTCGGTACTCCGGGCCGCGTGATGGACCTGATCCGTCGCAAGAACCTGGACCTCTCCGGCCTGAAAGCACTGGTACTGGACGAAGCTGATGAAATGCTGCGTATGGGCTTCATCGACGACGTTGACTGGATCATGGAGCAGTGCCCGAGCACTCGTCAGGTTGCCCTGTTCTCTGCCACTATGCCGGAGCAGATCCGTCGCGTGGCCCAGAAGCACCTGAAGCAGCCCAAAGAGATCAAGATCGCCTCCAAGACTGCTACCGCTACCACTATTCGCCAGCGTTACTGGCAGGTAACCGGTCTGCACAAGCTGGACGCCATGACCCGTCTGCTGGAAGTGGAATCCTACGAAGCCCTGCTGGTATTCGTACGTACCAAGAACGCTGCCGAAGAGCTGGCTGGCAAGCTGGCCGCCCGTGGTCACGCCTGTGAAGCGCTGCACGGCGACATCCCGCAGAAACTGCGTGAGCGTACCGTTGACAAACTGCGTCAAGGCCAGCTGGATATCCTGATCGCCACCGACGTTGTCGCCCGTGGTCTGGACGTTGAGCGCATCACTCACGTAGTGAACTACGACATTCCGTACGACACCGAATCTTACGTTCACCGTATCGGTCGTACCGGTCGTGCCGGTCGTAAAGGCGAAGCCATCCTGTTCGTCGCTCCCCGCGAGCGCCGCATGCTGCGCGCCATCGAGCACGCAACCCGTCAGGCCATCGAGCCGATGAAGATGCCAAGCACTGAGGACATCAACCAGCATCGTCTGGCCAAGTTCAAAGAGCGCATCCGCGAAACCATGATGGGTGAAGAGCTCGAGATCTACCACAACCTGGTAAACGAGCTGATCGAAGAAGATTCTGCCGATCCGCTGGAGCTGGCTGCTGCACTGGCCAAGCTGGTACAGGGTGACCAACCGCTGCTGCTGGATGACTCCATTCCGGATCCTCTGTTCAACAACAGCAACGATCGTGGTGGTTTCGAGCGCCGTGACTTCAACGACCGTGGCGGTCGTGACTTCGGTGACCGTGGCGATCGTCCTGCCCGTCGCATGCCGTCCCTGGAACCGCGTCCGCTGAAAGACAACCCGGATGTGGAGATGGAGCGCTACCGCGTTGACGTGGGTGCCCATCACGGCGTCAAGCCGGGCCAGATCGTAGGCGCCATCGCCAACGAAGCGAACATCGAGAGCCGCTTCATCGGCAACATCGACATCGCTGATGACTTCTCCACCGTCGATCTGCCGAAAGGCATGACCGCCGATGTACTGGAAGTGATCAAGAAAGCCCGTGTTTGCCAGCGTCCGCTGCAGATCACTCGCTACACCGAAGTGCCGGCCGGTGGCAACACCAGCAGCCGTCCGCCCCGTGGTGATCGTCCGTTCCGTGGCGACCGTCCTTTCAACAAGGATCGCCGTCCCCAGGGTGACCGTCCGTTCAACAAGAGCGGGGAGCGCCGTGAAGGTGGCTTCAACAAAGATCGCAAATTCGGTGGCAAGCGTCGCGAAAGCTGATTGCTGATCCCGTTATGAAGAAGGCCGCTCATTGAGCGGCCTTTTTTCTGCCTGCGGTTTACCCTGTGTTCTTACTAAACACCAGATCGGCATAAGCCGTTACATGGGTGAGCGAATGAAGGCCACTATTTGATAACAGGATGTCGGGGAAAGAGAGAATACCTTTTCTACTCGACAGGCGGTTGTGACGTGGTCGGGTATCATCCGCCGTTCTGCCATAGATCTGGGCTGGCTGCCGTTTCTTTGTATTGGCAAGCGTTGGGACGTGTGCACTTGGGCGGATAGTTGGATGGGGAGTGACAGCATTGCGCCCGCTGACTCCGGCGGTCGCAAGGGGTGGCGACTAGGTGGCCGCTCAGAGGCTTTGTCTGGCTGGCAGCCATTATTCATATCGAGCGGGGTAATTGGTTGGCATCAATGAAGAAGGCGACCATCAGGTCGCCTTCTTGTTTTGCATTGTGACGTGCAGAGGTCGCAGCCCGAGGGGCTATCAGAGCACCATGGCGGCAATCCAGCCGAAGATCACCAGCGGGATGTTGTAGTGAATGAAGGTGGGCACCACGCTGTCCCAGATATGGTCGTGCTGGCCATCGGCGTTGAGGCCGGAGGTGGGGCCCAGGGTCGAGTCGGAGGCTGGTGAACCCGCATCCCCCAGCGCGCCTGCGGTACCGACCAGGGCGATGATCGCCATTGGTGAGAAGCCGAGCTGCAGACAGAGCGGCACATAGATGGTGGCGATGATGGGCACGGTGGAGAAGGAAGAACCGATCCCCATGGTGATGAGCAGACCCACCAGCAGCATCAGGAAGGCGGCGATGCCTTTGTGCTGGCCGATGCCGGAGGCGACCACCTGGACCAGAGAGTCGACCCCGTGGGTCGCCTTCATCACGGCGGCAAAACCGGCGGCAGAGATCATGATGAAGCCGATCAGCGACATCATCCGCACCCCCTGAGTGAAGGCATCCTGGCTTTCGCGAAACTTGATGACGCCGCCGCAGGTGAAGATGACAAAACCGGCCAGCGCACCCAGTACGATGCTGTTGGTCATCAGTTGCAGCCCCAGCGCTACGCCAATGGCCAGTAGAGCCACCCAGATGTGGGTGAGGTTGAGCTCGACCGCTTCGGGCTCGGCATCCAGGATCTTGGCCAGATCGTACTGGCGCGGTTTGCGATAGCTGATGAATACCGCAATCAGCAGGCCCAGTACCATACCGGCAACCGGAATGGCCATCGCCAGCGGGATCTGGCTGGTGGTGATGGGCACGCCGTTATCGATCAGGTTCTTGGCCAGAATATTGTTCAGGAAGATGCCACCAAAGCCGACCGGCAGCACCATATAGGTAGCTGTCAGACCAAAGGTGATGACACAGGCCACCTGACGACGGTCGATCTGCATCTGCGCCATCACATGCAGCAGCGGCGGGATCAGGATGGGAATAAAGGCGATGTGAACCGGGATCAGGTTCTGGGAGGAGATAGCCACGGCCAGCACGGAAGAGAGCAGCAGGGTTTTGACCCACATGATGCGGGTCGAGCTGGCATCCTTGCCCAATTGGTTGATCACCTTGCGGGCCAGCAGGTCGGTGATCCCGGAGCGGGAGATGGCAACCGCAAAGGCGCCCAGCATGGCGTAGGAGAGAGCAATCTCGGCGCCACCGCCCAGGCCACCGCTGAAGGTGGTGAGGGTATCGGTCAACGACAGCCCACCGACCAGGCCGCCAGCAATGGCCCCCAGCGCCAGCGAGACCACCACATTGATCCGCAGCAGACTGAGCACCAGCATCAGCCCGACTGCGATAACAACTGGATTCATTTGATTTCCTTATAGTTTGTTATTGCTGTCTGTCATGTGAAGGGGAGTTAGTTTGCGAAAAATGTGACAAATGTCGAGTAAAAAATCAGTCAAACCTCTCATATCGCAGCAGCATGTGGCACAAGGTTGCTCAACATGAGGGGTTTTGACCTGTTTGTCTCCGTTCATCGCGTGTGCAGCGGTGGATAGTGATGTTGATAGCGATTTCCGGTGCGCTGAGCAATCAATCACTTCTCCAAAAAGCGAAGGCTGCCAGTGGCAGCCTTCATCCGTTTATTCTTGCCCATCATCATCGGTAGGCGCATCGGTTGTGTCATCATCCGGATGCGCTGGCGGCCAACCCCCCATGCTCTTCCAGCGGTTAACGATATGACAGAACAGCTCTGTGGTGCGTTCGGTGTCATAGAGGGCCGAGTGCGCCTCTTTATTGTCAAACGGGATGCGGGCGCTCTGGCACGCTTTGGCCAGCACGGTCTGACCCAGCGCCAATCCGGAGAGAGCAGCGGTGTCGAAGGTCGCAAACGGGTGGAACGGATTGCGCTTGAGGCCAGCGCGCTCGGCGGCAGCCATCACGAAGCCGTGATCAAAGGTGGCGTTGTGGGCCACTATGATGGCGCGGCCGCAATCCTGCTCCTTCATCCCCTTGCGGATCCCCTTGAAGATCTCGGTCAGCGCCTCTTTTTCCGAGACAGCGCCACGCAACGGGTTGTAGGGGTCGATGCCGGTGAACTCCAGCGCGGCCTTTTCCAGATTGGCCCCTTCGAAGGGCTCGACATGAAAGTGGAATACCTGATCGGGAACGAGCCAGCCCTGCTCATCCATTTTCAGGGTGTAAGCCGCGATTTCGAGCAGGGCATCAGTCTTGGCGTTGAACCCGGCTGTTTCAACATCGATGACGACGGGGTAAAAACCACGGAAACGGCCCTTGAGGGTATGAACTGCGTCGGTCATGGGATCTCGGTCGGGATAAAATGAGGCGGCATTATGGCAAAAAAGCACAGGCTTGTCCTCCCATCCCACGCAGGATGCCGCGCCAAGATGGCGCCGGATTCAATATCTGTGCAGCCACCAGCGGGCGGCAATCAGCGCCGTGAGCGACCCCAGCAGGGCGCTGGCCAGCACATCCACCGGCCAGTGCATCCCCATTACCATGCGCGACAGACCAATTCCCAATGCCCACAGTGGCAGCAGCCAGACGCCCGTGGGAGCGCGGGCCAGCCAGATCAGACCAAAAAATTGAGCCAGGCTGATGGCGGCGATGCTGTGGCCGGAGGGGAAGGCATAGTTCACCTCGGCCTGCCAGTGGTGGCCGAGCCACTCTGGCAGGGCCAGCAACTGGCTGGCGGCATGAACCTGTTCACTGCGCACATCGATGCTACTGGCGTAGAAGTGCTTGATGGCCGGGATCAGCGACTGACTCTCCAGCCAGAGCAGATAGGGTCTGGGCTCTTCGGTCAGGTGTTTGATCAGGCTCTTGAGCACCCAGTCGCTGGCGAGCAGGGCTGCCAGCGCACACCCCAGTGCAATGAAGGGGGACAGCTCCAGTTTGAGTTTGTAGCGGGTCAGCAACAGCAAGAGGGCGCCACTGACCCCGATCCCGGGAATATCGACCATGCGGGTAAGGGCGTATGACCACCATAGCCAGCCTGATTGCAGTGAACCGGTCAGAAAAGGCTGCCAGGGCAATGTGGCGAGCAGTAACAGGGGCAGGATTAACAGGGCTGTGAAGCCAAGCACCTGACTGCGGGTGAGTGAGGCGGTTGACATTGGGAGCGGCGGAGCGTGTGGCGGCATGGTGGGTATGGGCGATCGCGAAAAAAGAGGGGCATTGTGCCACCGTGACATGCCCGGACAAAGCCGAGCAGCACGTTTGTTACCTCTGCTTACACATTTGTGGCGACATCCTCTGTTTGAGCGGGCGGATGGAACGGCTGCCGCACAATGTGGTCCCCTTTCGTGCCGGATTGCATCACAGGCTGAAATCTCGGGCGGCTTTGCGCTAGAATGGCGCCCCCGTGGCGGTTGTGACCAAAGAGAGCCCGATGAAGATAGTCGTTGATGAGAATATGCCCCATGCCGTGGAGCTGTTTGCCGAATTTGGCGAGGTGATCCCCTTGCCCGGACGGCAGATGCAGGCCCGCGATCTGCTGGATGCCGATGTGCTGCTGGTGCGTTCGGTCACCCGCGTCAACGGCGATTTGCTGGCGACCAGCCCCAAACTCGGGTTTGTCGGCACCGCCACCATAGGCACCGACCATGTGGACAAGGCGTTGCTGGCAAGCCGCAATATTCCCTTCTTCAGCGCCCCCGGTTGCAACAAGTATTCGGTGGGGGACTATGTGCTCTCCGCCCTGCTGGTGCTGGCCGAGCGTTACGAACTCGACCTCTCGGCCATGACGTTGGCGGTGATTGGCGCGGGCAATACCGGCGAGTGCGTGGCTGGCAAGGCCCAAGCGCTCGGCATGCGGGTGCTGCGCTGCGATCCGCCCAGGGCGCGGGAAAATCCCGCAGCGGGTTTTGTCGATTATCAGACCGCTCTTGGCGCCGATATCGTCAGCTTCCATGTGCCCATTACCCGTGAAGGGCTGGATGCCACCTACCATCTGCTCGATGCCGAACAGATTGCCGCGCGCCCTGCCGGACAGATCCTGATCAACGCATCCCGTGGCGAGGTGTGGGATAACCGGGCCCTGCTGGCGCGCCAGTTGGGCGATGCGCCTTTGCGACTGGTGATGGATGTGTGGGAGAACGAGCCCGAGCCACTGGCTGCGCTGGTGCCCCATACCGAGATTGCCACCCCCCATATCGCCGGTTACAGCCTGGAGGGGAAGGCCCGCGGTACCTGGATGCTCTATCAGGCGCTCTGCCAGCAGCTGGGACGCCAGCCTCGTCAGGATTTGAGTCAGCTGTTGCCCGCCCCCGATGTGCAGGCGGTGGTGCCGGGCCGCGCGCCGGATCAGGCGTTGATCAAGCAGCTGGTGCATCTGGTTTATGACGTGCGCCGCGATGATGCCCGTTTCCGTGCCCGACTCGGTCTGCCCGGCAGCTTTGACGAGCAGCGCAAACACTACCCCGAGCGCCGTGAACTATCCTCCCTGCAGGTTGAGGGGGCGTTTGCCGACCAGGCGCTGGGTGAGCTGGGATTTGCGCTGTCACGCCCCTGAATCGGGGGCTAAGAGTTGGAAGATAACCGGAAGGGGTGAGCCATACTGGCTACCTCGACCCCTTTTTTACTGAGCTGGCGCAGATGCTACTGCGCCGGCTCAGCCATATCAGGCAGCGTCATCTCGCCGTGCGGGAGCCTGCCGACCATGGCGCCACCCGGCGCCATTGCAGCATTATCAGAGGAGAACAGAATGAGCCAGCAGTTTAACGTAGCGGTATTGGGTGCCAGCGGCGCCGTGGGTCAGGCGATGATCGAGATCCTGGAAGAGCGCGAATTTCCGGTAGCGACCCTCTATCCGCTGGCTTCCAGCCGCAGCGCCGGTGATACCGTGCGCTTTGGCGGCAAGAACCTCGAGATCCTCGATGTGGAGGAGTTTGACTGGAGCCAGGTGCAGATCGCACTCTTCTCCGCCGGTGCCGAGGTCTCTGCCAAGTGGGCGCCGATTGCTGCCGAACACGGCTGCATCGTCATCGACAACACCTCCTGCTTCCGTTACGACGAAGATATCCCGCTGGTGATCCCGGAAGTGAACCCGGATGCGCTGGCCGATTTTCGCAATCGCAACATCATCGCCAACCCCAACTGCTCCACTATCCAGATGCTGGTGGCCCTGAAGCCGCTGCACGACGAAGTGGGCATTGCCCGCATCAACGTGGCCACCTATCAATCCGTATCAGGCTCCGGCAAAGAGGGGGTCAGCGAGCTGGCAGGTCAGACAGCTCATCTGCTCAACGGCCGTCCGGTGGAACCGACCCTTTATCCGCAACAGATCGCCTTTAACCTGATCCCGCAGATCGACAGTTTCACCGACAACGGCTACACCCGTGAAGAGATGAAGATTGTATGGGAAACCCAGAAGATCCTCGGCGATGCCAGCATTGCCGTGAACCCCACCTGCGTGCGGGTGCCGGTCTTCTACGGCCATGCCGAGGCGGTACACGTCGAGCTGCACCAGCCGCTCGATGCCGAACAGGTCAAGGACCTGCTGCGCAATGCGCCGGGTGTGACCCTGTTTGATGACGAAGGGGATTATCCGACCCCGGTGCGTGACGCAACCGGCAAGGATGAGGTGCTGGTGGGTCGGGTGCGCCAGGATATTTCTCACCCGAGTGGTATCAATATGTGGATCGTGGCCGATAACGTTCGTAAGGGCGCGGCAACCAACAGTGTACAGATTGCCGAGCTGCTGGTTCGCGACTATCTGTAAGGCTGGTCAGATGCCACAGATGCGCAGCAGGGAGTGCTGCGCATCCGGCCTGTGATCAAACCGGGGTGTGACCCATGCCGCACTCCGTCACTTCAAGATTCTGTTGCGATATCAACTGATTAAGTTTTTTCCTACACTCAGGGTCAAGTTGGGTGCTAAATGTGTCGGACTGCTGGCTTGCCAGGCGAGCCTGATTTATATTGAACCGACTGTTTTGGGGTAACTATCCAGATTTTTCAATGTGATAGGGCCGTCATACGAAGGAACGAATATGGGACATTCCCGCATAACATTGGCAACGCTACTCGCATTGGGTCTGCTGGGCACCGTCCAGGCTGAAGACTCGGCGCGGGAGCCTTTTTTTGTCGAGCTAAAAGGCCCTGACGAACCCGCACCTCCCGCCGTCAATTCCCAGCCGCTGGCGCAGCCGGTCGCCAGACCCGTGGCGCAACCGGTGCGTGCAACCGCCCAGCCGGTGGTACGTCAGGTCACTGCCAATGCCGGTAGCTATGGCCCCGTTCGTCCGACCGATACCCTCTGGAGCCTGGCGAGCAAATATCGCCCCTCCAATCGGGTCAGCGTCTACCAGACCATGGTGGCGATTTACGAGAAAAACCCCCGCAGTTTTGCCGATGGCAATATCAACCACATTCTGGTGGGTTCCCGCATTCTGCTGCCGACCGCGGCCGAGGCGAGCGTCATCACTGATGCACAGGCCCGCGCCAAGTTCCGCAGCGACAACGCCAGCTGGAAGGGGTTAAGCCCCAAATATCTGGCTGACAAGCAGACCCATACTGCCAAGCCGGCTGCCGCCAAACCCGCGAAGGTGGAAGCCGCCAAGACCGAGCCGGTGAAGGCTGCGCCTGCGCCGCTGCCAGTAGCGAAAGCCGCCCCCATTCCCGCCCCGGTGGTGGCTCCGCAACCGGCTGCCGAAACCAAAGAAGTGGCCAAGGTGAGCGAGCCTGCGCCGAAAGAGGCGGTAGCACCTGCTCCTAGCGCTGCAGAAGGCACCACCCCGGCGCCTCTGCCTTCCGACCTGGATAAACCGGTGGGCAAACCGGCTACCGAGATGGCGCTGGCACTGGAAGATGCCAATGCCCAGCTCGGCCAGGTGACCGAGATGAACCACAGGCTCAAGCTGCGTCTGCAATCCCTGACCGAAGAGGTGGAGACCCTCAAGGCCCAGCTGCAGGATCAGACCGCGCTGCAAAAAGAGATTGCCGAGCTCAAGGCTCAACCGGTCCCGCCGGTGGCAGCCGAGCCTGAGCCTGAGAAAAACTGGTTGATGGAGCTGCTCTCCTCGCCGCTCAACCTCGCCATGATCATTCTGCTGCCGGTACTGCTGGTATTGGCGCTGGTGACCCTGTGGCTGCGTGCCCGTGCCCGCCGCGAACTGGAAGAGCAGGAGAAGAGCCTCTCCGAATCCACCGCCATGATGATGGATCAGGAGCAGAGCGAGTTTGATGATCTGCTGAGCGTCGATGTGACCGACAACGAGCCGGTGCGCCCGGTGCCGGATCTCAACACCCCGGATGGCTTTATGCCGATGGAGCCTGACGAGCCGGCCGCCAAGCCGGATGTCGATCTGGTGTTCAGCGACGAGGGCGAGATGGAGCTGCAGGGCTTCGAGCCCGAGCGGATGGCGGCCCAGCCAGCCAGTCGTGACCCGGATCTGGTGCCGGATCTCGATCTCTCGCTGGATGAGCCTATCGCGCTTGCCAACGAGCCCGCCATGGATCTGGCCAGCGAGTTCAATCCAAAGCCCAAGGCCGCTGACGAGATCATGAGCGAAGAGGAGCTGCAGGCAGCCCTGTTCGCCGAGCTGGATGCGGATCTCTCAGCCGACCTCGAGCCCGATTTGAGCTCCATCGACGAAGTCGGTGCCGCTGACGACGATCTGGCTAGCTTCGATCTCGGCGATTTCGACAGTGCCCTCGACGAGCCTGCTGCTGGCAAAGATGATAACGCCATTGATCTCAGTGCCGCAGAGGACACCGACGAGAGTGCGGATGCCATGCTGGCCGAGCTCGGTCTTGAGCCTGTCAAGGCGAAGGAAGCTGAGCTGGATCTGGAGTGGGATCCCAACGAGCTGGCGCTCTCCGATTTCGAAGATGCGTTCGCCGAGGTGGAATCTCATCCGGCAGATCTCCAGCCCCGTGAGCAGGCGCAAGAGAGCGGCTACGTCGAGATCGACAAGCTGCTGGCCGAAGCGGATGCCACCGCGCCGGAGCAGGAGCCTTATCAGGGCTTCTCGCTGGATGTGGGGCTCGATGGCTTCCCCGAGGTGCTGCCGGAATCCACCGGATTTGACGTGGATGCCGATGACGGCGGTGTGGGTGCCAAGCTGGATCTGGCCCGTGCCTACCTCGAGATTGACGACAAGGATAGCGCCCGCGAGCTGCTGCAAGAGGCGGCGGAACAGGGTAGCGATCACCAGCGCGCCGAAGCCGAGAAGTTGCTCAAGCGGTTGGGCTAAAGCATCTCCCATCACGGGATCAGCAAAACGGGGGCAACCAGCAGGCTGCCCTCTTCTTTTGGCGATTTGCGATGGGGGTCATGGCCGCGCAGGCTCATAATAGAGGCCAATTGCGCGCGTGGTGGGACTTTTCGGGCTGAGCGCGTATAATCCGCCACGTTTCTTTCACTGCGTTTTCACAACAAGACAAGTTTATCCATGCGAATTGCCCTAGGTATTGAATATGACGGCAGCCGGTATTTCGGCTGGCAGCGTCAGCGTGAAGTGATCAGCGTGCAGGCTGAACTGGAGACGGCGCTGAGCCGGATTGCCAACCACCCTGTCTCCATCCAGTGTGCCGGGCGCACCGATGCCGGTGTCCATGCGACCGGTCAGGTGATCCACTTCGATACCGAGGCGAACCGTGCCGAAGGGGCTTGGACCCTGGGGCTCAATTCCAACCTGCCGCCGGATATCGCCGTGCGCTGGGTCAAGCAGGTGGACGAGAGCTTCCACGCCCGCTTCAGCGCCACTGCCCGTCGCTACCGCTATGTCATCTACAACCACAACTACCGGCCGGCGATCCTCGGCAGTGGCGTCAGCCACTACCACGAGACCATCGATGCCGAGTTGATGCACCAGGCGGGCCAGAGCCTGCTGGGGGAGCACGACTTCAGCACCTTCCGTGCCGTCGCCTGCCAATCCAACACCCCGTGGCGCAATGTGACCCATCTGTGTGTCAGCCGTTCCGGCCCCTACATCGTGCTCGATATCAAGGCCAACGCCTTCCTGCACCATATGGTGCGCAACATCACCGGCTCCCTGCTGCTGGTGGGGCAGGGGCTCAAACCAGTGGAGTGGATTGCCGAGGTGCTGGCTGCCAAGGATCGCAATCTGGCCGGGCCGACCGCCAAGGCCGGTGGCCTCTATCTGGTCGACGTGGATTACCCGGCCGAGTTTGCTCTGCCACAGTTGCCGCTCGGCCCGCTGTGGCTGCCGGACTCGGCACCGGGTACGACCAGTTTTTAGTAACTGCGCCCGAAAAATTGTGGTTTAATGACCCGTCATTTGTTGCCATCGAGCTATTAAGTCATTGAACAATCTAGGCTCGATGCGTTTTGTCAGGCACAAAAGCATTAAGGAATTCCATGAGCTGGCTTGAGAAGATTCTTCCCAAGAGCAAGATCACTGCGCCTCGTCGTCACAACATTCCGGAAGGGGTGTGGACCAAGTGCAGTGCTTGTGAACAGGTGCTCTACCGGGCAGAGTTGGAGCGCAACCTCGAAGTGTGCCCCAAGTGTGATCATCATATGCGCATCAGCGCCCGCGCCCGTCTCGAGAGCTTCCTCGATGAGCAGGGTCGTACCGAGATCGGTGCCGAGCTGGAGCCGCAGGATGTACTGAAATTCAAGGATTCCAAGCGCTACAAGGATCGTTTGTCTGCCGCTCAGAAAGAGACGGCGGAGAAAGATGCGCTGGTGGTGATGAAAGGGACCCTCAAAGGGGTACCGGTTGTCGCCTGTTCGTTCGAATTCTCCTTCATGGGGGGCTCCATGGCCTCCGTGGTCGGTGCCCGATTTGTGCGCGCCGTTGAGGAGTGCATCAAGGAAGGCCGTGGCTTGGTCTGCTTCTCCGCCTCTGGTGGTGCTCGCATGCAGGAAGCCCTCTTCTCCCTGATGCAGATGGCCAAGACCAGTGCAGCGCTGGACCGACTCACCAAGGCGGGCCTGCCCTATATCTCCGTGCTGACCGACCCCACCATGGGTGGCGTCTCTGCCAGTCTGGCGATGCTGGGTGACATCAACGTGGGCGAGCCCAAGGCTCTGATCGGCTTTGCCGGCCCGCGCGTTATCGAGCAGACCGTGCGCGAGAAACTGCCGGAAGGCTTCCAGCGCTCCGAGTTCCTGCTGGAAAAGGGTGCCATCGATATCATCATCGATCGCCGCGAAATGCGTAACCGTCTGGCCAGCCTGCTCGCCAAAATGCTGAATACTCACGTCATCGAAGAGTGAAGATGAGTTCAAACATGCAACAATCCCAAAGCCGGTCGCTTGTCGACTGGCTTTCTTATTTGGAGCAGATCCATCCGGTCAATATCGACATGGGGCTGGATCGGGTCGGTGCCGTTGCCCGGCGTATGGGGCTTACCCAGCTGCCGTTCAAGGTGATCACGGTGGCGGGTACCAACGGCAAGGGCTCCAGCTGTGCCATGGCGGCCAGCATTCTGATGGCCGCAGGCTACAAGGTCGGCGTCTACTCCTCGCCCCATCTGCTGCGCTTTACCGAGCGGGTGCGGGTCAACGGGCAAGAGCTGCCCGACAGCGATCACTGCGCCGCCTTTGCCGAGGTGGAAGCTGCTCGTGGCGAGATTGCCCTTACTTTCTTCGAGTTCGCCACCCTGGCCGGTTTGTGGCTCTTCTGCCGCGCCGCGCCCGATGTGCTGCTGCTGGAAGTGGGGCTGGGCGGTCGGCTCGACGCCACCAATGTGGTGGAGTCCGATGTCGCCATGATCACCTCCATTGCCCTCGATCACTGCGACTGGCTGGGGGATACCCGCGAAGCAGTGGCTGTGGAGAAGGCTGGGGTCTATCGCGCTGGCAAGCCCGCCATCAGCGGTGAGCCTAATCCGCCCGCGACTATTGCCAGCGAAGCCCAGCGTCTTGGCGCCAACCTGCGTCAGGTCGGTATCGATTTTCGTGGCGATGAGCACGAGAGCGGTTGGGATTATCACGGCCTCAACCAGTGGCGGGATCTGCCAAAACCGGCGCTGCCGCTGATGAACGCGGTGACCGTGCTGGCGGCGCTGGAATCCCTCGGCTTGCCGCTGCCGGAGTCTGCTATCCGTGACGGGCTGGCCAATGCCCGGCTAGCTGGCCGGATGCAGCAGCTGCAAAGTGCGCCGCTGGTGATCGTCGATGTGGCCCATAACCCCCATTCGGCAGCCTATCTGGCAGCTCAATTGCGCAAGATGCCCTGCTCGGGTGTACGCCGCGCCGTGGTCGGCATGCTCAAAGACAAGGACATGGCGGGCTCCCTTGCCGAACTCGATGGCTTGATTGGCGAGTGGTATCTGGCCAGTCTCACCGGCCCGCGCGCCGCCACTGCTGCGCAACTGGCTGCGGCGTTGGGGGAGGGCAAAGGGCCTGCCAGGGAGTTTGATGATGTCAGCGCCGCTTATCAGGCAGCGTTGGCCGCATCGAGTCCGGACGATATGGTCATTGTGTTTGGTTCGTTTTACACTGTCGCCGACATTCTGGCGGGTGTCGCCGTCTAGGCCACACCCCGGCTCCCCGGCCTTCGGGCGGGGAGCCAAATCGCATATTGAGTTACGTAAAGGTAGGATTCAACTTGGCCTCGAAGTTTCAAAACCGTCTGGTGGGCACCGTCATCCTGGTGGCCCTGGTTGTTATTTTCCTGCCGGACTTGCTGGATGGTCACAAGCTGGCACAAAAGGAGGAGGCCTTTGCCAAGATCCCGCTGCGCCCCGAGCTGGAGCCTGCCAAGCCTGCGCTGCAGGTCTCGGCAGCCAGCAGCCTGCCCGCCGATCATCTGGCCAGCCAGCAACAGGCCTCTGCGGCCCAACAGTGGCAAGTGGAAGAGGTGGCTGACCCTATGACCCTCGCCGGTCAGGGCAACGGTGCACAGCCGGCGACAACCCCTGCCGCATCGGTACAGCCGCAACAGAATGCCCAACCCAAGCCACAGCCCAAGCCGGAAGTGGTGGCCAAAAAACCGGTCGAACCGCCCAAGCCAGCACCCAAGCCGACGCCAGCCAAACCGGTTGAAGTTGCCAAGGCACCCGCACCGACCAAGCCGCAGGCGGGTCAGATCAAGTCCCTCGACGATCTGATTGAAAGCAAGATGACCCAGCCGACCACACCCGCGCCTGCTGCGGCACCGGCGCAGGGTAGCTGGATCCTCCAGCTTGGCGCTTTCAAGAACGTCGACAGCGTCAACGCGCTGGTGAGCAAGCTGCGGGCGGCGGGCTACTCTGCCCACACCTCGCCGCGCACACCGGTGCAGGGTCAGCTCAACCGGGTCTTTATCGGACCGGATGTCTCCAAGGCCAAACTGCAAGGGATGCAGGGGCGGATCTCCCAGATGACCGGCCTCAGTGGCTCGGTGGTCTCTTACAATCCGTGACGGCTTGCCGTTGGCAATGGCCCTCTGAAACAAACACCGCGCCCCGTGCGCGGTGTTTTTTTATCTGGCCGTCGTGATTTTTAAGGTCGGCGTCGTACAGGCCACCCCCTGGTTGGGATTTTCGGGCAGTTGGGGTAGTCTGAGCCCTTCTGCTACTCACAGGAGTTCAAGATGATCCTCTCAACGACCCCCACGCTGGAAGGCAAAGCCATTCGTGAATACCGCGGCATCGTGGTTGGCGAAGCCATTCTCGGCGCCAACATTTTCAAGGATCTCTTTGCCGGGATCCGCGACATCATCGGCGGCCGCTCCGGCGCCTATGAAAAAGAGCTGGCCCGTGCCCGCGAGATCGCCTTCGATGAGCTGAAAGAGCGTGCCGCCGCTCTTGGCGCCAATGCGGTGGTCGGCATCGATATCGACTACGAAGTGGTGGGGCAAAACGGCAGCATGCTGATGGTCAGCATCAGTGGCACCGCCGTAGTGGTCTGATCGGGCTCCAGCGTCTTCATGGGCAATGAGCCGATAACCGGGTTATCGGCTTTTTTATTGCCTGTCTGATACGTGGCGGCTGGCGGGAATATTGCTTAAATAATTGATTTTAAATATTTATATTTATTAATAATTCGGCTAGCCGGTTTTATTTTTTTTAACTGGGTAGCCCGAGAGGGTCAAGCTAGAGTGCCGCCATCAGGAACAACACCGCTCACGGACGAGGTTCTCTTCTCTTGAAGGCGTATCACTATGAATCAAAAACCTGCTCTGCTGACCCTTGTCATGTTGGCCATGACTGCCCATGCCGGCAGTGCCCTCGCGGCGCTGCCCAACTTCAGCGCCACTTGTCCCACCGATATCCGGGTCAAGTCGCAAGGGGGCAACGTCTTTATCAATGGCAAGAAGGCGACCCTGAAAACGCTGGCGCCCGCCGCCTATTCGGCCACAAGCGGCAAGGTGGTCATCGGGATCACCTTCGATCTACCCGCCAGCGAACCCACCCTGGATTACGTCATCAAGCATGATCGCCGGGCCCACGGCTTTTGCACCGTGCACGCCTGGTCGGCGGGCAAGGCCGCCGCACTGCCGATGGCCAAGGGGGACTCACCCTATCAGGGCAAGTGGATCGCCAAGAACCGCGAGACAGGCGCCACGGTGGCCAATATTCAGGTGGATGGCAAGGAGCAGGTGTGGGTCAACGGAGTCAAGGTGAAGGCCAAGCGGGCCGATGGCGCGCTACAGTTTCGTCAGGGAACCATCCTCTACACCTTGCAGGGGGATCCGCGCATTCGCGATGAGAGCGACTGGAATGACAGCGATGTTCAGAATACCGGCCCCATCCGGCTCGAGTAACAGACACGTCGTGCCACGGCTTGGTCATTGATGCAAAAAACAGAGAGCGGCATGGCCGCTCTCTGTTTTGTTGTCTCTATTGGGTGATAGCCGTGCGGGGTTAGATGCCGTGGATGGCGTTGGCTTCCCCATACCAGTCCAGCTTGTCGGCCAGAGTGACTACCGAGCCGATGATGATGAGGCTCGGGCTCTTCACCTGACAGGCCAGTTCGGCCAACTGCTGCAGCTCGCCGCGCACCACCCGCTGACTGAGCTGGGTGCCTTGCTCTACCAGCGCCACCGGGGTGTGACCGGGCATACCGTGGGTTTGCAGCGCATCCTGAATGCGGGCGGCGTGGGCCAGCCCCATGTAGAACACCAGAGTCTGGCGGGGGGCCGCCAGCGCCGACCACTCCTGGGCGATATTGCCCTCCTTGTCGTGACCGGTGATGAACTGTACTCGCTGGGCATGATCGCGGTGGGTGAGGGGAATGCCGCTGTAGGCAGCGCAGCCTGAGGCTGCCGTAATGCCCGGTACCACCGAGAAGGGGATGCCCGCCTCGGCCAGGGTTTCCAGCTCCTCGCCACCCCGGCCAAAGATAAAGGGATCGCCCCCCTTGAGCCGCACCACCTGTTTGCCCAGCAGCGCTTGTTCAAGCAACAGTTGGTTGATCGCCTGCTGGGGCACACAGTGGCGGCCCGCCTCCTTGCCAACAAAGATCCGCTCGGCATCCCGGCGAACAAGCGCCAACACCTCCTGCGACACCAGCCGGTCATAGACCACCACATCCGCCTGCTGCAGTTGCTGCAAGCCATTCAGGGTGAGCAGCCCCGCATCGCCGGGGCCGGCGCCCACCAGGGTGACGCTTCCCTTGCTCTGTAGCGGCTCATTTAATAGTTCAGCGACGCTCTGCTCGGCGGCCTGTTGCTGGCCGCGGGCCAGCTGGCATGCCAGTCGCTCATGGCTAAAGAGCCGCTCCCAGAAGCGGCGGCGGGCCAGCTTGTCCGGAATCAGTTTGACCCGCTCGCGCAGCTTGCCCGCCAGCGCCGCGAGCTGGCCGAGGTGTTGCGGCAGCATGGCTTCGAGTTTTTCCCGCAACTGGCGGCTCAGTACCGGCGCCGCGCCTGCGCTGGAGATGGCCACCATCAGCGGCGAGCGGTCAATGATGGCGGGCATGATGGCGCTGCAGTGGGCCGGAGAGTCCACCACATTGCAGAAGATCTGGCGCAGGTTCGCCTCGTGAAAGACCTGCTGGTTGACCTCTTGCTGATTGGTGGCGGCGATCACCAACCACTTGCCATCGAGCAGCTCTGGGTGAAAGCTGGCGGCGCAGACGGTCAGGCGACCCTGCTCGGCCCAGCTCATCAGCTGGGGTTCCAAATGCGGGGCATTGATGGTGATCTTCGCCTTGGCATCGAGCAGCAGGCGCGCTTTACGCACAGCCACCTCACCACCGCCGACGATCAGGACCGGCTTGTTTTGCAGCTGACAGAAGAGAGGGAGAAAGTCCATAACAGGCTCCGGATGCTGGCCCGCTCGCAATGCCGCGCCGGGCGAGATAGCAGGGCGCGCCGTGACGCACCCAGGATGGTCGGGGGAAAGATCCCCCGACGGGAATAAAAAAGGGGAAGGGTGATCTACGCCCGGGCCAACGACAGATCCCCACCGGTGTCGGCCACTTGATCACGCTTCCCCAAACGAGGTTTTTCCTATTGCACCGCTTTGACGTGCATGTTGGCGACGTACTGATCTTCGGCCCAGAAGATACGGTCAGCGACCATGGCTTCCGGATTGAGGGTGACGCCGCGCAGCACCCGCTCCTTGAACTTGTGATAACCGGCCCGGTCGATAAGGTGACCCATGTGCAGGTAGATGGGTTTGCCATCCAGCATCTCGGCCTCGAACTCGAACAGGTTCTTGATCACCGCATGCAGCACCTCTTCGGTCACCCAGTTGAGGAACAGCTTGCCGGTACGAGGCGTCTTCTTGCTGGTGCGTCCCCCCAGCTTGACCATGTAGAGCTGCTTGGGATCCCGCTGCCAGGCCAGGGTCGGGCAGGCCAGCACGCACTCGCCACAGCCGATGCACTTGCTCTCCTCCTTGACCGCCTTGCCATGCTTGATGGCGAGGCAATCGACTGCGTGGTGGCTGCACGCCTTGACGCAGGCGCCGCAGCCGATGCAGCGCTCGGCATTGAAGTGGATCTTGGCGATGCCGAGGATACCGAAGTCGGCCATGTTGGCCTTGGCGCAGTCGTTGGGGCAGCCGGCGATCACCATCTTGAGGTGATAGGGGTTGGGGTAGAGGTGTTTCTCCATCCGCTGGGCCAGCCCGGTGCAGTCGATATTGCCCTTCTGGCAGATGGTATTGCCCTGACAGGCAACGATGTTGCGTCCGCCGATGGTCTGGTAACCGGCTTGGGTATCCTCCACCTCGATGCCGCAGGTCTCCACCTCGATCTCCTTGATAAAGGGTTCGAGGGCGGCGTTGACCTTGTCCATGTCCTGATACTTGATACCGGGCATCGCCAGCTTCTGGCGGGTGGTGAGGTGGATCAGGCCGTTGCCATACTGTTCGGCGATCTGCTGGGCTACCGCCAGCAGGTGGGCGGGCATGATCCCGCCGGGAATGCGTACGCTGATCATCGCTTCGCCACGCACCTTGGAGAGGCGGTATTCGTTCTTGGCGCGGGCTTTGATGATGTCGATATCGAGACTCATGGTGTTCTCCCTCAGTCGATCAGATGCTGGGCCTGGTCAAAACGAAAGACCGGTCCATCCACGCAGATATAGGTGTCGCCCATCCGGCAGTGGCCACACTTGCCCACGGCGCAAGCCATGCGGCGTTCGTAGTCAACCCAGATGCGATCCTTGGGGATGCCCCGCTCGAGGAAGGCGAGCACCACGAAGCGGATCATGATGGGAGGGCCGACCACGATCACCTGGATATCTTCCTTGTCAGCGAGATCCAGCTGGTCGATGTAGTCGGTGACCCGGCCGATGCGAAACTGCTCGCTCTCCTTGCCCTCGTCCAGGGTGACGATGAGGTTCTGGCGCTCGGCCCAGAACGGCATCTCGTGGCGATAGAGCACCGCCTGCTCGTTCTTGAAGCCGAGGATCATGTCGAGGGCTTTCACCTCTTCCGGATGCTTGCTGAAGCGACGCAGCAACCCCTTGACCGGGGCGACGCCGGTGCCGCCCGCCACCACGATGAGGTGCTGGTTGCGGTAGGTCTCCAGCGGATAGCCGTTGCCGTGGACGCCGCGCATCCACACCTTGTCGCCCACATCGAGGACAAACAGCGCATCGGTCACCTTGCCGACCTTGCGGATCAACAGATCCACATAGCCATCGCCATAGTCGGAGACCGAGATGGGCGCTTCGCCGACGGTGGGCAGGGAGATCTCCACAAACTGGCCGTAGTGGACATCAAAGTCGCGGGAGACCCGAAAGTTCCACTCAAGCTCGGTGTGGCGCTCGATGGCCAGAATGGTGTAGGCCTTGGGCAGCAGGCGGTTTTCGACCACGTCCTGCTGCGGTTCTGCTGTTGCGGTTTGCTGGCACTGGCACATATCAGTTCGCCCCCTTCGCGTTGTCGGCTGCGATGGTCTGTTCGACCACATCGGCCATCTTGTTGATGATGTTGCTAAAGGAGATGTAGTGAGGGCAGCGATCGTCGCAGCGGCCACAGCCGACGCACATGTGCTCCTCCCCCTGACGGGCCTTGTAGTCGTTGACCTTGTGCAGGGCGCGATAACGCAGGCGCTCGCCATGTTTGGCGCGAAAACCGTGGCCACCGGCCATGTCGCTAAAGCCATCCACCATACAGCTGGCCCACTGGCGACGGCGCTCGCCCTGCTTGGGGTTCTCCGCATAGGTGAGGTCATGCACGCTGTAGCAGCTGCAGGTCGGGCAGGAGGTGGTACAGCGGCCGCAACCGATGCAGCGGCTGTCGTACTCGGCCCAGACCGGATGGGCGGTGAGGATCTGGCGGATCCGCTGGGGGTCGTTACAGACGCTGTCCGGGGGGCGTACCTTGACCGGGTTGCTCTGGACAAATTCCGGGGTGAAGTCATCGGATTCCCCGAGCTCGGCAAAGTAGCCGAGCAGCTCGGGATCCTTCACCTCAATACGGGCACCCTCATCGCTCAGACGAATGGCGGCGGCGTAGTCCTGGGTCTCGTTGCTGCCCATGGAGACGCAGAAGCAGTTCTCGAAGCTCTCGCGGCACTCCAGCAGTACCAGCTTGAGCTTGCTGCGCAGCCGGGCGTAGTAGACGTCGCTGTTCTGGCCATTTTTCAGGTAGACCTGATCCAGCCTGCGCAGAGCGTGGATATCACAGCTGCGCAAGAACAGCAGGGTGGGCTTGGCCTCCACCTTTGATTCGCGCAGCTCCAGATTGTCGAAGTGGAACAGGGTCTGGGTGATGGGGAGCACCACCTCTTTTGGGGAGAAGTGGGACTTCTCCTGCCACACCAGATCGGCCGGATGGCGGATGCTGTGGTAGGTGACGTTGTCGGTGTCGGAGAAGCGGCCGCCCCGATATTCGGCCGCGGGCGCCATGATCCGGTAATCGGGCAGCAGCCGCTCGAACAGCTGCGCCAGCGCGGGATGGGTGAGAAGAAACGACATAAATAAACACCTTGTATGAGGGTGAGATGCCCTGGCATAGGGATGAGGAGCGGGCCGGTCAGGATGTCTGGCATCGGTTCTGGCCGCGCTTGCCTCGCCACGGTCTGTTTTTATGACTCATGTTGCTCAACTGACCCGATTGTTATTGTGTTGGCGGCGCGTGCGTCGCGGCAGGTCGGGTCATGCCTGTAAAACCCTTATCAATTGAGCAGGGCGGCCTGATAGCCTGCGCACTTGCCCATCACGTATCCCATCTCCAGCTTGTTGATATCGCGGGTGAAACGGGAGACGGGGAAGTAGTCGGCCGGGGCGATCACCTCGATCTGGCAGTCCTCCGGCGGATTGGCGATAAAATCGAGCGCCTCGTTGTAGCTGCGATCCCGCTGCTCCAGCGCCTGTGCCAGCGCGGGGCGGGTCTTGAGCAGAGTGCGGATCATCCAGGGGAAAGGCATCGGCTTGAGCCGATAGCCAAGGGGCTCGGAGAGGATCACCGTCAGGTGACGGGCACCGCGGCGGTAGGCCTCGATCACCGGGATGGAGTCGGCCACCCCGCCATCTGTCATCGGCACCCCGTGCACCTCCGGGTATTCATGGGAGGCGAGGGGAATGGCGCAGCTGGCGGGCAGCACCTCGTTCATGTTCTCCGGCTTGACCCGGATGTACTCCGCCTTGCCGGTCAGGGTATTGGTCACCACCGCATAGAAGGGGATGCCGGTCTCCCGGTAGGCGTGAATGTCGAGGGGATACTTGCGGCAGCTGGTGTTCCACAGCCAGTGGATATCCACCAGATTGCCCCCCTTGGCAAAACGCAGGGGATCCATAAACTGCTGGCTGCACGCCAGTTTGGTCAGGATCTCGTGGCTGCGGCCATGCTGGCTGGCGAGATAAGCCAGCAAGTTGGTGGCCCCCGCCGAGACGCCGATGGCGAAGTCAAAGGGGCGATAGTCATGCTCGATAAACGCATCCAGCACGCCGCTGGCAAATATGCCGCGCATGGCGCCGCCTTCTACAACCAATGCGCTGGGGGATGCGTTTTTGTTCATGACAGGCACCTCATTGATAAGTCAGAGAGAAAAAGTGGGAAAGAGAACGTCCGGGCTGTCAGGCCGACCGTTCTGACAACCAACCGGGGTTGGCCATCGCAATGAGGTCATTCTAGGAAGGGGATAGTGTTTAGAATATCTGTTAATAATGAATCAAGTGTTTTGTATTTCTAAACGACAGTGATAAACCCGTTGTGATCAAAGGGGTTGTGTAGGAGTCTCAACGACTCTGTGATGGCTGGATATTGGCAAGGATGAGTGTGTCATGACGTTATTGGTTCCCCCGCTGCTCCAACGTGGCGATACCATCGCTTTTTTCTCCCCCTCCAGCGCGGCGACCGCCTGGGCACCCAACCGTTTTGCCCGCGCAAAAGCCTTTCTTGAGGGGCAGGGCTTTAGGCTCAAGGCGGGCAGCCTCACCGGCCAGCAGGATCACTGGCGATCCGGCTCCATTGCCGCGCGGGCCGAGGAGCTCAACGCCCTTATTCGCGACCCAGAAGTGCGCTGCATCATGTCGGTGATTGGCGGCAGCAACTCCAACTCCCTGCTGCCCTACCTCGATTTTGAGGCGCTGAGGCGCGACCCCAAGATCATCGTTGGCTACTCCGATGTGACGGCCCTGCTGCTCGGCATCCACGCCCAAACTGGCCTGGTTACCTTTTATGGCCCGGCGCTGGTGGCCTCCTTTGGCGAGTTGCCGCCGCTGGTGGATGAGACGTTGGCCAGTTTTTTACAGATTGCGTTGGCCGATGAAGCTGGCGTCCCCTGCACGCTGCCCACCCCGGCAAAGTGGAGCGATGAACGGCTGGACTGGGAGAACCAGACCCGGGCCAAGCGCTGCCAGCCCAATCGGCTGATCTCTGTGGGTTCAGGCCGGGTTGAGGGACGGCTGATTGGCGGCAACCTCAACACCATGGCGGGGATCTGGGGCTCCCCCTATATGCCGCCCATCGAGCACGGCGACATTTTGCTGCTGGAGGACAGCCTGAAATCTGCCGAGACGCTGGAGCGCTCCTTCGCCCATCTCAAGCTGTGCGGGGTGTTTGATCGGATCGGCGCCCTTATCCTTGGCAAGCACGAGTTGTTCAACGATCAGGGTAGCGGCAAGCGCCCCCTCGATATCCTGCTGGAGGTGGTGGGGGAGCCGGATTTCCCCATTCTGGCGGAGTTTGATTGCGCCCATACCCACCCCATGCTGACGTTGCCGCTGGGCATCGAGGTGGCGCTCGATCTCGACCTTAAGCAGCTCACCTTGCTGCAGCCCTGGTGGCGAGCAAAATGAGGGCGAAATGTATGTCCAACAACAAGGCCGCTGATGCGGCCTTGTCTGTTTTTGTGGAGAGGGATCAGGGCAGTGCATCGGGCCGGAAGCTGGCGCGGATCTGCGGCACCAGGCTTGAAGGGTCGAATCCCTTCTCTTCCCCCAGTACCGGATGGAGCAGGGGCTTCTCTTCGATGGGGGTGATATCCCCCGCCAGCAGCTGGCGAGTGGCCTGACCCATCTGGTAGAGCTGGCGTACCGGCGCAAACTGGGTCGCCAGATTGAGGGGGTCATCGGCGCGGGTGAAGGCCATCATGGGGATCTGGTAGGTGGCATCGCGCGCCGGTTTGTCACCGTGAATGCCCTTGCCGGCGGACATCAAAAACGGCTGGTGATCGCCAAATGCCACCACCAGATAGCGCTTGCCCGACTGGTCTAGGGACTTGAGCAGCCGCTCCAGCGAGGCCATGGCATCCACCACCCCGGTGTAATAGGTGTTGAGCAGCTGGGTGTCACTCTCGCTCTGGTTCGGGCAGGCGCCGCTGCGCTCCTGCCCCTGATAGCGGGGGCCATCGAAGGGGCCGTGCCCCTGCATGGTGACTGCATAGGCAAACAGCGGTTTGTCATCCTGTTCGCTGCGCTTGAGTATGTGGTCGATGAGGGCATCATCGGAGATATAGAGCCCCTTGTGCTCAAGGGTGGTGAAGCGGGTGTCGAACCAGCGCTCCTCATAGCCCAGCGCCGGGATCGCCTTGGCGCGGCCCCAGAACTTCTCTACATAGGGGTGGGCAAACAAGGTCTTATAGCCGCTCTGTCTGGCGCTCTGGGCCAGTCCCGGCACCTGCTGCGAGAGGTAGTAGTAGGGCACCACCCCCTGCTTGAGCAAGCCCACCGGCAGGCCGGTGTTCATCTCGAACTCCGCCAGCACCGTCATGCCGCCGGTGGTGGGGGAGTGGATGGTCTTTTGCCACTGCTGCACGCTGGCGGGCAGGGAGAGTGTGGGAGCCGGGGCGCAGATCCTCCCCTTCCAGTCGAGCCAGAGCGACTCATATTGCAGCACGATCACCAGATCCCAGCGCGGCGCTATGCCCTGGGGCGGATAGCTCAGCTGCGGGGTCAGCTCGTTGATCTGCAAGGGGTAGCGAAACACGCTGCCGCTTTGCAGCATCTCGTCCACCAGATTGAACAGATAGAGGCCGGGGCCGGAGCGGATGATGTCCCTGTGGTAGTTGACCGCGCGATCCACGTAGCGAATGTTGGCTCCCAGCAGCTTGTTGCCGGTCTGGGTGGCAAAGACGCACAGGGCAAAGAAGGCGACGGTGGCAGCGGCAGTGCGCAATACCCAGCGTGACAGGGCAAAGCGCCAGCAGAGAAACAGTGCCAGCAAGACGGTGAAGATGGGCAGGATGGGGTGCTGATCGAGCAGGATCCGCAGCAGCGCCAGCAGGTTGCCAAAATCGTCCCCGCCGAGCGGCACGCCGTAGATGGCGATCTTCATAAAGTTGGCCAGCAGACCTATGCCTGACAGCGCGGTAAAGACCAGCCCCATATAGAGGTTGAAGCCCGCCAGCGCGCAGAGGCTCCAGCCCAGCACCATGCTGCCCCAGGCGAGATAGTAGTGCTCTGGGCGAAAGCCTGACCAGAGCAGAAATTCCCCCAGCTTGAACACCACGAAGCCGTGCAGCAGCACGAAGGTGAGGTTGCCAAGCAGCAGGCTGCCGATGATCCGCCAGCGCAGGCTGCGGCGCAGCTTTGGCAGCACCGTTTTGAGCACAGCGGCGCTCAGGGCCAGCACCAGCGTCAGGCTCACCACCAGATAGGTGAGGTTGAAGCCCTGCTCCGGCAGGGTTTGCAGGATCTGGCTGAAGTCGCCGCTCTCGGGGCGATCTTTGAGCAGCAGACCAATGCGCAGCTGATAGCGGCTATCAAGCGCATCATCCGGGGCGCGCAGGGTGCTGTTGAGATCCAGGGTGCAGCGGTTATTGCGGCACACCTGACGCTTATCCACCGCTTGACTGAGCTGGTCGATCCGCTCCCCCTTGTCGTTGAGCAGCTCCACTCGCACCTTGTCCCCCGCTTGCAGCGGCCCTCGCAACTGCCACTGGCTCCGTACCACCAGATAGAGGCCGCGGCTGTCGCTTTTATAGAGCAGGGCGTGGCGTGTGAGGGTAGCCAGCGGATTGTCGGCGGGCCCCAGCACCAGCGGTTGGGCACGGCCCAGCCAGCTGCCGGGATTGATCAGCGGCAACAACAGGGTCAGCAGCAGCAATCCGCCCAGCAGGGCAAGCAGCAGAGAGGGCAGACTCAGAACGCGGGGGCGGCCTGAGGAGGGGCGATTCATATAAGCTCATCCTTTGAGCGAGTGAGGGAGAGATCGTTCATCCGCATAGAGTTTGACCCGATGGTGCGGGCCTTGTTTCAGCTTGTCAATTTAATGACCACTTAATGAATATTTGGTTACAGCTCAACCTTGCAAATTGTGATCCCGATCGAGGGGTTGTTCGGAATATGTGATGAAAGCGTCATCATGGGGTTTTGCCACTGGCTTGGGAGGGATCTGCTGTTTAGTCTCTCGATAGCGACTGGAGGTACATGTATGAATCCCAAAGTGATGGCGCGTCAGGCCAGATTGCTGCGCATGCTGGAGAGCAAGGAAGAGATCCGGATCGGACGCGAGCGCGACTGCCCGCTGCCGCTGGCCCAACTGGTCAAGCTGAAGGATAGCCATCCGGCTGTGGTCAAGGTCTATCGCCACGGTCTCACCGCCGAGGTGTTTCACCTCAAGGTGGAGGGGCATCACTGGTGCCTCAAGCGGCGCCGTCAGGATTCACTGGTGGCCAACCTCGATGGCAAGACTGCCTTTCTGACCGAGCTGGAGCGGCGGCGCGAAATCGAGGCGCTGCGCGAGCTGCACCCTACTGTCCTCTCCCACGTGGTCTGCACCAGCTTCGGCTCGGCGCGGGCCGGGGTGCTGGTCTCTCCCTGGTTGCGGGGTGTGCCGGTCCACCAGCTCAACGAGCGCAATCTGGCCCAGATGCTGGAGGTGCAGGGTGAGCTGGCCCGCTGGGGCTGGTTTGACTGGGACCCGAGCCCGGGCAACCTGCTCGATGACGGCGAGCAGATCTGCGTGTTCGACTTTGGCTATATGTGGACCTTCGATCCCCGCTTTGAATACAACTCCAATGGTCTGGTCGACCCGCAGTTTCATGTGCCGGAGCGGTTGGAGACCCGCACCCTCTCCGGACTCTGGCTCGATGAGGCCGATCCTCTGCCGCAATTTCGCTACTGGCGCGAGCTTTGTCTGAAATGGGTGAAACGGGAGATCCACCACCTGATCCGCGAAGGGGCCAGCGCGCCCGTGCTGGCCCGTCTGCACGCCCTGCAAGGGGAGTGGAGCGCCGCGCTGGCGAGCGACGAGGCGCTGGTCGCCAACTGGTGGCGGGACATGTATCGCAGCCACCGGCTCGATGTGGCCGATGATCTGAGCGGCCAGAGCTGCGGCCCGCTCACCCTGCGTCGCCTCGACTGGTTGATGCAGGCAGTGACGGATCACTATCCGCTGCTGGTGGACAATCTCTCGCCTCAGGAGACGGAGCTGGGCCAGACCGGGCTGCTGGCCCGCTTGCAGCAGCTGCGCCGCGAAGCCGTCGCCTGTCAGTTGCCAGCCACCAGCCTTGCCTGAGCCAATACCTTTGCGGAGTACAAATGAACAGGGCGCCTTGCGGGCGCCCTGTTGCATGGTCTGGTTCGCCTCGGGGGAGGGTCAGTCCAGCAGCTCCTGATGGAGGCGGTTGACGATATTGCCCGCCTCGCTCTCCTTGACCAGGAAGCAGAGGTTGTGGGCGCTGGCGCCGTAGCAGATCATCCGGATGTTGTGCTCGCGCAGGGCGTCAAAGACCTGACTGCCCACCCCGTTCACTTCGCTCATCCGGTTGCCGATGAGCGCCACCAGTGCCAGACCGGTTTCCACCTCCACCTTGCAGAGCTGCCCCAGCTCGGCCAGTACCTTGTCGCTCAGGATCGGTTCGCCGTTGCTCTGGCTGCCGGTGTGATCCAGCGTCAGCGATACGCTCACCTCCGACGTGGTGATGAGGTCGACCGAGATGCGGTGACGGGCCAGAATGCCGAACACTTCGGCCAGGAAGCCGTAGGCGTGGAACATGTTGAGGCTGTGCAGGGTCACCAGCACCTGCTGGCGGCGCAGGGCTACGGCGCGAAACAGCGGGCTTGAATCTGTGCTGGCGCGGATCCAGGTACCACCGGCGGCAGGATCCTTGGCGGAGCCGACAAACACCGGAATATTCTGGCGCACCGCCGGTTGCAGGGTGGCGGGGTGCAGCACCTTGGCGCCGAAAGTGGCCATCTCGGCCGCTTCGACAAAGCTGATTTCGGGAATGGGACGGGCGCGGGTGACGAGGCGCGGATCCGTGGTGTAGATGCCGGGCACATCGGTCCAGATCTCGATACTGGCGGCATCGAGCGCTTCGGCGAGCAGGGCCGCGCTGTAGTCAGAGCCGCCGCGCCCCAGCGTGGTGGTGCGGCCATCGCTGTCGGCTCCGATAAAGCCCTGGGTGATGATGAGGCTGTCGCCAAGCTGCGGGCCCAGCGTCTGCTGGCAGAGGATTCGGGTGGTGGCCAGATCGACGGTGGCCTTGCCAAAGCGGCTGTCGGTGCGCATCAGCTGGCGCACATCCTGCCAGTGGGCCTTGACGCCGCGCTGGCGCAGCAGCTCGGTAAAGAGGCGGGTAGACATCAGCTCGCCGCAGGCGATGAGGCGATCGGCCAGCTCCGCATCGGTATGCAGGTGGGCTTGCTGGGCCATGAGGCGAATTTCGTCCAGCTGGCCATGAATGAGGGCGCTCACATCAACAGGGTTGCCGAGATCGGTCAGAATGGCCTGCTGGATCCCGGCCAGTTTGGCCAGCTGCTCGTCGCGGCCCGCTTCGTCCAGCTCCCCTTGTGCCAGGGCGACCAGCAGGTTGGTGACACCGGCGCTGGCACTCAGTACCACCACCCGGGTGGCGGGATTGGCCAGCACGATATCGGCGCAGTGATTCATGGCCGGGAAGTTGGCGACACTGGTTCCGCCAAACTTGGCGACATTGATCGGGCTCATTGCTTACTCCTGTCTTATTTTAAGATTCCGGTTCCATCGGGCAAAAAAGAGAGGAGGAGGCTGAAAATGGCAGGAATGAACGAAGCTATCCCGGCCAGAAGCACTCCACCTGCAGAGCCCATCCCGTACCGCCCCTGACAGGGCGCGGTGGGGGATGATCACTACCGATGACAACCCGGGGGATTCAGCCCCCGCAGCCGACGTTGAGGTCACCAGTCTCCTCACGCGTCTCGGCGCTGCTCCCCCTGACCCAAGTTCACCGGACGCTGGCGTCCTCCCTTGGGCTGCCTGGGCAGCGCTCCTCTTCTGGCTCCACCAGGGCGGTGGAGTGCATTTAGAAATACCCTGCGTTGGATTGCACTGTCAATCGAGTTTGTGAAAAAGTTCAAACTGTCGGCTAACTCAACGCAGGATCAATGACTTAGGCAATGGTCTTTGACAAAACCTTGGAACGGCGCTGCCAGTTGTAGAGACGCTGGCGCGCCACCGGCAGATCTTCCACTTCCAGCGGATCGAAGCCCCGCTCCCGGAACCAGTGGATGGAGCGGGTGGTGAGCACAAACAGGCGACGGATCCCGAGCCGCTTGGCCCGCTCGGCCACCTTGGCCACCAGCTGATCCCCCCGGTTGGAGTTGCGATAATCGGGGTGGATGGCGACGCAGGCCATCTCCGCCATCGCCTCTTCCATAAAGCAGTAGAGGGCCGCGCAGCCGATGATGAGGCCATCGCGCTCGATGATGGTGAACTTGTCGATCTCCATCTCCAGCTGCTCGCGGGAACGGCGCACCAGAATGCCTTCCTCCTCCAGCGGGCGAATGAGATCCAGAATGCCGCCGATATCCTCGATGGTAGCGGCGCGGGCCTGCTCGGCACTTTCCCGCACGATCTGGGTGCCGAGGCCGTCGCGGCTGAACAGCTCCTGCAGCATGGCGCCATCATCCTGATAGCTCACCAGATGGGAGCGGGGCACGCCGCCACGGCAAGAGGCAATGGCAGCACGCAGGTAGCGGGCGGTGCCGGACATCTCTTCGCCAGCCTGCTCCAGCTCCACCAGCAGCTCTTCGGCCTGCTCGGGGAAGAGCTCGGAGATGGCTTCGCCGCGTCTGTCCATTACCCCCTGGGTGCTGCTGAAACAGATAAGCTTGTCTGCCTTGAGGTCGACCGCCACCCGGCGGGCCACCTCTTCGGAGCTCAGGTTAAAGCTCTCACCGGTGACCGAGCAGCCG
The DNA here is from genome assembly GCF_040908295.1 of Aeromonas sp. R4-2. Taxonomy (NCBI): domain Bacteria; kingdom Pseudomonadati; phylum Pseudomonadota; class Gammaproteobacteria; order Aeromonadales; family Aeromonadaceae; genus Aeromonas; species Aeromonas sp. R4-2. The sequence continues at coordinate 55,312 of NZ_JBFODL010000004.1, read as the reverse complement.
ATGGGGGAGATGAGCACCAGACTCTTCTGGTCAAGCTGGCGGGTGATCCCCTCCACGTCGATACGGCGCACCCGGCCGCTATGGCAAAAGTCGATGCCATCATCCACCCCCAGCGGCTGGGCAGTGACGAAGTTGCCGCTCACCACGCTGATCCGCGCTCCCTGCATCGGGGTGTTGGCGAGCCCCATGGAGAGCTGGGCGGTGATGTCGTATTGCAGGCCGCCACACACCTGTTTGATGATGGTGAAACTCTCGTCATCGGTGACCCGGATCCGCTTGTGATACTGGGCCTCGATACCGGCGCGGGCCAGCGCCTCATCATTTTGCGGACGTGAACCAAACACCAGCACCAGGCGTATGCCCAGTGTCTGCAGCAGGGCGATATCGCTGACGATATTGGCGAAGTTGGGGTGGCAGATGGCTTCTCCCCCCATCATCAGCACAAAGGTGGCACCCCGATGCACATTGACATAGGGGGTGGATTGCCGGAAGGCATTGACCAGACTGGGTTCGCGTTCACGCACTTGATATTTCTTCCATAAAAAAACAGCGATTGGCTCAATATATGAAAATTAATTCACAAATCAAGACTAAATATTGATTTTGGCCGTTTCTGGTCTACGAGGAGCGGCTTGGCCGTGCGGATCGGGAAAGGGTGACGAACGGTGCAGACGGCCGCCGGGGCGAGCGGGGAGGGGCCCGCCGGTTGATCCGGCGCGATAAACTGCTATCTTCGATGCTCCTTTTCGTCAGCTGTGTGATTTCACAGGGTTTTATACAAGGACAGAATTCATGGAACAGATTATTTCACCGGCAGATGCCCTGCTGGGACGACGCGAAGCGATGGTGATTGGTCAGCAGCATGCGGTGAATGGCAACCCGACCCAGGGTCCCTGGCCCGAGAACATGGAGATCGCCTGGTTTGGCATGGGCTGTTTCTGGGGCGTTGAGCGCCTGTTCTGGCAGCAGCCGGGCGTCTATTCCACCGCGGCAGGTTATCAGGGCGGCGTGACCCAGAACCCCACCTACAAAGAGGTGTGCAGCGGGCTGACCGGCCATGCCGAGACGGTGCAGGTGGTGTTTGAGCCGGCGGTGATCAGCTATGGCGATCTGCTCAGACTGTTCTGGGAGCAACACGACCCGGCGCAGGGGATGCGTCAGGGCGGGGACATTGGCACCCAGTATCGCTCGGTGATCTTCTATGGCGACGAGAGCCAGCAGATCATTGCCCAGCAGAGCATGGCGGCCTACCAGCAGGCGATGGCGGCAAGCGGCGACAGCCGTACAATCACCACCCGCATTCTGCCGCTGGCGCCCTTCTACTACGCCGAGGATTACCATCAGCAATATCTGGAGAAAAACCCGGATGGCTACTGCGGATTGGGTGGCATTGGAGTCTGTTTGCCGCCCAGCCTGAACCGCTGAACAGGTTTGTAGTCGATTTCTTAATAAAAGTGAAAATAAATGGTCGGAGGAGGGAACTTATTGCGACCAGTCGGGACTAACTAGGTAGCGTCCAGGGATCGGATGCAAAGTCCAGACACATTTCTTGCCTTGATAACCGCCTGATGAATGAACGCACTGGCGGGTTGAAAATGATAGCAAGCAGGGCTGCCCACCAAGGCGGCCCTTTTCCTTATCTGCTGTTCTGAAACTTGCGTTGGGCGGGAGAGCCGGACGGCAGATCAGCCGATGGCGCTGTCGAACAGGTTCTTGATGAGATCGATAAACTCGATGAGGAAGGTTTTCTGTTCCGGGGTCGGGGCGCGCAGCCAGACGGCAGAGAGCACCTCTTCCAGATCGGCGACCACGGCGTCGGCTTCCTGCATGATGGCGAAACGCACCTTGGGATCGAGCTGGGGGTTTTGCTCGCAAATGGCCATCAGGTTGCTGGCAACACGGCCACTGACCAGATCTTCGATGGTCTCTTCACCATCGTTCTGCTGCTGGGATTCAAACAATCCCAAACTCTCCACCAGATACTCGATCAGCGAGATATAGCCTTCACTTTCTACCACCATGGTTGCTGCCTCAATACAGTAACAATACGATAATTAAGCGTATTTTAGTGGCTTGCCCTAGCTTGGCAAGCAGCAGTGCAGGCGATGGCGAGTAAAACTGACTCCGCCCCGCTCCACGCACTCCAGCCCGGTCAACGTAAAGCCATGTCGTAAAAATAGCTCATAACTGAAGGCGCTGGCCTCGGTGGTGATGAGCGTCAGACCGAGCCCTCGGGCCCCCGCGAGCGCCGTGGTGAGCAGCAGATTGCCCAGTCCCTGGCGCTGATGGTCGGCGCTTACATAGAGCAGACTGAGATGGCCATCGGGGCTCAGGGTGACAAACCCGAGGGGCACATTTGCCTGCTCCGCTACCCAGCCGTGGTGCTCGCGCAGTTGGCTGACAAAGCCCGGATGTTGTGAACCGAGGGCCCACTGCTCCACCTGCTCGGCGCTGTAGTGCTCGGGGCCGCTGCGTCGCACCGCCTGCTCAAACAGGCTCACGAGAGCGGGGATATGTGCCTCGCCAAGGGGGACAATGCAAAGTGCTGGACTAAGTGCTGGGGTCATAAGGTTGGGTCGTCAGTGGGGGAGAGGGGGCGCGGCGCCTGTGGCCGTTTGGCTTTGGGCAGACCCGCGACAACCCGCTCATAGGAGTGGTGCACCCAGCCCTGCCACAGATCATCTGGCAAGGTGCTGTTCAGGGTCACTGTGTTCCAGTGTTGCTTGTTCATGTGTACAATCTGCAAGTCAGATTCTCTCAGGTAAAAATCTAATGAAAGCATGGCTTTACGCTCGATTTTCATCAAGTCAGCAAGCGGATGGCGACAGTATAAACCGCCAGGTCAAAGCAGCCCAGCAATGGTGCGGTACAAACGGGGTCGAGCTTCAAGAGACGAGCTTTCGCGATCTAGGTGTCAGTGGTTGGAAGTCAATCAAGCGTCCGATGTTCGAGCAGCTAATCAAAGCTATGTCAGAGGGCAAGATTCCGCGTGGTAGCTATGTGCTGTTCGAGAGTACCGACCGTCTGAGTCGTCGGGGTTGGCGTCACACTCAAGAGCTTATACGCACAATCACATGCGTCTATGACTGCAAGTTAGTGATCCTCGACAAGGGACAGGTCTACACGAAAGAGAACGTGAATGATGTTGTTCAAAACATCTTGCTGATGGTCGCGGCAGACATGGCCGAGAAGGAGAGTCAGCGAAAATCAGATCTGGTTTCTGCGGCTTACAAGAGCAAGAGACAAGGTGGTGATGTGAGTCGCTGGCCTTTCTGGATAGACAAGACTGATCGCGGATTTGTTCTGAATGAGAATGCCGAGACTATCAGGCTGATTATCGCACTGCGATTGAAGGGGGTAGGGGCTCTGGGAATTGCGTCTGAGCTGAATAGACGAGGCATCAAGTCTTCTCGCGGTGGGAATTGGGGTCATACGTCGATCCGAGTGGTGCTGTCTAACAGTGCTTTGTATGGCACGAAAGACTTCTATTCAATGAAGACAATCAAGCAATACGACGACAACGGCGAAGAAATCAGAGTCACGGACAATCAGCTTGTTAGCAGTATGCCGGATGTTTTCCCTTCGCTATGTGATTTCACGACATGGCAGCAGATTCAAATCAAAGGTGAGAAGCCGGGTAGAAAGGGGCAATCAAGTCCGTTTCATAACATGCTTTTCTGCAAATGTGGTGCTGGGCTGTCAGTTCAACTTGGCTCTGCTGGCGAACGTTATCGGAAATGCTCAAGAGCGAAAGTAGGTGCCTGTGATCAAGTAGCTATTCGGAATTTTGATGAAACGCTCATAGATTGCTTGGGCCGCATCACGTATGAGAGTAGCGATACGCAAAAGGACGAACTGCCGGAACTACAGGCAAGGCTAGCGAAGCTAGAAGGCGTAAAAGATGCGCTTATGGCCGCGGGAGCTATGGATGCATTGGTTGACGTTTACAAAGACATAGCTAAGGCAAAAGATGCGGTTGCTAATGCACAGAAAATCGCCGTTGTTCCGACGACGCAGCTAAAAGAAGTTTTTTCTGGGACTGTTGATGAACAACGGGTCGCGTTGAAACGGGTTATTAATAGAGTCGTTGTTAACAGAAATGAAAATAATGCAAGTGTAAAAGTGTATCTAACGAACGGGCATATAAAAATATTTGGTTGGAATATTGGGGTTAAAAAGCAGTCTGGGGTGAATGAAATATCATCAATCACAGACACGAAATCGTTTTTAGATGAGCTTAAAATGCTCATTTCAGATGGTGACAATACTGTTTATTGTGACGATGAATAAATAGATTGGAGTAATAACCCTAAGTGAGTAGTATGCCGCGCTTTCAGGCTGCTAGAGAATAAAAATGAATAATGCAAAAGTCCACGATTTCAAAGATGAAAATTCAGCCTGCTTTGTTGTTAAAACAACGGCAGTAGTTGAAGGGGTGGATATATTAAATGGTAAAGAAGAAGTTCACATAACTGTTACCGGTAATACAATTCACATTGAAGCCGTAAGAATGGTAAACGATACCGATAGCAAAAAAGAACTGGTATTCGCTGCGTCAAATGGCCAGTTGATTGTCTGTGATATCCATGACGCGGAAGCAGAAAAACGAATGCTAGCCAAAACGATGGAAATGAAGATGGCGAAGAAGTATAAGCGTTAACAGTTAAAAGGCATTCGAAAGAGTGCCTTTTTGCTTTACAGAAACTTGGCTCCTGTTAGTATCCATATTGAAAAAGTCAAAGGAGTTTATCATGGAACAAAAAGTGTTAAGTGAAATGCTGATTACTAAAGATGATTTGGTTACTCATTTCTGCGAGTCAAACGATACGTTAGCTAACTTTCTCAGTACCGTAAATGAAGCTTACAAAGAAGCAGAAGCAACAAGAAACGCGAATCTGATTAAAAAGCTTGAATTGTTCGCTAAAGAAAACAATATGAGCTTGGATCAAGTAAAAGAGTTGTTTTCTCCTAAAGTGAAATCTGGTAAGGCAGAGAAGGGGAATGCAACTAAGTCAGCCCCAGAACGCGCTCTATACATTTACGAACTCAATGGTAAGACGTACGGCATCAAGCGCGGTTCTAAGGGAAAAGCGTCTGATGAAATGAGTCGAGCGATGGCTTCTGGTCAGACAAAAGAAGAAATGAAAGCTCGAGGTGAAGCCGCGTCAGAAGAAGTAAAAGCAAGAGTTGGCGAATCAACATCCCCCGTTGACATAACAGATCTTCCTGAGTCAGCGTGAATATAAACGAGTGAAAAGAAACCGACCATAGTGTCGGTTTTTGTTATATGTAATAAGATAATTCCGTTTAATTTCGAGGAAACGGGATTTAACGGGGTTATAGCCCGAGACGCTGAACAACTCGTTGGCATGTTGTGATGCTGAATTCTGATCCTCTAGCCGTCTTGATACCACGAGCATTCAGACTCTCGGCCATGCGCTTGAGTGTGTAGCCGTTGCGTCGCATTTCTTGAAACTCTGCTCTTAAACTCTCTGCTCTATCGTCTGCGGCTTTCTTGATGCCGTCTGTTTGAACGTTGTCACGAATACCGCCCAGTTTAACGCCACGCGCTTTGGCTGCTTGTAACGCTGCTTTGGTGCGTTGCGATATGAACTCCCGTTCTTGCTCTGCTAATGCAGCGTATAGATGAATCTGAAACTTATCAGCGAACGGCAGACAAGCAATCCGAACGTCCACCAGCTTGATGATATGAGCGACTGTTTCAACGTCACGACTTAGACGATCCACTTTGGCAACAAGTAGAGTTGCACCAGTTTGTTTGCACAGTTCGACGGCTGCTTTCAGAGTGGGACGATCAGTTAGACTGCCCTTGCCAGAACGAACGTCAATGAACGTTTCAAGCACTTCGGGATCAGTTGCATAGTGAGACAGAAACAAATCGGTGTCTCGTTGTTGTGCTTCTAATCCGAGCCCGCTTTCACCCTGTTTCTTAGTCGATACTCGGTGATAGATAACATATTTCATTGTCAAGTTAATCCGTTCTATTTCTTACTCAATAAGAACATGGTAACAGGAGGCCATAACGTTTCAACAAATGCCGAGAGACGTTTGATTTGTGTATGACGTATGAAATGTGTAAGAGTTGACAGGTAACGGCAGTCCTGTTTAGCGTTTTTCAGTGATAGGTGAGAGATAACGGCCGCATGGTAGCAACTAAATAACGGGTAACTAGAGTTATCTACCTCCATAGTAAGCAAAAAGCCGGATCAATATCGATCCGGCTTTTTTATTGGCTTTAATTTTGTCATTGTGTTTTCAAAAACGAGATTGTTAATCCAATCCCACTGATCTGCTTTCATAGTCTCGGTATAGCCGTCTTCAAACTCCGATTTTGAAACAACGATATTACGTCTACGTCCATACAGTTGTTTGCGTCTAGCGTGACATTTCTTTTCTAATTCAGCTGCCACGTTACCGTTATTGAACTCAGGAAAGTAGAGAATAGTCGGCGTGAAATAGGTGTTGTCCATTTGCTTTGTTATGCGAGACTCCCCCTTATTCGTGATCCCATATTTCAAAAACTCTTTATCGTGTTTATGCCAGTGAACAACGTAGAACACACCGGCTTTTTCTTTGTTATAGCCGCGTTCGGCACATTCAGGACAGCCAGTTCGGTGATTGATAAAGTTTAAAAACGTGGGTGTCCAGTTAGTGCCACAGTGACACTCAAGATATAGCCGTGAGCTTCTGTTTATATATCCATGTCCGACAAAGCCATGAAACTTAATGCCCAGCTCCGAACAGCGTTTAACAACTGGTGTTATTGGATCTTTATTTCTCTTCTGTTCGGATGATCTTCTAAGAGCACATTCCGGACAGCCACTACCCCTAAGCAAGTTGTTAACATTAGATGTCCACTCATGCCAATCTTTTTCACATAGCAGCCTAACTTTCTGTAAAGCGTTGATAATTGGCTCTTTGCTGATAACTTCATAATCGGCACTCTTTCTCTTTAATCGTAAACGATATTGACGATCATTCCAACGATAGTTGTTAGAACAAGCACACGGACACTGTCCCCTAACTAAATGACGTTGAGTTATTGTTTCTAAGTCAGGAAACATTTCACTATCAGCGTGACAAATCGAACAGTGGCAAGCGTAAAGATTATTGCCGCGTCTAGTTTTACCAGCTATCCCAACAACAGTTAAGACACCGTTTTTAGGTGTCTTAAACTCAGAGCCACAAAAGTCGTCATGTTCGTAATCTAGTTTCCAATCTTCTATGTTTTTCATTCTTAGCCAAAACAGATTTCGTCAATGCCGTTTAAGCGAACAGCCTCATGGTGTCCGCAGCACGGACATTTAACTGCCACGTCCATAACAAGATGTGGCATGTTATTCACAAACTCAAACATAGGTGTTATTTCCTCTGATGAAACATATTCATTCAGCTCAAGCAATTCCTCAAGTTTGATATCAATACCGACTTTCATTACCTGATTATTGAAATGCACTTCCTCAACGAGACGCCAGCATAGATCAAAGAAATCTGCCTCATTAGTGAGATCAAAGAAAGCTTGTTCAGTCTTGTTTGGATAGCGCATTTTAACGGAGATATTGCTATTCAGCTTAATCAACGTCTCTGGCTCACGGCTTAAAGCAACATTGTTCAAGTTACAGTCCACCTTGATATCTGTTCCGCACTCTTTACCGTCTATATCGTTCTTACACACAAACGAAACACTGATATTTGGATCAGTTCTTGCAAGCTTCCAGATCTCGAAACTAAGTTTTTCAAAGTCGAAAATAGTAAGGGTATCAATATTGATCTTTTCTTCTATACAGCTCTTAATGATTTCCGCCAAGAACTCTTCCGGCTCTTTCTTATTCTCCTTGGCATTCATGATGATCTTAATCTCTTTCATTAGCATAGGACGTACTGTCACTTTCTTGCCGTCTGAAAGGGTAACTACCTTTTTCTTAATCGATGCCATTAGCACCGCTTTTAAATCTTCTTTCATTTTATTTCTCCAGTTCAGGCTTATCCTTATCTCTATTTAACAAGCACTGAAAAAGTTTTGTTTTCAGACGGAAACAAAAAAGGCACCCGAAGGTGCCTAGTTTGATCGAATACCAGATATAGAAGTAATCAGACACACACGATTGTTAGTGGGCGGTATTCGATTTTTCCAAGGAGAATACAATAAAAGCTAGGAGTGAGTATCACTGTCACCGTATTCATATGATTATTTAGATGATCAAAAAAGCCACCCTGTGCGGTGGCTTTTTTACGATTCATTAAGAGGAGCCCTTGCTAAAGCCGTTTTAACTTATCGTCCGGAAACAACTATTGGAGTATTCATTTCACATAGCTATTTAGATGATCAAAAAAGCCGGTATTGAAAGTTAAAGTACCGGCTGGGTAAGAGTGAAGTGCTTATAAGATATCATGTGTCTGGTGGCAGTAAACATTGGAAAAGAAAAAAGCCGTGAACGATTAAGTACACGGCTTTAAAAATCTTTCGAAATGTCGCGGCAACAACATTTCGTTTCTCAATATAGGATACATATATTATATAGCTGGTGGCAGTAGAGTAAACAAATGCGAAACTATTTCATTGGAGAAGCGTGTGGCTATTGAGTCGCACTATAATAAAACAATACAGTCGCGCTCCGATTCGTAGCCAGTTCGCGAGTTTCGAAAAAGTTACTGTTATTTCCAAAAAGTTACTGTTATTTCGTGGTGCAGCTCAATAGGCACGCGACTTCCACGCTAATAATCCTAATAGGAGTCGTGGCTTGTTCGCGAGTAGAAAGGCTGTTTGTAAGTAGCGATACGAAAAAGGCAGATAACAAAACGAAGAAGACGCGCCAGCGTCGCGGCGTCAGCCGCTAACTCATTGCTACTTGAAGGTAAGTTATAGAAACGAGTAGCAAGGTAATAGTTCGCTACGCTCACAGACGCTGGCGCGTCTTGCGTTTATTTTAGATAGCGATTAAAGATCAATGATAGAAATACCGGAAACGAGCGTAGCGAGTTGTGGCGTAGCCACATAACATTGCTACTTGATAAGGTAAGTTATAGAAACGAGTACAGGGTGATAGTGAACTTCACTCCTCGCCTACGGCTCGTCGCTTGTTCACGGCGCCGAAGGCGCGAAAGATAACTTAGATCTTCATTATAGTATTATAAGAGATTTTATTTTATCTCTACCGACTACTTTCTGGCCATTCGTGAGACGCGCCAGCGTCGAACAATATTGCTACTTACCAGCTCTGCTCACCAGACCGTTTACGAATAAGCCTTATCACTGCTACCTGCCAGAAACGAGCTAGGACGAGCCACCAGCGATACTTACCTGCCTACGCTACTTGCCTACTCGTTGACACCCAGAAACGAGCCATGAGCGCGCCAGCGCGTCTGTAGCTACTCGTTTCGCCGGATCGTTGTAATAGCGTCTTTTTATTTCTCACTAAATAGCTATGTAAGCAGAGAGCACTGCTAATCGCTAATCAATACCTGGAGAAACAAAATGAACAATCAAACAATCGAAACTTCCAATCTACTTTCTGAAACACTGGCTTTTCTTGCGTCTAAGCCTTTTCATTATGGTGAAGAAGATATTTTCCAATTAACTGAGAGTGCCGAACGCGGCACTTTTCAAAAGCACGGTAACAGCTACTCACTGAATATCCGTGGTAAACAAGTCGAGCTAAAGCCACAGCCTGCTAAACGTATGTGGGATCGCTACTCAAAAAAGACTGAAACCGGAGTTAGTGAAGAACAAGCAAAAAAGATTGCTAAACGTCGCCAAGCACTTATTGACGCGCGTAAACTTTACAAGATCAACAAAGAAAAAGAACGAATGATAATTGCTTGTGGTGATTTCGTTGTTGGTAGTCAAGAGCTATATGTAATGATCTTTGAAACACCGACACACGGAAACGTTATGGCTATTCTACATATGGACTTTAGTAGCGGCGAAAGAGCTAAATCCCAAATTTTTTATTGCCAATTAGAAGCCATGCATAACTACGCTACTAGGCAAAACATTCAACTCGATAAACGATTGGATAAACGCGGCTCCGGTTCTAAAGAGAACGTTGGCCGTAAAAGTAAACAAGTTGACTGATAAAATAGAGTCTTTTTATTTATTTTTGATCACTAAATACATATGTAAGAAAGAGAGATATCGTTATCTCTCGCCACAATACAGATCGCTTTAGGGTGTGCTTTCATTCATACCGAAATCCTTAATGAGTTGTTTCGTGTTCATTGTTGCCGCGATGAACACACCCTAAAGCGATCTGACAACGCGGCAAACGTTGAGTGGTAATCAACTCTCATTATAGGAATAATAATAATGAATAACACTAAAGCCATGAAGGCTCATTTCAAAAACTTTACTCTTTTCGTTAACGCTAAACACAATGTTACCGAAGTAAGTGGTAAAAGTATCCATACACATTCTATTAACAGTGTTTCCGTTAAAAACAACGTAGACGGTGTTATTTCTAACTTAAAATCCAAACTCACAGAAAAACAAATTGGTAAGTTGCTGACTGCCGCTGACTACCCTATTCGTAAAGATGGCGTTGTTAACGCTTTTGGTAAAGCTATGCGTACTGCCGTTAAAAAAGTTTTTGACATGAACTTTATCCGCGACGCATACAGCCAGAATGCTACAGATCTAAAAGAAAAAGATTCTGCTTATGCGTTTGTTGATGCTACTGGCGGTATCGTAAAGATCTGGATTATCGATGTTGATTATAAAAATCAGTATGCAAACTGCTTTATTGACAGCGTTGTAGGCACCGTTACTTGCATTGTTTGTAAAGAAGAAAAAGACGCACGTTCTACTTGTGACATTTACCAAGAACTTATCTGTGATAATAATGGCAGAGAAGGCCGATCTAACCCATTCGCTAAAGGAAACAACATGACACACCACATTGAACACATGAACAAAATTGAAACTCGTGGCCGTAAAGCTCGCAAAGTTGAAGCAGTTATTACCGTTAACTCTACTTTGGAAGAAAACAACTCTGCTACTGTTGAGCATATCGAGAAATTTAACGAAGTTGTTGAGATCGTTAATGATCAACAAGCCGAGTTTGAAGCAATGAAAGCTAAACTGGCTGAGTTTGAAACTATGAAGGCCGAGCTTGCACAACTGAAAGCAGCTATGAACCCAACCCAAGAGTTGATTAAAGCTATGCAGCCGCGCACAGGAAGTATTTTCTCTCGTCCAGTCGCTACTGCAAAACAAGAAGCAATGTTAGATCTTGAAGCATTGAAAAACATTCCGTTTGATTTTGATAAAGAGATAGAGCGGCTATAAGCCGCTTATCATAGGAGAGATAACATGCCAATTAAACGAGAGGGTAACAAACAATCCGAATCATTCATTATTGATCACATTTCATTAGAAGCCGGAACGAAGTATTACCAGATTGAAGACATTTTAGAAAGTCTTACTATAACAGAAAGCCTAGACGGAATGATGATGGGCTCCCTAATTATCGGTAACAAAGTTGGATTCTTTGATCAACGCGACATTATGGGAAATGATAATATCTTGCGGATCAAAATGAAGTCCACCAGCAAGCACAAATCAGAAGGTAAGACATTTGAGCGAGTGTTTAGGGTTTACCACTATAGCGACACATTCAGCCACCAAAGCGCAACTGGCTACGCTCAATTGCTTTTCAAATCTATTGGTGCAGTGAATAACAATTTCAAGCGGGTATCAAAATCGTATAAAAACGTTGGTACTCATATCATTGTATCAGACATGCTTAAACTAATCGGCTATGAAGAAAAAGAAATGAATATTGAGCCGACAATGTATAACAGAGACATTGTTATTCCAAATATTACACCACTTGACGCAATCGATTTTCTCAAAAGTCATTCTGTTTCCGGCGAGACAAAGCATAAAGGGGACAGTGCTTTCTATATATTCGAGTCAAGAGATAAAGTTAACTTTGTCAGTCGTTCGGCGCTAATCAGCAAAGCCCCAATTGCCAAGTATGCTGTGGGATTAGACGCTACAGGCCAAAATCAAAACGTTGCTATCAGTTTCACATTAGATAGTGGATTTAACATTGAAAGCCAGGCAAGCGATGGTGCTTATGGGCTAACTGTTGTTTCTCATAGCCTGATAGATAAGAGCATTAATCATACCAAAATGACTCCAACGACGATTGACGGTGTTTATTCAAAGCTGAACGAGCAACCGGCTACTAACATTGAATACAGTCCTAGCAATCGGATAGTTATCGCGTCTGAGGATCAGATGTATAAGTTTCAAAACTTAGGTGCCAACGGTAACACGATTGCGATCAGGGAAATGAACAAGTCTAGGATTAAAGAGAAACGCGCTTTAATGCAGGTAGGTGCAGACTCAGATATGACGGTAGGGGAAGTGATCGATATTACATTCGATGGCAATGGTGGACAGTCTAAGAACAGTTCAAAGTGGCTTATCGGATCTGTTATTCACCAGATTACCAAGCAAGAATGGATCACCAATCTTGAGTTGTTCAGTGACGGCTCACCGCGCCCAATAGTGTCTGACGCTAAGCCTAAGCCGAAAGAAGAGAAGAAAGCCAAAGACAAGTGAAGCCACCAGCTGGTGGCTTTCTTTTACACCGTCTGAAAAATCGATTTTTCAGACTCACTAAATAGCTATGTAAGCAGAGAGCAACTGCTAATAGTTTTAACTCGGAGAAATAAAATGAACACATTGAAAAGCCATGTTTGGCACCCAGTAAAGAAACAGTTTGTTCCACTTATAGAATGGCTAGAAGATAGTATTACCGATGAACGCTTAACGCTGAAACAAGAGCCGCCTTTTGTTGTTCAACTAGGAGCACTATCATGCAAGAGATAATGACATACGGATTTGAATATCTGATCCAATCATTGCTTGCTGGCATGTTTTTAGTAATGCCGTTCTATCAACTATCTAAACTGGAGAAATAAAAATGACTACATACATTCTAACTGGTGCTTTTGGTGCCGCACTTTACATTCTCGGCTACATTAAAGGCCGTATGGATCAAAAGAAAGAACAGATCAAAATCGTTTCTAACTATGTTGGAGTTGGAGGTGATAAATGAGTGAAGAATACATTCCTTGGGTACTCGGCTTTATCGTTTTCGTAATCTATTCATTTGGACACTATCGCGGTGCCAAGTCTGAACGCAAAAAGCAAGATGAGTTATTAAAAAGCCTGACTATCAAAAAGCTTTCGGAGGAACAGAAATGAAAACAGCTAAACAACGAGTTTATTTCGGTGCATTCGTATTACCGGATATGAGCTTTTCAAACGCTTACATTATCGTGAGCGATAGAGTTAATCCAGCTACTATGTTGGAAGAACTCGAAGAACATACAGGACAGAAGTGGAAGCACCAGCCCAGTTATAACGAAGAACTAGACGCGAAGAACGAGAAGCAAAAAATCGCTATGCGTCGAATGGTAGCGCTGGTGGAAGTTCGTAACTCGATTGAAGAAGACGAGTTCCAATTCATTCGCTTTGACTGATAAAAAGCACTGAAAAAATCTCGTTTCAGACACACTAAATACATTTGTAATCAACAAAGAATGTATTGGGTTGTTTCGATTAGACATTAATAAAAAGCGTGGAAGTGGTTCTCCGCGCTTTATAAAACACTTCCGGTACATATTCCTCATATGTACGTGGATTAGTATGCGGGACTTCTCTGATTCTGGCAGAGATGTACCGGAAGCGTTTTGCTAAAGACTTTGTTATCCGCTTGCTCAAAATCGCCGGTAACAGGAGTGTGGATTCTGCACTTGTTCATGTGCTACTCCAGCTCCACATTATTCAATGAAAGCCAGTGTTTCTGGCTTTTATTTTGTACCGTCTGAAAAATCGATTTTTCAGACTCACTAAATACATTCAGAACAGATTCAGGAGAACACTATGTCCAGACAAGAAATCAATCAGAGATACTATGAAGCAAATCGCGAACGTATTCTAGAAAAAGCAAAACAACGTTATTCAGAGAAATCGGCTTTGAAAAGCTTTGCACAGTGGGAAGCAGATAGCGAAAACGCAATCAAAGCAGGCAACAGAGCCGCTTTTAATCGCATTACTACCGAGACAGTAAACAAGCTTGGACTTAATCGAGTTGATTTCGTCAAAGGCTACAGCCAATTCATGTTCAGCGGCATTCTGAAAGAGCAACAGACAATGCCTGAACTTTATCAGAATAAAGTGCTTTGGGCTCTGTTCATGCGCTTTCTGGCAAAGCTGGAAACATTCCAAGATGAACGAGTTAAGAAAACATTGGAACGTTATATTGCCGATTTGGGACTGACTACAAAAGAGCGTATCGCTAAAGCACAGGCCGTAATCGATAGCTATAAAAAGTAACTTGTCAACAGAGAGATAAGTTAGACACAGTTACGGCTTCTGTAAAAAGCCATAAACAAACTGGAGAAATAAAATGAATGAAGTTAAAGAAATTCAATATCGTGGCAACGTTAGCGACAAAGCCACCAAAGAAACAGATGCATACAAGTTTGTAAAAGAGTTGAGCGAAGCACTTGGCATTCCACTTATGAAAAGTGGCAACAAATCGGAAGCTCCGTTCTACTACATTCAAGAAAATGGACTAAGTGTGTTTACATTGCACCATAAAGTGTCAATCGTATATCAGCCAAGTGATGAATCGGAGGCGACTACCAATCAACTGTTCCCAAATAAAGATCTTAAACTGGCTATTCTGAGTGCTTATAAAGACGCACGTTTAGAGATCCAGAAAAGAAAGGAACAGTTTTAATGCCGTTGATGCCAAATAAAGGAAACGTAAATCCGAGCATTGAACGAGTTTTGAGAGAACTAACTAAAGTAGCTTTTGAAGCTGGATATGAAGATTTGGATTGGATTGAGAAATTGCAAAATCCAACCGGAATCATTCATGTGAATAAGATTCTTGGTATTACCAGAGCAGACTGTAATGCCGTCATACTCGATGAACTCACTATCATGGCTAATAAGATCCGAAGAGCACGGGATCTAAGGGATATGCAAAGCGCAAAATTTTAACGGGCTCCCAATGACGGGGGCCTTTTTTATAGGAAGAAGAAATGAAAATTGTAAAACAGTTAAGCCAGTCCCGTCATGGTGGCATTGTGTTCATTAACAGCGAAGCCGCAAGCCGTAAAGATATGACTTTAGCAATCGCTATCATGAGTAAAGATGAATCGGAACTGGCTGTTCTGCAATGTGTGGCACCGGAAGTTGATAAAATGAAAGCATTGGTAGCCGCTGGCTTTAAGCCGAGTTTCGCAAAGCTGCCAAGCGGTAACTACTTTGTTTGTCAGCAGTCTGCGGCAAAGAGCATTACCGAATCAGAAGTGTTTGATGTTGATAGCATGAACGAAGCCAATATTAGCACGGATCTACCGAATAACAGTGTTACAGACCCCGCACCAGTTAAGACAAAGCGTCCTGTTGTCTATAAGCGCAAAGTTGTTGGTATGTATAACGAAGCAACGGACGAGCTTGAAATTGATGAAGAATATCACATTGATGATCACGAATATCTATTACTTGAGCCGTGTGATGATACTCCCTATTGGGAAATCGAAGAAGACTTAGAACAGATCATGGCTATTGGCAAAAAGCCGGTGAAAGAGCCAGAGCGAGTAACAGAAGCGTGTGAAATGGCAATCGCTGCCAGCCAATTCCTTAACTATTAATTGGAGTAATAAATGAAGCCTTATTATCAAAGTGCCGTTGTTGCTATTGACGGCAAGACAAAGATTTATCAAACGTCTCGGGTGATCGAGATTTTTAAACTAGCTATCGAGCCGAAACATAACGCCTTTTACGGTAGCATTATTGGATCTGGTGACACTTGCACGGAAGAGCAAATAGATATTGCTACAGCAGCCCATGAAGCTACGGAGCAACGTAATGAGAAACAAGAGCAGATCAAGCGCAAGCAACAGGAAGAAAAGGATTTGATTCAGTCTTATAAAGAATCGCTAATCGACGTTCGCGATTGCTTGGTGAACAGTAACAACGGAAAAGTTTTCTTGTTGCCAGAAAATCATGGCCTCGTTGGCATGTATCAATCATTCCTCGATATCGAGATTTTGCCAGAAGCAGATTTTAACTTTATCGAAAAACATAGTAACCCGCTTATGGACACATTTGTTCTTGAGCCAGTATCACAGTTAACAGCTAGTCGGATTATGGAGTTAGAAGATGAACGCGAATAAAACAAGTTTTAATAGCCAGACAGCCTCCGATGCAGGTAAGAAAAGTGGTGAAGTGAGACGCCAGAACAAACTACTCCGCAACGCTTATCGTCATGCTTTCGCGGATCATGCGGACGCACTTGTAAGTGCTTTCGTTGGTGGCAGTAACGAGTTGCTCGGTGCAAAGATTCCGCAAGACATGCGCGGGCGTATCGTTGAGCAAGTGGTAACACAGACAGTCATTGCGGCAATGACTACCGCGATTAAGCAAGGCTTTGATATCGATATGCTACTTGCCAAATGTGACGCCAAAACGCTTGAATCGATGCCTCCTGAATCTGATGGCGGTAGCGAGTACATGACTCCCGTTGAACTCATGCGACGCGAAGGAACACAGTCAGAAGCGGCTAGTGCTATCTCTCAAGAAATCGAAGAGTTGATGCCTGAGATTAAGCCTGAACCTGAGACATTTGGCGATTGGTATAACGAGCTTTCAGAAGAAGATAAAAGAGATGTTATGTCGGAGTATTTTCATAACAGTCTTGACGAGTTGTTTAACTATTACGGAATGCCAATTGCAGATGTAATCAAACGATTCAATATCAAAATCGGGGTGTAATATGGCTACCACGTTTATGGAGAACGCTAAAAACGTTATCGGTAAGTTCATGCCAAAAGATGTCCAGAAACAAGACAACGGTATTCCAGTTATGACTTATCCAATATCAATGAAGAATCTGGACGGCACGTGGAAGACTGCGCCATGTTTGGCATTCACTTTTTTCAAAACTGGCAAGTTTACGCCGTCTGCTTTGCAGAAATCGGCTGAAACAATGTCGAAAATGAACTTTAAAACTGAAGGACTGCTTTTCATGCGTATGCCGGATAATGGCATAACTGACAATTTGCAATTTGATATTGCTGGTGCAGACGATGGCTTTCTAGAAGAGTTTTTACGTGGTGCTATTGGTGGCTATAACAGCGGTGGTATCGTTGGTGCAGTTAAAGGTGGTGTTCAAGCTGGTATTAACGAGTTTGATTTGAATCTATCTAAAAAGGGTGGGGCATACGCAACTAACTTGGGTTCAAATACCACTATTTCTTCAAACAAAGGTGTGCATGGCTTTAACGGTGTACAGCCTCGCAGTTGGACATTTATTTGGAGAATCACACCTAGAAACAATGCCGAGTTAAAAGAATATGGAGACATTGAAAAGTTTCTTCTTAAAGCCGCGAATATCAGTGTTGAGGGTAATCCCCAAAACTATACCGAGATGCGAATACCAATGATGGTGCGAGTTGAAGAACGAATACTTGGCACAAAAGAAGATGTAATCCGACACACAAACAGACTTGTTAGTGGCTGGTGTCATATTTCTAACTTGCGCATTTCGTCAGTAGGTGAAAACGGACATGCCACTTTTGCTGGAACTGCTGGTGACGCGCTTACCCGAGATCTTGAAATCACACTTAAAGAGATTACATTGCCTACAGCACAGCTTTTCGAGAATGCAAATAAAGACGGAAGCTGGAAACATTTGGATATCAATGGTTCAGACATTTTTGGAGATAACTAATGGCGTTTTATGACAGCTTAATCAACGGTGCTAAAGAGTTAGCGCCGTTTGATAACATAACAGATAAAATAAAAACAGGTGTTGTTAATGCTGTTGATTCGGCATTAGCGGCAGATGAGTTTACAACTCCTGATTACGCTCGTTTCATGCGAGTAGTTGAAACTCAGGATCTAGCTCGTTCTAACATGTTCTTAGTTCGCTTTCAGGATTTCAGAAGCGCTATTAACTTTGACGGAATTATTGGGCCTGCTGGGAAGATTATGAATGACGTGAGCAATGCAGACGGATTTATGGGAATGGGGAAAGCGTTATTTGGTGGCATAAGTAACAATGTTAACTGGCACCGAGCGCAAGATATTGCCTATAATCAGGCGAGGAAATATATTCCTAATGTTACTAATGCAATCGGCATTCTTGATCCAACGCTTGTTAGAATGATCCCAGGTGCGGGAGAGTTTTTAGACGGACTACTTGATACAAACTATGATCCGAATAAAGACTTAGCGATTATGGTGAAGAACGTCAATCTTCCAGGTACTAGCTTTGATATTCAGAAAAACACTTATAATAGAAAGCCATTTGTTGAAGTTCAGGGAAGAAGTTTCAGTAATTTGAAAATGACTTTTTATTGTACTCCCAGCTATCAAGAACGAGAGTGGTTTTTGCGGTGGATGCGTGACATTCATGATCCGAATACAAACACCTTTGGGTTTCATGATACATATGCCAAAATGATTGATGTTGCGGTATTAGATAGAAGAGGTGATGTTCGAACAATTGTTCATTGTGACGGATGTGTTCCTATCAACGTTAGCGATGTTCAATTGGATTTTGAAAGCAATAATCAGATCGCTACTTTCGAAGTGGAGTTTGCGTTGAGCACTGTTACTCAAGCGAAGTATAACGGCAAGTCAGGCAATGTTATTAGTAACATTGAAAGCGTGGTAAACAGGAGTAAAGCTATGCTGAAAGCATTTAAGTAATAGCCGCATGTTGCGACTATAAGAGGAGGCAGTAATGCCATAGGGTAAGTATGAGTGAAGTAAATGAGTCCATGATTCTTATGGGCGATAATAACAATAATAATACCAATAAGATCAATGTGTTCGGTATGTCAATACAAACGGCTATTTTGGTCGGTGCTCTACTGTTAAACATTGGAGTAACGTGGAACAGGATTGATGAAACGAATACGTTATCAAGAGAGCTGGCTGCTAAAGTTCAGGTGCTTGAAACGAAAGTGGCTCAACAAGACACACTGATTCAAACGATTGTGCCTCGTATGGAGAAGATCGATGGTAATATCGAGAAGCTTACAGATAGTATTATCGGACTTAGTGGAAGAATTGGATCGAAGTAAGTAAAAGCGACTTATCATTTTTGGTGAGTCGCTTTTTTATTGGTAATACTTATTGCCTTACGGCAAAGTGCTAACGCACAAATTCATTATACTATTCGGTAACATACCGATAAACATTAATGATCAAATAAAATGTCGCGTTAGCGACTGCGAAGCTAACTCATTGATATATAATAAGAAGACAATTTAGATTCTCATATAAGATATATAAGAGATTTTATTTTATCTTTGTTCAATAAGTGAGCGGCTATGCCGCAGTCTGACGACTATCTACGGAGACGAAGCAGGAAGCGATCTCACGCATTACTACCTGAACATGACATGACGTACTGCTATACCTTGAGAAATGCGGCCTAGAGCGTCCCATCGCTTGTGTGAGCTGACGTGTGATCTCAGGTGTGATCTAAATAAGTTCACACGTCAGCTCACACCGGAGATCACACTATGAACTTGAACGAACATGCTATCCAGATTGCACAGCAAACAAGCAAAGACAGAGGTAACTGCTATAAAGCGTTGAAGACTTTGCTTGCCAAGATTGACAATGAACATATTGAAAGCCTGAGTTATAACTCGGACTTTAGCCACGTTACACTAAACGGAGTCGATTTCTTTCAGGATGCTAGAAAGCATTGGAAACAGAAAGACGTTCACCTGCTAATTCCTGCCCAAGTGGTAGTTGAGAATAAAAAGTTAAGTGCTATATCAGTTAAACAAGACGATCAAAGTATCGCACTGGCCGCCTCAATGATGAGTTTTACCACTGAGAGTACAAAGCCTGTTGAAACACCTGAGCCATACTATATCGGTGATCGCATTCATACAGCCAGCGGTATAGACGGCACAAAGTATTACGAAGGTGGTATTCTTGTTGAACATGCACCAGATAGTTGTGTAGACGAGCCAACTGTTATTGATACTAAATCGTGTGTGTCTGATATCGAAAGTTATAAAGCAAAGCTAATCAGTTTGTACCTGTCTAACGGCTATTCACAATATGATGCCGAGGTATCAGCAAACGCACAAATGAATGCTTTTGCGACTAAGCATGATCCTGATATTACTGGCACGTATGAACAGGTATCGGATGACAGTTTTTTATTCAACGGTAAAGAAACAGTTCTTTTTGATGAAGAGACGCAGGAATTCCAGATGTAAAAAAGCCGGATCAAATGATCCGGCTTTTTTTATTCCATAATGACACGACTCAAGGAAGTATAACGACTGCTATTAGCCAGTTTATTCCAATCAGTTTCGACTACTTTGCCACCGTCCACGCTATCAAGATCGATTGCCGATAGAGCATAGCGAACATTAGCGCCATAAGACGGCTGCATGTTCAACATTTCGCGAGTGAATAGCATTGTGATGTCCTGTTCTTCTTCCACCAGCGGACTGTAATACAGCGAGCAGGGCGTTAGACGTTCGTCGGAAGCACAGCCAACAAGCATATAATCAGCCGGTGTTTTTACGTCAACAACGATATCAAGATCTAGGCCGTCGATTACATTACCTGTTACTTGTCCACTGGCTTTTAGTTGTGCCTCAACTTTCGGTGTGCAAAGTAAAAATGTAGGCGTAGCATTGTTCTTTTTGATATCTGCTACAAGTTCAGCGGCTTTGATTATCAGTTCACGGCCCCGATAGTATGAAGTTTCATAGTTAATCAGGCTCAAATCTTTTTCTTTCTTGGCTAATGAAATCAGTTTGAGAATGATCTCACTGTTTACTTGTTCAGATACCACATTTCCGATTACGTTATAAACAACGTCTTTACTGTCCTTAAACTGAGACTCCAAGTCCTGTAGCATTTCCATAGAAGCGTCAAAACGAATCAATCTTGATCCGACTTTAGTTCGCCACCGACTAATCTCAATATCGCTTTCTTGAATAACTGCTTGTTCAGGCATTTCATTCAGAACACGTACTTTTCCAGCAAGTAGCATACTCCACACACTAGACATATCCGTATTTTCAGAACTGAACGGCACAAGTGCCTCAACAACAATACCGCTTGCGTCTTTGATCTTATCACCCGTCATAAAAGTAGCATTTGGTGCTAAATCAATTGCACCTTCAATATGTTCTTGCATATGCACAACAAACGGATCTTTACCTGCTACTTTCTGCTTGATGCCAAATACAGTAGCAATTGGCTGAGTTGTTGGCTGTTCACATACCAGCTTTTTATAAATCTTACTACTTACTTTTGCGGAGATAGACACCAGCTCGTCTCGTCCAGTTTCAATATCCACGCTTTCTTTTACCAGCTTATCTAGGTATTTCATTTCTTTTTCTCCGTAGTTATTAGCTTATTTAACAAACACTGAAAACAATACTTTTTCAGACAGTAAATAATCGGTGGGAGACGTCCCGTAACTATTTCCTAGGGAACAAGAAATGAAAGAGTCAGTTAATAAAGTTCGTCCGAAAGACGACAGATTAGAAGACAATACCGCAGCATTAGAGCTAGTGGCAGAAACGAGCGAGGAGTTAAAAAACTCGGTAGAAAAGAACACTCTTACTACCGATCGAAATACCGAGCGTATGCAGCAATTGGAGAAACGATTGGCTGATATGAACATGCCTGTTCACCGATTCTCAGAAGACAAGCCAGAGCAAGTACAGAGTGTTCGGAGTGTAATTGAGCCGACTAATGCACCAGTTTCAAATCCCGATACACCGATCAATAAGCCTGAGTTAGGTGAAAAACAGCCGAAGATTGAGCCGAAGATTAAGAGAAAAGAAGACTCTTTTGGAATGTCGATTGCTAATGCAGGTAAGACATTTGCTGCCTCCGTTTATCAAGCTGGTGCTGATTTCGGTAAGAGCATGACGGATCAAATCGGCTCAGAACTACTTCCGTTCTATAGCGATATGAAAGCAGCCGCGAGCAAAGTTACTGGTGGTGCTATTGAAGCAGGCAAGATAGTTAAGTCCCGTTTTGAACGAAAGGCAGAAGAGAAGAAAGAAAAGCGGACTGGTATTATTCCACAAGCTGCTATTGAGAAAACAGAAAAGCTTGAGAAGGTAAAAGAGCTGAGAGAAAAGATTGTTGAAAGAAAGCGGGAACATGCAGATCATAAACTTTATAAAAAAGTCGATGATATTCACGATCTAATGAGAAACATGATGATCGTGAACTTGTTGAAGTCGCTTGTTCCTGACTTTGGATCATTCGGCGGTGCAATTGGCAGATTTGCAGGCATGTTTGCTAAAGGTGGATTAATCACCGCTTTCTTTCTAGGTATGAAGAACTGGGCCGTTAAGTTCGGTGAAGCGTCATTAAAGGGGATCAAATCGGCCTTTACAAGTATCACGTCCGGTATCAAAGAAACATTCACAAAAACAGTTGATTCAATAAAAGACGGCTGGAAGAAGATGTTCCCTGATAAGCCGAAAGTCGAAACAGCCAGTCCGAAATCAAAAGCGAAAATCAATCCTGCTGAAACGAAAAAACCGGTATTAGACAAAGACGGTAAACCGGTGTTAGATAAAGACGGTAAGCCGAAGTTTGAAACAAAAGCAGTTAATACCGTTGAACGGAATGTTGAAAAGAGTTCATTCGAAAAGATGACGACTAAAGCAGTCGTGGCAGAGGGTGGTGAAGTAGCAGCCGAGAAGGTGGGCAAAGATCAATTGCTTAAACGAATGGCTTCTAAAGCGGGTGGAAGAGTCGTTGCTGGTGCTGCTGGCGGGCCAGTTGGTGAGATCGTCGCGGCTTTGTTGTTAGTGAAAGACGCTATTGAACTTGGGTTCGATATGCTCGGTATCAAACTTGATCCAGCGAAGTGGATAGACGAGAAATTGGGAACTGATAGCGAAGCCGCAGGACGAGCTGGACTAGGTAAGCCACTTGAGTTTAAAGCCGCTAATCCATACGAAAGTAAGAAACTAGAAGAAATCGAACAACAAGCAAAGCAAGCAGTGGCAGAAGCAAAAGAAAGAGACATGCAAAAGCAGGCCGCTATGGTAGGGCAAACAGTTGGAAACAGTGTGAATACAACTAATGTTGTCAATAAAGGTAACAGTTCACCGACACCTTCTCCGTTCCCAACAACAGCTACAATTTCAGCTATGTCGCAAGCATTCAATGGTGCTTTTAAACGGAATTGATAAGTGAAAAGGCCAGCATCATGCTGGCCTTTTTTATTTCGAGTCCTTTTTATCTTTCAAGAGCAGACATTCATCAATTGATATGGCATAGACTTGATAAGAGTTCCAACGAGACACCCGCTTTAGATCCTGACACTCTACATAATTTTCAGATTTAGCATTTAACTTCATTTTAGTGGCAAAGGTTAAGACAGGTGCTATGGCGAAAATAACAATCAAAACGCCGCGTTGAAAAATCTTATCTGGATTTCCAACCTTTGCTAAAGACATTAATACATGAATGATCAACACAGAACCAACTAAAGGAGCACAGTAAGACGCCCAAATGTTGGCAATGCCACTAATCCGAAATGACTCAGCACCATTAGATAATGTTGCGTGCAAATCCTCTGATACCTGTTCAAAACCGAACCAGATAAAAGCTACCGCAATGATTAGTCTGACGAAATGGATCATTCAACCAACCTTTTAAGCGAGTTGCCGATTTCATCTGAGAATCCATAACGTTCGTCTAATGCGTCAAGCTCACGTCCCATGAAGAAGGAACCAAACGCAAACAGTGCGCCAGTTGCCAAAATCCCTGATACAGGTAGTGTCGCAACGACTAGAGACATGGTTACAAGTGTCGTCATACCTTTGATAATGTCGCCAGAGCTATTGCCCACGAACTCGGCTAAAGTCGCTTCATCACGCAAGATGTAATCAGCAGCATTGACCCCGACAGCAAAGGCCACCTCGATCCCCGCATTTACCTTGACCCATCGAGCCGCCCCTTTGACATCATTCAAACCAATACCGATTTGAACTACTCGTGGATTACTCGCCTTCCATTTGTTCCCTTTCATCAAGGTCTGAGCATGACGGCGATAGTTCTTGATGATCACATAATCGATACCCTTGATGTTCTTGGTGTAAGACATAACACCAAATCCACCTAGTCCTTTAGCTGTCTGTGCCGCTGTTTTAACGCCGTCTACCAAGTCGTGGTAGCTCTTAGTCGTACCGACTGCATCTTTGCCACCCATCTCGGTATAAAGCGTCTGTAGCAGCTCTTTAGCTTCTTCCAGTGACAAGACAGCAATATCAGTTGGTGCTGTTGTGTATACGACCTCTAGCGTTTTGCCCTGGGCGAAGTCATAGGGAGGCCAATAGGCATTCTTAGCAGGGATTTCTACAGGAGCAGCAGGTTGTTGCATTGGTGCAGCTGCCGATCTTGCTGCTGGTGCTTGATCCCCAATCACTACAGTTCCAGAGCCGATGATCACACCGCCACAATCAACAGCACCGCCAGTTAATGCAGCGGGTTTTCCATTGATAAAGACAGTAGAAGAACCTGATGCAATCGATCTGGGATGCGGTGGGTTGTTTGGTTTGTCATGTGGGGCGAGGGGATCACCAACACGGGCAGCGGGGATACCGTCTATGAATACATCCGGCGAACCAGCAATGATGGCAGTGGGATGAAACCCATCATGATCTGTCCCAATATCCCCAACTTTCGCGGCTTTCTTGCTCAAACCGTGCTCCTTGTTATCGATGATAAAGCAGGCAAAAAGGGCACTTTATCATCAATGCACCAATCGAGACCATAAAAACGATTTCTGAAAGCGGCAGTCTGTGACGCCTTGATAGACAACAAAGTTACATGGGGATCAATTGGATCAAGATCAATTGCTATTGAGATTTTAAACAGAAGGACTTGAAAAGGGCTTTTTTGCACAATATATTGTAGTTAGTCTCACGACTAGCACTATATGTAGTGTTCATTGCAGACCCAACACAAGGTTGATTGATTATGACAAACAAGAAGCAAACCTCACCCTCTGTAGCCAGCCAAGCGGCTCAGGTTTTGAACGATCCTCACGCATCTGATATCCAGAAATCCTTTGCAGGCTCTGTACTTGCTCAGGCTCGAACTGGTAAGCAGCCCAGCGCTGAAATGGAAGCGAAAGCGGGGGCGGCGCTACAAAGCGACAAGTACAGTGACCTGACTAAGACCTTTGCTGGGTCTATCGTTTCGCAGAGCGATAAAGATCGTTGATTGAAAAGGGGCTCTTTAGAGCCCCATCTTGTTGAGGTCAGAAATGTCTGAGTATAAATTAACGAAGGCGATAATTGAGCTTTCGGTCGCAAATCAGTGGGCTTCTGCAAAGCAGGAATGGTCTCTTGACCAAGTATACGAAGTAGACGAGCCCATGACTTGTCTATGTGGTCATTTCCCTATTATTGAAATTTGCTCTATCAAAAATAAGATCAATGGCATTTGTGCAGATGTTGGAAACTGTTGTGTGAAGAAGTTCATGGAACTACCTTCAGACAAGATTTTTCAGGCTGTAAAACGTGTGCGGAAAGATTCAACTAAGTCACTTAATGAGGTGGCTATTGAACATGGTTACTCAAAGCGCTGGATCACTGAATGGGAAAAAGACTTTTACTTGGATGTCATGAATAAGCGCAAGTTAACAGAAAAGCAGCTTACTAAAAAGAAAGAAATAAATGAACTGTTTGCATTGAAAATGAAAAAATCTGTTTAATAAAGCGAGATAACTATGAAAAATGACTATTCGAGACAAGTTACATTACTCTGCCCAGTGTGTGGAAACTCTCAGTTCGCGACGATATCGGATAGCCGTTATAGTTGCTCCGACTGTCAAGCTGAGTTTGATAAAGAATCACTGATATCTCAAAATACGGAGTCTACTGAGGCAATGGTCGAAGACCTTAAAAAAGAGCTTCTTGCTGATATAGAAAAAGATTTCAAAAAAATATTAAAAGGATTTAAATAATGTCACTTACTGATGCTATCGCTCTTTTAGCATTAATTCTTTCTGCATACTCGATATACAAGACCATTGAGTTTAATCGACGCCAGAATGAATTTGCCAATACCACAGATCATTTGAACAAACTTTTATTGCGAAAAGAAAAGGATGACGCTGTTAGTGCTATCAGTGCAGATCTTAATGCTCGTGTTGTCAAAATAGGCAACGGACATCGTTTGAAGATCTATAATAAAGGTAAATCAGCAGCTAAAAATATTAGGTTAACGTGTCCTACTGTGAGGGAGTTTTCGATCATAGATGATGCATTGCCTCTAGATGTAATCCACCCAGGTGGGAACTTTGATCTGCTCGTTGCAACATCAATGGGAGCACCATCTGCTGTTACAATCAAGTTGATCTGGGACGATGAAAGAGGCCGTGATCGTGTAGTCGAGACAACTGTCTCACCTTATGGGTCATAATCTATCAATGCCTCATTTCTGAAAGATACGTTTCTGGACGGACTTCCATCTTTCTGGCATCCTCATCTGATGCTTTCAAGCTGTGATGAGGATCTCTGTGAATATCGATCAGTACGCTATTGAGAGAAAAAAAGCTGCATTAGAGGCCGGAGTGCCTGTCTTACCGGAACACTACGACGGGGTCACAAAGCAAAAAATTCTATCTGTTTTGGCTCGAATAGACCAAGGTAAAGAAAATATTATTGACGCTGTTTTTGCCATGTTATGTGACGAACCTCATTGGTCTAAGTCAGCAGCGAAACAAGGTTATAAGTTTAGAGATGGTGCAACGACGGCACAAATCGGTGCTCATATCGGTATCTTGCAGCGTGGGCGCGATATTAAGTTAGATCGTGAGGGGAGAGATTATTGGCTCAAACCCCTATGGCAGATTGGTGCAGTCCAAAAAGTGACTTATGAATCTGCTTTGAAGTCTTTTCAATATGGACATAAGCCGAAGTCTAGCGCGTGTGGTTATCGGTTGGCCGATGACTTCATTGATATCTTAAAGTCTAGCGATGGAGAGTGGCAGCGTAAGTTAGATGAATGGGTAAGTGAAGATAAGTGTCGTGAGCGTTTAGCCTTTCAAGCAGAGCAAGTTGGTGATGGTTTTCAAACTGATCACAGTAACTTGATTGAAGCTAGTTACCGCGTCTATGCAAAGCGTTTCCTTCGAGGATATCAGGTTGTATACATAGATGACGGCGATGGAGATCGGATCTCTCAGGAACAGCTTGAGACGTTAGAGAAAGCAGGTTTAGCGATCACGTTAGAGGATTCTATGCCTGATGTTTTGTTATGGAAGCCAGAAGATGATTCTTTATGGGTAATCGAGGCAGTTACAAGCGATGGCGAAGTTGATCTTCATAAAATGGAATCGCTAAAGGCCTTTGCTGTCAGAAATAAAAAGTCTTCTATAGGTTTCACTACTACTTATCCTACATGGAAAAAGGTATATGAAAGACAGAGTAAAAATAAAAACCTCGCTGTCGGATCATATCTTTGGATTCTCGAAGATGCTTCAAAAAACATCTTCATAGGAGGGTAAAAAAAAGCGGCTAGAAGCCGCTTTTTTTACATGCTTTTTTCTAAAAGGTCATCGAAGTTCTGAGAACTGCCTTCAATTAAAGATGCACCCATAGTTATCAATGTCTCACAACTTGGGTAACGCAGGCTTCTTAGATCGGTAGCGTTTACTTGGGTATGGCCATTGAATTGTCTAAAGTATTGATCTACAACACCGCTATTCAGATATGCAAGTAGGCCTTTCGCTAAGTTAGTATCTAAAGGATTTCCACCTTTATGAAAATAGTTTGTTTTATTTTCAAATCCGACATAGGCAGTTTTTGCGATCTTATCTGTATATAAGGATGCAACGACTCTTCTATTTTCTTCTTTAGCTGTAAGGCGTTTTGTTAAAACATATGTCCCATTGGGAACCATCAGAGACATAGTTGAATCATTTAAAGCGATAGCATTTGGCTTTTTACTATCAGAAATCGGGAATTCGATCGCTGAGTTATTGAAGTGCATAGGGTAGATCAATGGTACTGAATCACTGTCCAATTCCATTCTAAGGTTTTCTTTAGTTCTGAAATCTACAACCTTACCTGTGCTTACTTGTATTTCAAGGTCATCCAATGAACATGGCATGTTACCGATGAACTTCGCTATTTCAGCTTCATCATCGCTTGTCACGATATGAATGAACCGTTCAGGGTTCTCTGGCTGTACAACTTCATCAAAAGAAGCGGTTCTGACTCTAATGTTATCATCATCAGCACAAGAACTTGACGAGATATCAACGCTCTGTTGCGGTTGACCTTTTTTAATGTGAAAAATCACATTTTCTTGAAGAACTTTATCACCTTTGAATGCTTTGTTTCTGCTGTCAAAGACGTGAATTTTGCAAAGTGCGTTGCCATCTAAAAGCACTCGCCTGAAATCTTTAAAGTATGGGCCATTACAAAAACTTCTTGGCGTAATCGCAACCAGCTCTCCACCATCGTCCAAAAGCATTAATGCCAAGCTCACAAAGCATGAGTAGAGATTTCCTGTCTCAACACCAACATTTCGCAATGCCGCTCTTTCGTCACTATTTGCAGCAATTTTGAGGTACGGGGGGTTGAGGATCGCTTTGTTAAATTTAGGCGTATCCTGTCCTCGTGATCTTGCATTGATTATGCTCACCGCAGCAGAGATAAAGTCTTCTTTATGAATTAGCCAATCCAGTTCTACGTTTTGATTTTGACAATCACTAGCACATTCAGAGATAGAAAGCTTTTGATGTTCAACTAAAACGTCTTCAATTTCCCAAGCATGTGTGGTAATTGAAGACGGTTGAAATTTTTCGATAGCACGTTCGATCAGCGCGGCACTAAGTGAGCCGACGCCAGCTCCAGCGTCTAAGACGTGTAGCTCACCATCTAGGTTAGAAAACATCGATGCCAGAAGACGAGCCACGGAGGCAGGGGTCATGAACTGCCCTTTCTCTCCTCTAGTAGACTCGTCGAGTAGGGGATTCGCTTTAAGTCGGATATCATCGACTCGATTGGATAGTGATTCGGCTGAGATTGATGTGGACTGGTGACGATTTGGCATCGAACTAAGAAACCTGTATGGATAGACAGTGTCGCACTTTCTACACTATTTTCCTCTAAATGGCGAATGATTCGAGAGGTGAGATCCTTCTCGCGTATTATTGACAATGTAACTTGTTCATATGCCAGCCCGGTTTGACCTCGGGGTGGATCTCGCGCAGCAGCAACGCCAGTTCAGGCTCGCATTTGAGGTTGATGGTGAGCGGCTCGGCCTGCCAATCCACCAGCGCGAACATCTTGCCCGCGATGCGGTAGACCAGGATCTCCGGGCCAAACGGGGTATCTTCGGTGGCGCCCGGCAGGGTCAGCAGAAAGTGGCGCAAACGGGTCAAATCCATGGAAAGTTCTCGCGCAAGGGGTGATCCGGGTCATGTCAGGCGCATATCTATCGGCGGGCCTGTTCTGTTAATATGCGCGCAGCCGAGTATACCCCCCATCACCAAGGGAGCCTATTGGATGTTGTATCACAAGACTTTCGAACTGGGTCCCGAGCGGGATTGGGTGGTGTTTGTCCACGGCGCCGGTGGCAGCTCCTCCATCTGGTTCAAGCAGCTGCGCGCCTATCGCGAGCACTTCAATGTGCTGCTGCTGGACTTGCGCGGCCACGGCCAGTCCCACCAGCTGCAACAGGTGGTCAAGGGTCACTACAGCTTTCGGGAAGTGACCGAAGATATCGTTCGGCTGCTCGATCATCTCGATATCCGCCGTGCCCACTTTGTCGGCATCTCCCTTGGCACCATCCTTATTCGCCATCTGGCCGAGCTCTGCCCGGAGCGGGTAAAAAGCATGGTACTGGGGGGCGCCATTTTGCGGCTCGATATCCGCTCGCGGGTGCTTGTGCAGCTGGGCCGACTCGGCCAGCACTTCCTGCCCTATATGTGGCTCTACCGGCTGTTTGCCTTCATCATCATGCCGCGCCAGCACCATCAGGAGTCACGCAACCTCTTTGTGCGCGAAGCCCGCAAGCTCTGCCAGAAGGAGTTCAAACGCTGGTTCCGCCTCGCCACCGAGGTTAACCCGCTGATGCGTTATTTTCGCGAACGCTCCCTGCCCATTCCCACCCTCTATGTGATGGGGGAGGAGGATCATATGTTTCTGGCGCCAGTGCGCGAACAGGTGGCCCGCGATGCCAGCTCCTCACTGGCGGTGATCGAACAGTGTGGGCATGTCTGCAATGTGGAGCAGCCGGAGCAGTTTAATCGTCGTACGCTGGCGTTTATTCAATCGCTGGGTGTGAAGAAATAATCTATTTCTATGATTCCTTGGGGGGCAGACTAAATAAGTCCCCAAAGGTGTGAATTGTACTGGGGACTTATTTTATGATAAAAAATCAAGGTGCTATTTGTTTTTTTATCTAACTATCGATTATCATAACCAATATATGAAACTACATTCAATAATGCTTCAGCCAATTCTTTGGCTTGTTGTTTAGTTAAATGGATTGTATTTTTATGACCTTCTTGGAGTTCTATTCTTAGAAATATTTGATCGTCACCAAAGTAATTTGTACGAAATAGTTCTAGACTTGTTTGTGGTTTGGATTTATCTGCTCGGCCGTCGTCATTAGCAGGATAAAAATCATCTTCAAAAAATGTAGTAGTGGACATATTTTTCCAAATGTTGTTATGTGATATATAAATGGGTAAGTAATTGTTCAGTCGTTGATAATAAATAGGTGGGTATACACTGCTTCTAAACTAGATGTTAGCCAATGTATACATCATTCCAATGACGACAGTAATTGCTTTATGATGCCTTTATCATATACTTATAAAAATGTTGAAATTTCACTTGTCATCAGTAATAACTTATCAATTTAATAATGATTACTTTTCTAGGGAGATGTAGTTATGCTTTCCGTGCTCTGGACATCGTAAATTCTACCTGAAAAGTGAGATTTTAATCTGTGGTCGAGTAAGGCTTTAAATATATCGGGGCATGTTTCGATAGTCGGTGTAATTTTGCCGTTACTATCAATATTTATGTTCAATCCGAAGTTTGAATATTCCGCCCTTAGATTATTCATAAAAACAGGGTCTAAATAGTTTTGTTTTTGTCGAATTGCAGATGCCCGGCGAAGTTGAATAGCATTATTTCCGACGTATGTTTTTAATATATCCACGCTAGTGAAAATATCACTAAATGTCGACTCTGAAAGTAGGTCTGAAAAATCAGCTGTATGCGCAGCCTTGTAATTAACTATAGACTCAAAATGACGTTTATTAGAGATAAAAAGATGGTCGTTACAAATGAAAAAGTCAAAGTTTTTTGCCAAATTAAAAGTTGGCGAATCATCAATTTCTAAAATATTAGACCTGAAAAGGGTGTTAATTGCTCCACTGCGTTTCTTTGTTTTCCAGCTGTCATCAGATTTCTTTACACAGTAGAGATTGCCGGTCGGACAAGAAAACTTTACTGCATAAAAAGCTGCATTTTGCATTTTTTTAATGTTTGTAACTTGCTTTGCTGGTGTTTGATCCAACGACTCTGAGATAATTATATCCGCATGTGTTTCGATAGTCGGAATTCGTAAAGCGCTGCCCTCATTGTTTTGAGCCAGCAAACTATATTCTATAGTTTCAGTGATGGCCTGGCGACAAATATTAGCTGTATCTTTTAATTTGGTGATAACATTGTCGCTTAAACTAACCCAGTAACTACTGAGTTTTATTTGAGGGGGCTGTCCAGTAGTTGATTTTTTGAAAACCCATAAATTGACTTGAGAGTTTTGAATGTCAAAACTATGAAAATCATTAATATTTGCCACGGGCTATACCTTTTTGATAATTATGTCTTGAATTGTTTCTATTTCACTGATCTTATTTGTTTCAAATTCTACACACCCTAGGGCCTTACCTACTAAGTCGTTAGAACTACCTATGAAGCTGTATTTTACTTCGTATAGCTTCCATCCAAGTGCAATCAGTATTGGGTTGAGTATTATTTGGCCTGACTTGTATGATAACCAGAAAAGCCAGATAAGGAATATAAGAAATCCAATAAACTTACTTGTCTCTGAATATTGAATGCTCATGAAAGAGACGATGTACGGTAATACATAGTTCATTAGATCAGTTGGTATGTGCTTTACTTCTTTAATTAGAATTTTTTGTGATGGAGTTTTAATCTTTAACGTGATAACCGTTATGATGAAGCAAATTAAACATATGAGGAAAAAACCGATTGATAAAGTTGGGTTAGAAAATGGGATTTCACACTTGCTAATCTGAGTGATGGGTTGCGAACAAAAGTTGGTTTTCATCATATCATATTTAAAATCTTGAGATAAAAGAATCATGCTCAAAGGTAAATATGAACCAGTGAATATTATACTTGCAGGGATTAGTCTTAGTTCCATAGTATTATCACGTTAGTTACCATATGTGGATAATATATAGGCTATTTATAAACCTAGTTTATTTGTGTATATATTTTTTTAAAAAAGATAGCTACCGCACGGGGTTACAGCTCCCCGAGTGCTGCTTTTAACCAGATTGAAAATGGGTAAATCATGGGCTGACCTCGGCTGCTTTTGGGGCTGTGAGGGCCGGATGAGTAAGGTATCAAACACCGACCAATTAAAGTGAGCAAAAAGTTAGTTATCGCTCGGATTTTGAAAGGTTTTTTGACTGGGATCAGGCTTGAGCCAAGTTGGCAGCGGGGTGAGTGGGTGAGGGTGTTTGATAAATAAACAGATAAGGCATCCTTGGCTACTGGCGCCAACTGACAGAAGTGTCTGGGCAATATCACTGTGATGCCCTGTTATAAGGGCTATGGGTTTCGGGTCATCGAGCAGACCTGCCACGTTTGTCGAGGGGGTTCAGTAGCCGGTCATCTCCAGATAGCCGACCCCCTTGGCATCCCCCGAGACAGAGACCGCCCCCTCCCAGTATTCAAAGCGACCTGTCATGGCCTGATTGGGCTGACGAGCTTTGATGGTGAGGTTCATTCCGGCGGCATTTAGCTGCCACTCAACGGGGTAATCCTGCCCCTTGGGGCCGCGCCAGGTGTTGCCCGGGGTAAGGCGAATCGCGTCGGGGGCGAGCACCCGGCTGCTGCCGTCCCGCTCAATCAGGATGCCGTAGCGGTTCTCAGGCTCTGCGCGGCCCGGCTTGGTGCGCAGGCGAAACAGCATCAGTTCGCGGCCATCGGCCAGTTGCAGGGAAAACCAGTCCCAACCCGATTGCCATTCGGCCAATACCGAGCTGCTCCACTCGTGATCAAACCAGCCTTGGCCGGTGACGGTGCGGGTCTCACCATCACGAGTCAGGGTGCCGCTCAGCTGCAGGCGCGGGTAGGAGTAGTAAAAGGAGGCGTTGCCCGGGCTCTTCTCGCTGTAACCGGCCTTGCCTTGCAGCACTAGCGGCTTGGCGGCAGTGACGGTGAGGTTCAGCTCGCCAATCTTGCTCTGTACCTTGAGGGTTGCGGGGAACAGCGCTGCCCCTTGCGAGGCAAGCCGCCACTCCCTGAGCCAATATTGACCGCCGCTGGCCCCCGCCAGTCCCGGCCCCTGCCGACTGGCCCGTTCATCTTGCTGGTGGCTGCCACGGTCGAGATCCGTGATGGCAAACTGGGCCAGCCAGAGTTGGGGCGTGAGCCAGGGGTTGCCGGTGCGGAGTTCTTGCTCGATCCCTTGGCGAAACAGGGTCCACTGCATGCCATATTCGCGCCCCTGCTCATCCTTGAGATTGCCGGTGAGATACCACCACTCGGAGCGGTAATCGGGGTGAGCGGCGTGATCCTCCGGCAGTGTGATGGTTTGCCCCGGCAGCACCTTTTTAAAGCTGTCGTTGCCGCCGCCGAGCAGGGCGCCCAGATCGCTGGCAGCGATAGCTCCGCTATAGAGCGTCCAGAGCATACCCAGCGCCAGCGGCCACCCTTTGATCTGTTTCATACCACTCTCCTTGCCGCATACCAGGATGCCAGTGCGCCGCGTATCAGGTGTGAGAGCCAGCATGCTGGCGTATCTCGCGGTTGTTGGCTCATACCACTCTCCTTGCTGCATACCAGGATGCCAGTGCGCCACAGACCGGCGCCAGCAACAGGGCGGTGACCGCATGAAGGGGGGCGGCCTCGAAGGCGAGGCGCCAGCCAAAGGCGCGAGGGTTGACCACCTCGATCAGCACCCAGGCGAGGCCATACCCCACCGGCAGAGCCAGCAGGGCGGTAAGCAGCCCCAATCCAGCCCCTTGCCACACCAGCAGCTGGCGGCAGTGGCGGGGGCTCAAGCCCAGACTCTGCAAGATCTGCAGCTCGCCACGGCGCGCCAGCCCCAGCACCATAAAGGCCGAGCCTATGCCGACAAAGGCGATGCCGAGGATCAGCAGTTTCAATAGCTCGGTCACCACAAAGGTCTGGTCAAACACCTTGAGGGCCGCGCTGTGAATGGCGGGGGCGGAGAGCAGATTGAGCTGCTCGCCAAAGCGCTCGCGCAGGTGGTCGGCCAGCTGCTCGGGATGGTTGCCAAAGAGGGCGAGGGATTGCACCGCCCCAGCCTCGAAGGCGTGCAGGATCTGCCCCTTGTCGCTGCCGTAATCCTGATAGACGCCGGTGACGGTGAACTGCCTTGGCCCCTGCTCGCCGCTGATCGCCAATGTCTGGCCCACCTTGACCCCGAGGCGCACCGTCAGCGGCTCGCTCGCCAGCACTTCGTCTGGGCGGGTCGGCCAGCGTCCGGCCAGCAGCGGATAGGCCGCTTTAAGCTGGGGGATCAAGTCCATCTGCGCCCACTCGATGGGCTGCCCCTGCCAGCGGGCTGGGTGAACCGAGCGGCGCGAGGCGGCGCTTACCAGCGGATTGGCGAGCAGGGTCTTAAGGGTTGTGTCGCTCAAAGTGTCCTTGTTGCCCGCCACCCCCTTGGGGGCGGTGACATAGAGATCGGCGGCCAGACGCTGGCCGAGCCAGATCTCCACGCTGGAGCGAAAACTCGACACCATGACCCCGATGCCGATGGCCGCCGCGATGGCCAGCTGCAACGCCATCACAGCGATGGCGGTGCGATCGAGGTGATAGAGAGTCTCGGCCACCCCGAGCCGGGCGGTGAGGGGGCCGCCCGCGCGCCGTCTCAACCAGCCAAGCAGGCCGCGCAGGGCATCGGGCAGCCAGAGCGCCATGGCCAGCAGCCAGCCGCCGGCGATAAAGAGGGAGCCGGTCAAACCGGTTTGTGGCAGCCACAGGCAGAGGACGCACAGCAGCAAGATGGCGATGGCCAGCACGCGCCGTCGCCACGGGTGAGCGGGGGGACGGCTGCTGCCGGCGCGCAGTTCGAGGGGGGATTGGCGCAGCAGTTGCCACCAGCCGGGCAGGTTGGCGGCCAGCGTGCCGAACAGCCCGATCAACAGTGCCTTGAGCAGGCTCACAGGGGAGAGGCGAAGAAGATCGATGGGGTTGGGCCCATAGAGATCGGCCAGCGCCTGGGTCAGTTGTCCCATCAGGGCGAGGGCCAACAGGCTGCCGAGCAGCACCCCGAGCAGGGTGCCGATGGTGGCGAGAATAAGCAGCTCCAGAATGAGCCAGCGGAGCATCCGACTCGGCCCCATTCCCAGAATGATCAACTGGGCCAGCTGGGGGCGACGCACGCTCTGCACGAAGCGCTGGGCGTTGAACACCAGAAACAATCCTACCGCCATGGCGAGCAATGACAGCGCCGTCAGGTTAAGGGCCAGCGCATCGCCAAGCTGGCTGGCATCGAGCGCCGGGCTGATGGGCTCAAGCCACAAGGGCCGGTTCGGGTAATCGGTTTGCAGGGTGGCCTGCAGGGTGCGAGCTTCTGATTCGCTTAGCTTGAAGACGATGCGATCGAGCCGACCCGCTTTGCCCAGCAAGGGCTGGGCGAGGCCGATGTCGGTTATCAGCAGTCGCTCCATGGGCACGGCGCCCGGCTCGAAGGTGCCCGCCAGCGTCAGGATCAGGGGGCGGGCGCTGACGCCATCGCTGCCGCCCAATACAAAGCGGCGGCTCTGGCCCGCTTGCCAGCCAAGGCGCTCCGCTTCGGGGGCCGCCAGCCAGATGCTGTCGGCACGGTTCAAGGAAAAGGCGGGCTCGCTTGCGGGTTGGGCGCCAAACAGCTGGCGCAGCGGGCCGGGGTTGAAGAGATCCATTCCCAGCAGTTGAAAGCTGCGCCCCTGCTCATCTTTGAGCCAGCCATGGAGCTGGGGCATGGCATCGAGGGCGGGCTGGCTGGTGACCAACTGCACGTAAAGCTGCTCATCCAGCCCGCCAGTGGGGGCCAGCCGGTAGTTGGCTTCCCCTGCCAGCTGGCTGCGGGCGGCGACAAAATTGGTGCGGGCACTGTGATTGAGCAGCTCGATGGCCACCACCAGCGATACCCCCAATACCAGCCCGGCCAGACTCATCAGCAGCAACCAGGGGTGGCTGCGATAGAGACGCAGCAGCGCTTTGAGTGGCAGCATCAGCGAGCCCCCGACAGACGCAGTCGCCGTTTAGTCATGACGGGGCCCCTTGAGCTCGATAAGTTGACCCCCTTCGAGGCGCAGCACCCTGTCGGCCAGCTCGGCATAGGCGGGGTTGTGGCTCACCAGCAGCAAGCCTGCGCCTGTGTCCCGCACTGCCGCCACCATCAACGCCATCACCTGTTCGGCATTGTGCTCATCGAGGCTGCCGGTGGGTTCGTCAGCGAGCAGCCACTGGGGTTGATGGATAAGGGCGCGGGCCAGCGCCACCCGCTGTCGCTGACCGCCGGAGAGCTGCTCCGGCCAGGCATGGCGCTTGTGGCTCATATCGAGCCGGTGCAGCAACTGGTCAATCTTTGTCTCATCCGGTGGCAGCCCGTTGATGGCCAGCGGCAGGGCCAGATTCTCGGCCACCGTCAGGGTCGGCAGCAGGTTGAAATCCTGATAGACGATGCCGAAATGGCGGCCCCGCAGGCGCGCCCGCTCGTCGGGGGATCGGGTGTCGATCCGGGTCTCCCCCAGCCAGATCTCCCCTTCGTCCGGTGCAATCAGCCCGGCGATCAGATTAAGCAGGGTGGATTTGCCGCAGCCGCTTTGGCCCAGCAGCAGGGTGATCTCGCCAGCGGGGAGGGCGAGATCGAGATGGTGGAACAGCGGCAGTCGTTCACTGCCGTTATCGAAGCTCTTGCAGAGGTTGCGCAGGGTCAGCATGGGATAACCGTTTGATGGTCAATGGCTTTCATCATGCTTGGTACGCTAGCACGGCCAGCATTGATCAACACCCCTTACGGTTGATCAAGAGTGCCAGTTAGTGATCAAGGCGGCAAAAGAGCAGTGGATCCTCGCTGGATCCCGCTTGCCCGAGGTGGTTAGAATAGGGGCTTCCATGGGTCACAGGATGAGCAAGGATGTTACACAAGCAAGTCAGTTTTATCATCGATAGCAAGGGCAACAAGCAGGCTGCCGTCGTCCCCATCGAGATCTACAACGAGCTGATGACCCTGCAAAAGGCACTCTCCGACAACCGGCCGGGGGAGCGCGAGCTCTACCACTTCAACGGCAAAGGGGCCGAGGCCCACGGTTATCCGGTGGGCAAGCGGCAAAATCCGGGCTTTATGGTGCTGGCCGGTTCCACTGCCAATGGCGAGGATGCAGCCTCTCTGCGCGAAGCGGTGATCGAGCTGCGTCACGAACTGCTGGAGAAGGGGGTCATAGTGCCCCGCAGTCAGGGCGGCTTTGTCTTTACCGCCGATCAGCTGTTCAACAGCCCGAGTCTGGCCGCCAGTCTGGTGGCGGGCAATAACCGCAGCGGTCTGGATGCCTGGCAAAACAGCGCAGGCTATACCCTCAAGCGGTCGGGTTTCGGCAAGAAATAATCCCGCGTTTCGACAGCAAACCAATTAAGCGTTAATTGACCTGGATGAATTTTTCTTTTCATCCAGGTGCTAGCATGATTGCCAGACGGTTCTAAAAGGAAGAGACCATGTCTGCGCTCACCCCTGTTATTTTGCTGCTGTCCCTGTTTATCCCTTCCGCCCATGCCAGTAGTGGCCCTGTTCTGTTGACATCCTCTTCAGTCGGACTTTTTTGTGTCGGATTGTTTGTGTTGGCCTACGCCCTGGTGATGGCTGAAGAGTATCTGCAACTGCGCAAGTCCAAACCCGTGCTGGTGGCCGCCGGGGTGATCTGGATCCTGATCGGTATCGCCTATGCACAGCAGGGGATGAGCCCTGTCGCCGAGCAGGCCTTCCGCCATACCTTGCTGGAATATGCCGAGCTGATGCTGTTCCTGCTGGTGGCGATGACCTATATCAACGCCATGGAGGATCGGCGGCTGTTCGATGCCCTGCGCGCCTGGCTGGTGCGATCCGGCTTTCACTTACGCACCCTGTTCTGGTTGACCGGCGGGCTTGCTTTTTGTATCTCGCCAGTGGCAGACAACCTGACCACAGCGCTCTTGATGTGCGCCGTGGTGTTGAAGGTGGCCAACGGTGATCGGCGTTTTGTCAATCTTGCCTGCATCAACATAGTGATCGCCGCCAACGCCGGAGGGGCGTTCAGTCCCTTTGGCGATATCACCACCCTGATGGTGTGGCAGGCGGGCAAGGTGCAATTTGGCCAGTTCTTCACCCTGCTTATTCCCTCTCTGCTCAATTTTCTGGTCCCGGCCATCCTGATGAGCCTGATGGTGCCGCGTCATGTGCCGGAGGCTGATAACGAGGTGGTCGATCTCAAGCGGGGGGCCCGCCGCATCGTCGCGCTGTTCTTGCTGACCATCATCACGGCGGTGCTATGCCACAGTTTCCTCCATCTGCCACCCGTACTGGGCATGATGCTGGGGCTCGGTTATCTGCAGTTTTTCGGGTTTTATCTGCGCAAATCGCTGCCGCGATCCCTTGCCCGCAAGCGTGCGCTCTATGAACGCAATGGCGATGAGGTGCGGTTGCGCAGTCTGGGTTCTGTGGTGCCATTTGACGTGTTCAACAAGGTGGCCAAGGCGGAGTGGGATACCCTGCTCTTCTTCTACGGGGTGGTGATGTGTGTCGGTGGGCTGGGCTTTATGGGGTATCTGGAGCTGGTATCACACTGGTTGTATGACGGTACGGATCCCACCATGGCCAACGTTTTTATCGGGGTCTTGTCCTCCGTCATCGACAACATTCCTGTGATGTTTGCCGTGCTGTCGATGAACCCGGACATGGCGCTGGGGCAGTGGCTGCTGGTGACCCTGACCGCCGGAGTGGGTGGCAGCCTGCTCTCCATCGGCTCTGCGGCCGGGGTGGCCCTGATGGGACAGGCCCACGGCATGTATACCTTTTTTGGCCACCTGAAGTGGCTGCCAGCCATCTTGCTCGGTTATCTGGTGAGCATAGGGGCGCACCTCTGGCTCAACAGTGCCCAGTTCTGAACGTCTGGGCGCCAGTACGAAAAGAGGCTTCCGTTGACGGAAGCCTCTTTCGTTTTCCTGACAGGAGGGAGGGGGATCAATCGCCTCGCTTGCCGGTCAGCAGCCAGTAACTCAGGGTGGAGCCTACGCCGCAGCAGGCGATGGCGATGGCCATCGGCAGTGGCGAGTGGGGCGGATTGAGGTTGACCAGAATGCCGACCAGGGCGCCGATGCCAAAGCGCAGGGTGCCCGCCAGTGCCGATGCAGTGCCCGCAGATTGCGGGAAGTGGCCCATCAGGCCGGTCATGGCGTTGGCGCCCACCAGACTGATATGGCCGACAAACAGTACCACCGGAATGACGATACCCCACAGGCCGCCGGTCTGGCTCCAGGCGTTATAGACCAGCAGGGCGCCCGCGCAGGGCAGCACCAGCAGACCATATTGCAGCATCCGCTCGGCGCCCACCCCTTTCACCAGTCGGCTGTTGACGAAGGTGACCACCATCATCAGCAGAATATTGAGGCCAAACAGCCAGCCGTAGTGCTCGGTCGGCACCTTGAAATACTCGATATAGACGTAAGGGGATCCGCTTAAGAAAGCGAACATGCCGGAGCTGGAGAGGGAGCCGCACAGCACATAACCCATGGCGCCGCGATGGGAGAGCACCCCCCAGTAGTTCTTGAGGATCTGGCCGATCTTGAGCGGCTGACGGTGCTCCGGTTTCAGGGTTTCCTGAATTTTCCACTGCATCACCAGACAGATCAGCAGGCTGATCCCCACCAGCAGCCAGAAGATCACCCGCCAGTCGGCGTGGGCACTGATATAGCCGCCCACCACCGGCGCTACCAGCGGCGCGAGCGTCATCACCAGAATGACGAACGACATGGCGCGAGAAAATGCATCCTTCTCGAACAGATCGCGCAGCAGGGCATTGACCACCACAGAACCCGCCGCGCCGCCTGCCGCCTGCAACATCCGATAGGCCAGCAATTCGGGCAGGGAGTCCGCCATGGCGCAGCCCACCGAGGCGATGGCAAACATCACCAGCCCCGCCAGGATCACCGGCTTGCGGCCATAGCTGTCGGCCAGCGGGCCGTAGAAGAGTTGGCCGATGGCAAAGCCGCCCAGAAAGGCGCTGATGGTGAGCTGGGCGCCGTCGATGCTGGTGGCCAGATCCCGGGCGATGGCCGGAATGGCGGGCAGATACATATCCACCGCCAGCGGGGTCAAACCCGCCAGGGCGCCCAGCAGGATAAACAGGAAACGGGGGGAGAGGGCGGCAGCCTGAGCTGTTGGCGATTGGGGCATAGGGTATCCGCTGGTGAACCTTGGTTGAAAAAGGGAGAAGGGCGAGTCTATCAGGTTTGCCCCCGCTCGGCATGACGTTCCTGCCCCCTCAAAAGGGGGAGGTGCCCGGCCGCTCAGGCACCTTGGGAATCACGCTTGCGGTCATGCGGGCGCGCTGCGCGGATCACCCCCCCCAGCCAGAGCAGCCAGGCCAGCGACGAGATGGCGTACCCGAGCCGCTCCGGCCAGCGGGCGGTGAGGGTAAAGGTGAGGCTGTGTTGTCCGGCAGGCACCCAGACCTGCACCAGGCCGTTGCGGGTGCTGCTGACG
The DNA here is from genome assembly GCF_040908295.1 of Aeromonas sp. R4-2. Taxonomy (NCBI): domain Bacteria; kingdom Pseudomonadati; phylum Pseudomonadota; class Gammaproteobacteria; order Aeromonadales; family Aeromonadaceae; genus Aeromonas; species Aeromonas sp. R4-2. Next base: position 14,253 of record NZ_JBFODL010000004.1, on the reverse strand, counting down.
CTCAGCGGCAGGCGCTGGTCGAGCCTTGCCTGCCAGCCCGGGTAATCAAACTGGTGCAGGACCAGCTTGGCGGGTGCCGGGGCATCCACCGTCAATTCGATATGACGCGGCTGCCAGCGCTGGATCTGCCAGTTCACCCCCTGATGGTCGCTGGTGATGGCGGGCTGGAATTCCTCTTTCCAGGCCAGCAGGGTGGGGGCAAACATGCCGCGTGGCACCTGCTTTGGTCGGTATTCGCGGGCGCTGCGCTTGCTGTCGAACTCCCCGTCGAGCTGACTCTTTACGGGAGCCTGGGTGAGCGGCGCCTCGCGTACATAGAGTCCCTGCGAGAGCAGGGTGAGGGCAAGCAGTAGCCACCAGACCCACTGCCACGGGCGATAGGTGGGGGTACCCAGCGCCACCACGGCGACGGTAGCGATGACCAGCAGCAGATTTAGGCGCCAGGGAAATTGCACCAGTTGCAACGGAGTGAGCAGGCGCCACAGGGGCTCGCTTGGTGGCAGCATCATCAGAAAGCTCAGGGTGCCAATGACCCCCCAGAGCAGCAACTCGGGATGGCGCGGCTCGCGGGCAGCCGCCCAAGCTACCAGTAGCAGAGCCAGGGTGAGCAGCGTCAGCCAGGTGAGATGGCCGCGAAAGCGCCAGTCATCACGGCTTTGGGGCAAACGATCGAGAAAGTTGCGCTGAAATTCGAACATGCCGGTGCGCATCTGCTCCATGGAGATCCCCCCCTGATCCAGCAGAGCGGGCAGCAGCAACAGGCTGGCCATCGCCAACCCCCAGAGCTGGCCCAGCAGGGTGCCGATAAGCGGGGAGGCGGTGATAGGGACACTGACAAGCGCTGTGCTCCCCTTGTAGCGCCAGACCAGCAGCAGGCTGCGCAGGGTGAGCAAGCCCAGAATGAGCAGGGTGCTTGGTAGATGGGAAAGCGTCAGCATGGAGACGGCCAGTGCGAGCAGCAGTAGCGCAAAGGGGGCGCCGCGGCAGAGGCGATCCTGAGCCAGCAGTGCCAGCGGCGCCCAGACGAAGGCCCAGCTCTCTGCCAGGGCAAAGCGGGCGTAGATATCGATGGCCAGATGATAGGGCAGGGCCATATAGAGCAGACTGGCCGCCAGCGCCCGTCCGTGGCCGGCAAAGGGGCGCAACCAGAGATAGGCAAACAGGCCGGAGAGCCAGAGTGCCACGCTGCTGCTCCAGAGCAGCGGCGTCATCGCCTCGTGGGCCAGTGGGGTAGGGCCGGCGAACAGGGCGCTCACATAGTAGGGCAGGGGGGGATAGAAGAAAAAGACCGGGCTGCCAAAGGCGCCGTTCATCTCCATCAACCAGCGCGGATAGAGCTCACCTTGCCACAGTTGCACGGCAAAGAAGTGACCGGAGAGCAGGTGGTGAAACAGATCATGGCCTTGGCTACCGCCGCGCAGCCAGAATGGCAGCAACAGGAGGACACAGGCACCGGTCAGCACCGACAAAACCCACAGCCACTCTCTGGTTACACGCATAAGGAGACTCGTCTGTTATGGATGCGCAGTGAGTGTACCCGAGTTGTTCCCCTCTTTTTTAGTTGCCTTGGCGGTTTTTTGTGTTCTTTCTGTGTTTTTTGTCACTTTCTCATGGGTTGTCTGCAGCGAGGGAATGGCGAGCCAGAGGCCGGGCTCGGCGGCAAAGCGCGGGGCAAACCAGTGCTGGCGCACTGCAGTGGGCATCTCGCTCGCAGCGATGGGGCGGCGACTGAGGCGACAGGCTCCCCGAGAGAGCGCCAGCGCCGCATCTCCCTTGTACCAGCCATCGGTCACCGGCAGTGCCGTGTTCTCCCGCAGCAGCCGCACGCCCCACTGGGTTACCAATGCCGGACACGCTTTTTCTGCGAGCCTTGCCGCCTGCATCATGGCGGGCGGACGGGGCAGGGTGAAGGTCGCGCCGAGCAGCAGCAATCCGGCCACCGCGACCACCCACTCGCCACGACGTGGCAGCCAGCCTGCCAGCAGCACAATACCGAGCAGGGTGACGGGGGTCAGATGGCGGGGATTGTCAGGGTTCTGGCCAAACAGGGTCCAGAGCAGCAGGGCGAGCCAGTAGAGTGTCCAGAGTGGGGAGAGGGCGGCAGGGTGGTTTTTTGCTCTTTGCCAAAGCGGCAGTACCAGCAGCGCCCCAACAGCCAAGGGCCAAAGCGGGGTGAGCTGATCGTTGAAGGTGCGCGCCCAGCTCAGCAGTCGATCGCCATGGGCTGCCGCCGTGTTGCCCCACAGGGTAAAGTGGCCGTCGGTAAAGCGGCGCCCCTCGCTGAAATAGGCCCAGCCATCGGCTTGCCAGACAAACAGCAGGCTGATAAGCCCCACCAGCATGATGGGGAGCACAAACCTGATGCGGGTGCCCTGCTGCGCCATCCCGAGCCAAAGGGGCAGCAGCGCCAACACAAAATAGGAGGGTCGCAGCGCCAGCATGAGGCCTAGCAGTAGACCCGCCAGCGCAATTCTGCGCGGCTGCAAGGCCAAGAGCGTTCCAAGCCAGGCGGCGAGCGCCGGCCCGTCCGAGAGGCTGGAGAGCGCCAGCGTCGGGGTGAGCGGCAGTGCCAATACCAGCAGCCAGACGGGGGCGAGCAGGTTTGGCCGTTGCCACAATCTGACCGCCAGCAAGGCGGCGAGCGGCGCCAGCAGGGCTGTGCCCAACAGGCTTGCCCACTGCACCGCACGGGCCGGGTCGTCCACCAGCAGATTGATGAGCCGCGCCAGCCAGATAAATGCGGGGTAGCCCGGAAAGTGGGGGGAGAACTCCAGCACGCTAAAGCGCGTCACCCCGTGGGCGAAATTGAGGGCATCGTCGGAATCGAGCGCCACCGGGAAGGCCAGCAGCCAGCCAAGCCAGGCCAGTTGCAGCAGGATCAGCAAGTAGCGTCGATTAGCGAAGCGTAATCGGCCGTGGTGACGCCCCCCTTCTCCCCTTGCGGGAGAAGGGTTGGGGATGAGGGGGGCTGTCATCATCAATGAGAGGCCATCAAAGCGGCGCCAGCACGGCCATCAGCGCTTTTTCTGCATCGCTAAAGGCTGCGGCATCGGCGGGCTTGGCGCCCACCCCGAATACCCCCGGGTTGCCGATGGCATCCAGCACCTTGGCCAGCGCCTGTTCCGCTGCCTTGCGATCCCCCTCGCTAAGGGAGGGGAGGATCAGATCGAGGAAGCGCTTGCTCTTGACCACCAGCACCTTGGCGGTCTGGTAGTCGCCAAGATTCTGGCAGGCCCCTTCGAGGCGGCGCTCGATCTCCGCCTTGTAGGCGCGGTTGAGCAGGGCCGCGGTGGCTGCTGCGTCTTTGGCTTTGATGGCGGCGGCCAGCGGCCCTTGCAGCTCCACCTTGTGGTGCTGCTCCAGATAGGTCAGTTCGTCGGCAATCTCGCTCAAGGTGGTGCTGGCATCCTTGCCGCCAGTGGCGGCGCCAAGCAGCGCTTCGCGGGCGTCGATCAGCGGCTCCTTGCCGGCGGCGGCGTAGGAGTAAGCCTGCGCCTGCCCGCTCAGGGTCAGCAGCAGGGTGAGGGCGAGTAAACCCGGGCGGATGGTCATCCTGTTCTCCTTACTTATGCCAATGGCGCGGCACTCAGGCCACGCTCTGGGTTTCAATCACGGTATTTTCGTTGCGATGGTTAAAGGTGTTGCGGCGTCTGTCTACCTGTTGGACACCGACAAGCCTCACGCCACGCTCTGGGTTTCGATCACGGTGTTTTCGTTGCGATGGTTAAAGATGGCGTGGCGTCTGTCCACCCCGTCGATCACCATGTCGGCAGCCATCATCCCCATCTCCATGGCGGTGTCGGTGAAGATATAACGGAATGTCCCCTGTCGGCCGGTCATGATGAGGTTGGTGATGGGCATCAGTGCCTTGATGGCTTCGTTGCGGCGCGCCTGATAGCCGAGATCCATCAGCGGATAGGCGTATTCGCTGCGGGCTTCAAAAGTTTCATCGCCAAGCTTGGCGGTATCGACGCCAAGGCTCGCCAGATCAGCGGTGACCCGACCGCGCAGATCAGAGAGCGGTGCCTGCCAGGTGGCATCCCCCGGATTGCAGGGGATCTCCAGCATCACCGAGGTCTGGCCCTGGGGCGCCATAAAGGGGCTGCGGCGGCGCGGCTCCTGCAGACGGGTGGCCAGAATATGGGGGTCGGAGAGGTACTGCCAGGTGTTATCCGACAGGTTCTCCTGTTTGAGCGGCATATTGACGAAGCGAAGCGACCGGTAGTGCAGATCGCACGGTAAGCCCAGATGCTGGCAGGTGAGCGGCAGCGGCAGGGTGGAGATCACCTGATCGAAGGCGGCACTCTGCTCAACGTCATCTTGTTTCCAATAAACCTGTTCGATGCGGCCATCGGCCTGCTCAAGGCGGGTGATGGTGGCGCCGGTTTTCAGCTCCACCCCTTCGGCCACCAGCCGCTCCCCCAGAGTGGTGAAGATCTGGCCGAAGCCGTATTTGGGGTAGCGGTATTTGCGGGCATAGGTGCGTACCGAGATACTGCCGTTGCGTCTTGGCAGCAGACGGCGCGCCACGTCTTTCAAATCGATCAGGCTGATGCGCTGACCGGCCCAGTCGGCGGAGAGCTTGTCCGGGTTGATGCCCCACAGTTTGCCGGTGTAGCCCTCGAAGAACTGGCGGTAGAGGGTGCGACCAAAGTGGCTCTGGATCCACTCGGCAAAGCTTGCCTTGGTAAAATCGTCCGGCTTCTTGCTAAATGGCAACAGCAGCAAGTCTTTCACCGCCCCGGCCATCAGGGCCAACGGAGCCGTCTTGAGCAGGTTGGGCAGGTTCAATGGGTAGTCATAGGTGCGCCCGCCAAAGCGGATCACGCTCTTGCGCTCGGCGTGGAGCAGATCGTCCCCCATCAGCTCGTCGATAAAGGCGAGCAGCTCGGGGTTCTTGGTGATAAAGCGGTGGCCGCCGTAGTCGAAGCGATACTCACCATCGCGCCCCTGGAAGGTCTGGGTGGCACACATGCCGCCGACCACCGGCTCCTGCTCGAACAGGGTGACTGCAAAACCGGCGCAGCGCAGGCGCCAGGCCGCCATCAAACCGGCGGGGCCAGCGCCCAGCACTGCAATGCTTTTCTTGTTGTTATCGCTCATGACCTATTCCGAAACTGCTTGATAGATAAGGAAACCGCGCCAAGGCGCGGCTCCCGAATGGTGTTGTTACCCCGTAGCCTTGCTACCACAGGGCGTGTTGGCTCAGCCCTTGCCAGTCGCGGCACTTACCTGCGGGCGATAGCTGCGCTGCCAGAGGGTAACGAAGATCGCCAGATAGAGGGCCCAGGTCAGCAGCTGCAAGCCAGCGGGTGAGGCATTGTAGCCAAACAGGGCGCGCAGGAAGGTACCAAATACCCCCTGATCGTCGAGAATGTGGCTGATGTCGAACACCGGCGTGGTCCAGAAGGTGATGATATCTGCCGCCTGCAACATGTTGACGGCAGACGAGAGCAAGCCTGCGGCGATGATGATGATGAGCAGGCCAGTCCAGCGGAAGAAGGGGGCCAGCGCCACCTTGCGGGTGGAGCGCAGCAGCCCCCATACCAGCGCGATGGATACCAGCAGCCCCGCCAGCGCGCCCATCAGGCCAGATTGCAGATCCACCCCTTGCCCCGAATAGAGCAGGGCGGAGAAGAAGAGCACGGTTTCAAACCCTTCGCGCATCACCGCGAGGAAGGCGAGCAGCACCAGACCAAACAGGTTGCCGCCATCGATGGCCGCATCGATGCGCGCTGTCATGGCCCCCACCTGGGATTTTGCCTGCTTTTGCATCCAGATCGCCATATAGGTGAGCACCAGAGTGGCGAAGATGAGGATCCCCGCCATCAAGAGGTGGTTGTAACGCTCGCTCTCGAACTGGCTCACCACCACCTGGAACAGGAAGGCGACGATCAGGGAGGCGATAAGGCCGAGCCCCACCCCCAGATAGATGAATTTGTTGTAGCGGCTCGCCCCCAGCTTGGCGAGGTAGGAGAGGCAGATGCCGACCAGCAGGAAGGCTTCCAGCCCCTCGCGCAGGGTAATGAGAAAACTTGCAAACATCAGGATTGAGGCTCCGTAGCGGGCGTGACGGGGAGAGGCTGCAAGGCAAGTTGCAACCGATTTAGCTGCACTATGGGTGGCTCCGGCAAGCTCGGCTCGGCGGCGCGCACCGCATCATTGACCCACTTGGGGTAGGTGCGGAAATTGAGTTTGATATCGGCCTTGAAGGGCCCTTGGGCATCTGCGGGTAGCGGCCAGGCTTCATCGCGCCAGCCATCGGCCGGAATGCGGGTATCTTCCAAGAGCTTGGCGTAGCGCCAGAACTTGAGCCCCACCGGCTTGCCCTCGGCATCGCCGAATACTTTTCTGAACAGTCGCGCATCCTCAGGGACAGCACCATCCACCGGTTGGCCGCTGGCAAGCACCAGCTTGCCGCTGGCGTCGGTGACGGTCAGCTCCAGCCAGAGTTCACGAAAATCGGCCACCCCGGTGGGCAGGGCATGGCCCGCGCCGGTATTGGCGACCCGCACCACCAACCGCTGACTATCGGCAGTCTGTTCGATACGGGCGGAGAGGGTAGCGCCGGAGCGCAGCAGGGCCAGACTTTCCTGCTCGAGTTCAGGATTGCGCAGCCCCACCAGTTGGTGCTGGGCGCCGGTAAAGTTGTGGCGATAGAGCCGCGCTTTCATGGTGCCGTTTTCGGTGGACTGGCCCGCCACCGGCGCACCGCCATTGCCCGGCTCCGGGTTCATATGGCAGTCGATACAGGTGCGCCGCTTGGCGGGATCCTCCGCGTTCGCGAAGCTGGATTTTTCCCACTCGTCCCAGGTGTTGACGATATTGGCACCTGTGCCCGGGGCAAACTCGTTGTGGCACGACTTGCACAGGGCCGCGTCGCGGTAGAAATCCTTCTGATAGGAGGCTTTGTGGGCCGCCGGACGGGCGTTGATCTGCCGCTCCGCCAGCCAGTGCTGGAGGCTGCCACCCGGGGCATCCTCGAACACATAGCTCTCGCGGTCTTTCAAATTCACCGTAAAGGCGCTGTTACCGCCCGCATCCTCGAGCTTGGTGATGCGATGGCAGAGCACACAGCCGGTACCTTCCTCAACCACCGGCTCGCCCGTCTTGTGGGCGGCAATCAGCGTGGCGCCGCCCTGCTCGAACATGTGGGAGCCCTTGGGCAGTTCCATCTGGCCGGTCATCACCTGCTGGGGCATATGGCAGCCTTGGCACCACTGGCCGAACGCTTCCCCCTCGGTTTCGCGGGCCAGCGCCTGCACCACCTTGTAGTAGGGGTGGGAGTTGCCCATCAGCCGGTGGTTGCTCTCGCTCCAATCCTTGAACGCTTGGCTGTGGCAGTTCTGGCAGGAGGCGGAGTTGAGCCACTCCCTGGGGTGGGAGGTCGGCGCCTTGGCGGGCTGATTGTCAAGGTCAGGGCGCGGGGCATCGAGCCGCAGCCAGTTGGCGAGATAGGGGAGGTTGCCATCGGCGGTGACGAAGGCGTGCAGATCTTCCATCATCGCTTTCACTTCCGGCTGGGGCCTCGCGGGGTCAACTGCCTCGGCCCCATCGCGGGGGTCGTGCCCCATGCCGCCCTGGGTCTGCTGGGTCATGCGCAGGTATTCGCCGACAAAATCCCCCGCCACCATGTTGGTGAGGTTGGCGTGGCCGTTTATGGCGTTGTCGCCGCTCTTCTGGCGATGGGCCGCCATCAGATAGCGGTTGGTGAAGTTGAACCCGTCCAGATGGCAGGAGTTGCAGCTCATCCAGTTGTCCCCCGCCATGGGGAAGCGTGAGTTGGACGCTGTGTTACCAAGGTTGAACAGCCGCTCGCCGCGCTGAAGCGGCTCGGGGCGCGGATCCGTCTCTACCAGCCTGGCAAAGTGGGGCACATCGACGGTGACTCGGGCAAACGGGCCGCTGCCGCCACTATTGAGGCGGGTAAGATCCTGCCCCATGGCGTTGTGCACTAGAATATGGTCACCGTCGATCAGCAGATCCCGCGGATTCTGGCCCGGCAGGTGACGCAATAGCTGGGTCGCCTTGGCGCCCCCCTGAAACTTCTTGCGGCGGTGGCGGTTGTTGTTGGATTTGCCGCTGCGCGACAGGTCGAACACCAGCAGATCTTCCGAGCCCGCCAGCGTCAGGTAGACCCGCTTGCCGTCGGCGGCGAAGCGCGCAGCAAACGGGTTGGAGACGATCTGGCTGCGGTTGCCGACGCTTGGCAGGTTGATCTGCAAAAAGAGCTGTTTTCTTTCATCGACCCGCTCTTTCTCCTCATCGAGATCGATGATGGAGACGGCCGGAAAGACGGTGCTCTGAAACTGGAAGGGGTGGCTGAAGCTCCACAGCACATGGGGCAGCCAGGCCTCGCTGCCATCGGGGGAGAGGGCGATGCCATCGAGCAGGCGCGGCAATCCCTGAGAGTCGCTCGGCGTGTCGCTATGGGTCTCGGCCAGGGTGATGAGCTTGGGCTTGGGAAGCGAAGCTCCCTTGGCGCCATTGCCAAGCTTGGCGAGATCATAGATGGCGAGCTGGCCGGTCATGGCGTGGGTGAGCAGCAGGCGATCGTCGTTGGTCAATGCCAGCCCGCGGGGAGTCTCGGCGGTTTCTGCATCCAGCTGGAGGTTGCCCGCGGTGTCGTAGGCTTGCAGGCGAGCGGATTCGAACAGCGTGACCCAGAACCACTGCCGTTTGGCATCGAAGATGACCCCATAGGGTCTATGGCCGGTGGGGATCGCCTTTTCCAGATCGAGATCATCATCCAGCAGCAGCAGGCGATCGCCGCTGTAGTCGGTGACCAGCAGAGTGCCATCATCGGCGCGGGCCAGCTGGCGCAGATCGCCGCCCAGCGGCACCTCTTTGAGCCGCTTGCCGCTATCGCGCTCAAGCAGGGTGACCGAGCCTGCGCTCAGGTTGGCGGTGACGAGGCGCGGGGCGCTTCCCTCCTCATAGGCGAGCATCCCTGAACTCATCTGCTGGGCAAACGCGAAGGGGCTGGCCAGCAGCAGGACGAGTGCCAACAGGGGTGACAAACATGCACAAAGAGATGACTTCAACATGGGATCAGGAGCGCCATTTCAAGATGGTCCAGCGCCAGGCGTGGCGCAGCACCAGAGGAGTTAACGCCAATGCGCTCAGCCAGTGGGCCCAGCTGGCGAGGTTGCCCGTGGCATCGCCCGGAGTGCCGTGCAGCACCAGCAGCAGGCCGCTGGCCAGACAGATCAGCAGCAGGGCTTCGATAATCCGCCCCGTGGTGCGTAAAAAGGGTTTGTTGCTGCGGTTCAACAAGCTGCGATGGGAGAGCCAGAAGGCGCCAAACAGCAGCGGGAACAGGGTGAGCGAGAGCATCACATGGAAAAACAGATTCCAGCGTGCCAGCGACCAGAGCGGGGTCAGCGGCTCCCACAGCAGCAGGCCGGAGAAGAACATCAGATAGAGGGTGCCCTCGGCGGCCTGATGGTGGTAGGCCAGCCACTGCCAGAATTGTCGGGGTGAGAGAGAAAGGCTTGTCATAAAGGCTCCAGCACCCGGGCGGGCAGCCCGGGGGGAGCAAGTTTATAACGCAGTAAAAATAATGAAAAGTGTTATCAATTGTATTGCTGGTGAATCAAGGCTGAACAAGCACAGTGATCAGGCTCGACTATTTATGCTCCGCCATCCGCTCGGTCACCGCATAGATGAGCGCGGCCAGCGAGAAGGCGAGAAATACCACCACGGACCACTTCATATCGACTTCATTGATGATGCCATCTTCGAGGAAGGCTTTGAGTACCTCCACTCCGGCAATAGTCACCAGCGAGTTGATGACGATGAGCTTGAGGGAGGCAAAGTTGATCTTGCTAAGCCAGTTGCTGCTCAGGGAGGCGCGCTGCTCTTCCGTCTGAATAAATTGCACATAGCCACAGATAGCAACCAGGATCAGCATCTGGGCCACCAGTATAAAGTCCACCAGGGTCAGCACGCCGGTAATGAGGTCCAGATAGGGGATCTCGAAAATGTTTACAGAAAGCTGATAGAGCTGCATAGCAAACTTCACCATCAGCAATACCACGCAGATGAGGATGCCAATGTAGAATGGGAACATCATCAATCTGCTGCCATTGAGCATGAAATTGAATCGACGCATGAGAACTCCGATGTTGGGAACAGGGGTAAATAGAGTGAGTATGGCGCGAGCAGCCCACAGCGTGCACGACTGTAGGGACTGATTATGCCGGGTCGCCCCCTGCTTGCGCCTATAAAAAAATAAAAAGCCATCATAAAAAATAAAACCGCATCCCGCTGTCTTATTTGTGATTTTTCCCTGCCGTAACATGCCGCTTCTCGATACTGGGGGGCGACTGCCTCCCTCCTATTTATCAGGCTCGGCCCACTCTTGTGGCCGCTTGCCAGGAGTGTTGCGATGCGTATTGGTCTGCTGTTGAGTATGGGGATGCTGGTTGCAAGCGGGGTTCAGGCACAAGAGCTGGGGGCCATTCCCGGGGAGTCTGGTTTTTCCGGCAGTGTGCTGGCGGGGGCCAGCGTTGGCGAGACCAAGTCCAATTTTGCAACGGGGAGTGCAGGTAGCGAGCGGATTGACACTTTGGGTGCTGCGGCGCAGCAGCGCCACCTTGATCCGGTGATCAACGGCGATCTGCGCTACACCTTTGCCTCCACCGGTAGCCAGTTGTTCCTGGGCAACCTCATTCAGGATGCCATTCGTGGCGACGGTACCCAGCAGTTCGGGCTGCGCCAGCAGCTGGGGGACAAGGGGATCGTGGCCGGTTCGCTGGTGTTCAATGCCACCCCGGTCAAGGTCTGGCGCGATCCCTTTGCTGTGGGTGTGGAACGCGAGCAGAGTGACGTGCGATCCCGCGGCGCCCGTCTGGCGTGGGACAACATCTGGGGCAGTGCGCTCAGTGGCAGCATCACCAGCCGCGACGTCAAGGTGGATGGGGAGTCCAGCGGCGAGCAATATGGTCGCGCTGTGATGGATATGCTGGATCGCAATGGCCGGGTCAACTCCGCCGAGGTCTCCTACCAGTTCCGGCTAACAGACGATCAGTTCCTCGAGCCAGCATTGCGCTATGAGAAGGCTGATCTGGCAGGTAGCGCCGAGTCTTATGTGAGCAAGGGGTTGCAGCTCACCTACGCCAAAACCTCACCTCGCTGGTCGTTCGTCAGCAACCTCTATCTGGGCAAGCGCGACTATGACGAGGCCAATCCGCTGTTTGGCCTGCGTGCCGACAGCCGCGACATGGCTATCGATGCCACCCTCTTCTGGCACCAGCTGTTTGGCATTGCGCCGCTCTCTGCACTCCTGAGCGCCAGCTACGCCAATGCAGACTCCGGGATCGACTTTTACGATATTCGCGCCACCAGCATCACCACGGGTCTACTCTACCGTTTCTGATCCCGGCATCCGGCGGTGAGATGAGGTGCATACAAAGGGGCTGGTCAATCCAGCTCTTTGTTTATGGGATGGCGCTCAATAGACAATTCAAGCTGTATGCAGGTTGGTCATCACATGCAGGCAAGAGGCGTTATGACAGAGGGCATTTGAAGGGCGCGCGTGACAGGGAAGGAGGCGAACAGCAGATACGAAAAAGCCCAGCCAAAAGGCTGGGCTTTAGAATTTGGCTCCCTCGACAGGACTTGAACCTGTGACATACGGATTAACAGTCCGCCGTTCTACCGACTGAACTACGAGGGAATTGGCTCCTCCTACTGGACTTGAACCAGTGACATACGGATTAACAGTCCGCCGTTCTACCGACTGAACTAAGGAGGAATTGCCTGTCTCGTTAAGACGGGGCGAATATTAATGACCAGGGCGGCGGGTGTCAACCCGCGAACTCCCCGAAAACCGGATTTTCGGACTGTTTGCCCAAAAGTTGCGCTTTGCGGTTTATTTTCAGCACAATCAGTCTCTTGCCATCACCGCCCCCAACCGGCCCAGGGGGCATTGGTTCGGTTCGCATCAACCTGATGATGCCAGCATGATGTCGCGAACGTGCTGGCAATCTGGTGAGGCTCAAATGGTAATCTTTGTGGCTAAAAGGGGGAGAGCTGGAGTCAAGATCGGCGATTTGGCGGCAAATAGGCCAAATAATGGGTGAGCGCGCGTTTCATTGATCCTGCCCATCGAAAAAATGGCCCGTCTGGAGTAAGGTTACGCAGGATACCATCGCCGCGTCGACAGCCCTGCCGGCCCTTGATGATGATCGGGCGCCGGATCTCTCCGGCCTTTATCTCCCTCTTCTGGTATTACGATATACATGCACAAGCAAGCCTCTTTAAATAGCGTGAAGCTCGCCATAGCCTTACGCCAGTCCTGTATTGATGAACCCTATAGCATGGCCCGCTTCGGCCGTGATCTTATTGCCGGTGTGACGGTGGGCATCATCGCCATCCCGCTCGCCATGGCGCTGGCCATTGCCAGCGGTGTACCGCCGCAACACGGTCTCTATACCGCCATCATCGCCGGTATCGTGATCGCCGTGACCGGTGGTTCCCGTTACTCCATCTCCGGCCCGACCGCTGCCTTTGTAGTGATCCTCTATCCGGTCGCCCAGCAGTTCGGGGTCGGTGGTCTGTTGATGGCAACGCTCATCTCCGGCCTCTTTCTGGTGGCGATGGGGATGGCCCGTCTTGGCCGCCTTATCGAGTACATTCCCCCGTCAGTGACGCTGGGCTTTACCGGTGGTATCGCCATCGTGATCGCCACCTTGCAGATCAAGGACTTCTTTGGACTGAGCGTGCCCGAGATGCCGGAAACCTATCTGGGCAAGGTCGAAGCGCTGGCCGCCGCCCTGCCAAGCTGGCAGTGGGGCGATACCCTGGTGGGGGTCGCAACACTGGCCGTGCTGCTGCTCTGGCCGCGCCTGCGTCTGCCGGTGCCCGGCCACCTGCCCGCGGTGCTGGTCGGGGTGGGTCTGGGTTTTGGCCTCCATTACTTTGGGGTGGATGTGGCCACCATCGGCAGCAAATTCAGCTATACCCTGGCCGATGGCACCCAGGGGATGGGGATCCCGCCCATCGCACCGACCCTGGTGATGCCCTGGGCCTTGCCCGGACCTGATGGCTTGCCAGTTGAATGGAACCTGGCGGCTGTTGAGCGGCTGCTGCCTGCCGCCTTCTCCATGGCGATGCTGGGGGCGATCGAGTCGCTGCTCTGCGCTGTGGTGCTCGATGGCATGACCGGTCGCAAACACAGCTCCAACGCCGAACTGGTGGGGCAGGGGCTTGGCAACATCTTCGCTCCTTTCTTTGGCGGCATTACCGCTACCGCCGCCATCGCCCGCTCTGCCGCCAACGTGCGTGCCGGCGCTACGTCCCCCGTCTCGGGGATCGTCCATGCGCTGGTGGTGCTGGCCGCCATTCTGGTGCTGGCCCCTTGGCTCTCCTGGTTGCCGCTCTCGGCCATGGCTGCCTTGCTGCTCATCGTGGCCTGGAACATGAGTGAAGCGCACAAGGTGGTGGAGCTGATCCGCCGCGCGCCCAAATCCGATGTGCTGGTGCTGCTGGTCTGCCTGTCGCTCACCGTTATCTTCGACATGGTCATCGCCATCACCTTCGGGGTGATCCTGGCATCCCTGCTCTTTATGCGCGAAATCGCCAAGATGACCAAACTGCACGACTTGGCCGAGCACAAACGCTATGCCCATGAGGTGCCGAACAATTGCCTGCTCTACAAGATCAACGGCCCGCTCTTCTTCGCTGCGGCCGAACGGGTCTTTGCCGAGCTGGAAGCGCAAGTGAAAGGGCACAAGGTGCTGGTGTTGCAGATGGAGGCGGTCTCCATCCTCGATGCGGGCGGCCTGTCTGCCTTCCTCCACTTTGGCAAGCAGATGGCCAAAGCCGGGGTCGAGTTGCGGGTGGCCGAGTTGCAGTTCCAACCGCTCAAGACTCTGGCACGCGCCAAGGTGCGGCCGCAGCCCGGCAAGCTGGAATTCTACGGCTCGCTGGAAGAGGCGCTCAAAGGTGAACATTTGCACGAAGCGGCAGTAAATTGATTGAAAGGGATACGAAATGGCATATTTTTGGTCACTTGGTTCGGATATTGAGCAAACGAACGCAAAAAGTAAAAAATTGCATTGACCAAAAGCCATCGTATCCCTTACATTACGCCCCGTCGACGCGGCATGGTTCGCAAGCGAATGTGCAGCTCAAGCACATAAAGCAGTGAGCAAAAATTTGGTGAGGTGTCCGAGTGGCTGAAGGAGCACGCCTGGAAAGTGTGTATACGGCAACGTATCGAGGGTTCGAATCCCTCCCTCACCGCCA
>NZ_JBFODL010000003.1:0-40766 GCF_040908295.1 Aeromonas sp. R4-2 | reverse complement strand
CCTGATCCCATGCCGAACTCAGAAGTGAAACGCGGTAGCGCCGATGGTAGTGTGGCATTCGCCATGCGAGAGTAGGACACTGCCAGGCACCCAATACAAGAAACCCCGCTCATCGAGCGGGGTTTTTTATTGGCTGAAATTCAGCACGTCGTCGGATTATTAGACTTTCCCCTTCTTGTCATTCATTGATTACCCTTCTAAAGCCCCAAAAAGACCTCTTTTCCTGTTCGATATTTGCTCACTAGTTCAATGTGTTGGATATAAAAAACACAGAATGTGATGCCTCTACCTTTCTTGTGATGCCCGCTCTGGTTTAATTCTTCAGTCCACATGGATGGACCAAGGAATCACAATAATTTAAGGAATAGACCCATGTTCAAAAGAACAGTAACGATGATGCTGGCGGCGGGAACCCTGGTATTAGGCGGTTGCGCATCCAATGGTGGTGCAGAGCAGGCTGGGGCAGACAACAGCGATTTCGGTGGCAAGTCCATCTACCTGCGCGGGGAGATGAACGACTGGATGGCGACTGATGAAAGCAAGGTAGTCAAGGTGGCCGACAAGCTCTATATGGCCAAAGGCACCCTCAAGAAAGAGTGGGCCCCCTACAAGTTCAAGTTTGCAGATTCAGGCTGGAGCTGCGGTACCAACTTTGGCTACAAGAGCCCGAGTGATGGTGTTGCCGTGTTGGGTGGTGAGGCTGTGCCGGTCAACCCCTGCTCCAAGTATGAGGACATGAAGTTCTCACCGGATGCCGATGGCGTCTACGAGTTCTATCTGAATATGGCAGGTGAAACGCCGACTGTTTACGTCAAGAAGCCCTGATCTATCTCTGAGTGTTAAATCTCTCAGCAAATTAATCAGTTAAGTGCCTCGGCCCAGAAATCTGCTGGCCGGGGCATTTTTTTAGTTTAGAATCGGCGCCTTCATGGCGTCAGGTGCACTATATGTTGTGTTATTAATTTTAGATGGCACTGTTTGTTGTGTTTTTTGCTGTTGTCATGATGTTGATGCATTCACATAAGGTTGATTGAAAATGGCTAAATCGAACCCGGTGCTGGAGAGTGAGCTTGGCTCCCGCCTTATCCACATGCAGGAAACGTCCCTCGAGATCTGGGATAGCAAGTATCGCCTCAAGAGCAAGGATGGCACTCCCATCGACAGCTCTATCGATGAGACCTACCAGCGGGTAGCCCGTGCGTTGGCAGAGCAGGAGCTGGAACCTGAGGCCTGGTATGAGCCGTTCCTGTGGGCGCTGCGCAATGGGGCCATTCCGGCGGGCCGCATCACCTCCAACGCCGGGGCTTTTGAGCACAAGCCCGCGACTTCAACCATCAACTGCACTGTTTCCGGCACCATCGAAGATTCGATGGACGATATCCTCGGCAAGGTGCACGAGGCTGGCCTGACCCTGAAAGCCGGTTGTGGTATCGGCTATGACTTCTCGACTCTGCGCCCGCGCGGTGCTTTTGTCTCCGGTGCCGGTGCTTACACCTCAGGTCCGCTCTCGTTCATGGATATCTATGACAAGATGTGTTTCACCGTCTCGTCAGCCGGTGGCCGTCGTGGCGCCCAGATGGGCACTATGGATATCCGCCATCCCGATGTGATCGAGTTTATTCAGGCCAAGCGTGAAGATGGCCGCCTGCGTCAGTTCAACCTCTCCCTGCTCATCACCGAAGATTTCGTCAAGGCGGTGAAAGAGGATGCCCCCTGGTCGCTGATCTTCCCCTACACTGCCAAAGAGGTGGAGCAGGATGGCATTGCGCTGGACGATCCTGCTCAGGTGCTATGGGCCGACTGGCCCAACAAGGAAGGGGTTGTATTCAACGAGTTGGGGCAGGTCGCCTGCAAGGTCTACAAGACCATGCCCGCCCGCAAGCTGTGGAATGTCATCATGACCTCCACCTATGACTATGCAGAGCCCGGCTTCATCCTGATCGACAAGGTCAACCAGATGAACAACAACTGGTTCTGTGAAGAGATCCGCGCGACTAACCCCTGTGGTGAGCAGCCGTTGCCGCCCTACGGTGCCTGTCTGCTGGGCTCGGTCAATCTGACCAAGTTTGTGCGCGACCCTTTTACTGAAAACGCGGCATTCGATTGGCAGGCGTTTCGCAAGGTGGTGGCCATCTTTACTCGCATGCTCGACAACGTGGTGGAGATCAACCAACTGCCACTGGCCAAACAGCGCGAGGAGATCACAGCCAAGCGCCGGCATGGCATGGGTTTCCTGGGTCTTGGTTCGACCCTCACCATGCTGCAGATCAAGTACGGCTCTGCGGCATCCGTAGCCTTTACCGAGCAGGTATCCCAGGAGCTGGCGATGACCGGCTGGCAGGAGTCCCTGCGTCTGGCCAAGGAGAAGGGCCCTGCCCCCATCATGGATCAAGAGTTTGAAGTGACCGGCAAGATGCTGCGTCTGCGCCCCGAGATGGCGGCTGATGGCATCAAGGTGGGCGACAAGGTGAAGGGCAAGGTGCTGCACGCACGCTACAGCCGCTATATGCAGCAGGTTGCCGAAGTGGATCCTGCGCTGGTCGCCGAGCTGGCCGAAGTGGGTGGGCGTTTCACCCACCACAGCAGTATTGCACCCACCGGCACTATCTCGCTGTCTCTGGCCAACAACGCCAGCAACGGCATCGAGCCGAGCTTTGCCCACCACTACAGCCGCAACGTTATCAAGCCGGGCAAGAAGAGCAAGGAGAGCGTGGATGTCTACTCCTTCGAGCTGCTGGCCTATCGTGAGCTGGTGAATCCGTCCGCCATGCCCTATGCCGATGATGAGGCGAGCCGTCTGCCGGACTACTTCATTACTGCTGATGACATCACCCCGGCGCAGCATGTGGACATTCAGGCTGCGGCCCAGCGCTGGATCGACTCCTCCATCTCCAAGACTGCCAACGTGCCAACCGATTTCCCGTTCGAGCAGTTCAAGGACATCTACATGTATGCCTCGGACTCCGGCCTCAAGGGGTGCACCACCTTCCGCTTCAATCCGGAGGCCTTCCAGGGCGTGCTGGTGAAGGAGAAGGATCTGGAGAACACCCTGTACGATTTCACCCTGGAGGATGGCTCCGTCATCTCCGTCAAGGGGAACGAAGAGATCGAATACGATGGCGAGCTGCATACGGCCGCCAACCTCTACGACGCCTTGAAAGAAGGCTATTACGGTAAATTCTGAGAACGACATTATGGTCAAGAAGATCGACAAGAAAATCGTCGCCTACAAGGTGCGTACCAAGGATGAGCCGCAAGAAGATCTCTCTGTGCAGGATGACGTAGTGCATATGCACGAAACCGTGCTGCGCCCGGAGCGGCTGATGGGAACCACCTACAAGTTGAAGACGCCGGAGCATGTCTCCGAGCACTCACTGTTCATCACCATCAACGACATCATTCTCAACGAGGGCACGGTTCACGAAACTCGCCGTCCGTTCGAGATTTTCATCAACTCCAAGAGCCTGGAGCACTATCAGTGGATCGTGGCGCTAACCCGCATCATCTCGGCGGTATTCCGCAAGGGTGGGGATGTCACCTTCCTGGTGGAGGAGCTGCGTTCCGTATTCGATCCCAAGGGAGGTTACTGGAACAAGGGCAAGTATGTGCCGTCGCTGATCGCCGAGATTGGGAACGTGATCGAGAGCCATCTCACCGAGATAGGCATGCTCAAGGCGCCGGGTTTGGACGAGCATCAGCAGGCATTTCTGGCCGAGAAGCAGGCCGAGTTGAAAGCCGCTCAGGAGGCTGAAGAGCAGCAGGCGAGCAGTGGTTTTCCGGCCAATGCCGCGCTCTGCTACAAGTGCCACACCAAGGCGCTGGTGCTGAAGGATGGCTGCATGACCTGCCTCAACTGCGGCGACTCCAAGTGCGGCTGACAGACAGGCCCAAGTAGTTGAACGATAGAGAAAAGACCGGCCACAGTGCCGGTCTTTTTATTGCTGTTTTTATGCGCAATCACATCAGGCGGCCAAGTGATTTGTTGCGCGATAGTAAAATCGGGCGTAGCGTTGAGGGTAATAAAACTGTCACGGCCGTGTGGTTTCAATGACATCTGAGATTCACACACGTGGCCCTTCAGTGCCAAGGAGGATGCTTATGGACAATACGGACCGAAAGCTGTTTATCCTGGATACCAACGTTCTGCTTCACGAACCCCTCGCTATCTACTCCTTCAAAGAGCACGATGTGCTCATCCCCATGACGGTGCTGGAAGAGCTCGATAACATCAAGGATCGCAACAAGGATGTCAGCCGCGACGCGAGGGTCGCCATCCGTGCGCTGGAGGATGTGTTCCGCGATGCAACCCCAGATCAGATCACCCAAGGCGTTCCGCTGGCTGGCGAAGCGAGCGGCAATATCTGCATCTTCAGCGATCACCATCTGCCGCAGGATGCCGAGGTGTTTACCGACAAGGAGGCCGACAACCGCATCATCAACGCGGCCCTCTATCTGCAAAAGCATGAGTTGAAGCGTCAGGTGGTGCTGGTCACCAAAGACATCAACATGCGCCTCAAGGCCAAGGGGGCCGGGCTTGCTCACGTTGAAGATTACCGTAGTGACCAGCTGATCGATGATATCCGCCTGCTAGCCAAAGGCTTTCAGGTGGTGCCCGGCAGCTTTTGGGAGCGGGTTGGCGAGTGCGAGAGCGAGACCCACGGCCGCGACACCATCCATGTGATCGATGCCAATCTGCTGGAAGGGGTTCACGTAAACCAGTATCTGGTGGATGAAGAGAATTTCTTCGCCGCCCGGGTGCTCAGCCACGATGGCAACAAGATCCGCATCAAGGATCTGGGCCGCGAGCGGCTGATGTCCCGCAAGGCGTGGGGTGTCCATCCCAAGAACGTCTATCAGGGGATGGCGCTGGATGCACTGCTCGATCCGCACATCGATCTGGTTATCCTGACCGGCCCGGCGGGTTGCGGCAAGACCTTGCTGGCCATGGCTGCTGCGCTGGAGTTGGTGATTGAGAAGGGCATTTACGAGAAGGTGATCGTCACCCGGAATACCCCGGAAATTGCCGAAAGCATCGGCTTCCTGCCCGGCACCGAAGAGGAGAAGATGATGCCCTGGCTGGCGGCGGTGACCGACACCCTGGAGGTGCTGCACAAGCAGGACGAGAACATGAGCGGCTCGCTCAGCTACATCATGGAGAAGGCCAACATCCAGTTCAAATCGGTCAACTTCATGCGCGGGCGCAGCATCCAGAACACCTTCGTGCTGCTGGATGAGTGCCAGAACCTGACCGCTTCCCAGATCAAGACCATCATCACCCGTTGCGGCGAAGGCACCAAGATCGTCTGCTCCGGTAACCTGGCCCAGATCGACTCCAACTACCTGAGTCCGGTGACCTCGGGTCTGACCTACATTGTTGAGCGTTTCAAGGATTTTGACGGCAGTGCCAACATCTTCCTCAATGGCGTGGTGCGCAGCCGACTGGCTTCGTTCGCCGAGGAGAATCTCTGATTTAGTTGACTATCTTCATATGAAAAAGGGAAGCCACTTGGCTTCCCTTTTTTGATCCCGTCACCAGTTCAGTGTCCTTGGGTCACTGTCCAAGGTAGCGCAGCAGCCCCGGGTGGTCGCTATTTTGTAGAATATCCGGCTTGCCTTGCAGGGCGATGCGCCCCTCGTCGACAAACAGCACCTGATCGGCGATAAGCTGGGCATCCTCCGGATTGTGGGAAACCATCAACACGGTAATGCCCTGCTCGCAGGCGAGGCGGGCCACTTCGGCCAGCATCTCCCGACGCAGGGCCGGATCGAGGGCAGAGAAGGGTTCATCCAGCAGCAGCAGCGGTTTGCCGCGCACCAACGCGCGAGCCAGCCCGACCCGCTGCTGCTGGCCGCCAGAGAGCTGTTCAGGCAGGCGGCTTAGCATCTCGCCAAGACCAACCCGCGCGGCTGCATCGATCACCTGTACCCGCTGGGCTGCACTCAGGCGCAGGCCCGGGTGCAAGCCGATGGCGATGTTGTCGAACACCGACAGGTGGAGGAACAGGTTGTGATCCTGAAACAGGGTGGTGACTGGCCGCTCGGCTGGCCCCAGCGGCAGCAGATCTTCACCATCGAAGCTGAGGCTGCCTGACTCCACCGGCACGAAACCGGCGATCATTCCGAGCAGGGTCGACTTGCCTGCGCCGCTTGGGCCGATCAGTGCGGTGATCTCCCCCTTGGGCAGCTTCGCGTTGAAGCTGACGCGCCAGTCGGGGTAGCTGGTCACCAGCGTATCAATGTTCAGCATGTTTTCCTCCAAGCCCCCGCTCCACCAGCCAGAACAGGGAGAAACAGAGCGTAAGCAACAGCAGAGCGGTGGCTGCTGCCTCGGTCAATCGGTAGCTGCCGAGCTGCTGGTAGAGCAGCCAGGGCAGAGTGGTGAGCTCCTGACTGCCAAACATGGCAATGGCGCCAAGATCCCCCAGCGAGAGGATCATCGACAGCGCCATCGCCAGTGCCAGCGGGCGGCGCAGCAGCGGCCACTCCACCAGTCGCAGGCGATGCAGGCCGCGTACCCCCAGACTGTCCGCCAGCCGATCGTACTGGCGTACCACCAACTGCATGGGGGCAGAGAGGGTGCGCATCACATAGGGCAGCGCCATCAGGGCGTTGACCAGCACCACCAGCCATGGGCCGAGTGCAAATACATCGGCAAAGGGCATAAACAGGATAAAGAGTCCGGTGGAGAGCACCACCGCCGGGATCATCAGGATCATCGAACCGCTGGCCTCCCACAGGGCCGCAGCGCGCCGCTGGCGGGTGCGCACCTTGAGGTGACGGCTGGTGAGCAACAGGCCGCTGCCGAGCAGGGTTGCCAGGGTGCCTGCCGCCAGTGCAATCAGCAGCGACTGGCCGCTCGCCTGCCACAGTTTGGCGGAAGTGAGCGCCGTCAGCAGGCCGGGGTGAAGGCCAGCCACCACAATGGCCAGCAGTGGCGGCAGAAAGATGGCGAGCCCGATACCGAGCGAGAGCAGGTCCACCATGGCCGTGCCCGGCTGATGGCGATCCGGTCGCAGGCAGGGGCGACGGGGAGTCACCCTGCTGGCCGGGGGGCTCTGCAGCTTGTGCTGCAGGGCGAGCAGGGCGGCGGTCAGGATGAGCTGCACCAGCGCCAATCCGCCCGCGGTGGCGAGATCGAAGTCAAAGCGCAGCGCCTGATAGACGGCCACCTCCAGGGTGGTGGACTTGGGGCCGCCGCCCAGCGCCAGCACGGTAGTGAAGCTGGTGAAGCAGAGCATAAAAATGAGGCTGGCCAGCCCCGGCAATATACCGCGAATCAGCGGCCACTCCAGCAGCCGGAAGATATGGGATGAGCGCATGCCGAGCTGGCTGGCGAGGCGCCAGCTCGATTCGGGGATGCTCTCTATGCTCTGCAGCATCAGGCGTGCCGCCAGCGGCATATTGAAGAAGACATGGGCCAGCAGGATACCGAACAGGCCGTAGAGATAATTGCCGGGATCCAGCCCCAAGGTGCGCAGCAGCTGCGGCAGCCATCCCTGTTTGCCGTGGACAGCCACGATACCGAAGATGGCGATGATGACCGGCAGCACCAGCGAGAGACCAAATAGTTTAATCAGCAGGGTGCGGCCAACGAAGCGCCGCCGCGCCAGCGCGCGGGCCACCGGAATGGCCAGCCCGAGACTGAGCAGGGTGGAGAGCAACGCCTGCCCCAGACTGAAGCCCAGCACATGACGCAGATAAGGGTCTGCGAGCAGGGTGCGGGGGGCCAGCGAACCGGCCTGCAACAGCAGGGCCGCGAGCGGCCCGAGGGATAACAGCAGGATCAACAGGGTGGCTGCACTGCCCGGCAGCCACCAGAGGGGACGAGCCTGTGGTTTCAGATAACGGCTCACTGGGTGACGGCTTGCAGCCACTCGCGGATCCACCCTTTGCGATTGGCGGCCACCTCATCGCTGCTGAAGGCGAGCGGCTTGGCTACGGTGATCATCTGCTCGAAGCCCTTGGGCAGCGGCGTGTCGATCACCGGATACATCCAGTTGCCGGTCGGGATCTCGTTCTGGAAGGCGGGGCTCACCATAAATTGCAGGAACTGGTCAGCCAGCTTCCCCTGTTTGGCGCTCTTCAGCTTGGCGGCCACTTCCACCTGACGGTAGTGACCCTCCTCAAAGGCGGCAGCCTGATACTGGGGCTTGTTCTCGGCAATAAGGTGGTAAGCGGGGGAGGTAGTGTAGGAGAGCACCATGTCCGCTTCGCCATCGAGGAACATGCCATAGGCCTCTGACCACCCCTTGGTGACGGTGACTGTCTTCTTGGCAAGCGTGGCCCAGGCTTCAGGAGCCTTGTCACCGTAGACAGACTTCATCCACAGCATCAGCCCCTGTCCCGGGGTGGAGGTGCGGGGATCCTGATAGATCACCTTGAGGTCGGGACGCTCCACCAGATCTTTCAGGCTCTTGGGCGGCTGCTTGAGTTTGTCCTTGTCATAAACGAAGGCGAAGTAGCCGTAGTCGTAGGGGACGAAGGTGTCATCCTGCCAGCCACCCGGCACCTTGATGCCATCCAGCTTGGCGGGATGGGGGGCGAACAGGCCGCTCTGCTTGGCTTCGCTGATGAGGGCATCGTCGAGCCCCAGCACCAGATCGGCCTTGCTGTGGTTGCCCTCCAGCCGCAGCCGGTTGAGGATGGCGACCCCATCTTCGAGGGGAACCAGATTGAGGGTGCAGTCGCACTCTTTCTCAAAGGCCTGTTTGATCTTGGGCCCCGGACCCCATTCGGCAGTGAAAGAGCTGTAGGTGTAGACGGTGAGGGTGTCGGCGGCGAACACATTGGCCGACAGCAGGCCGGTGGTGACCAGCAGCAGGGTCTTCATGGGTGGCACTCCCTATTACTTGTTAATAACGAGGTGCCAGCGGGTGAGGGCGCAAAAAATGAGCGCCATGCCTCAAATTCCTCCGCCAGCATTATCTGGATCAGGTACACGGGTATAATCTCAGCGGTAAACCGCACCCCGTTTGAGAAACGAACCGCATTGTATTAACGTTCTTTTGGGTAGACCAGCACAATTGTGCAATACCCATGAGATGACGCCCACCCAACAGAGGATGCTCGCGTGCTTACCAATACCAAGGAAAGGCGTGCCTTTGCGCGCATGGTCATCAATGCTCCGGTCACCGTCTATCAGCAGCAGCTGGTGCTGGAGGGGATCTGCCGGGATCTCAGTGCCAACGGCATGGGGATTGCGGTCTCTGAACACCAGCTCGACATCAATCAGCCCATCCGGATCAGTCTTGCCACCAACAACAACCTGTTGCCCCCCTTTGAAGCCCATGCCCGTATTATCCGGGTGCTGGAGGAGGAGAGCGGGTTGCTGCTGGCGGTAGAGTTTCTGCCTCAGGGTTAATCCTCTCTCCCCATCGGCAGAGGGAGGGGATTAACCTTTCTCCTGAACCGGCTGCACACTCAACTGCTTGCTATCGACCAGCGTTTTGCTGGTCGATGCTATTTGGCCCGCAGGCAAGGTGGCTGGACCGGTAGGTTCGAGCAACAAGTAGTTCTGCCCCTGCCAGTTGAGGGTCACATCCCCCGGCTTGGCGGGCAGGTCAACGGCCAGCAGGGCATGGCCGGGGACAAACACCATGGCCTGTTTCAGCTCCGGAAAGAGCTGGGCCAGCATGGCGGCCATCAGGGTTACCTTGCTGTCGCAATCACCCCGGTTCTGCTCCAGCACCTGACGGGGAGATAGAAATCCCTTGCCCTGCCTGCCGTTCAGGCTGTCGAGCTGCTGATAGGGGATGCTCTGGATAAAGGTGAGCATATGGGCCACGGTTTTCTGGCGCGCTTCCGTTTCGGTGCTGCCCTGCTGCTTTAGTTGATCCGCCAGCGGAGCCAGCCCGCTGCGACTCTCCAGCGCGATGCGCACATGATCCTGCTTCACCGCCAGCTGCCCGTCGGGGGTGTTGAAGTACTGGAAGTAGTGTTTGGTCAGCCACGCCTGCTCCTCTTTGCTCCGCTTGGACTGCAGAAAGGCCATCGCCTCGCGCGCCTTGTCCTGATTGCGGCTTTTCAGATGCAGCTCCAGCGAGGGGCGAGCGAGGGTGAACTGCACCTCGGGGTAGTTCTGGCGCACCTCCCGCAGCAACACCTGCAACACCTCCTCCTGCATTCTCGCCGGGCGATAGGCGATGAGGGGCGGCAACTTGCCCTGTTCGAGCCGGTAGGTGAGCTGTTGGGGTTTGCCTTCGCTATTTTGCCAGCCGACGCTGATCTGGCCGAGGCTGTTGTTGAAGCTGGTTTGGCTGGCCCCCGCAGGCAGGGCAAGCAGCAGGGCACAGAGCAGAGGAATTGCCGTCGGTCTCTTCATCATCCTTTCCTGTGGCACGGGCCAGTTCCGGTGGCCCAAAGTGGGAAGCGTCGCGGACAGTAAAACAGGGAGCCGAAGCTCCCTGTTGATTCTACTCGTTTTTTTGCAACTGGCGCGTTAAATCCAGCTCGGCTGCTTCGCCTCAAAGGCGCTGATGGCGGCCTCGTGCTGCAGGGTCAGACCGATGGCATCCAAGCCGTTGAGCAGACAGTAACGGCGGAATTCATCGATCTCGAAACCGAAGCAGAGGCTACCTGCACGTACCTGATTGGCTTCCAGATCCACCTCGATCTCGATGCCCGGTTTGGCGGTCACCAGCTGGAACAGGGCATCGACCTCCTCCTCCTTCAGGCGCACCGGCACCATGCCATTGTTGATGGCGTTGCCGTAGAAAATGTCGGCAAAGCTCGGGGCTATGATGGTCTTGAAGCCGTAGTCGGCCAGCGCCCAGGGGGCGTGCTCGCGACTAGACCCGCAGCCGAAGTTCTCGCGGGCCAGCAGAATGCTGGCACCGGCGAATTGTGGCTGGTTCAGTACAAACTCGGGGTTGGGCTGCTGGCCGGCATCGTCGAGGAAGCGCCAGTCGTGGAACAGGTGCTTGCCAAAACCGATGCGGTTTACCTTCTGTAAAAACTGCTTCGGAATAATGGCGTCGGTGTCGACGTTGGCGCTGTCGAGGGGGACGACGATCCCTTTATGCTGTTTGAATCCTGTCATCTAAATGTCCTCTTACAGTGCGCGAATGTCGGCGAAGCGGCCGGTGACGGCGGCAGCGGCGGCCATGGCCGGGCTCACCAGATGGGTGCGGCCGGCGCGGCCCTGACGCCCTTCGAAGTTGCGGTTGCTGGTGGAGGCGCAGCGCTCCCCCGGTTGCAGCCGGTCGTTGTTCATCGCCAGACACATGGAGCAGCCGGGCAGGCGCCACTCAAAACCGGCCTCGATGAAGATCTTGTCCAGCCCCTCGGCTTCGGCCTGTGCCTTCACCTGCTCGGAGCCAGGCACCACCAGCGCCTGCACGCCAGCGGCTACCTTGCGACCGCGAGCGATGGCGGCGGCGGCGCGCAGATCCTCGATGCGGCTGTTGGTGCACGACCCGATAAATACTTTGTCGATGGCAACGTCGGAGAGCTTCTGACCCGGTTGCAAGTCCATGTAGGCGAGCGCCTTGCGGGCGGATTGCTGTTCCATCAGATCGCTGAAGGATTCTGGCGCCGGAATAGGCTCGTTGACGGCAATCACCTGACCCGGATTGGTGCCCCAGGTGACTTGCGGGGCGATATCGGCGGCGTCCAGCACCACTTCGGCATCGAAGTGGGCACCATCGTCGCTCTTGAGGCTCTGCCAGTAGGCGATGGCCTGCTCCAGAACCTCGCCCTTGGGAGCAAACTCCTTGCCACGGATGTAGTCGATGGTGGTCTGGTCGGGGGCAATCATGCCCGCCTTGGCGCCGAGCTCGATGGCCATGTTGCAGACCGTCATCCGCCCTTCCATGGAGAGGCTCGCAATGGCATCGCCAGCGAACTCCACCACGTAGCCGGTACCACCGGCGTGGCCGACCTTGCCGATAATGGCCAGTACCACGTCCTTGGCGCTGATGCCCTCGGCCAGCTTGCCGTTGACCGAAATGCGCATGGTCTTGGCGCGGCCCTGTTTCAGGGTTTGGGTCGCCATCACATGTTCCACTTCGGAAGTGCCGATGCCGAACGCCAGCGAGCCGAAGGCGCCGTGGGTGGCGGTGTGGGAGTCGCCGCAGACGATGGTGGTGCCGGGCAGGGTAATGCCGAGCTCGGGGCCCATCACATGGACGATCCCCTGATATTTGTGGTTGAGATCGTAGAGGCGAACCCCGAACTCCTTGCAGTTGTCGGCCAGCGTCTCCATCTGGATGCGAGCCATCTCGCCGGAGGCGGCGATGTCCTTGGTAGTGGTGGAGACGTTGTGATCCATGGTGGCCCAGGTCAGGTCCGGGCGGCGCAGCTGGCGGTTCATGGCACGCAGGCCGTCGAATGCCTGCGGGCTGGTCACTTCATGCACCAGATGGCGGTCGATGTAGATGAGGGGGGTCTCCCCCTCCACTTCCCGTACCACGTGGGCGTCGAATACTTTCTGATAGAGGGTCTTGGCCATTGCTTCTCTCTTCCTTGTTCTCTGTTATGCGGCTCAGATCCGGGCGGCGATCTGGCTACCCATCTCGGACGTGCTCTGCACCGGGTGGCGGGCGCTGGCCTGATGCAGGTCGGCGGTGAAGTAACCCTCGGCCAGGGTCTGGGCCACGGCCTGCTCGATGGCTTGAGCTGCGTCTTCCTGGCCCAGGCTGTAGCGCAGCATCAGGGCGGCGGAGAGGATCTGGGCGATGGGGTTGGCAATCCCTTTGCCGGCGATATCCGGGGCCGAACCACCGGCCGGTTCGAACAGGCCGAAACCCGATTCGTTGAGGCTGGCGGAGGGGAGCAGTCCCATGGAACCGGTGATCATGGCGCACTCGTCGGAGAGGATGTCACCGAACAGGTTGGAGCAGAGCAGCACATCGAACTGGGACGGATCCTTGATGAGCTGCATGGTGGCGTTGTCGATATACATATGGTTGAGGGTTACGTCCGGATAGGACTTGGCGACTTGCGTCACCACCTCGCGCCACAGAATGGAAGAGGCGAGCACATTGGCCTTGTCGATGGAGGTGACCTTGCCACGGCGCACACGAGCCGACTCAAAGGCAATCTTGGCGATGCGCTCAATTTCGAAGCGATGGTACACCTCGGTGTCGAATGCCTTCTCGTTCGCCCCTTCTCCCTCACGCCCCTTGGGCTGGCCGAAGTAGATGCCACCGGTCAGCTCGCGCACGCAGGCGATGTCAAAACCGCGATCGGAGATATCGGCGCGCAGCGGGGAGAACTGCTCCAGACCAGTGTAGATGCGGGCCGGACGCAGGTTGCAGAACAGCTTGAAGTGGGCGCGCAGGGGCAGCAGGGCGCCACGTTCAGGCTGATCGTTGGGGGGCAGATGTTCCCATTTCGGGCCGCCCACCGAGCCGAACAGCACGGCATCGGCCGCTTCACAACCCGCGATGGTGCTTTGCGGCAGCGGGGTGCCGTGGTTGTCGATGGCGATGCCGCCCACGTCATGGCGATCATACTCGAAGGCGAGGCCGAACCTGGCCTGCACCTTCTCCAGCACCTTGACGGCCTCGGCCATCACTTCCGGGCCAATGCCGTCACCCGGCAATACTGCGATCCGATAACTGCTCATACACTCTCCATCCTGATATTGTCTTTGAGATCCCTCTGTCCGGTTTCCCCGACGCTGCGCGCGGTTGCCGGTTCAGACGTTCCCCGTCCTGATGTTGTCATTCCATGCCGTCTGTGTGGCTGCGAGTCCTGCTCAGACGGTTTCCGATGTGATGCTGTCATTCCATTCCGTCTGTTTGGTTCCGAGCTCTGTTCAGACGGTTTCTGATTTGATGCTGTTATTGCGTTCCATCTGCTCGGCCACCTGATCGGCGCGCCAGATGCTGTTGATCACATGGAGCAGGGCATGGGCCGAGGATTCGATGATGTCGGTGGCCAGCCCCATGCCGTGGAATTTGCGCCCCTTGTACTCGGCGACGATATCGACCTGACCGAGGGCATCTTCCCCTTCGCCCTTGCTCTTGAGGGCATATTTGTCGATGCGGATCTCATAGCCGGTGATTCGGTTGATGCACTGGTAGACCGCATCCACTGGGCCATTGCCGGTGGCCGCTTCACAGATCAGATCCTGTCCTACCTTCAATTTGACCGAGGCGGTGGCCAGCACCGAGCTGCCGCTCTGGACCCCGAGGTACTCCAGCTTGAAGTGCTCCGGCTCTTCGTGGATCTGGCTGAAGAAGGCCAGCGCTTCGAGGTCGTAGTCGAATACCTGCCCCTTCTTGTCGGCCAGGGTCAGGAACTTGCCGTAGAGGTGGTCGAGGTCGTAGCTGCTCTCGGCGTAGCCCATGGACTCCATCCGGTGCTTGATAACGTGGCGGCCGGAGCGGGAGGTCATGTTGAGGTTGTTCTGGGTCAGGCCGATGCTCTCGGGAGTGATGATTTCGTAGGTATTTTTCGCCTTGAGCACCCCATCCTGATGGATGCCGGAGCTGTGGGAGAAAGCGTTGGCCCCGACGATCGCCTTGTTGGGCTGCACCGGCATGTTGCAGAGCTGGCTGACCAGTGTGCTGGTGCGATGAATTTCGTTGTGGCGGATATTGGTTTGCACCCCGAGCAGGTCGGCGCGGGTTTTGAGGATCATCGCCACCTCTTCCAGCGAGCAGTTGCCCGCCCGCTCGCCGATGCCGTTGATGGTGCACTCGATCTGGCGGGCCCCCATCTGCACCGCGCCGATGGAGTTGGCCACCGAGAGCCCCAGATCGTCGTGGCAGTGGACCGAGATGATGGCCTTGTCGATGTTGGGGACCCGGTTGAACAGGGTGTGGATGATGCCGGAGAACTCGGTCGGCACCGTGTAGCCCACGGTATCGGGGATATTGATGGTACGGGCCCCCGCCTTGATGGCGGCCTCCACCATGCGGCAGAGATTATCGATCGGCGTGCGGCCCGCATCCTCGCAGGAGAACTCCACATCATCGGTGTAGCGCAGGGCGTGCTTGATGGCGCCGACCCCCATCTCCAGCACATCCTCGAAGCTCTTTTTCAGCTTGCTCTCCACATGGATGGAGGAGGTGGATATAAAGGTGTGGATGCGAAACGCCTCGGCGACCCGCAAGGCTTCGCCGGCGGCGTCGATATCTTTTGGCAGGGCGCGGGCGAGGGCGCAGACCCGGCTGTACTTGATGTGGCGGGCGATGGTCTGCACCGAGTGAAAATCGCCGGGAGAAGAGACCGGGAAGCCCACCTCCATGACGTCGACACCGAGCCGCTCCAGTGCTTGGGCGATCTGCAGCTTCTCCTTGACTGTCAAACTGGCCGCCAGGGCCTGCTCACCATCACGCAAGGTGGTGTCGAATATGATGACCCGATCTGACATGTGACTTCCCTCTTCCTAAGTTCGGTAACGTGCATCCTGCGGCGGCATAAAAAAACCCGTGCAGGGTGCACGGGTTTTTGTAAATTCCGGCTATGCCTTAGCCCGGCTACAAGGATCCCGCGCGAGTTAACGCGATTAGGGAGATTAGTAGTAGCGGGGTGGCGATACGCATGACGTTGTTATTCCTTCCAGTCGATAACGCTTTTACCAATATCGAGATTTTTATGCTGTGTCAACACGGAAGGTCAGGGGCAATCTGCTGGCGTATTTAATCGGATTGTAAAGGATTGCAAATTTCCTTGTCCCATATTCGGCCCATGACCGATTATCTGGTCATTCCTGCTGTGCTCTATTCTCTGCACAACCAGATCGACTTATCAGCATTGGCTGAATTATCTGAGGTGTTAAATGGAAAAACGTAGACCTGGTCGTCCGGTCGGACGTTCTGACATTCGTGACAAGTTGCTTGCTGCCGCCCGTGAGCGTTTTCTCAATACTCCCTATAGCAAGGTGACTACACGCGAAATCGCGGAGCTTGCTGGCTCCAATCTGGCAATGATCCACTACTACTTCGGCAGTAAAGAGGGTCTTTACAAAGCGGTACTGGGCGATGTCGCCGAGCCGCTTGACCATGCCTGGCAAGATGAACACAGCAATCACAGCCTCAACGAGCTGCTCAACACCTACTATCAGGTGATGGCGCCCAACAGCGAGCTGACCTCTGCCATCTCCAGCGCATTGTCGACCGAGAAGAGCCCGGGCCGGGATTTTGTGCTGAACCGCCTGCTGGAACGTCAGCTGCCGCAGTTCGATGCCCTGCTGGAAACCATGAAGTCCAACGGCGAGCTGGGTGACAACCTGGATCCCGACATGCTGAAGATCTCCTTCCTCAGCATGATGTGGCAGCCGTTCGTGATGAAAGATCTCTACGAGCAGGTGTTTGGCCTGAAAGTGGATGAGCACTTCATGGCCCGTCTGGCGGACCACAACTGCCGTCTGATGGAGACCGGTCTGCGCGGCAGCCACTGATTTTGCCGCAACATCGAGATTAAAAAGGGCCATTCGGCCCTTTTTTCATAAATCTGTTATCCCTTGTTCAACGTAACGTCATCCCGCTTTCTTACTCTGCAAGCAGAATTCAGGGAAGGAGGGGATATGAACAAGATCCAGCAATGGGACCTGCAGGTGTGCCGGGTCTGCCTGCTTCACGGCTACAACCGGCAGCAGGCGAGGGTGAGTCGTCTCATTTCCCGCACCGGCGATGGCCCGCTTTACGCCGTGCTGGCCGCCCTGCTCTGGTGGCAGGGGGAGGCAGAGCGGGAGCTGGTGCGACTGGCGCTGCTCGCCTTCGCCATCGAATTGCCCCTCTATCTGCTGCTGAAAAACAGCCTGAAACGGCAACGGCCGGTCGGCTTGCCGGTCTTTATCACTCCTTCCGATCGTTACAGCCTCCCCTCCGGTCACACCGCTGCCGCTTTTCTGATGGCTACCATACTGGCCACCGGCTTTCCGCTCTGGGCGCCCCTGCTGTTTGGTTGGGCGGCGCTGGTGGGGGCATCCCGGCTGCTGCTCGGGGTACACTACCTGAGTGATTTGGTAGCCGGTGCCCTGCTGGGTGGCGGTTGCGCCGTGCTGGCGCTCGGCTGGAGTCACTCATGAGGATACTGTTCGGGGTGCAAGGCACTGGCAACGGTCATATCAGTCGCAGTCGCACCCTGGCGCGGGCGCTACGCACGGCAGGGGTCGAGGTCGATTATCTCTTCAGCGGTCGCCCCGCTGACCGCTACTTCGACATGGAGGAGTTTGGCGCCTACCGCGCCTTTCCCGGCCTCACTTTTGTCAGTCACGAGGGGCGAGTTTCTCCGTGGCGCACCCTGCAAGCCGCCTCGCCGCTCACCTTCTGGCGGGATCTGCGGTCTCTCGATTGCAGCGAATACGATCTGGTGGTGAGCGATTTTGAGCCGTTGACCGCCCACGCCGCCCGCCGCTATGGCAAGCCGAGCCTCACCGTCAGCCATCAGGCCAGTTTCAACTGGCCCATCCCGCGCTGGGGGGAGGATGGGGTCAGCCGCCAGCTGATGCGCCACTTTGCCCCGGTGGATCAGCCGCTCGGGCTGCACTGGTTTCACTTCGGTCACCCTTTGCTGCCGCCGGTGATCGACCCCATCACCGCCGTACCGGATAACGGCGAGATCCTGGTCTATCTGCCGTTCGAGCAAACCGAGGCGATCGCTGCCCTGTTGTCGCGCTTTGGCCAGCAGCGCTTCGTCTGCTTTCACCCCGCCATTCGCACCCCCAGCCAGTGGCGCAACCTGCGTTTCGAACCGCCATCGCGGCACGGGTTTATCGCCGTGCTGGCCGGTTGTCGCGGCGTCATCTCCAACGCGGGTTTCGAGCTGGCTTCCGAGGCGCTCACCCTCGGCAAGAAGCTGCTGGTCAAGCCCCTCGGCGGCCAGTTCGAGCAGCTGACCAACGGCAAGACCCTCGAGATGATGGGACTGGCGACCCTGATGGATGTGCTCGATGCCAATCTGGTGCGCAGCTGGCTCGACAGCGCCTCGCCAGGGGCAGTCTGTTACCCCGATGTAGCGGGGGAGCTGGCCCGCTGGCTGGCGGCGGGCGCTGACGAGAGCGTGGCCTCTCTGTCACGTCGGCTCTGGGCGCGCACCCTGTTTCCGGAGGAGGTGAGTGATCGCCTGAGCGAGCTGGATGGGGGCGACTGTTTATCCAGTTGCTGGTTATCGCAAGTGAGCGTTGTTGACTAGACTGAAAGGCGATCCCACCAAGGAGAGGATGGAGCAAATGCGCTTTACCAATGAAAACGGCGAAGTCATGAACCTGGCTGACAATCTCACCCTGCACGAGTTGCTCGATATGGGTGTCAGCATCTCGGTCAGTGAAGAGACCGATCCGGATCAGCAGATCTGGTTGGCCGAGCCGGAAGATGACCACTAGATCGCTCTGCTGCCACAAAGCCCGCCACTGTCGGCGGGCTTTTTTATTGCCGTTTTTTCACCTGCCAGCACAATTCTCTGTCTATTAGCGTGACATCTTCCCATTTCTGTCACCGCCGCTCTTATGGCCGGGCACTGTCTGAAATGTCTGACTGGCACCCGCCGACAAAGCCGTGGACAAGCGTTGATTGGCGGGTTAAGTTGGTTTTTCACCCGATTTTCGGGTCAATGATGGAAAAATCCTTTTTTTCTGCTGCCGACGGGGCTGAATTGGGCCGATCTGCCTTCAGATAACAACAAGAAACGGATCGGGCCGTGCCGGGAAGCACGGCATCGTCGGCGGGATTCGCTAAACGGAGCAAAGCCTGGAGGGCTTTATCATGGAGATGTTATCAGGCGCCCAGATGGTGGTTAGAGCGCTGGAGGATCAGGGAGTGGAGCACGTTTTTGGCTACCCTGGTGGCTCGGTGCTCGACATCTATGACGCTCTCTTCGAAAACGGCAAGATGGAGCATGTCTTGGTGCGGCACGAGCAAGCCGCGGTTCACATGGCTGACGGTTACGCCCGTTCCACCGGCAAGGTGGGGACTGTGCTGGTAACGTCAGGTCCGGGAGCGACCAACTGCATTACCGGTATTGCCACCGCCTATATGGATTCCATTCCGCTGGTGATCCTCTCCGGCCAGGTGCCGACCAGCATGATCGGTGAGGATGCGTTCCAGGAGACCGACATGATCGGTATCTCCCGCCCGGTGGTGAAGCACAGCTTCCTGTGCAAGAAGGCGAGCGATATTCCCGAGGCCATCAAGAAGGCCTACTACATTGCCGCCAGCGGCCGCCCGGGGCCGGTGGTGGTGGATCTGCCCAAAGATGTGCAGAACCCGAAAGAGAAATTCCCCTACCAGTATCCCGAGACGGTCTCCCTGCGCTCCTACAACCCGACCAAGTCTGGCCATAAAGGGCAGATCAAGCGGGCAGCCAAGCTGCTGGTGGATGCCCAGCGCCCGGTGATGTACGTGGGCGGCGGCGCCATCAACGCCAATGCGGACCATCTGGTGACCAAGCTGGCGGAGCTGCTGAATCTGCCGGTGACCACCACCCTGATGGGGCTGGGGGCCTTCTCCGGTGTCCATCCGCAATTTATCGGCATGCTGGGGATGCACGGCACCTTCGAAGCCAACAAGACCATGCACAACGCGGATCTCATCTTCGCCGTTGGTGCCCGCTTCGATGACCGCGTCACCAACAACGTGGCCAAGTTCTGCCCCAATGCGACCGTGGTTCATATCGATATCGACCCGACCTCCATCTCCAAAACGGTGCAGGCCCATGTGCCCATCGTCGGCTCGGTGGAAACCGTGCTGGAGCAGATGCTGGAAGTGATCCGCGAGTGTGGCTTCGATAACGACAAGGAGGCGCTGGCGGACTGGTGGAGCCAGATCAACCAGTGGCGCTCCCGTCACTGTCTGGCCTACGAAAAGTCGGCTACCCAGATCAAGCCACAACAGGTGATCGAGACCCTCTACAAGGTGACTCAGGGTCAGGCATTCGTCGCCTCCGACGTGGGCCAGCACCAGATGTTTGCTGCCCTCTACTACCCGTTTGCCAAACCGCGCCAGTGGATCAACTCAGGGGGCCTCGGCACCATGGGCTTTGGTATTCCGGCCGCCATGGGGGCCCAGTTTGCCAACCCGGATGCGGTGGTCTGCTGCGTCACCGGCGACGGCTCGGTGCAGATGAACATTCAGGAGCTCTCTACCTGCATGCAGTACGGGGTGCCCATCAAGATCATCTCCATCAACAACCGTGCGCTGGGCATGGTCAAGCAGTGGCAGAAGATGTTCTACGGTGGTCGTCACAGCCACTCTTACATGGAGTCCCTGCCGGACTTCGTCAAACTGGCGGAAGCCTATGGCCATGTCGGCATCGCGGTGAGTGATCCGGCGGAGCTGGAGAGCGCCATGGAGAAGGCCTTCGCCATGAAGGATCGGTTGGTGTTCATGGATATCTCGGTCGACCCGGATGAGCACGTCTATCCGATGCAGATCAAGTTTGGTGCCATGGACGAGATGTGGCTGAGCAAGACGGAGAGAACCTGACGATGGAACATATTATTTCGGTCGTAACCAGGGAGCTCATGTTTGGTTCCATCAAGGACGAGATGTGGCTGAGCAAGGCGGGGGAAATATCATGAGACATATAATTTCCGTTCTGCTGGAGAACGAATCCGGCGCCCTGAGCCGGGTGGTGGGCCTCTTTTCCCAGCGCGGCTACAACATCGAGACCCTGACGGTGGCGCCGACCGAGGATCCCACCCTGTCGCGCATGACCATAGTCACCATGGGTGACGAGCGGGTGCTGGAGCAGATCCAGAAGCAGCTGCACAAGCTGGTGGATGTGCTCAAGGTGTGCGACCTGAGCGAAGGGGAGCATATCGAGCGGGAGATCGCGCTGGTCAAGGCGCGTGCCGCCGGTGGCGCCCGTGACGAGCTGAAACGGCTGGCGGATATCTTCCGTGGCCAGATCGTCGACGTCACTCCCGAGCAGTACACGGTACAGCTGGTGGGTACCAGCGAGAAGCTGGATGCCTTTATCAAGACTGCCGCCCAGACCAACGAGATCATCGAAGTGGTGCGCTCCGGTGTCTGCGGCATCTCGCGGGCGGACAAGGCGCTGCGGCCCTGATGGCTGGCGGGACAGCTGATGATGCGTCAGCTGCCGCAGAGTGAAAGAAAAGAGGGCTCTGCGGAGCCCTTTTTGTTTGGTTTTTCTTTACGATGGGAGGGGTGATGTTCGGTATTCATGATCTTGCACTGTTTATGGTCTCGGGGTTGCTGCTCAATATCATGCCGGGGCCGGACTCCCTGCTGGTCATGCTGCGCAGTGGCTCGCAAGGGTGGCGTGCCGGTTCAGTCGCGGCCCTTGGCATCGGCACCGGTGTCATTGTGCATGTGCTGGCGGCGGCCCTCGGTCTGTCGGCCCTGCTCAGCGCCTCGGCCGAGTTGTTTGCCCTTATCAAGCTGGCTGGCGCCATTTACCTCATCTATCTGGGGTTCTCCCTGCTGCGCCTGCAAGCAACGGGTTCCATGGAGAGAGGGGCCACCCTGCCAGCCCTCTCCTATGGCCAGATTTACCGGCAGGGGGTGCTGACCAATGTGCTCAACCCCAAGGTAGCGCTCTTTTTCCTCGCCTTCGTGCCCCAGTTCATCGCACCGGATGCCCCCGACAAGGCGCTCGCCTTTATCCTGCTCGGCTGCATCTTCAATCTGGGCGGTATCATCTGGTGTCATCTGCTGGTCTTTACCACCGTCTATGCCAGCCACAGGGTACGGTTGTCACAGCGTCTCGGCTGCTGGCTCAACCGAGGCATCGGCACCCTGTTTGTCGGACTCGGGATCAAGCTCGCCAGCGACTAGCTCGCCGCTTTCTGACCTGGGGCAGATTATCGTGCGCCGTGCTGTGGTATGGTCGGCAGTCAGCTGCGGGGCCAGCCCCGCTCTCTCTTTTTCAGGTCAGCCCCACTGGCCGCAGCAGCGAGATCCCTTGCCCAGATGAACATCGCCCGGCTCAAGAACTTTACCGAGATTGTGAAGAACAACTTCAACATCTCGGCGACGGCGGAGAAGCTCTATACCTCCCAGCCGACCCTCAGCAAGCAGATGAAGATGCTGGAAGATGAGCTCGGGCTCGCCCTCTTTACCCGCAAGGGGAAAAATTTGGTCGGCTTGACCAGCGCAGGCGAGCAGGTGATGGAGTTGGCCAAGGGGGTAGTGGCGCAGGTGGAGCAGATCAACCAGCTGTCGCTCGGGGAGCAGCTGGCCACCAGCGGGGTGCTGCGTATCGCCACTACCCACACCCAGGCGCGCTACAAGCTGCCAGCGGTGATTACCGAGTTCAGCCGTCATTATCCCGATGTGGCGATCCAGCTTCATCAGGGGGCACCTGCCCAACTGGCCCAGATGGTGCAAAGCGGCGATGTGGATATGGCGATCGCCACCGAGTCCATGTATCTGTTCGACGAGCTGGCCGCCGTCCCCTGTTATCGTTGGGGGCGCAGTGTGGTGGTGCCCCACGGTCATCCGTTGATCGACTGCCAGCCGCTGTCGATGGCGGATCTGGCCCGCTATCCCCTCATCACCTATGTGTTCGGCTTTACCGGCCGATCCAAGATGGACAAGGCCTTCAGCCGTCACGGCCTCTCGCCGAAAACCGTGCTGACCGCCACCGACACCGACGTGATCAAGCACTACGTCCGGCTCGGCATGGGGGTCGGGGTGATTGCAAGCGTAGCCTTTGACGAGGGGGATAGGGAGGCTCTGGTGAGCCTCAACATCGACCACCTGATCGCCTCGAGTGCCACCCACATCTGCCTGCGCAAACATGCCCATTTGCGTGACTACATGTACGACTTTATCCACCTCTACGCCCCCCATATCAGCCGGGAGACGGTGCAGCTGCACCTTATCAACCAGCCGCCCGCCGCCAATATGGCGGAGTTGCCGTGGCTCTAGCCGCGGGTTGTTTGTCGTACACAGAGCAAAAATACAGAGACAAAAAAAGAGAGGCCTTGGCCTCTCTTCTGGTTTTATCGGTATGCGGGATTAAGCGCTGCGGGTCGCCAGATTGATAAAGATCTGGGCTCCCACTAACAGGCAGTCGTCATCGAGGTAGTAGGGATTCGCATGCAGGTAGTTGCAGATCCCCTTGGCCTGACAGCCGCTGCCGAGGAAGAACATGGCACCCTTGCGGCCACGGCAGGCGTTGACCATGTAGCTGAAATCTTCGCTGCCGGTCATCGGCTGACCCAGGGCGTTGATCCCCTCAGAGGGCAATACGTCGGCGGCCGCTTGCAGCAGGCGGGCGCAGGCATCGGCGTGGTTCTCGACCGCCGGATAACCGGCATAGACCATCTTGGTCTTGAAGCCGCGCAGTTCGCTCTGGGCCACGATCTCCTTGAAGCTGTTCTTCAGGATCTGGTCGGTCTCGGCATCCATGGCGCGGATGGTGCCACGCGCCTGCACGTGGTCGGCGATGGCGTTGGGGATGGTGCCGCCGTTGATCATGCCGCAGCCAAATACGGCCGGGCTGAACGGACTGGTGCGCTTGGCGACGATGTAGTCCATGTCTTCGATGATCCGCACCGCTTCACGAATGGCATCCAGCCCCTTGTGGGGTGTTGAGCCGTGGGCAGAGATGCCGTGCACATCCAGCGTCCAGGCGGAGCCCCAGGAGGACATCACACCGTTGTTGAACTTGATGGTGCCAATCTCCATGGCGCCGTCGTTATGGAGGGCATAGACCTCGTCCACCCCCTTCATGCAGCCCAGTTCCACCATCTTCTCGGCGCCCGGCACCCGCATATCCTCTTCCGCCATCTGGAAGATAAAGCGGACGTTGTACAGCAGGCGCGCTTTGTTGGCGGCCAGAAACTTGGCAGCAGTCAGGGCAATCGCCATATGGGAGTCGTGACCGCAGTTGTGGGCCATCCCCTCGTGGCTTGACTTGAACGCAACTTCGCTCATGTCGTGCATCTCGAGGCCATCCATATCGGCACGGAAGGCGATGGTCGGCAGTACCGGGTCAACCACCAGATCCCCGTGAAAACCGGTGAAGCCCGGGTAGTCGGTGAGGCGATAGCCGAAGCCCTTCATCAGATCACGGCAGTAGGCCGAGGTCTTGAACTCGACGCCAGAGGCTTCCGGAATGGTGTGCAGATGGTGGCGCACTTCGTGACTGAAGTCGCGCAGGGCCTGCAGGGCCGGTTCAATGTGGATGTTGTTCATCAGATGATCCCTTGCATGGAGAAGCCGAGCTGGGCAACCAGCGAGGCGCCGAAGAAGCAGCAGGTGGAGACGATCATGAAGATCAGGATCACTTTCCAGGACATCTTCTTCAGCTCTTCCAGCTGACCGCCCACCGAGAGACCGGCAAAGGCCAGCAGCGGTACGCAGCAGGAGAGGAAGGAGATCTTGGCAACGGCGTCGATGAAGAGGCCGCGTACCGGTGTCTCCGGCAGGCAGATGAGAATGCCGATGATGGTGGCATAGGCAAATGCAGGCAGGGAGGAGGGCAGATAGCGCTTGGCAATCAGCGAAGCGAACACCACCAGTGACATGGCGATGAAGCTGTCACCCATCAGCCAGAGCGGGGTGCCGGTGGTCAGGGTCTGGGTAAACATAGCCAGCAGGATCGCCAGAAAGACGAACCGCATATCCATTACGATGCTTTTCATGCTTTCTCTCCTTTGGCAGTCAGGGCATAGATTTTTTCAGCGAGCGGTAGACCCAGATAGGTGAGGGACAGCGCCCCGAGAGCAGACGAGAGCAGGTTCGATGCAGCCGCAATACTCAGCACCTGCTGGGCCAGCGCTTCGTCGAGACCGTTGATCAGAGCACCGGAAGCGGCGCTCAGCATGGAGCCTGAGCCCACGCCGGAACCGGCAGCCAGCGCCAGAGGGTGCAGGCCGGTGAGCGGGGCGATA
Organism: Aeromonas sp. R4-2; assembly: GCF_040908295.1. Lineage (NCBI taxonomy): Bacteria > Pseudomonadati > Pseudomonadota > Gammaproteobacteria > Aeromonadales > Aeromonadaceae > Aeromonas > Aeromonas sp. R4-2. Next base: position 16,009 of record NZ_JBFODL010000003.1, on the reverse strand, counting down.
CTGCCCAGCACGCTGAACCAGAGGGTACCGATGACGGAGCCGCACAGGTAGATGGCCAGTACGCCGATGTACTCCTGGGAGCCGGTGCCGAACTTGCCCTGAATCACTGCGACGGACGGCTCACGACTGATGGAGGAGCAGGCCCCGATGGCGCGGCGGCCAAAGCCGAACTTCACCGCCAGCGGAATGGCGATCAGGATAGGCAGCAGGTTGCCAATCTCCTGCAGGAACAGCGGCACGCCGACGCTCAGGATCATCTTCAGGTTGGGGATGATCATCCCCGCATACTGGGTGCCCAGGATCAGCAGGCTGAAGCCCACCATCTTGCCGCAGAAGCCCTCTTCTTTTTCGGTGAAGAGCTGCTTCCAGCCGGGGATGCGATCCTTGACCGGTTTGGCGGAGACAATCATGCCGATGATGACGGCAAAGAGCATCGGCAGGATCGGGATGATGGCGATGCCGATCTTGATCTCCTGTTTGCCTATCAGGTACTGGGCCACAAAGATCAGCATGGCGGTTGCCAATATGCTGACCGTGACCGTCTTGAGGGGGCTGGTTTGCTGCATAGTCTTTTCTCTTGTTATTCCCATGTGTGGCCATCGTCAGGATTGTCCAGACCGATGATGGGGGCATCATAGGGAGCTAAGAGGGGCAGGTATGTGACCTTCATCAAGCTGGCCATATGGCATTTTTTCATGGGGTATGCCCTTTAACCCTCTGGATACCAAGGGTTAAATGTCGTTAACAGAACGTCAGCATTGGCAGGACAAGATAAGCAAACAGGAGTGAAATGGCGACACCGCCCCGCAGGGCGGTGACGCGTATCAGACGGGCGTTTTGAGGCGGGCACTGCGCAGCAGCAGGGGGAGCTGGTAGAGCACCAGGGCGCCGAGTACCAGTCCGGCACCGGCCAGTTTGGCGCCGCCGAGGGGTTCGCTGTAGAAGAGGGTGCTCAGCAGCAGGGTCCAGACCGGTTCCAGCAGCATCATCAGGGCGGCGTGGGCGGTAGTCATCTTGCTCAATGCATGGGTGAGCAGCCAGTAGCGCAATGTGGTGGCGATCAAGACGCTCGCCACAAACCATCCCCAGATGCCGTGGCTGACTCCAGCCTCGGGCCACTGTTCGGTCAGCAGTGAGAGCAGGGTGCCGAGCAGGCCGGTCATCGCCAGTTGGATGCAGGTGAGCCAGGTGGGGGCAATGGATTGGGCAAAGTGGCGATGGACGGCAAGCTGGATGCCGAGAGTGGTGGCCGCCGCCAGAAACCATAACAGCGAAAGCGACACGCCCCAGTGGGTACTGCTGGAGAGCAGCAGCAAACCGGCGATGGCGATGGGCAGGGTGAGCCAGTAGTGGCGGCCAGGCTTGGCCCGAAAGGCTCCCCAGGCGGCCAGTGGGGCCATCAGGGTCGCGACGCTCATGATAAAGGCGCCGCTGCCGAGCGCATCGCTCTGGCTGATGGCGGTGACCCACAGTAACAGGCTGGCACCGAGCAATGTGCCGCAACCGGCGGCGCGCACCAGTTGGGCGCGAGTCGGCGGCGGTTCACGCAACCAAGCCAAGGGGAGCAACAGCAGCGCCGCCAGCAGGAAGCGGCTGCCGATAAAGGCGGCAGGGGGCAGTTCGCGGATCGCCTCTTTCGAGAAGAGCCAGCCAGCGGCGGCCAGCAGGGTGACCAGTACCATCAGCAGCAGAGGAGTGCGGTTCATCGGGGTCGTCATGGTGAAATGGAGGGGAGAGCATAAAGGAAAGGCGCCAGGTATTGCTACCTGGCGCCTTTCGCATCTGCCTTGAACCGCCGTCGCAGCTCGCGGCCAGCAATCAGTTCATGCCGTATTATCCTACCAGCAGTCCGATTAGGTATGCCTCAGTCCGATAATCTTAGTTAAGCTGCTGATTTATATTGACTAGCTTTCCGTTGATGTCTGATGCTATCTGAAGGGGTGCAACATAAGTGTGGGTTCAAGTGTGGGTTCAAAATGGCAATTTCAGATTCAAAACTCAAAGCAATGCTGCGTGGTCATGATGATGATACGCCCAGAAAGGTTGCAGACAGGGATGGGCTATCTGTTCTGTGGAGAAATAGCGGAAAAGTCAGCTTCGTGTACCGCTATCGAATATTAGGCAAGGCAAAAAACCTGACTCTGGGCTCTTATACCGGCCTTGAGGGGGGACTGTCACTTTCCGAAGCAAGGAAAAAGGCTGCGCAATGTCGAGCTTGGTTGGAAGAGGGCAATGATCCCGCGTTGATGACGCGGATCGGGAAAGATGAAAGGCTTAAGCCTGTCACGGTTAAAGATGCACTCGAGTATTGGCTCTGCCATCACGCCGATAAGAAAAGGTCTAACAGTCAGAAGCATCGCCAGCAATTTGCGAAGTGGGTCTATCCCCGTATCGGCGATCTTCCTTTGTCAGATTGTGATACTCGTCACTGGTTGAGCGTCTTTGACGAGTACTCGAAGGTGGCTCCTGTGGCTAGTGGGTATTGTTTCCAAAACTGTAAGCATGCTCTGAAGTTTTGCCGTGTCAGACAGTTTGCAGTGAGTAAGGCGTTGGATGACTTGACAGTCGCTGATGTTGGGCAAAAAGCGAGTAAGCGAGATAGGGTTCTGACGTTAGAAGAGCTGCGAACACTATGGGAGTGGGCTGAGAAGCTAGGTCCAAATTGCTACTACGGAAATTTGGCCAAGATTCTGTTGTCGTTTGGTGCAAGAACTCAAGAAGCTCGGCTATCAGCCACCGAAGAATGGAATCTAGTCGAAGGAACATGGACAGTACCAGCGTCCAACTCAAAAACAGGTAATAAAATCGTGAGACCAATACCTGATTTTATCCGGCCGACGATCGACGCCTTACTGAAAGCTGCCGCTGCACAGTCATCCCCATACTTGCTAGGGGAGCTCAAGCGACCAGAAGCGGTAAGTCAGTGGGGAAGGGGGATTTGGAAACGGATCGGGCATAGCACCCCTTGGACGTGGCACGATTTGCGAAGGAGCTTAGCGACCCGGCTAAATGAGGCAGGGATCGCCCCTCATGTTGTGGAGCAGATATTGGGTCATGCCTTACCCGGAGTCATGGCTCACTATGTTCATACCGTTCGGTTACCGGAACAAAAAGTGGCCTTGGAGATATGGGGGGAGCTCTTGAGTCCTTCGTTACAACAGGAAGCCAATGTTCTGCATCTGCAAGTGAGGTCGAGCACCTAGCTCGATGCCTAGGCGACTAGCCACGGCTCATGGCTTTCGTTCTAGCTTTCGCGACTGGTGTAGCGAGCAGGGCTATGCACGGGAGCTCGCTGAACGAGCGCTAGCCCATACAGTACAGAACAAGGTAGAAGCCGCTTACCACCGTACTGACCTGCTGGACCAACGTCGGCCCATGATGGATGCGTGGGCTGAGTTTGTATCCGGTAATTCACCAACTGAATAGGAAAGAAGCGGCCTTGGTGGGCCGCTTCTTTCTATCTTTCATTTTTCCTGACATGCTATGCAGCCACCAGATAAGCATATGTTGTAGCTTCCCTAGCCATTAGCCTCGCCTGCCCAGGGAGTTGGAGAAAAAACGTCAACAACTTAAGCAGTGCTGCTCTCGGGGGAGGAGAGAATGCCTTACGTCTGAACAGTCGTCGCCGTAGGTTTTGTTATCCAGAGATCTACCCGAGTCGTCGAAGTCATCGTCAGCGATAAAGCTGTCCAGCTCATCGTTGTCACCGCCCGCGTCATTGCCTTCATCGAAAAAAGACGGAATTGTTATTCTCGGGCATAGTCCGCTTGAGCTCTTCAGCATCTTGAGCTCTCTGGTTCTAGTTGCCGTGATTACTCATGATACTGCTCCTGTTCAGACCAGTGCAGATTGAACAGGAGAGTATTGAACGCGACTAGTGATGGAATTGGGAAGCCTGAGACGATAGACCTCTGCCCTCGTCAACTTGCGACAGAAGCCTTTCTTCTCTCCTTCTGCCGAAAGCTCTTCATGTAGTCTGCTGTCACCACGCAGTCAGCCTCTAGGTTCATCACGCTGTTAATGATGTCTGCCATCGCAGCATCAGAAGGCACATATCGATTTGGCAGGTGTCCGCCTCTTTCTTCGTAGCATTCCGCCAGATAGGCCAGGAACGCCCTGACAAAGTCCGCCTTGGATGACTTGGCCGAGCTCGTCCCTGCTGCAGTCATCGGGTCAGATGCCGCAGTGTGCCCCTCTCTGGAGTCGCGACTGATCTCATCCATGAACTCCGCTAGAGATGGCCAGTATTTCAGATCAAAGCTGTAAGCCAGCCCCTCTAGCTTTTCTTTTACATAGCTTCTGTAGCGGTAGTTGTTTTCGCCATGAGCGGCGGCTTCGCTGATCACATCAACAACGTGGTAATGGGTATCGCTGGTGAAGCCTGACTTGTTGTGAAGCTCATCTCTCTCACGCATCAGACCTGCAAGCTCTTTGGCCTTTTCAGCAATCGATTGATTAGTCCGAATCAACTTCGCCTTGTCTTCTCTGGCCTCCTTCAGGTTGTCACAGCTCCAGAACGCTTGGCTGGACAGTAGTCCCCTGAGAACGCTCAATACCGCCTCTTCGGAGGGCAGTGATTCGAAAAGATGTTTGTAAACCACCTTCATGTGAACATGGTACTTGAGTAGCCGATAGGCTACCTGGTTCTCGCTTGGCAGAATGTTGTGCTCTGTGTTGTAGGCGATCTCGTTTTTGAGAAAGTCTTCGCAAAATTTGACCGGGTCTTTGTTGTCTTTGAACATGGTTTACCTCTTTATCCCTGATTGGAACCCTTATATTACCGAGCCTGCCGGCAAAGTCGGTATCTATCGAATTTTTTCCAGTGATTGAATAGATACCTGTCGCTACTCATTCTTGTCCTTCGGTGTATAGTGATGCATCTATTAAAAGTGCATGGAATCAATGAGATGAAAATTAAACAAGTGGTAGTTTTGGCCATGACGGCCGGATTAGTGGCTGCTTGTGCGGTTGTTCCAAAGGGGAACTTTGTTACTGCGCCTTCGACACCGGCGCCGGAAGGGAAAGCGGGAGTTTGGCTGTCATCTCAGGAGAGCGCGATCGGGGATGCTGTTTACAACCTATACCTAACGCCAAACGGGCAGTACGCCGTATGTGGAGACTACCTAGGAGAGACGATTCAGGGAAGTTCCGGCAAGCTCACCATGAACAATGGCAAGCTTTCTACAATCCACTCCAGCGGCTATATGTCTGAGGTCAGTTTCATCGGCGACACTATGGCCATCAAGGACTTTATGACCTTTTCCAAAGCTGACCATCCGACCGCGAATTGCTACAAGTTCTTCAAAGACCGAGGAATGATAGAGTAAATACACTCCCGAGCTTAAAAGACATGGTCATACCTGATACTCGCCGTCTACTTGTAATTAAGCTCTCGCCCAGTTTTCAAATAGGTGGCATGCAGCCTAGACAGGCAAACTAACTGTTAATTTGATGTCTAGCAGCTTCACAGCGTAATTCATGCGACAGAAAGATCGATAGGAGGAGGAGTGACCGAATGTGAAGTAGTATATCCGCTGGAAGGTATGTGGGATCCACTGCAGGTCCGTATAGAGCTTAGGCAGATGTTCGAGCGCTGGTTATCACGGTCGCAGTACTCACGCATTATCACTGAGCATAAAGAAATTGTCGACGAGTTGAGTGTTCTCGAACTCTGTCAGCACTACCGTTTAGAGTATCTGGGAGGTGTAGAAGACGTAGCTCAGAATTGGGATGAATCGGCTCAACGGATAGCGGAAAATGGTCCCACGTTCGACGAACTCACACGTTTGGGCTGGCTGTTCTTCGATGGCAGCCGATGGTGTATGCAAAGTGCACCTATAGGTACATATTCGTACATCACCTATCCTACCCCCTGCACGGAAGCCTTTTTAACAAACTTGGAGAGGCTGAGGCTTGTTGCGAAGAGTGATACTCCATCTCCAGTAGCAGCAAAGCTTGAGGCGAAGATATTGAATGACAACTGGCTCAAGCATCATATCCCTACCAGAAATCCAGATTGGCTTGCAGGCAGGCTATGGGAGCAACTCTGCCCGAATTCCTCACCTTACGCTACCGACTATATCGACAGCATATTCTTGGAGTGGTCTGCATGGTGTACCGTTCTTCACGCAAGAGGGGACTGGGACATAAATTGGGGACCGACTCATAAACAGTACTGCCGTGAGGCAGCAGAACGAGTTCTGAAACGTCAAACTCTTTGGGGAACTTGGGACAACGATATTACACGCTATATGGATGTCCTTGAAAGAACGTTCGCGATCCCCCAGCAACAACTCTTGTATTGCAGTACTCCAAAAGTCCCGCTGCGGACATTAGTTAGTCGTTCAGAATGGCTGACAAGGTCCGATGCTGAACATTTCATACAGAGACGTTTCTTCACAACAACAGGTAGCTTTGCGTTCAATTTGCTTTGCTCCGAGCTTGAGAAGACCGATATTGGGGCAGAGCTCAAGTCTACTGCGGAAACGGTCCTATCATTCGCCACCGACCATCCTATGGCATTACAGCAATTCCTGTTTAGGGTAGATGCAGTGCCAACATTGTTGGTGGATATGCTAATGCATCAGCGAGCTGCATGTCTGGCAACCAAATTAATTATTGGATGGCGACCAGAGCTAGGCAGAAATAGTGATCGCAATCTGAGCCGGGAAGCACAAACTAAAGAGTTCGCAATCCAAGATGCGCTCTCGCTTTTGGCTTACCAGTTGCACGAGGGTTCGCTTGATATCGAAGAATATGCATCGTTGATCACTTGGTGCTACACCAGCGGCATAGGTAATGGAAGAGTCGTTGCCGATCCGAGGAGACACTTAGGGCGGCGGCTTCTCGGGATTGCCGCAAGGGAAAATGAAGAGCTTCAATCTGCATTGCTACAACATCTTGTATCTCAGATGGCATATCAGAATAACGTACAACGAGCATGTTTTGCAGGAGCCTTGAACGGGCTTGGCTGTCTTTTGAACGCACAAACAAGGGATTTGCGCTCAATCGTCGAACTATACTTAAAGTTTGCGCAAGAGCTGAAACTTGATTGGACCGATGTACCTAGTTTATCTCCGGAGTTGGCTGCGCAACTCGTCGCCACAGCATTCACACAAGTCGAATCTGACCGAAATGCGTTGTTAGTCCCATTCGATAGCGCGAAGCTGCTGCGAGAGACGTCTGACGACGAGAAATCGTCCCTGAAATTAGCTATTGCACGAACTATGAGAGAACACATACGGTTGCTAGCAAGAGCCGTTTCTGGTTGGTCTGACGAGACAGTACCGCAGGAACTTTGCGACGCACTGCAAGAACTGATTTCGCGCTACGCTATTGAGCATGAAGAAAAAGGACGCGTCGGAGCCCTCACTGATAGGTATAGTCCAAGCCGCTTTTGGGGTCGTGAAGATGGTTCACCGGCACAAGACCTCGCCGCTGCATGGCGTCGACTGACGACCTGTGATCAGGAATCTATGCTGCAGTCATTTACTCAGACTGACGACCCGGTACTACTCGCCGAACTTAGCCAGCATCTTCCAGCTGCGGCGAAGTCCTACCTCCAAACGAGGCTAAAGCAATTGAAGCCGGGAGACGCATCAATACCTTGGACTTGGCCAGAGCTACAGCACCGCATAGAATCCTTGTTGGTCATCGGGGAGCATAGTCTTGCCCGTGAGCACTTGGATGATGCAGAACAGGGCTTAGCCCGTGCATCACAGGAATTCCAGCTTAGTTTTTTTTGTCTTGGACTGAGGCTGTTTTTGCAGGAAAAGAACTGGATTGCGCTTGATAGTGCAGCCGTTCCATCCACCCTGCATGAGTTCTCTCTGCGACAAGCGCAAGAGCAACTGGACTTTTACAGAGCAACCTCCCAACTACTTCGTCCGCACGGTAATCTAGCATTTGCTCGAGCAGAGCTGAACCGCCTTGCGGCACATCCTGGTGCGGCGCTTACGTACAAGGAAAACTTCTTTGCGGTTGCGATCCAACAGCTTCTGGGGCCCAACCTGCACCCGTTAACCGGCGCTGACAAGGTGGTAGGAGAGAGCCTGCTTGCTGAAATCAATGCGATGGTCTCTATAGCTGATCGGCAAGCTAGTAGTAGTTTGCTTGCCAATCGAGCACTACTCTTATTGGCCTTGCAAAGGCCAGAGGATGCGTTGGAGAGTGTAGCTGCTCGTCGTCGGGAGACGCCAAATCCTAACCTCGAACTCATAACTGTTCTTGCAACTGTTGAGATGGGTCGAAGGGAGGATGCTATGGCAGTATTGGATGCTGCTATCATCGAATTCGGTGCCGACGATAAGCTAATTGGGCTTAAAAACGACCTAGAAGCAGGTATTCCAGCCGCAAGCTGGACATCACCATCAGTTACCATTGACCTAATTTCGTCTATTCGGGCCGCTTTGCAGCAGTTGATCGAGCTGCAACCCTCCCAGCTTGGTGATGTCCTTGGGCCCCCCGGACGAGGATTGAGAGGCTATCTCGTGCGACAAGTATCACGTGCAGTTGCTGCGCTTCAACACATGGGAGCCATGTTACGTGACAGGAAAAATCCAGAGGATGAGGCAAAGCTCGAAAACGACCTCAACACTGCGGTACGAGAGGTGTTAGGAGCTTCACTTGCAGTGGTCAAGTGGGACGTAGCTGACCAGTCGCTTGGTGGTGCTACCAAAAACGGTAATCCTGGTGAGCGAGATGCGGTTATCCGGGCCTCAGGTCAAGAAATATCCATCTATGAGGCTCTCGTCTGTTCTAAGCTCAACCGGTCTTATACTAAGACGCATTTCCATAAGCTATTGTCGTACGGCTTCTGCGATATCTATTTCCATGTCACTTACTCATACGCGAAGGAGCTCAAGCCTCTCCTCGATTACGTCAGAGTAATGCTCGAACATGAAGCCCCTTCAGGGCTCACATACCTTGACTGCGAAATTCTGGAGCCTCCCGATAGCGAGGTAAGCGGATATATGGCGACTTATCGAGCAGGCCATCAAGATATAGCGGTAGTGTTCTTCGTTGTAGACCTTAAAGCCTAAGGTAATCGCCCCCTTCAAATGGGGCGATTACCTTATTAAATTTATGATCCATTATTTATCAAATCCTTGTTATTTATGTCCTATGGCCAGCCATAAGGCTCGATGTGTCATGAAAAATTCTTCGCAGAGTGAAAAAGTGACAGATGAGGTAGTGCGGTCTTACAGGCTAATCAATTATGCTACGCAGCCACCTGATAGGCATAAAGCTGATGCGGCGCCTTCCCTGGCCATTAGCCTTGCCTGTCAGGTGGTCTGTTGCAGGTGATCCTGATAGACCTTCTGCCACTTAGTATGCTCAGCCTTATCGCCTCTGGCCTGCCAGAAAGCACAGATGCTCTGTGCCAATTCTGCGGCCATGGCATGGTCGTTATCACGACGACAAATCAGATACTGGGCTAGCCAGTTTTGGTACTGCTTCATTGAAACCTCTTAGACCGCTATCCAAATCAATTGACCGGATCGGTATCCGTCTTAGGCTGTGCTGCGCGATAAGCGTCCATGATCGGAGCCCAAGCCATTCCACTGGGAGGGGGATATTGCTTGTAGGCATCCGTGTAATCTTTGTCAAAACGTGCCCAAGCATTTTTAAACTGACTGGATAGAGGGTAACGTTGATCATAAGGGTCATCAGTGACCTCTTTAGCAATCCCCCTAGCCAGCAAGATATCAGGCTTCACTTTGGCGTTGGTTAAAAATGCTTCCACATAGCCGCCGGTGGCCATACCTAAGCCAATGTTATCGCGACGTACTTCACGCCATTCATCCCTCACCTTGATGCGATAAGGTTGCGCAATCATGCGTTCCAGTTCTGCTGGCAAGGCTAGGCTAATGCGATAGCGCTTTTTATCATGGAATGAAATCCACTCTACCTCTACCTTATCAGGAGCGGGGTGAATATCACGACGCCCCTTGCCAATGCGCCAGCGATAATCTTTGGCCTTAAGAGCTTTAGGGCCGACAAAACCGGCAGAACCATTGGTCGAGGCATCCACCAACTTACCTTGACGATAAAAGAGTACCTCCGTCACCCATAACTCATCAGCGTTCGAACCCACCATATGGCGCCAGTCCAGTAGTTTGGGGCCTGTGGGGGCAGCTTGGCAGGCTGCGACTAACGGCAACAGCAGCAATAAGGGTATCCAGCGCATTAATAACCTCCCTTTTCATTACCCGTCAGCTTGCGGATCTCTTTGTCACCAACCCTATTGGGCTTGTTGACTAACCCGGTATCTGCGCTGTAGTGCAAGTAACTCAGTCGCAACTTTTGGTACACTTCGTCAGGTAAGCGTCGAGCCAAGTTGATCACCTCTCCGCGCCGTTTGGCCGCATCAATCCAGAGTTCATCGAGTTTTGCTAGGTTCACTGTGGGGTATGAAAGAGCGCTGTTCATCATCAAATCCCGTCGAGTGGGGTCCCACTCTATAAATGGCGCTCCAGCATCCCGCGCCGCTTCCACCATCATGTGCAGCGGTATGCGTGAATATTCCCCCTCCACCACCCGGTGCAGTACCACATCGACACTGATGTTTCTATGCCCCCCTGATTGACTGCCCGTGATCGGACCCAGTGACCTAGGGCGCACATTCAAATAGCCAAGCCGAGTAGCGTCACTATGACTAGACAGAGACACAACACCTTTGCCCCAGCCTTGTTCAGCCCGCATTTTTGCATAGGCACAGGCATTCCGATATGCCTGGGCATCGGTTGGATGGACGTGCGGCAACTCATTGGAGCTGAAGGTCGCGATCGCGCAGTTTTCAGTGATGAGCGGTGAGGCGCCGTTGGGGTCACGCAGACTCCAGCGGCTGTAATAGCCGCCTCCGATATCGGAGTGGGCGCCTGGGATAATCACTTCGGTAAAACCGTCCGCGAGTGCGGTGCCTGCGGCATCGTCTGTGATACGGGTCAAATCAAAGTGATAGCGCCACTCGTCAGCCGCCACGATATGCACCACTCGTTCGGCACAATCAGGGGCCAACGTCACATAACGTTTGCCCCATAGATAGGAGCTGACCACGGTATCAAACAACCCGACAAACTGAATACGCACATCGTCGCGGCTGGCCCAATCAAAGCCGGACTTCAGGGGGATATCGGGGTCAGCAGCCATGGCCTCCACCAGTGGATGGTCCCCTTTCTTATCTATACGGTTTACAAACTGACGGGCAGCGGAAGCGCCTCGGCTAAACCCAAAAACATCGAACTCGACCTTATGGATGCACTCAATGGTGGGCAATATGCTTTCAAGTTGTTCTTTGATCTCCGCAACAATCTGAGTACGACAAGCCTCTTCGACACGGGAGGCACTGGAGGTTTGGCCCTTATCTGCCCCCAACCCTGCGGTGGCGTCATCCTCACCTTTGGCAGTGCCAATACCTTCAACATATACCGCGACTGTCAGCTCTGTTTCTGTTGGTCGTCTATACAGTTCATGTGCCTTGCCAATATTGGTGACGTCGTTTTTCTCGCTGTTATTGAGATCATCAGGCAACGCCCCTTCAAAACACTGCTCCAGCAATACCTGCTGCTCTTCCAGGCTACATTGCGCCAAGGCGGTCTCCAATGCACTTTTCCCTTCCCTGTGCTTGAAGGTGTTGTTGGCAGTGCCATCAAAGAACACCCCGATACGCAGGATATTCAGCTGATAGCCTTTCACCTCAATCACGTAGGAATGCTTGGTGATAAAGCGCGGCGGTTGGGCCTGCCCAGCTTTGTGCCCTTCTGGTAGCGGCTGCTCGGGGTCAGTGAGGCAAAGGTCGCCGGAAGTCACCTTGATGTGTTCGCGCTTTACATCGTCGTGTCCGAAGAGTTTGTCGGTATATGCGGGAACCTGGCTGGTTTCGCCTTCTTTCAGGGCTTCACGGGACTGAGCGGCTTTGAGCCACGGCTGGGTCTCGAGCTTGACGGTGACCGGCCCCACCGCCAACCCTTGTACCAGGGTCGGGCCCTCTTTCAGGGGCACGGTTTTGCTGGTGCCACTGGCATCGGTCAAGGTGGCTTTTTGCCCCTTGAACGAGCGGTTCTGTTCATCGCGAACGTCTATCTCAATCCAGCAGTTGTTCTTCTCACAGGGGATGCAGTGGGCACTGATAGCCATTACACGGCTCCTATCAATTCAGGGTGTTTGTTCAGCCAGTTATTCACCTGAGCCATTTCGTCGTCGGTCAGCATCAACGGCGCTCTGATGGCATCCAGCGCCATGCTTGCCTGTAGCGTGAGAGCGCCAGCTACCACGCCATCCAGGACGTCGCCTGTCAGCCCCGCTTGATTGGCCTGCTTGAGGACGGTGGTAATGGCGGCTTCCGGATTAGGATGACGCGCCATCATCTCCTCCATCCGTTGCCAGAAGTGGCGAGAGAGGATGTAGGCGTGACGGTTTTCGTCATAGAGCGGCGTCAGGTGGTGAGGCTGAATGCGAAACCAGGGGGCTTGGCGGGGAGTAAATTCGGTATCCGGTGTGCGCTGCCAGACACTGTCGTTGGCCCACAGGCTTGAGCAGGGCCCCAGGACATCATCGAGTTCCTGCTGGCTCATGGTGGCCAGCATCTTGGGAAAGACCCGATTATCGGCATAGCGTAGCCACATCACCTCGCCTTCGAAGGCCACCTCAATCAGGCTCTGCCAGTGCGACAGGACGACATCGATAGCCGCATCGCTGGCGACATATACTCCCCCCAATTGAGGGTGTGCAGCGATAAACTCGGGAGCTGGGTTGGGCAGTAGCCAGGGGCCTTGTTCGGCTTGGTCCGCAAACGCCGTACCGGCAAACAAGGGGATGGCATTGCTACCGTCCTGGTTGCAGTAGTCTGCAACCGCAGTGGTATCGAGCGCAGCATCGACGATAGCAAACAGTGGCCCGGGATGTTGGCTGCGCCATTCTTGAAAGGTCATGCCTTACCTCCTTGAGCAAAGGGGCAGGGCTTCACCAACGGTGCCATGGACTCCATGCTCTTTTGAATGGCGCTCGCTGGGATAGTGGCAGGTGGTGCGGGTGGTACCTTGACCGCCCCCGGCAAGCCGGGCATTTGACCCGCCCAACCGGAGCCAGAGCCGGGACTACCGCCAGAGTTCATCTTGATGGTGGGGCCGACCAGGGTGACGCCGCTTGGGTCAACCTTCACAAAGCTGCCGCCGACTTTGAGGGTCAGCTCGGAGCCTGCTTCCAGCACAATCTTGTTACCAGCCTTGATGTGGACCTCTTGGCCAGCCTCAACCAGTAGCGACTGGGCCAGTTTCTGGTGGAGGGAAGCATCCACTGTGAGCGAGTAGTCCGCCTTGATGTGGTCGCGCTTCTCGCCTTCTACCGTCAGGTGGTCGTTGGCCTTGATGCGGGTGACCCGCTCGTTGTCGATGTCCCGATGCTCATCGTGCTTGATGTGCCACGCCGCATCATTTTCGATAAGCACGTTCAGGTCTTTCTGACCGTGAATATAAATCTCTTCCTGCCCCGCTTGGTCTTCGAAACGCAGTTCGTTGAAGCCCTCGCCCTGGTGAGTTTCGGTGCGCAGCACGGTGCGAGTCTTGTTGGCGGGCAGCTCGTAAGGCGGTCGGTTGGTGGCGTGGTAGGTGCGACCGGTGACGATAGGCTGGTCGGGGTCCCCTTCCAGAAAGCTCACGATGACCTCGTGGCCGATACGCGGAATAGCCATCATGCCGTACTGACCGCCGGCCCAGCCCTGACTCACCCGCACCCAGCAGGAGCTCTGGTCGTTGGAGCTGCCGTAGCGGTCCCACGGGAATTGCAGCTTCACACGGCCATGTTCGTCGCAGTAAATCTCCTCCCCCTCGGGGCCGACCACTATCGCGATTTGCGGGCCGTCCACCATCGGCTTGTAAGGTGCCTCGGGGCTGCCGATGCGGGCACGCCAGGTAGTGCTCGCTTTCACTACGCCAAATTCGTTGTGGTAGACGGTCGGGCCGCTGCCACCTTCTTCCTCAAGCGCCTGGGGTTGTTCACCGGTGTGGCGGATATGGACGATTTGCCAGTCGGTGTTAAGGCTGCCGTTGGGGTGTTCGGTGAGTGAGAAGTGCTGACCCGGCAGCAAGGCGGCGCTGTTGGACTTGCCGCTGCCCGCCACCGCGTCATTGCGCAGGGCATCGAGCCGGTGCTGGGCAAAGGCCTTGCCGCTGCCGTCCTGCTTGTAGCGGCCCGGGTAGTCAAAGTGCTGATAGGTATCGCGCTGATGCTCAAGCTCTGCGCCCTGCCTTTTGTGGGAGAGGCCATAAGCCGGCGTCTTGAAGCTGTAATCTTTCAGCTCTACATCGCTTGGTCGCACCGCCTCGCGGTAGTGGAACTGGCGCACGTAAGGACCTTGTTCCAGCGAGCGGTTGCCGAGGTTGAAGAAGAGCTCGGGGCCGGCAGTCAGGGCTGCCGCGTCATCGGCAAACACAATGCGGTGCTTGCCTGCTTCAAACTCGTGGAAGTAGAACAAGCCCTCTTCAGCAGCGAGGCGGTTAACAAAATCGAGGTCGGCCTCCCGATACTGCACGCAGTATTCCCGCTGGGCGTGCTCGTTTTTCAGGGCAAAGGCGTAGTCGGTGATGCCATGCTCTTGCAGCAGGATACTGAGGATTTCATCGGGCTTCTGCGCCTGAAAGATGCGGGAGTTCTGGCGCAGGCCCAGTCGCCACAGGGCAGGTTTGACTTGCAGGCTGTAGCGGGTGCGGCGAAAGCCGCTGTCCCCTTGGGCAAACTCGCTCACTACGCCGCACACTCTGCGCTGCAGCTCTCCGTTGTACCACACCATGAGCTCGCACGGCTGGTCCAACACGGCGCCGAAATCGATGTCCGGTTGCTGGCTAGCCACCTCCAGGTGGAGGTTAAAGGGACGGTTCAAGCCCTCATCCAGCTTGAAACTCGCCACAACAAAGGCACTGTCAGCCAGTGCGCCAACCTTGACGGTGAATTGTAATCCTGTGCTTTGTGTCATGACCTTGTTCCTTATCCTGCTTGCCCGCTGCCCGAACCAATCACCACACCACCACAATCCACCACTGTGCCTGTGACCGCGATAGGCTTGCCGTTCACCAACACTGAGCCCACACCACCGGCAATGCTGCGTGGGTGGGGTGGATTGTTGGGCTTGTCGTGGGGCGCTAACGGGTCGCCCTGACGGGCCACTGGCTTACCATCGAGAAAGACATCAGGGCTGGCGGCTATCACCGGTGTCGGTGGAAAGCCATCGTGGTCGGTGCCGATGTCACCGAGCAGTGCAATGGAGGGACACATAACTCAAACCTCTTGTGTGCTTTGCCATCACTCCGCACCGAACGTCAGAACAGGGGGATGGCAAAACATAAAAGCTCCGGCAGCCAACGGCTGGCCGGAGAAAGCACGGGCTGATAGGCCGGTTGCACACCGGCCAGACAGTACAAGATTTACTACAAGGAATTCCAAAATAAGAAAGGGAGGCTTAGGCCTCGATAGGAGCACGCCAGTCGTCAGCACCAGAGGTACCGGCAACAGTGTGTTCCCAGTCAATCTTGCGGTAAGCCAGAGAGACCTGGATAAGCTGGGTGAAGTCAGACTTCGCCGGGTCCTGGCAGTGGGGCATCTGACAGTCGATATCAACGATGGTGGCATCGGTCAGCACGGTAGAGAAGAAGTGCTCTTGCTTGCCCTCAACGGAGGTGCGGTACCACTTCAGGGTCACTTTCGGCAGCATTTCGCCGGACGCCAGAGAGTTGTACATCAGCGGCACAGCTTTGTTCAGGGCAACGGTGAACTTGAACGGCTTGTGAACACGCTGACCGGCAGGCTGACCAGATTGCGGGTCGGTCGGGACGGTGACGACGTGCTGGAACTCTTGTACCAGCATCTCGTCTTCGTGGCCTTGTACAAAGATGTTGCCGACGGAGTCAGAGGTGAAGGCTCCAGCGGTGATGTTGCCCTGGGTTTTACCTTCGATGCTGATATAACATGGAGTTGGCATGTGTATGCTCCTAAATAGGTTGGTTAAACGAGATAG
>NZ_JBFODL010000025.1:0-335102 GCF_040908295.1 Aeromonas sp. R4-2 | reverse complement strand
GCAGCGACAGCGGCGGAGGCAGCGACAGCGGCGGAGGCAGCGACAGCGGCGGAGGCAGCGACAGCGGCGGAGGCAGCGACAGCGGCGGAGGCAGCAACAGCGGTGGAAGCAGCAACAGCGGTGGAGGCAGCAACAGCGGTGGAGGCAGCAACAGCGGTGGAGGCAGCAACAGCGGCGGAGGCAGCGACAGCGGCGGTGGCAGCGACAGCGATGGGGGCAGCGATGACCGGGGCGGCCAGGGCGAGCATGCCGGCGGAGAGCAGCATGGTGGTGGAGAAAAACATGCAGGGGGAGAACGCCATGGGGGTGGCCGCGGGTTTGGCAATGGCGTTGATGACAACGGCGTGGATGCCGTCGATGCCAACGGCAACAAGCTCAGAGGCGATGGCACAGTCGATGACAACGGCGTAGATGCCGTCGATGCCAATGGCAACAAACTCAGGGGCGATGGCACGGTCGATGACAACGGTGTGGATGCTGTCGATGCCAACGGCAACAAACTCAGAGGCGATGGCACAATCGATGACAACGGTGTGGATGCCGTCGATGCCAATGGCAACAAACTAAGAGGTGACGGCACGGTCGATGATCGCCAGCAAGTGCTTACCGATGAGCAGGAGCGGGCGCTGCTCAACAACGGTTTTCGCCAACAGGGGCAACCATGATGCGTTATCTGCTACCACTCTTCCTGCTCGGCCTCGCTGGCTGCGCCACGGTCGACACTCCGCCACTTTACCATCAGATGGATAAGACAGATGTTCAACTGGCCAATCAGGCCCTTGCCAAAGCGCTGGAAACCCGCACCAAAGGGCAGAGCCTCACCTGGTTCAATCCGGCTAACCGTCACTCGGGTAGCGTCACCCCGCTACGCACCTTCCGCCATACCAGCGGGGAGTGGTGTCGCGACTATCGCGAGCAACTCTATATCGGCAAGGCCAGCCAGCAGTGGCAGGATACCGCCTGTCGCAATCAGGAAGGGCGCTGGCGGCCATTGCGAACTTAGTGAGTGCCACGGGTGATGAATGAAAGGGGGTAGCAGCGCTACCCCCTTGTCATCTTTACCGATCCGCTATCCGGGCGGTGAATACGCGGTTATACCCGACGATAGGGCAGGTAAACCGGCTCCCACATGTGGTTGAGGATATGCTGCTGCAGATCCTGACCGATTAGCGGGTGGGAGGGATCCCGGCGCACGATATCCTTGAGCACGGCGGTCGCTACATGCACCGAGATGCTGCGCAGCTCGCGAATGCGGGGATAAACGGCCCCTTTCGCCAGATCCACCTCACTCACGCACTCGGCCAGCGCAAAGGCGGCGGTAGTGAATACATCGGGTGTGATCTCGCGGATCTGGCTGACGATGGCCGCCAGACCTACACCGGGGAAGATAAAGACGTTATTGCCCTGCCCGACCCGGAACTCCTGCCCCTCGTAGCTCACATCCTTGAACGGGCTGCCAGTCGCAACAATGGCTTTGCCCTTGCTCCAGCGGTAGATATCCTCCGGCAGCGCTTCACAGTTGGCGGTCGGGTTGGAGAGCGGGAACACCATGGGGCGCTCGCAATGCTGCAGCATCAGCTGGATATGCTCTTCCTGGAAGGCGCCGCCCGAGCCGCTGGTACCCAGCAACACGGTAATGGGCACATGACGCAGCACATCGGCCAGATTAGCCTTGCCGGGCACCTCGGTGTCCCAACCCGCCAGCAGCAACCCCGGTTTGGCGTAGCGGCGCTTGTACTCGTCGAGCCCGTCCCGGTTGTCGCACACCAGCCCCTGGGTATCCAGAATGTAGATGCGATCGCGGGCCGCCTGCGGATCCATCCCCTCGCGGATCATCCCCGCGCAGATCTGATCCGCGACGCCGACCCCGCCGGCGCCAGCGCCATAGACCAGATAGTTCTGCTGGCCCAGGGTCTCCCCCTTGACCTTGACCGCGCCGATGATACCGGCCAGCACCACGGCACCGGTGCCCTGAATATCATCGTTGAATGACGGCAGTGACTGCTGGTAGCGGGCCAGATTGTTGAAGGCATTGGATTTGCTGAAGTCTTCCCACTGCAGCACGGCGTTGGGGAAGTGGCGCTTGACCCCCTGCACGAACTTGTCGATGAACTCTTCATACTCCTTGCCGCGAATGCGCTTGTGGGGGCGGCCCAGATACATGGGGTCATCGAGCAGTTTCTGATTGTCGGTGCCCACATCCAGCGCGATGGGCATGCAGCAGGCGGGGTGAATACCGGCCCCCAGGGTATAGAGCGCCAGCTTGCCGATGGGGATGCCCATGCCGCCAACACCCTGGTCGCCGATCCCCAGAATGCCCTGGCTGTCGGTGACGACTATGATGCGGATCGATTTGGCATCGAAGTGACGGGCCTGACTGCCCATGTCATCCACGTTGTCCGGGGTGATGTAGAGGCCGCGCGGCTTCTGGAAGCGGTGGCTGAACTCCTGACACGCCTTGCCCACGGTCGGGGTATAGATATAGGGAGTCATCTCCTCCACATGGCGTGACAACAGGGCATAAAACAGGGTTTCGTTGCGATCCTGCAGAGCACGCAGGTTCTGGTACTTCTCGATATCGCTGCAAGCGCTCTTGAACCCCTCATACACTCGCTCGAGCTGGGCTTCAAAAGTTTGCACCTGAGGCGGCAGCAAACCATCGAGATCAAAATCGGCCCGCTCCTGTTCGGTAAAGGCTGTGCCCTTGTTGAGGTATCGATTGTTAAGCAGATCAGTGCCGGTCAGTGCAACGGGGCGAAAATCCTGTCCCTGTGCATCTTTCCACAGCAGATATTGTCCGGTAGCCATAGTCATTCTCTTTGATTTACGTGAAATTGCCGTTCGGCAGGAGAGCAAGACTCATAATGAAATCAATCATATGACGTTTACTCGATCGGTTTTGTGAGCTTGGGCATACCCTGCGGCCAAAATAGGCGCCCGGCGACCCCGGCGAGACAAATATCCACGGCAAGGAATGAGACTCATGTTAGCATTGCGGGCAACCCAGCCCCTTTCACCGCATCACAGCCGGGAGTGATCTGATGCCCTCGCCTCTGCCAGCCTGCGCCCCCTTCTTCCTGCCATGCGCCTGATCCCGCTGCTTGCTCTGTGGTTGTTTCTGGCCTGCCAGTCGGCTCTCGCCGCACCGGGCCGGGTGCTCAACATCATCGTGGGTGAATGGCCCCCTTTCGTCTCCGAGCAATCAAAACAGCACGGGCCAGTGGCCCACCTCATCAGCGATCTGTTCAAGGAGGCGGGCTATGAGGTGAAGTTCCACTTCGCCCCCTGGGGTCGGGTCTATTCGCTGGCGGCCAACAGCCAGCTCTACGACGCCACCGCCGTCTGGATGCACAAACCGGAGCGGGAGCTGGATTTTCTGTTCAGCGAAGCGGTGCTGCAGGAGCAGTTTGTCTTCTTCTCCCTCAAATCACGGCAGCTGCGGGCCGAGCGCCTTGAACAGATCATCGGCATGCGGTTGGGGGGCGATATCGCCTACAGCTACGGGCCCGAGCTGGACAAGATGGTGGCCGATGGCAAGGTAACCCAACAGAAAGTCACCGACGTGAAACTGAATTTCGGCAAGCTGCTGCGCGGGCGGATCGACCTCTATCCGCAAGAGCTGCGAGTCGGTCTGGCCGAGTTGCAGAGCCAGCTCGACCCCGCCAGCGCGGCACTCATCATCCACAGTCAGACCCCTTTTCTGCGCAACGACAGCTTCGTGATGTTCCCGCGCAAGATGCCGGATTCAGCCAAACTGCGGGATCAGTTCAATCAGCAGTTGCAGCAGGCCATCGCCAGCGGACGTTATAAGCGCTACTTCGAACGGCTGGCCCGGGGCGAATATTGACCTTGGCGAGGCAAAAACAGAGGGGATAAAACAACGGTGGCGGCCCTTTGTGGCCGCCACCTCTGTGATGCTTGTCAGCTGCTGGCATTAGCCGCTGATGCCCACCTCCAGCTTGAACGGCGTCTTGGCCTTGCTGCTCTCGGCCGCCCCCATCTGGTAGACCCGAATGGTATAAGTGCCCTTGGCGGGCAGGGTTGCCTCAAAGTTGTTCCCTTCGGTAGAGCCGATAAACATCGCCTCCCCCTTGCTGCCCGGCGGCAGAATATTGAAGTAGGGCTTGCCGGTCAGGATCACCACCATGCTCTGGCCCTTGTTGGCCGTCAGCTTGTAATCGAGGGTCTGGCTACCCTGAATGGTGCCGTTGATAGTCGCCCCTGACTCCCCCTTCTTGAACTGCACCTGCTGGGTCTTGATCCCGTCAGCCGCCTGCGCCACGCCCGCAATACCACCGAAGAGCGCAGATGCACATACCGCTGCCAGCCATGCTTTTCTCATCATTTGTCATCCCTTGTGTGAATGGAACCCCTGTTACTGTTGCTCAAGGTGGCCCAAAAAACCATCGCCGTTTGCGGCATCGCTCAATCAATTTGCCATCACAATCGACCCGCCATCAAAAGGGGCGCCGCAGCGCCCCTTCTCTTTACTCTTTGTCGACCATCAGCTTGATTTACCCGCCTTGGGCTCATCGAGGGTGTGCTTCACCTCCTCATACCAGAGGTCATGGTGCTCCTTGGCCCAGGTCTCGTCCACCTCGCCGGTCACCATCCCCTCCAGCGCCCCTTCCAGCTGGAACAGGCCCATGTAGATATGGAAGATGAAGCCGCAGATAAGGATCAAGGCGCCTACGATATGGATGAAGCTGGCCCACTCCATCTGACGGCGCAGCTGGCCGAAGATGGGGAAATCAAGGAACAGCCCGGTCGCCACCACGATGCCGCCAAACCAGATCAGTAGCCAGAAGATCGCCTTCTCGCCGCCGTTGGAGAAGCCCGCCGAGGGGTGACTTCCCTTGTGTTTGCCGAGCATGCCGCCAAACTTCATGAACCACTGCACATCCACCATGTTGACGATGTTGTGGCGGAACCACTTGATGAGTACCCCCATCAGGCAGAGGAAGAAGAGCGGCCCCACGTAGTTGTGGAACACCTTGGCAAACCAGATCCAGTTCTCCCACACCCCGAGGCTCACCACCGGCTTGATGAAGTACTTGCCGTAGATGATGGCCAGCCCCGACCCGGACAGGGTCAGAAACATGGCCGCCGTGGTCCAGTGCAGCGCCCGATCCAGCCGGCTCCAGCGCTTGAGCTTGCGCCCGGTGCGCGGTTTGGAGAGCTTGGTTTGCCCCACCACCAGATACATCAGACCGCACATGGCCAAGGATCCGAAGATGGCGATGGCACCGAGCGGCGACACCCACTTGGTCTTCACCTCGAACCAGAGCTGGCCCGGCACCGAGATAAGCACTCCGTGCTCCGGCGAGCGGGAGGTGGTCACCCCCTCCTGCCCATCCTTCACCGCCCGCCAGTAATCGGCGCCGGCAAAGCCGACCGCCTCTTTCTCGGCATCGGCGAAACTCGCGGTACTCACCATCAGCAGGGCAGCAAACAGGGCCATTAGCCAGGTTTTCATGCCGCCCCTCCCTGCTTGTTCAGCTTGCTGGCATCGTGGAACAGCTCATCGCCATTACCCCAAGCCGCATCCTTGGCACCGCGATAGGCAACCCGCTCGCGGAAGATATCGGAGATAACCTGCGCATCCCCAGCCAGCAGTGCCTTGGTGGAGCAGAGCTCGGCACACATGGGCAGCTTGCCCTCGGCGATGCGGTTGGCACCGTACTTCTGGCGCTCCGCCTCACTGTGATCCTCCTCCGGGCCACCGGCGCAGAAGGTGCACTTGTCCATCTTGCCCCGATCGCCAAAGGCGGCAGTTTTCGGGAACTGGGGGGCACCGAACGGGCAGGCAAACAGGCAGTAGCCGCAACCGATGCAGAGATCCTTGTTATGCAGCACTATACCGTCGTCAGTGTGATAGAAGCAGTCGGCCGGGCAGACCGCCATGCAGGGGGCATCGGTGCAGTGCATGCAGGCGACCGAGATGGAGGTCTCACCCGGCAGGCCGTCGTTGAGGGTCACCACCCGTCGGCGCTGGATGCCCCACTCGAGGGCATCGTCGTTCTCGTTCTTGCACGCCGTCACACAGCCGTTGCACTCGATGCAGCGCTTGGTGTCACACATGAATTTCATTCTGGCCATGGGATCAGGCTCCTACTTTGTGAAAACGGCACAGGGTGACCTTGGTCTCCTGCATCTGGGTGACCGGGTCATAACCATAGGTGGTGACTATGTTGACCGACTCCCCCAGCACATAGGGGTCAGACCCTTCCGGATATTTGGATCGCAGATCCTTGCCCTCGAAGTGGCCACCGAAGTGGAACGGCATAAAGGCGAGCCCCGGTTTGACCCGCGGGGTCACCAGCGCCTTCACCTTGACCCTGCCCCCTTCCGGCCCCTCGACCCACACATCCTGACCATCGCGCACACCGACATCGTTGGCATCCGCCGGGTTCATCTCGACGAACATCTCCTGCTGCAATTCAGCCAGCCAGGGGTTGGAGCGGGTCTCGTCGCCGCCCCCCTCGTACTCCACCAGACGGCCGGAGGTGAGGATGATCGGGAACTCCTTGCTGACGTCCTTCTCCTGCACCGAGGCGTACTGGGTCGGCAGGCGCCACAGGCTCTTCGAATCAGGCCAGGTGGCGTAGTCGGCCAGCAGATCCCGGCGCGGGGTGTAGAGCGGCTCGCGGTGCTTGGGCACCTGATCCGGGAAGGTCCACACTACGCAGCGCGCCTTGGCGTTGCCGTAGGGCACGAAGCCATGCTTGATGGCGACCCGATGGATACCGCCGGAGAGATCGGTCTTCCAGTTCTTGCCCTCGGCCTCTTTCTTCTCGGCCTCGGTCAGCTCATCCCACCAGCCGAGCTGCTTCATCAGGTCGGCAGTGATCTCGGGATAGCCGTCTTCCACCTCGCTCCCCTTCGGCCAGGAGTCTTCGGCGAGCAGCGAGACGCCCTGATACTCGATGCCGAAGCGGGCGCGGAAACCACCGCCCCCTTCCGACACCGGAATACTGGTGTCGTAGAGGATGTGGCTGCCGGGGTGCTTCATCTCCGGGGTGCCCCAGCAGGGCCACGGCAGACCGTACACTTCGCCACTGACCGGGCCCCCTTCGGCCTTGAGGTTGGTCTTGTGGAAGGTGTGCCAGTTCTGCTGATGCGCCTTGAGCCGCTCCGGGCTCTGGCCGGTGTAGCCCACGCTCCACATGCCGCGGTTATATTCGCGGGTGATGTCTTCCAAGAGTGGCTGATTGTTCTCCACCTTGATGTGCTTGAACAGCTGGTCGGCAAAGCCGAGCTTCTTGCTCAGCAGATACATGATCTCGTGGTCGACCTTGGATTCGAACAGGGGCTCAATCACCTTGTCGCGCCACTGCATGGAGCGGTTGGTGGCGGTGACGGAACCATAGGTCTCGAACTGGGTGGTGGCCGGCAGCAGGTAGACGCCGTCAGTGCGATCGTTCATTACCGAGGCGACGGTGGGATACGGGTCGACAATCACCATCATGTCGAGCTTTTGCATCGCCTTCTTCATCTCGGGGCCGCGAGTCTGGGAGTTAACCGCATGGCCCCAGTAGAACATGGCGCGGATATTGGAGCCCTGCTCGATGAGATCGGCGTTCTCCAGTACCCCGTCCACCCAGCGGGAGACCGGAATGCCGTTGTTGTTCATCGGCAGCTTGCCATTGTAGGCCTTGTTGTCGAAGCGGGCCTTGATCCACTCGTAATCGACGTCCCACACCCGGGCCCAGTGCTTCCAGGAGCCCTCTTCCAGACCGTAGTAGCCGGGCAGGGAGTCGGAGGTGACGCCAAAGTCGGTGGCCCCCTGCACGTTGTCGTGACCGCGGAAGATGTTGGTGCCCGCCCCGCTCTTGCCCACGTTGCCGAGGGCCAGTTCGAGGATGCAGTAGGCACGGGTGTTGTTGTTGCCGGTGGTGTGCTGGGTGCCGCCCATGCACCAGACCACGCAGCCGGGACGGTTGTCGGCCAGCAGCTTGGCGGCGCCATAGACCTGCAGCTCGTTGAGGCCGGTCACCCGCTCCACTTCGGCCGGAGTCCAGCGCGCCACCTCTTTTTGCACCTCGTCCATGCCGTAGACGCGGGTGCGGATAAACTCCTTGTCTTCCCAGCCATTCTTGAAGATGTGCCAGAGCATGCCCCAGATAAAGGCAACGTCGGTGCCCGGACGCAGGGAGAGGTACATGTCCGCCTTGGCGGCGGTGCGGGTGCGACGCGGGTCAACTACCAAAATCTTGCAGCCGTTGCGCTCTTTTGCCAGCAGGATGTGCTGCATGGCGACCGGGTGGGCCTCCGCCGGGTTGGAGCCGATAAACATGATCGACTTGCTGTTGTGCATGTCGTTCAGGCTGTTGGTCATGGCGCCGTAGCCCCAGGTGTTGGCGACCCCAGCGACCGTGGTGGAGTGGCAGATCCGCGCCTGGTGATCCACGTTGTTGGTGCCCCACAGGGACGCCATCTTGCGAAACAGGTAGGCCTGCTCGTTGGAGTGCTTGGCCGAGCCGAGCCAGTAGACGCTGTCGGGGCCGGACTCCTTGCGAAGGCGCAGCACTTCGTTGCCCACCTCTTCGATGGCCTGATCCCAGCTGATGCGCTGCCACTTGCCGCCCACCAGCTTCATCGGGTACTTGAGGCGACGCTCACCGTGGCCGTGCTCGCGCAGGGCCGCCCCCTTGGCGCAGTGACCGCCCAAGTTGAAGGGGTGATCAAAGGCCGGCTCCTGACCGGTCCAGACGCCGTTCTGCACCTCGGCATATACGCCGCAGCCCACCGAGCAGTGGGAACAGATGGTGCGCTTCACCTCGACCGGCACCTCGGCCGCCACGGTTTTGGCCTCGGCCCGCTGCATCATGGCTGGCGCCAGCCAACCGGCGGCCACGGCGCCACCGGCCACCAGACCCGAGTTGACCATAAAGGCGCGGCGGGTCAGCCCCTGACCGCGAATGGCCTCATTGCCCTGCTCGCCCGCCTGGGGCTGCTCGGCACGTTTTGTCAGTTTCATGAGTTCTCCTTCACTGATCCGGCTCAGTCGGTGCCGCGCAGGGTGCGATAAAAGTCGTGAACATGGGGGGTCTCCCGATAGCCCTTGTCAGGCTCGGTGTCGTGGGTCAGCACCTCTTTGCCCACCACCCGACCGGTGGCACCGGCCAATACGCCTATGGTGGCGACCACGCCAACTCCCTTGATCAGATTGCGGCGAGACGGGTCTTTCAGCTGTTCATCGCTCATTCTTGTGACCTCTGTTGTTGTTCTTGCTGGCGCCTGCGCGCCAGCTTCGCGTCCAATGGGATATCTCGTCTGCTCGTTTTGTTATGCGCAGCTCTTGTTATGCGCAGATAAGGGCGTTCAGCCCCTCACCACGCAGGCGCCAAACGGCAGGCGCAATTCGTTTTCCAGCTTGAAGAAATCTTCGGCAAGGGCGCCGACCGCCCGGTAGAAGCTGCCCCCTTTCGCCTGTTGCTGATCGCGGCAGCAGGCGAGTACCCAAGGGGCAAGGTGGCGCTCATAGAAGCGGTTGCGCTCCGGATGCTGCTCGCCAATCAGTACCGCCATCACCTCACAGAGGGCGGCCAGATGATCTTCCGGCTCGCACACTCCGCTCTGGCGCTCAAAACCGAGGGACTGCAGATCTGCGCGCAGCACCGCCAGCGGCAGCTCCATCAAAGAGCCGGTGAGATACCAGGAGGCAAACGGCAAGATCTCCCCGCGCCCCAGCCCGATAAAGAGATCCTGATACTCCTCGGCAAGCTCGTTTTCGTGGTGGCTGCTGGCCGCCAGCTGCACCAGCCCCAGCCCTCTGGCAAAGGGGCCCGGCATCGGCTGCAACCCTTGCAGCCAGGCGAGCTGTTCGTCACGGGGGGCGGCGCGCCAGAGGCTTGCCAGCAGGGCGTAGAGATCGGCGCTACTCTGTTCCAGTTCGGTCATGGTCAGTTCGCCAGCCTTTTCGTTATGTTGTTCACTCATCACTGGCCCTCACACCTTGAGCTGGGAGACGGGATCCGCCGCCAGCGCCGCAAACACATCCTTGACCCGACACTCCTCGCACATCAGCAGCCGCTGGGCGGCCTCGTTCTGGAAGTGGGAGTGACCGGCCAGTTTTTGCTGGATGCGGCGGATCATCGAGGCGGGCGCGAACGGCTTGGAGCAGCGAATGCAGCAGGCCGCCTCTTCGGCTTTGAGGCTCTGCACGGCGCGGCGCGCCTCGGGCACGGGTTGCAGGCGGGGCGTGAGCACTATGGCCTGCTCGGGGCACGCCTTTTCGCACATGCCGCACTGGATGCAGTCCTGCTCGATAAAGTTGAGGCCGGGCGTGTGCCCAACCGCATGCAGGGCGCGGCTCGGGCAGACCGCCACGCAGCCCATGCAGAGGGTGCAGTCAGACTCTTTCAGTTCCACACTGCCGTATGGGGCACCGTGGGGCACCGCCAGCGGCTCGCGACTCCCTTCGTTGGCCTGCCAGAGGGCATCGAAGGCGGCAAACAGGTTTTCCCGTTTGTCCCCTTTGAGCGGCTTCTCCAGCAGGGCAACGGCTGACTCACAGGAGATCGGCTTATCTTGTTCGGCATCCGGGTTAAACAGGGCGATGCGATCGGCAGCAAGCCCAGCGCCCACCAGCAGCACGGCGGCGCTCGCCAGTTCCCGCTCAACCAGTGCCCGCACACTTGCGGGGGCATCGTCACCGAGCGCAATGCTCACCGCGCTGGCGCCATAGGAGAGTGCGGCGAACCAGCTCTCGATACCCAAACTCGCACTCTCCTCCACCCAGACTGGCAGCCAGTTGGCGGGCAGGCGGGTGAGTTCGGCTTCCACCCATTCGCGCTCGTTTTCACCGGCGATCAGCAGTCGAGGCGCTTCGCCACCCGCCTCTCGGTAGTGCTTGAGCAATCGGAACAGGTAGTCGCCGCTGGTGTTGGCATCGGGCTGGTGATAGGCAATCGCCCCGGTCGGACAGGCAGAAGCGCAGCTACCAAAGCCCTGACAGAGATGGGGATCGATCTGGATGCGACCATTGATGGGCTTGAGGGCATCGGTCGGACAGACATCGAGGCAGCGGCTGCAACCGGGCACGCCGCGGGCGGTAAAGGCGCAGGCCTCGGGGTCGAGGCGAAAATAGCGCGGCTTGTCGAAAATACCGGTCAGTGCGCAGATCTCGGCAAGCCGTTCGGCCAGCCCTTGGTCATCGGCAAGATGCAGATAACCGACCGGCGGGCGCTCCAGCGCAAAGAGCGGGGTGCGGCCCAGATCGGCCACCAGATCAAAGCGTGGTTCGCCATTTTCCGCAGCCAGCTGAGTAAAACAGAGCGCCGCCAGATTAACCCGCTCACCCTGACCATTAAGGCCGGTAAGCTGGAACTGCCCCAGATACCCTGTCAGGCCCGGTTCGCGCAGGGTCAGGGCCGCGAGGGATGCGGTGGCATCGAAAATGGTTTCGAGATCGGCCGCCTCGGCATCGTGGACCGCTTCGATCACCAGCAGAGTGGGCTTCACCCCGGCAGGCAGCAGGTTGGCAGCACGGCGAATGCGATCTTCCGGGCCGACCAGCA
Source organism: Aeromonas sp. R4-2 (assembly GCF_040908295.1). NCBI lineage: Bacteria > Pseudomonadati > Pseudomonadota > Gammaproteobacteria > Aeromonadales > Aeromonadaceae > Aeromonas > Aeromonas sp. R4-2. The sequence continues at coordinate 323,580 of NZ_JBFODL010000025.1, read as the reverse complement.
GCAGGCGCCCCTGACTCTGGTAAGAGACAGTGGCCGGGATCAGGTTGTCGGTCTTGACCGTATGCTGCAGGGCATAGGCGCGAGCGCGCGCGTTATGCTCGGCCGCCCCCGCCCCATGGGCAAGATTGGAGGCTAGATTTGGGGCCAGATTTGGCAATGTTTGTTCAGTGCTCACATACGCTCCTGTGCGCGCCACCTCATGGGATGGGCGCTTGTTGGTAAGCCGAGAGAGCAAGAGGCGAGCCAACTCCCCCGGGAAAAAAGTGACTGACAGGGAGTCAGGATCCTGAGGGTTCCATTCCTCCACCTTTGGTTGGGACATTTTGTCCACCACAGGAAACCAAAATGTCCCGATCGTCGGTGTGGGTTTGAGAATGGTTATCAGCCAGCTCGTCGGCGGCAGGTGCGCTGACAACCGCCACCGGTTCAGCGGAGCCGCTGGCCGGATTGGCCGATTCGCTCTCCGGGGCGATTACCTGATCCACCAGCCAGTTGCGCAGCCCGGCGGTCAGGGCTGCGGGCAGCCATTCGGGCTGGCTGAAATCCTGGGTGTAGTCGTCGAGCCCATCCGGCTTATGGCTGCGAAACATGGCCCGCAGCGCCTCCCTGTCGGGGAGTTTGGCCTTGCCCAGCTGGGCTGTTGTTAGCGGCGGTTCGCCACTCTCGGCCCCCTCAACGGCAAGGGGTTCACAACTCCCCTTGTCAGTGCTGACTACGGGGCTATCCAGCGCAGTATCTGGAGTTTCAGCTTCGCCACAGCCTTCGATGAGGGCGGCAACAGCCTCGGGGCTAACCTCTTCCCGTGGCTGCAATACCTGATGCTTGCGCGCCTCACTCTTGCGAGACGACCAGCGCTTGAGGAACTCACTCATGGGCGCTGTTTCCGGCCTTGTTTACGGCACAGGTTCCGGCGTCGCTGCCACGCTCGCGGCCATCGGGGCCGGTGGGTTTCACGGCGCCGCAGCTGGCTTGATCCTGGCTATCGACTCCCAGCTGATCCTGGGCCCGCCCCTTGCCCTTCTTGCCCTTGCGACGGGCCTCCAGCAGCTCGCCGTGGCGGCCGATAAAGGCCTCCACCCAGGCTTGCAGCGCTTCGGGCAGCGGGCAGGAGAGCACCTGCCGCTCGCCATCCATATAGGCGGCGGCCACGGTCTGGCTCAGGGTCAGGCCGTCGGCCACAAAACCACTGTCCACGCGGCTTCCGGTGACAAAGAGGCGGGGCGAGCCGGAACTCAGGTTGAAGCGATAATCCCCCCGCTCATCGCGAAACAGGGTAAGGGGCAAGGCACCGGCAGCCTCAGGTTCGGCGGGGTGGAGCGCCGCAATCTCGAAACGGCGGCTCTGCCAGCGGCCAACCTGGCTGTCGATGGCCTTTAACTCCAGTTGCAGCCAGCGCTGCGGGGGCAAGGTATTGGTTGTCTCTTGCACTGTCACGGCTCCCATCAGAAGGTCTCTGCCGGGCCGCCCTCCCCCATAAACCACCCAGTTCGGGGTGGATCAGGGCAGGAGTTTTATGGCGGCCACGGCCATCAATGGGATAAGACTTAGCAAGAGTGGGGCCAAGGCAGGTTTGGTAGTTGATGGAGGCATTGCTGCGGGTTGGCGCGTTGTGCGGGATATGGATCGGCGCGGGCGTAGGTTGGTGCTGAGCGCAGCGAAGCCCAACATACGGAGTCAGACCAATCCGCCATAACCTAATCAGCAGGGATGGCAATAATCGAATAACTCTGAATTATCCGATTATTGCTTTGATAAGGCTGTTCGCGGTAAACGTTGGGCTTCACTTCGCTCTGCACCAACCTACGCTTTGGCTCAACATACGAGATTTATATTTTCTCCCCAACCTATCAATAAGTTCTCCTGCCAGATATATTGGCTATAAAACAAGGGTATGTTATATTTATTCTGCAACAATGAAATATAAATTTCACTTTCCTTCGTCAAAGGGGCATCACCCATAACGACTAACTCATAGTTTTTATCTTTGCCGTAATAATGTGCATACTCTAATAACTGCCCAATTGCTTCTCTAATGCAGCGTTTCGCTGTTGATGCCGTCTTTATTTCGATTAAAATAAATTTGTTAGACATGTCAACTGAAAGATCAACATAATCCCTCTCATAAAAAACATTTTCATCTCCGAAATGGGAAGTTAAAATATCATAAACTCTATTTTGGAGACGGACATGTGTCGGATCATACTGGGCTCCCGCTTGAGCTGAACGCATTCTAGATTGTTCTGAACGTTTACTACCATTATTTAAATTACTTTCTATAAGATCCATTACAGACGATATGTCCCCATCCCAATTAAAAGGATGGTATCGATAATTTCGAGAAATAGTATGTTCTGAATCAACGGTTAACATAGGATCAAAAAACTCTACATCTTCAGGCTTAAACCTTATATTGATAACACCACCTTCGCTTATACCATCCGAATTAAAAGGCCCAACATTTAAGACTTCGCAGTCTTCTCTCATCTGTTTAATCCAACCGCGACGCTCAAACTCATTATATATTTCTTGTGTTTCATAAAGTGTAGGGATATAGGCTTTATGTATCACACCCACTATCAACCTGGTTCTATCTGGAGTAATTGTATAAAGACAAAGAGATGTTGTTTCACCTGCATATCTGGCATGAAACTTCCCTATTGGCTGAACAAATCCATAACTAAATCCATCTATCATCCACTCATAATTAAATAGCCATTCTTCATGCCCATATCCATGCTGGGCGACATAACTACCCCCAGTTTCTAACTCTGCTGCCTCCCCTGTTGGTCGCCTCCAAGCTGCTGTATTCCAACAAATTCGACATAACTTCATTTCCATATTTATCTCCATAAAATATAGAGCCAAGGAAATCGTTATACCACTTAATAGGTGTTAAACAAGTAATAAATCAACCCATTACGAACAGTTGTTTTATTAAATACATCCATATTCACTTCGTATATTCTGCTCAATCTGGAACAAAACTTGCTGTATCCCTCCCCTTAGATCCCGGCAACCGGTCGCGAGGGGCCCATGACACCGACCTTTATCAAAAGCAATGCAGCAGCCCAGCTCACCATGGCCGTCGAGGTGATGGATGAACAGGGCACGATGAACACCCGCCAAATCGCCTGTGAGCGGCCACTGACGGTCTACCTCAACTGGAAGGAGATAGTAACCCTGATGACGCTGGGTGCCCGTCCCGAGGCGCTGGTGCTGGGTTATCTGAAAAATCAGGGCTTTATCGAGGATATTTCGGCCATCGAGTCGGTGATCGTCGACTGGGAGAGCGAGGCCGCCGCCGTGGTGAGCAGCCAGCAGGCCGCCGATCTCGACAAATCCTTGGAGAAGAAGACGGTCACCTCCGGCTGCGGTCAGGGCACCATGTATGGCAGCGTGATGAAGAAGCTCGAAGGGGTGGTTTTGGCGGCGCCCGAGCTTAAACAGAGCACCCTCTACGCCCTGCTCAAGGCGCTGTCGGCCCATAACGAAACCTACAAGATGGCCGGTGCCGTCCATGGCTGCGCCATCTGTCGCGGTAGCGAAATCCTCTCCTTTGTCGAGGATGTGGGACGCCACAATGCGGTGGATACCCTGGCGGGCGAGCTCTGGATGCGCGGCGAAAGTGGCAGCAACAAGATCTTCTACACCACAGGGCGGCTCACCTCGGAGATGGTGATCAAGGTGGCGCAGATGGGCATTCCGGTGCTGCTGTCGCGCTCCGGCGTCACCCAGATGGGGCTGGATCTCGCCCGCCAGCTCGGCATCACCATGATTGCCCGCGCCAAGGGGCGCCACTTCGAGGTATTCAGCGGTCACGACCATATGGTGCTGGACGAGAAGCCGCCGATGCTGGCGCCCAGTCCGGCCGGTCGCGGGATGCGGGATGCGGGACTAAGCCATGAATGAGTTTATGAACGTGAAGCAGGTGGCGGAATACCTCGATCTCAACGAGAAGAAGGTCTACCAGCTCGCCAACGAGGCGCGTATCCCCGCCACCAAGGCGACCGGCAAGTGGCTGTTTCCCCGCTCCCTGCTCGACCGCTGGCTGCTCGGCAGTTGCCACGAGGGGGTGATGAACGACCGGCTGCTGCTGGCAGGCTCCGACGATGTGCTGCTCCACTACGCCAGCAGCCGCTTGGCACAGCAGCTCGGCACCCAGGCACTGGTGGGCTACACCCCGTGCGGCACCCGTCAGGGGCTGGCGATGCTGGCGCGCGGCCATGTGGATCTCTGCGCCATCCACTGGGGGCAGGCCGAGGAGGCGCACCTGCGCCACCCGGCGCTGGTGCAGCAGTATCAGGGCCACCGGCAATGGGTGATCGTTCATGGATTCAGGCGGGTGCAGGGGCTGGTGCTGCGGCAAGGGCTGCAACCCAAGGAGGCGAAAGAGGCGCTCGACTGGCGCTGGGCCATGCGTCAGGAGGGGGCTGGCAGCCAGCGCGCCCTGCAGGAGTGGCTGCAAACCCAGGGGGAGTCGCTGACCCGGCTGGAGCGCACCCTCGAGGTCAACAGCGAGCGGGAGCTGGCCGCCGCCATCAGCCGCGGCGATGCGGATGTCGGGCCCGGCGCCCAGAGCACCGCCACCGAGTTTGGCCTCGGCTTTATGCCCTTGTCGCAGGAGTGCTTCGATCTGGTGATGCCGCAGGGGGTCTTCTTTCGCACCCTGCTGCAACAGCTGATCGGCTGGCTGCAATCCCCCGAGGGACGCGAGCTGGCGGCCCGCCTCGGCGGCTATGATCTGACCCAGAGCGGCAAGCTGGTGTGGAGTCCGCAGTAAATAACCACTCACCCACAGACAAAACAGCCCGCCAACCATGTTGACGGGCTGTTTTTATCACGGGCCTTTTTATAACAGCATCAATCGCTTGTCTCACGCCCCTCGGCATTGAGGGCGATGCGCCACCCTTCCAGTTTCGCGGGCTCGCTGCCGCTGGGCAACAGGGCGTGGCTGCGCAGCCGCACGGTAAAGCAGCTCCCCTGCCCCGGGGTGGAGTCCACCAAGAGCTCCCCACCCCAGCGACTGATGATGCGGTGGCTCAGGGCCAGCCCCAGCCCGGTGCCGGTGGCGCGGGTGGTGAAGAAGGGGTCGAAGATCTTGTCGATAATGGCCGCCTCGATGCCGCTGCCGTTGTCGATCACCCGCACTTCTGCCCCGCGCAGCTGACCCAGTTCATCGAACCAGTCGCGGCTCTCGACCCAGATCTCCCCCTGCTCCCCCAGCGCGTGGCTGGCGTTGACCAAGAGGTTTATCAGAACCTGCAGCAACTGCTGTCGATCTGCCTCAATGGGCTGCTGGGCCCTGAGATCGGCCACCAGCGCCACCTGCTGCTGGCGCAGGGCGGAGCGCACCAGAGTCAGGCTCTCCTCGATGATGGGATTGAGGTGCTGCCACACAGGCGCCGTCTCGTAATCGCCGGGGCGCGAATATTGCAGCAGGCTGCGGGTGATGGCACGAATGCGCTCGATCTGGGCCAGCACCAGCGCCAGCTCCTCGCTGACCGGCTCGGCCGCCTCCCCCAGCTCCAGCTTCATCAGCTCCACGTTGCCGAGGATCACCGCCAGCGGGTTATTGATCTCGTGGGCCACCCCGGCCGAGAGCTCGCCAAGGGCCGCCAGCTTCTCGCTGATCAGCAGCTGCTGGCGCGCCTCGGTCAGCATATGGATATGATCTTCCAGCTCCGCAGTCTTGAGCTCGAGGCTCTGGGTGCGCTCGGCCACCTTCTGCTCCAGCTCGTCGGCGCTGCGAGCCATCTGCTGCTGGTGCGCCTCCTGCCTGTCCAGCATGGCGTCAAACTGGCGACCGAGCTGGGCCAGCTCGTGGTCGGGGTCGAGGGCCAGCGGGCCGATGCGAGCCGACTCCCCGGCCTGCACCTGCCGCACCACCTTGTGCATCCGCTCGATGGGGGAGAAGAGATCCCGCGCGCCGCGATAGACCAGCAGGCCGGAGAGCAGCAACAGCAGCACCACGCCGGAGCCCAGCTCCACCAGATTGGTGAGGTAGGTGCGGATAATGGGCCACTCGAGAAAACCGACATAGAGCATGCCGATCCGCTCGCCCCTGGCGCCCAAAAGCGGCTCGTAGCCCGAGACATACCAGGCGTCGTGAACGAAGGCGCGGTCAACCCACATCTCCCCCCGTCCCAGCACCTGATCGCGCACTGGCGGCGAGACCCGGGTGCCCACCGCCCGACCCACCTGACGGCTGCTGCTGACCGGTACGTTGGTGCTCACCCGCAGATCGTCGAGAAACAGGGTGACGGTGCCGACGCTGCCATCCGGCAGGGTATTTTTGGCAAACACCTGCCCCTTGAGCTCATCCACCAGCCGGGTGCTGCCGTTGACAAGCTCGCCCCCCTCCAGCACCGCCCAAAGGGAGCCGTCGCGGCCCATCACCGGCGTCAGCGAGAGGCTGATCAGCCCCCGGTTCTCCACCACTTTGGTGCCATCCCGCTGCCACAGCATGGCCCGCTTGGCCAGTTGCGGGGAGAGGGCGAGCATCTCCTGCTGCGACCAGACCACGAAGTGACTGACGCTGCGACCGGCCGTGAGGGCGGCGCGCTCCTGCGCCGTCAGCTGATCCAGCTCGGGGCCACGGCGCAAGCGCAGAAAATCGAGACCATAGTTGGCCGCCAGCGGCATCACCCAGTCATGCAGCTGATCCGGCGATTCCCGCAGCCGCAGCTGAAAGGCCCAGGCATCGCGCAGATGCTCGAGATGCTCGGTCTGGCGCTGCTGCTGCACCGTGATGGCGTGGTGGGCCACCCCGAGATCGCTGCGCACCGTGGTGAGCAGGTTCTGCCAGCTGTAGGTGAGGGTCCAGTAGAGGGTGAGCGCGATCATGCCCACCAGGGTGAGCATGATGGGTACCGAGGTGAGCAGCAGCAGGCGCCAGCGCACCTTGGTGCGGACGCAACGGGGCAACAGGGCGCGCATGCAGCGGGAGAGCAGGGTCAGTTTCATCGCCACCCCATCCAGTCAGCCTTCCTCATTCGATGGCCCACTCCTTGAATTTGCGATCCAGCGTCTTGCGCGCCACCCCGAGCACCCGGGAGGCGGCCGACTTGTTGCCATCATGGCTCGCCACTACTTGCAGGATGTGGGCTTTTTCCACCTCCGCCAGCGGCCACGCCAGCGGATAGCCCTCCTCGCTCGCCCCCTGTTCGGCAAGCTTGCTGCTCTGCCAGTAATCCGCCGGAGGTTTGCCCAGCAGCAGGCAGCGCTCGATAAGGTTGCGCAGCTCCCGCACGTTGCCGGGCCAGGGGTAAGCCTGCATCGCCACCACATCCTCGTGGGTCCAGCTCAAGGAACCCATTCCCATCTCGGCGGTGAGCTGGCGGGTAAAGTGGTGTACCAGCGCGGGGATGTCGTCGATCCGCTCCCGCAGCGGGGCAACCGGCAGCGCCACCACGTTGAGGCGATAGAAGAGATCTTCGCGAAAGCGGCCCGCCTCCACCTCGGCCTTGAGGTTGCGGTTGGTGGCGGCGACGATGCGCACATCCACCGCCAATTCGCGCTCGGCCCCCACCGGGCGGATGGCCTTCTGCTCCAGTGCCCGCAGCAGGGATGCCTGCATGGCGAGCGGCATCTCGCCGATCTCGTCCAGAAACAGGGTGCCCTGGTGAGCGACCCGGAACAGGCCGTCGCGCCCCTTGCGGGCGCCGGTAAAGGCCCCCTGCACGTGGCCAAACAGCTCGCTTTCCAGCAGCTCCGGCGCGATGGAGGCACAGTTGAGGGGCACAAAGGCCCCCATACGGCCGGAGAGTTGATGCAGGGCGCGAGCCACCAACTCCTTACCTGTGCCGGACTCCCCCTCCACCAGCACGGCGGCATTGGAGGGGGCCACTCTGGCGATGAGCGTCTTGAGTTCGCGGGTCTTGGCACTGTCGCCGATCAGGGTGGGCGGGAACAGCTTGCTCACCTCCCGGCGCAGCAGCAGATTCTCCCGCTCCATCTGGCGGCGCTCGATGACTCTGTCCACCGCCTGCACCATCTGATCGAGGTTGAAGGGCTTGAGGATAAAGTCGCTGGCGCCGAGGCGCAGCGCCTTGAGGGCGGTCTCCATATCGCCAAAACCGGTCATGAAGATGATGTCGCTGCGGCGAGTGGCCGGGTCTATGGCCTCGTGCCACTCGATGCCGGAGCGCCCCGGCAGCCGGATGTCGGCGATGATAAGGTCAAAGTGAAGGCGGCAGCGCAGGGCTTCCGCCTCCTCCACGCTGGCGGCTGTCTCAATCTGGGCGAAGCGCTTGGCCAGCGCCTTGGCCAGAAAGCTGCGCATGCCGGGCTCATCGTCAACGATAAGCAGGGAGAGGGCAGACCAGCGGCTGGGAGGGAGTGTCATGGAAAAAAGTACCTCGGATGCACGTACGGTCGATGAATGTCCCGATAACCGGAACCTTAGTGGGACATTTTGTCCTTACCGTATCAAAAGCACCAACACCAATTATTAAAAGCGATAACAAGCTCACCTAATTGATTCTAATAAGCTTCTGTTTTTAAACGGCAAACCGTGAATGCACCGGCAAAGGAACAGTTTGGCACCCTGCTTGCTTACTCTTGCCCTCTCCTCAGCCACCCTGAAAAAAGTTGCATCACGATGACGATAAAAACCAGCCTCAAACGTTTTGCCCTCTCCCTCGCCGCCAGCCTGCTGATCGCCGGTACGGCCCATGCCGAAGCGGATACTAATGCCACAAAAGCGCCGATCCGCCTCGCCACCACCACCAGTACCGAACAGTCCGGTCTGCTGGGCTGGCTGCTGCCCCAGTTCACCAAGGAGACCGGCTATCCGGTGCAGGTGATGGCGGCCGGTACCGGCCAGAGCCTGAAGATGGGCGAGAATGGCGATGCGGATCTGGTGATGACCCACGCCCCCTCTGCCGAGAAGAAGTTCGTCGACGCGGGCTTTGGCATCGAGCCGGTGCACCTGATGTACAACGACTTCGTCATCGTCGGCCCGGCGAAAGATCCGGCGGGTCTGGCTAAACTGCACGACGCGGCCAAGGGGCTGCAAGCCATCAAGGAGCAGGGCCAGACCTTTATCTCCCGCGGTGACGAGTCCGGTACCCACATCAAGGAGAAGACCCTGTGGCAAGCCGCAGACGTCAAACCCGAGTTTGCCGGTTACAAATCCATCGGCCAGGGGATGGGCCCCACCCTGACCATGGCCTCGGAGCTGGGTGCCTACACCCTGACCGACCGCGGCACCTGGCTCGCCTACCAGAGCAAGCTGGATCTCGCCGTACTGCTGGAGGGTGACAAGCGCCTGTTCAACCCCTATCAGGTGATCCTGGTCAACCCCAAGCGCTACCCGGATCTCAACACCGAAGGGGCCCGCACCCTGAAGAACTGGCTGGTCTCCGAGCATGGCCAGAAGTTGATCGGCGACTTCAAGGTGGCGGGTCAGGCGCTGTTTGTAGCGGATGCCAACGGGAAATAATGGCAACGCTGACTCTTGCGATGAGGTTGATGGCCCTCCCCCGGTTCGCTGAGGGAGGCGCCTGATGCCGACCTTGATCGATACCACGCTGGCGGCCCTCGCCCTGCTGTTCAGTGGTGACACCGAACTGTGGCAGGTGGTGGGGGTCTCCTTCTCCGTCTCCTGCATCGCCCTGCTGCTGGTGCTGCTGCCCGCCTTGCTGCTGGGCTTTGCGCTGGCCTATCTGCCGCTGCCCGGCCGCTGGCTCTGGCTCTCCTGCATCAATACCCTGCAATCGGTGCCGACCGTGGTGATTGGCCTCTTGCTCTATATGCTGCTGTCGCGGGCCGGCCCCTTTGGCGACTGGAAGCTGCTCTTTACCCAGCAGGCGATGGTGGTGGGGCAGATGCTGATCGCCTTCCCGGTGATCGCCACCATGGCCCACGCGGCGTTTGTCCAGAGCGACCGGCGTGCCTGGGAGACCGCCCTGACCCTGGGGGTCTCCTGGCCCAAGGCGCTGCTCGGCCTGATGCACGAGTGCCGCTTTGGCCTGCTGGCCGCCATCATCGGCGCCTTTAGCCGCATCGTCACCGAGGTGGGCTGTTCCATGATGGTAGGGGGCAATATCCTGCACTTCACCCGCAATATCCCCACCGCCATCGCGCTGGAGACCCAGAAAGGGGCCTTCACTCAGGGGGTGGCCCTCGGCATAGTGCTGCTCACCCTCGCCCTCTTGCTCAACCTGCTGCTGACGGCCTGTCGCGGCCACAGCTATCTGAAGAACTGACCATGCCCCCACTGTGTACCAACAGGAGTACCCCATGGCCCTGACCGCCCACCAGCTGACGATGCGCTTTGGCGAGCGCCAGCTGTTCGAGATTGACCGGCTCGCCATCGCACCGGGGGATGCCATCTGGCTGCATGGAGCCAACGGGGTGGGCAAGACCACCTTGCTCAAAATCCTGGCAGGGCTGCTGGCCCCCACCCGCGGCCACACCAATCTGCCGGGGCGCTGGCAACAGCGGCTAAACCGGCTGCTCAAACGGGATCTGGGGCCGGGCAGGGTTACCTATCTGCACCAGACCCCCTATCTGTTCGATCGCACGGTGCACGACAACGTGGCCTGGGCGCTCGATAAACAGCTCGGCAGCGAGATCCGGGTGTTCGAGGCGCTGCGCCGGGTCGAGCTGGAGGGGCTGGCGCGGGAGCACATCAGCATTTTGTCCGGTGGCGAACGGCAACGGCTGGCGATGGCCCGTGCCTGGGCGCTGCAACCGGCCTTTCTGTTGATGGATGAGCCCACCGCCAATCTGGACACACATTCGGTTGCCCTGATGGCCGCATTGGCGCAAGATCTGCGGGAACATGGCAGCGGCCTGGTCGTCATCAGCCACCAGAGCAACGCATTGACCTCCCTGTGCGAGCGGCAATGGACCCTCGCCCGTGGCCAGCTGCAAGAGACGACCCCTTTAAAAATCATCGAGCGACATGACTTCAAAAAGCGACAGCCACTCTGATCCCGTTGCCGTATCAGCAGTGATCCTGGCAGGAGGCCGCGCCACCCGGATGGGGGGCGAAGACAAGGGATGGGTAGCACTGGCGGGACGCCCTCTTATCGACCATGTTTTGGCGCGCCTGCGCCTCCAGGTGGATGAGGTGCTGATCAACGCCAACCGCAGTCAGGCCCGCTATCAGACGCTGGCTCCGGTCATCAGCGATGACAACAACGACTATCTCGGCCCGCTGGCGGGCATGCAGGCGGGCCTTGCTGCCGCCCGTCACGACTGGGTGCTGTTTGTCCCCTGCGATGGCCCCGCTCTGCCGCTGGATCTGCTGAGCCGCTTTCGCGCCGCCCTGACCCCGGATACCGAGCTGGTAGTGGCCCACGACGGCGACTGGCTGCAACCCGTGGTGGCCCTGCTGCACAAATCCCTGCTCCCCTCCCTCACCGCCGCGCTGGCAGAGGGTGAGCGCAAAATCGATATCTGGTTTGCCCGCCACAATATGGCGGTGGTGAGCTTTGCCGATCAGCCGGATGCCTTTATCAATCTCAATAGCCCTGCCGAACTGGCCGCCTACGAGGCCCGTCTGCTCGCCCCGGCTATCGACCCCCAACAAGGAGTCACCTCATGACCCCGGCCCCCACTCTTCCCCTGCTCGGCTTCGCCGCCTGGAGCGGCACCGGCAAGACCACCTTGCTGGAGCAGTTGATCCCCCTGCTGGTGGATCGCGGCCTGCGCATCGGGGTGCTCAAACACGCCCACCACGACTTTGATATCGACCAGCCGGGCAAAGACAGCTATCGCCTGCGCAAGGCGGGTGCCCAGCAGATGATGGTCGCCTCCCGTCGTCGTCATGCTCGTATCATTGAGACGGAACTGGCCGAAGCCGACTTTCGCCAGCTGCTGGCAAGCTTCGATCAGACAGATCTCGATCTGCTCTTGGTCGAGGGGTTCAAGCACGAACACTTCCCGAAAATCGAGCTGCACCGCGCCGAAATTGGCAAGCCGCTGCTCTTCCCCGAAGACAGCGACATCATCGCGCTGGCCAGCGATCAGCCCCAACAGAGTGACGAACAACAGCAGACAAGCCTGCCCTGCCTCGATATCAACGATCTGGCGGCTATCGCCGACTTCGTCTGCCGCTGGCTTGACGGCTGCCAGAGCAAGGAGCCTGAGGCGGGCAAGGGCTTTCTCTCGGTCGAGGCGGCCCGCAACGCCATTCTGGCGGCCCTCACCCCGAGCAACGCCTGCATCGATAAACCGCTGGCCCAGTGCCACGGCGCTGTGCTGGCTGCAGATCTGATAAGCCCCATCAATGTGCCGCCCCACGCCAACTCGGCGATGGATGGCATTGGCCTTCGCAGCGACGATCTCGCCGCCGGTCGCTGGCAACTGGTGGGGGAAGTGCTGGCGGGCCAGCAGCGCCACGAGCCTGTGCTGGCCGGTCAGGCTGTGCAGATCATGACCGGTGCCCCGCTGCCCCCCGGGGTAGATACTGTGGTGATGCGGGAAGAGACACATATTGAAGGTGAGTGGGTCACCGTCACCGCCCCGATCCGGGCTGGGCAGAATGTGCGCCTCGCCGGCGAAGATCTCGCCAAAGGTGCGGTCGCCATCCCGGCCGGAACCTGGCTTGGCGCCCCCCAGCTGGGGCTGGCGGCATCACTCGGTCAAGCCAGTCTCACGGTGCGCACCCCGCTGAAAGTGGCGCTGTTCAGTACCGGCGACGAGGTGCAGGCGCCGGGCGAGCAGCTCGCCCCCGGCCATATCTTCGACAGCAACCGCTTCACCCTGATGGCCCTTATCCGCGCCGCCGGTTGCGAGGTGATGGACCTTGGCATCATTCCCGATGACAAGACCATTCTGCGCCAGCAGCTGGAGCAAGCCGCCGCCAGCGCCGATCTGGTGCTGAGCTCGGGCGGAGTCTCGGTGGGCAACGCCGACTTTATCAAGCTGGTGCTGGCGGAGCTCGGCCAGATCGATTTCTGGCGCATCCAGATGCGGCCGGGCCGCCCGCTCGCCTTTGGCAAGCTGGGGCAGACCCCCTTCTTCGGCCTGCCGGGTAATCCGGTCGCGGCGATGATCTGCGTGCTGCAGTTTGTCGAGCCTGCCATCGCCCGCTTGCAAGGCAAGCGGTGGCTGCCGCTGCGCCTCTCGGCACTGGCAGACGAGAAGATGAAGAGCCGCCCGGGGCGCACCGAGTTTCTGCGCGGCATCTTTCATCAGGACCGCAACGGCCAGCTGCGGGTGCGCACCACTGGGCCACAGGGCTCCGGCATTCTCAGCTCCATGGCCGATGCCAACTGCCTGATCGAAATCGTACCGGATCAACCCGGGATCGCCGTTGGCGAGCGGGTCTGGATCCACCCCCTGCAGGGACGACTGGCCTAAATCCCGACGGGGCGTCGGCCGGATGCACGGCGCCCCGTCCCCCACCTGACAGGAGGCAGACCGTGCGTCTTGATGCCCCCCTCTCCCGACTCGATCTGCTGGTCTATGGCCGCTACCGGATCGTCCATGGCCTGCGCATTGCGCTCGCCTTTATGCTCACCTTTCTGCTGACCCGCGAGCTGAAACTGCCGGAGAGCACCTGGCCGCTGATCACACTCGTGGTGGTGATGGGCCCCATCTCGTTTTGGGGCAATGTGCTCTCCCGCGCCCTGCAGCGGGTGGTGGGCACCATCTTCGGCGCCAGTTGCGGGGTGGTGGCGCTCTATCTCGAGATCTACTCCCTGCCACTCACCCTGATCTGGTGCGGGTGCATCATGTTCCTCTGCGGCTATCTGGCCCTCGGCAAGCGCCCCTATGTGGGGCTGCTGATCGGCATCACCCTGGGCGTCACCATGGGGGCCATGCCGGGGGATATAGAGACGGCGCTGTGGCGCAGTGCCGACGTGATACTGGGCTCCCTGCTGGCGCTGCTCTTTTGCAGCATCTATCCCCAGCGGGCCTACAGCCACTGGCGGCTGCAACTGCACCAGATCCTGCAGCAGTCGGGGCGGCTCTATCACACTCACCTCTCCCCCAATGTGCTGGAGCGCCCGCGCCTCAAGCACAATCTCTCCCAACTGCTGGCCCAGACCGGCAAAGTGCGAGCCCTGCTGGCCCCCGCAGCCAAGGAGACGCGTCACAGCGTCGCCCTGTTTGATGCGGTGCAGGTCACCATGCGCAACACCCTCTGTACTCTTGAGATGCTGGCCAACACCTACTGGAACGATCGGGAGAGCCACTTCCTGATGCAGAGCACCCGCGAACTGCACGCCTGCCATCAGGCCACCGAGGAGGCGATCAGCCAGCTCGCCCTGATGATGCTAACCGGTGACGGGCGCGGCGCGGATGCCGCCATCGCCCGCCTGCACGAGGTGGCGACCCAGGTGTCGCTGCCCCCCAACACCGAGGCCGCCATCAATGGCTACCTCTGGCTCAACGTCCAGCTGACCGAACAGCTCACCCACCTGCGCCGCCTGCTGGGACTGATCCTCACCCCGCCCCATCGCAAGCAGCCCGACTAGGCCCAATGCAAAACGCCCCGCAGTGGCGGGGCGTTTTGCTGTCTGACTGGCCGCTTGGGCCATGAAGGCTGCAAATCTTAACTGGCATTGGCCAGCGGCTGCTCGGTGGTGAGGTAGAGGGAGAAATCCTGAATACCCGCCTGCAGGGCGGCAAAACAGTCGGGGTCTATCGCGGTGTCCAGATTCTCCGCCATCATCTCCAACGCCTGCGGCACAGGGATGGCGCCGCGATAGGGGCGCTTGGCGGTAATGGCATCGAAGATGTCGGCTGTGGTGATGATGCGCGTCTCAAGGGTAATCTCGTTCCCCTTCAGCCCCTTGGGGTAGCCCTTGCCATCGAGCCGCTCATGGTGGGCGCCCGCCACTTGTGCCAGCTCCTCGAAGGCGCCGATGCGGCTCAGGATCTCCTCGGTATAGGCGGCATGCATCTGCACCGCCGCCCACTCCTGCGCATCGAGTTTGCCCGGCTTGTCGAGAATGGCGTTGCTCACCCCGAGCTTGCCTACATCATGGAGCAGGGCACCCCGCTTGAGCCAGCGTCGACGCGGCTCGGACAACCCCATCTGGGTGGCAAGAATGTCGGTATAGAGCGCCACCCTGCCGCTGTGACCCGCGGTGTAGGGACTTTTGGAGTCCACCACCTGCCCGAAGGCCGCCGCGATTTCGTCCAGATAATCTTCATCCAGCGCTACCTCCCCTTGCCCGGCCGGGTGGACCAACACCCACTCGGTCAGTCGGGGATCGGCCAGTCCTTGCCAGAACTCTTCGTCGGCCAGCGCTTCAAATTCCCGAACCAGTGCCGGATCAAACCAGCTGCCGCTGCGCTCGCGCAGCTCCTTGAGCGCCGCATCCGGGCCTGCGGCTGCGTGAAACACATCCACCACCTGACAGAGCAGGGCAATGCGCGAGAAGAGCGGGATCACCTCGCCTGCCAGTTGCAGGGGCCGACCTTTGCCATTCCAGTGTTCATCAAGGGAGAGAATGCCATCGGCCACCTCGTCACTGAAACGGAGCTGGCGAGCGATATCCGCCCCCCGATGACAGCGGGTCTGGATCAGTTCGTTGGCAATCTGGTCACCGTTGCGAAAGATATGAAACAGGCTGCGAAAACGTCCCAGCAAATCCGCCTGCAAGCCGGTGTGGCCCAGCACAAAGTTGACTACCTCGGAGAGGGAGCCATCCACCAGTTTGAAATCGCGTTTGAAGTGAAGATCGTCGGTGAGATAGAGCTCGCAGATGCGGGCGGCATTACTGCTGCACCCAAGATCCTTAAGCAGGAGCGTGTAGTAGAGATCATGGCGCAGCCGGGCGTCCAGTCCCAGCCGCTCCCCCAGACGGGAACCTATCCAGCAGCAGCGAATGCAGTGTCCTCTTGGTTGCCCCTCGGTCATATCGAGCGCATGACTGAGGGAACCAATCAACTCCGCCAATCGCAATCCATTCACCGTCATAGTCTACTCCCTTAGACATCATGGCGATTTTGCCAGCAGATTAGGTATACCCCATCTGAAGCTGGATCGATCTGGATTCAGTTAAATTTAGGCAGCAGCCTTCCCCTGATTCGCCCGCTCTTCCAGCTCCGCACGGCTCAGGGTAGAGACAAAGCGGCCATCGAAGTAGATATCCATCAACTCGCCACGCTTCTCGCCACGCATCATGCTGCGGCGACCATCCAGATAGTGCACCTCCATCTGGGCGGTATGCTCGTCCGGATAGCTGATCTCCACCTCGCGCACCCCTTGTGGCAACATGGCCAGCGGCACCTTCTTGAGGGCCGGATCCAGATGCTGGTTCACCTTGATCACCGGATCGGCCTTCATGTCCACCACAGCCGGAGATTTGCCGGTGATAGGGTTCTTGCCAGACCAGAACTCGATGGTATTGAAGACGAACAGGTCAGCGGTCGCGGCCAGACCGTAGACAGGGGAGAGCAGCATAAAGACCCCGGCACGAGCGTAGCGGTTATCCACCACGCTCAGGTTGCCCTTGGTGACCATGCCGGAAAGCCCCATCTGCCCCATACAGCCGCCCAGACCCATGCTCGCGACCATAACCAGCAGGGCCATTGCCCGCCCCTTCTGTTGTAATGCCATCGTGTTCTGTTCCTGCTCTGAAATAAATGAGGCGGCAAGCCTAATCAAGGGGCCAGAAGAGGACAATTCACAATGGCGGGACGATACAGGAGGGGTTCAGATTGGGGCACTGACTGCTCAAATATGAGTCAATGCCCCGGCATGACAGGAAGTCAGGGGGTTCAGATGGCCAGATCAGAGACGGTGCTGGAGACGTTGTTCGCCTCCCGGCGGATCTCGCTCATCACCTCGTTGACCTCGCCTACCTGCTGCTTGCCCAGCTCGGCACTGCCCGCCACATCAGACATCTCGGCGGTGACCTTGGCGGTCAGTTCACGGTTGTTCTGCACCACCTTGGCAATCTCGTCGGTAGAGAGCGAGGTGCGTGCCGCCAGCTGGCGAACCTCGTCAGCCACCACCGCAAAGCCACGCCCCTGATCCCCGGCTCGGGCTGCTTCGATGGCCGCGTTGAGGGCCAGCAGGTTGGTCTGATCGGCAATGCTGCTGATGGTGGAGACGATCGCCTCGATACTGCGCGACTGCTCGTTGAGCTGATTGATAAGACCGATGCTGTGAGTCAACTGGCTGGCAATCAGGCTGGAGGTATCGACCACCGAGGAGAGCAGACCCGCGCCACGCTCGGCGCAGTTCAGGGTCTCCCGCGCCGCATCGTGGGCCAACATGGCCGCTTCCCGCACCGCATCGCTCTTGTTGATCCGCTCGGTGATGTCGCTAGCGAACTTGATCACCTTCACCACCTTGCGATGCTCATCAAGGATCGGGTTGTAGGTCGCCTCCAGCCACACCTTGCTACCGTGACTGTTCTGACGACAGAAGAGACCGGACTTGAACTGACCACGGCCCAGCTCATCCCAGAAGTGGGGCTGGTCTCGATAGAACTGATCGTCGCAGAAGATGCGGTGATGCTTGCCCTGCACCTGAGCCAGGGTATAGCCCATGGTATGGAGGAAATTACCGTTGGCTGCAATCACCTCCCCGTCGGGGGTGAACTCGATGACCGCCAGCGACCGATCCAGCGCCGTCACCACCGCCTGCTGGCTGAGCAGTTGCAGGTGGTGCTCGGTAATATCGGCCGCGATCTTGATCACCTTGGTCACTACGCCCCGCAACTTGACCGGAAAATAGGTCGCTTCCAGCCAGATCGCCTCGCCCCGTTTGTTGAAGCGCTGGAATACCCCGGTACGGGAGCGCCCCTGCTTCAGGTCCGCCCAAAACTGCTGATAGTCGCTGCTCTGGGCATAGAGCTTGTCGCAAAAGATACGGTGATGCTGGCCGATAACCTCGGGCGCACTGAAGCCCACCACGTTGAGAAAGAGATCATTGGCGGCCAGCACAGTGCCATCCGGCGTAAAGGTGATGGTCGCCACGCTGCCGTGCACTGCGTCAAAAAATCCCTGCTGTTCCAGAAGTTGATCCTGGCACTGCTGCAACTCGGCTTTCAGTTTGCTATTGAACATCGAAACGTATCCTCCAGACTGGCACCCACCATTGCCAAACCACGCAGTGGATCAATAAGATAATGGTGGCGTGCTCCATCAGCATAGTTGGCAGCTTTGCCGCGATCCCATCTGACGCCATATTTATTGCTGTAAATCAAATTCACCGACCAAACGCCACTCATGCAGAGCTGAAACCCTTATTCCACCGCCGGTTGCCACTCCAGATAGGCCGGATTGGCGACAAAGCCGATCCGCTCATAGAGAGAGCGCCCCTGCTCGCTGGCATGGAGCCACACCTTGCCCAGCTGACGCGCTCTGGCGAAGGCCGTTATGGCATCGAGCAGCGCCGTGGCGATCCCCTGCTGGCGCCATTGTGACCGCGTATACATGTTGAGCAGGTACCCCTCCACCCCCGTCAAATTGCCGGGATAGGGGGGCCGTACAAACAATGCCAGCGTCCCTGCTGCCACGATCTGTTTGCCGCCCTCTTGCGTATCGGCCTCAGCCAGCCATGATAAAGCGCTCTCTTCACTCATCGCCCGGGTAAAGTAGTCAAGGGTGGCCTGCCACAAGGCCGGGTCTGCCTGCGGCGTCACCAGCTCACCGACCTCACAAAACAGCTCCATGCGCAGCGCCACCAGTGCGGGAATATCTGCGGCCCTTGCCTGACGAATGATCATTGGCTGCTCCTTTTCTCTCATGGGAAATTTCGCCGGCCGTCATTATGACAAAGAGCGCCTTGTGGCGCTCTTTGTCATTGGGAAAATCACTGATAAATCAATGGTTGCGACGTGTCAGCCAATAATCCAGGCTCAGCACACCGCCGCCCCAGATGATCAGGGTCAGCAGCATCCAGCCCCACAGCTGGTGATCGTAAAAGCCACCCGCCCAGAGGGTCGGATAGGAGATCACCGCCATGATATTGAAGCCAAACAGCAGCAAGGCGGCTGGGCGGGTAAAAAGCCCCGCCAGCAGGAAGAGCGGCAACAGCAGCTCGGTCGCCGTCCCCAGATAGGCAGCCCACAACCAGGGCAGCAGGGGCACCTGATACTCGGATTCAAACAGATAGAGGGTGGAATCCCACGCCGTCAGCTTGAGCCAGCCTGAAGTGATAAAAACCGAGGCGACCCACAGCCGCGCCAACAACAGCACACCGGCACTGCTCCAGCGCGGCAAATCACCACTCGAGCTGGCCAGCGCCAGCCATTTGTTTGCCATCATGGCATTACCTCCATATCCACCAGCAGACCAAGGGTTATCAGGCGAGTGAGATGTTCACTGGCCGCAGGGTCGGCCGCCAGCAGATCGACCAGCGCCGTACCAGCGAGACAACCCTGTAGCAGCGCCCACTCACCCGCCGTCAGGGGCAAGGGGGCAACCCGGCAATCCGGCTGTTTCTTCAATGCCAGCCAGACGGGGGCATCAAGCACCTCCACCGCTTCACCACCGTGCAGCGCCATCTGCCACAGGGCCAGCACCGGATAATCACTGGCAACCAGCAGCAGATCCGTGGCTGGCAAGAGTCGCAGCAGCTCCCATTGTTGCGGCGATAATGCGGCCAGACGCTCGGCTGGCCAGCAGCGTGATTCCAGCGGCAGCAGACTGGCACGCTCAAGCTGCCATTCGAACTGAGCCAGCGCCTCCAGCCAGGGCAGTCCGGTTGTAGTCGGCAAGCGTGCCAACCATTGACCAAACCCGGCGCCATAGTGCATGACGCTCCCTTCCCTGAGCGGCTCGGCCAATACGAAGCCACGTGCCGCCGCTGCAAAAAAGTCCTCCCCGACCATAGCCTTGACGGCGGGATAACTGCTCGCCAGCACCTCGCCAAGGCTCAGGATGAAGTGGTTGCGATAGACCTGCAGCACAGATTCGGCAGGAAAGAGCCGGGAGCTGATGTGAGGGGCAATAGTGTCAGGCGCCCCCAGCAGACCCTCGGCGAAATGCTGTTGCAGCTGTGCCAGCTCAGCCATTGGCTACCTCCCGTGGTGCACTCATGGCACGCGCCTCATCCAGAATGGCACTGGCCTGCGCCGCCTCTGCCAGCAAGACCGGCAGCGGCGGGATCTCGAGATCCCACTCAATCAGGGTGGGAATGGCCTGCTTGCGGCAGATCTGGCGATAGAGTTCCCAGACCGGCTCCACCACAGGGGCGCTGTGGGTGTCGATATAGAGGGAGCCTTCCGGCAGCTGCTTCTCGGTATAACCGGCCAGATGGATCTCCCCGACGGTTGCGAGATCGATCGCCGCCAGATACTCATCGCAAGAGAAACCGTGATTGAAGGCACTGACATGGAGATTGTTGAGGTCGAGCAGGATGCCGCACTCGCTGCGCTGCTGCAGCTCGGCCAGAAATTCCCACTCGCTCATCTCCCCGGGCAGTTGCAGATAGGAGGAGGGATTTTCAATCAGCATGCGGCAACCCAGGGTCTGTTGTACTTGCTGGATCTTGTCGCTCATGTTGCGCAGGGAGGCTCGGGTATAGGGCACCGGCAGCAGATCGTTGAAGTAACGCCCACCAATGCTGCCCCAGCTGAGATGTTCGGAGATCCGTACCGGTTTGATCGCCGCGGCCAGTGTCGACAACTGCTGCAAATGGTGCGGATCGAGCGGGTCGGCAGAACCGAGGGACATGCCAACGCCGTGAAGACTGACGGGGTAGTGCTGCGCCAGTTCGGCGAGCACCTGAAAACCCTGGCTGTGCCGTTCGAAGTAATTTTCACTATGCACCTCCAGCCAACCGACTGCCGGCAGGATTTGCCGGATCTCGTCGTAATGGGGAGTGCGTAATCCGATACCAATCAAAGGGTTCATCGCAAGACTCGCTTTCGCCAATCAGAGAAGATGCAGGGGGCGACCCGTTGGCCATCCCCCCTGCCCGATGTCTCTTACTTGGGTTGCAGCGAACCGCCGACCAGCTTCTCGCACAGCCCTTTGGGCATCACCACAAAGGCATCACCCTGAGCATCTTCCTTGGCAGTGCCGGCGCAGGAGCTGCTCTTGGTCGCACAGTCATTCTTGCTGGCCTTGACCACGCCGTAGCACTTCTCCTTTTCATCGGCAGCCATGGCTGGCGCCGCGATAAATTGGGCGCCCAGCGCCAGCAGACCGGTCATGGCGGAGGCGATAGCAGTGTTTTTTTTAACATTCATGTTCATGTTCCTTTTGATGTCGTTGGATGTTGCTGATATCCCCGATTTGTCGCAACCGGGTACCTGCAATAGAACCGGCAAATGGGATATTCCCTTTCAAAAAAACACAAAAAAGAGTTAAACAACCCAAAGCGAAACAAACAAGACATTGATTTAAAACAGCAATTTCTTCATTAAAAATTTATTGCCGACCACCCATTAATGAACGAAAAAAGTGCCATATGGTGCTTTCACCCCGTTAATCTTCTTCACTGCTTCCATCAAAAGAGATGCGTCAGACATAAAAAAGCCCCGCCAACAGGCAGGGCTGGATGCAACTTTAAAGAAACAATAAATAAATAATCTGAGTGCTGTTGGGAGCCAGGAGTTGCAGCAAGCAGATAAAAAAAGAGACAGCTTTGGCTGTCTCTTTTTGCACATGGTGCGAATGGGGTTTAGTAGAAGATCCGCTCGCCACGCTCGCTCATTTTGAGCCACACCGGTTTGGTGCTGGTTTTATTCCAGATCCGGTGCAGATAGCTGTAGAAGCGGGCACGATCGCTGCGAAACAGCATCACGGGGAAAGCCAGAATGCCCACCAGCAATACATAAATGCGACGAAGAATAATCTGAGTCAGGGAAAAGGGATGAAACATGATGTAACTCCTTACTGGTAAGACCACTGAGCAAAGATTACCCCACTCCATGTAGGATTACTACATCACCAACGCATTTTTTTATAAAAAAATGGTGAAAAACGGGAAATACTGAAAACGGGTTACGTCATTAACCAACAGTTAACAAACTTGCGAAAATCGTGCGCTTTGCCACAGTTATCAGGGGAAAAACATGCAGTAGGGAGACACGCATGAAACTGCCTGAAGTGGCACTGCTGGTGCTGATGGTTGCCCTGACACGGGCACAACTGGAGGAGTGGCAACTGAATCGGGAAGATGCCATCGTGCTGGCCGAACGGGGCGTGCCCACCGTCAGCCTGTGGCAATGCGGCACACTGAAGCAACGGATTGCGGATCTCAACCAGCACAGTGCCGAGGTGCAGTTTCAATATCGGGGGCAAAACATGGCGGATGTGAGCCACTATCTCGAGCGCGAGTGGAAACAGGTTGGCTGCGAACAGTTACTGGTACAGCAAGGATACTGACCAAAGCTCAGACTCGAAGAGTGATGATTGAGATAAACAGAGGAAAGATGGAGGCACGTTCCGGAGTCGAACCGGACTAAACGGATTTGCAATCCGCTGCATAACCGCTTTGCTAACGCGCCATGCTGACAAGACTGATTGTCTTGAAAGTGAGTTCCATCGTTGGTTCGATGGAAAATTGGAGCGGGAAACGAGACTCGAACTCGCGACCCCGACCTTGGCAAGGTCGTGCTCTACCAACTGAGCTATTCCCGCGTTACTGCTTTCGTGCCAGTTGCCTGACAACGAGGCGCATTATACGTACCACGAGCGCCAGCACAACCCCTTTTTCGCAATTTAAGCCCTGATGCAGACTGTTTGCTCAGGGTTTAAACGCCTTGCTGCATTTTTCTCCAGCCAGCTGTGACCCACCAAGCGAATTTGGGATAAAGTCGTTGAAATGATTACGCTTTCGTTCGAGACTTGAGCGGCTTAATAACCGGATTCTCAATTGAAAATCACAAGATGAAATGGATCTTCACGCTTCGTGGGCTCAGGCCGCAGTTAATGCTGGCTTTTTTCATGTTGGGCATGGTGCCCTTTTTGGTCATCACCCTCTTCTTCCTATACAGCCACGGCAAGGATCTCACCACCCAGACCTCCAACCATCTGGTCTCCGTCCGTAATATCAAGAAGAGTCAGCTCGAGGATTACTTCAACAACCTCAAAGAGCAGATCATCAACTTCTCCCAGCAGGATTTCGCCGGCAACAGTATCGGCCGTTTCTATGGCTTTACCGGCGCCTTCGAGAAGTTGGGCACCACACCGCAGGAGGCCCGCAGCCGTGCTCAGGCCCGCTATCTGCCCGGCTCCTGGGATCAACTGCGCAAACCGGACAGTCAGGTGGAGATCGAACCCTCCATCACGGCGCTTATCCTTGCCGACGAGATGTATGGCCGGGTGCACCAGCGCTTTCATCGCGGCTATGCCGACATGGTGCGCAAGTCCAACTACAGCGACATCTTTCTGGTGGACCTCAACGGTGATGTGGTCTATTCGGTCACCAAGCACCCTAACTTTGCCACCAATCTGCTCTCAGGACCTTATCAGGGCAGTGGCTTGGGCCAGACCTTCGCCAAGATCAAACGCCGTCTTGATGGCGGCCAGAAGCCGCAGCAGATCTTCGAATTCACCGATTTTGGCCGCAACGAGCTGACCGGGCAGGTGGTCGCCTACATGGCGGCGCCCGTGATGCAGTACGACTATGTGCGCGGTGTGGTGATTTTCGAGCTGCTGCCGGACAAGCTCAACCAGATCATGGCGGAGCGGGAGGGGCTGGGCGAGACCGGCGAAACCATCCTGATCGGCCCCGACAAGCGGATGCGCGCCGATGCCTGGCTGGCACCGGAGTTCAGCGTCGAGAACAGCTTCAGCCCCAACTTCCGTCCACTGCAAACGCCCCTCATCACCAAGACGCTCTCCGGCGAGCAGGGGGTCGGGCTGTTCCACTCCTATCAGGATGACGAGGTGCTGGCCGCCTACACCCAGGTGAAGGTGTTCGATACCGAGTGGGCCTTTATTGCCGAGATCTCCACCCGGGAAGCCTATGCCCCGATCCGCCAGCTGGAAACTCTGGTAATTGTGCTGGGTGCTGGTTCGGTACTGCTGCTGATCCTCTTCTCCCGCTGGCTCTCCCACTCCATCACGGCGCCGCTGCGCTCCCTGACCGAAGCGGCCGAGCAGGTGGCCGACGGCGCGCTGGATCACCCCATCGCCATCGAGCGCACCGGCGATGATATCGACCGGCTGGCCGAAGCGTTTCGCCATATGCAGCGCTCGGTGAAGGACAAGATCGAACTGATCGAACAGCAGACCCAGGAGCTGCAACAGCAGGTCAAGCTGACCCACAAGCAGAACCTCAGCCTGCAGCAGGCGGACAAGCTCAAGGATGAACTGCTGGCCAACACCTCCCACGAGCTGCGCACCCCCATTCACGGCATCAAGGGGATGGCCGAGTCGATGCTCGCCAGCCAGCAGGATTTGACCGAAGGGCAGCAAAAGCAGCTCGGCCTCATCATCAAAAGCGCAGACGGCCTGGCCCGTCTGGTGGACGATCTGCTCGACTACCATCAGATGCGCTACGGCCAGCTGGAGATCCACTCCCAGCCCGTCTCATCAAAAGGGGTTATCCGGCTGGTGCTGGATCTCTGCCAGCATCTGGTGCAGGCCAAACCCCTCACCCTGGTGGATATCAGCCCGGCCGAACTGCCGCCGGTGCTGGCCGACGAGCAGCGGCTCGAACAGGTGCTCTACAACCTGGTGGGTAACGCCATCAAGTACACGCCGCAGGGCAAGGTGGTGCTCAGTGCCATCGTCGAGAACAACTTCCTGCGCATCAAGGTCACGGATACCGGCATCGGCATCGCCCCCGACCATCTGGAACATATTTTCGAACCGCTGGTGCAGATGAGCCCGGAGGTAAGCAAGCAGGGGGCCGGCCTTGGCCTCTCCATCACCCGCCAGCTGGTGCACCTGATGGGGGGCGAGCTGTTTGTCGAGAGCGAGCCGAGCGTTGGCTCTACCTTCGCCTTTACCCTGCCCCTTGCCACCGGCAAAGCGGCCAATCTGACCCTCGACAGCCGCCAGATCGAGCATCAGCTGGTGCGCCAGCAACCGCTGATCCTGCCGGACTGGGAGAGCGACGATCTGCCTCCTCCCCCCGAGGATGCGCCGCTCATTCTGGTGGTGGATGACGAGCCCATCAACCTGCACATCCTGCGCCATCTGCTACAGCCCTGCGGCTACCGCATCCTGCCAAGCAGCGACGGCCACGATGCGCTGGCCAAGCTGGCCGAGGAGCCGGTGGACCTCATCCTGCTCGATGTGATGATGCCGACCCTTTCCGGTTTTGACGTCTGCCGCCGCCTGCGCGAGCAGCACCCGAAAGATATGCTGCCGGTGCTGCTGCTCACCGCCCTCAACCAGCCCAAGGATATCGAGGAGGGCTTTGGAGCCGGAGCCAACGACTATCTGGTCAAACCCTTCTGCAAGGAGGAGCTGTTTGCCCGGGTCAAGGCACTGCTGGAAGCCAAGGCCGGACGCGCCTCGCTGGTAGAGAACCGGCTATTGAAGCAGGAGATCGAACATCGCCTCACCCTGCAGGAGCGGCTGCATCAGGATCAGCAGCGGCTGCTGGCCCTGCTCGGCGAAGGGGCCGACCCCATGATCTTTATCGACGAGCAGGGCACAGTGCTGTTTGCCTCCCGGGTGATGGCACGCCTGCTGGGGCAGGAGCCGGAAGCCATGGAGGGGCAGCCCCTCAATGAGTGGCTCGCCACCCCGCTGCAACAGCAGTGGCCCGACCTTGCCAGCGAGCGGGAACACAATCTGGAGTTTCTGGTGGCCGGGCAAAAAGATGTGCTCAACGCCCGTGCCCTGCCCATCGCGCTCGGGGGACAGGCCGCTTTCGCCCTCACTCTGAGTACCGAGCTGCGTCAGGATGAGAACCGGGTAATGGCGCTGGAGAACGCCCTCAAGAACCTCTCGCGGCAAGCCATCATCGAAGATGAACAGCTGCTGGGCGAGCTGAGCCGCCTGGGCGGCGAGTTCCGTTCGCTGGCCGACGACCTTATTCGCCAGCAGGATGACGAGCCGCTGCGCCGGGCGCTGGTAGAGACCATGCAGCTCACCCTGGATGCCTGGCAGCAGGGGACCGGCAAGGGCAAAATCGTGCTGGCAGAGAAGAGCAAGCTGTGGCGGGTCTATATGGACAGATCCAGCCCGCAGACCCGCACCCTCGACAAATACCTGAGTCTGGACACCCTGCCCAAGTCGCCACGCTGGAAGACGGTAGTGGCCACCACCGAGTATGTGCTGGGCCACTGCCCGCTCAATGACCACCAGCGCCAGCAGTTGCAGCACAGCGCACAGACCCTGCGTCAACTCGCCAACCGCAAACCGTGACACGGCGCCCTAAACGGGCGCCGGATCACAATTGGCAATCTGGTTTCTTTTTATGCAAAACAAAGCCCCGCCCCCCCCCGAAACCGAGAGCAGATCCAATTCACAAATTTGTCATATACGCCATTTTCACAGCCACTTTTTACGCGAAAGCAAATAACGCAAAGCAATGATTTTAAACAGATAAAAAGGCATTTTGACGAGATTGACGTAACACCGTCAATTTTTACGAAAACAACGAAATCAATAGTTGTTGTTTTCCTGTTAATTCTGGTTTGCTTAGGGCGTTGGAAAACAGAACGACAAAGGTTAGACACCTGACCAACACAGAGGGCCGATTTCATCAGCATGCGAAACCGGTGCTCACACAAAACAAGGCGAACCCTCGGGAATGCCAAAAAATAAGAAAGGAAAACATATGCTTGCCAAAGTATCCAAAATCTCTACCGCTGTAATGCTGGGAACCATGATGCTTGCCGGTGCCGCCGGTAACGCCATGGCCGCAGAAAACAAAACCGTGCTGACCATGGTCGCACAGCAGGAAACCGCCTGGGTCAAGAACTTCAACCCCTTCCTGCAAGCGGGCTTGCTGCACACCACCCGTCACTTCATCTATGAACCGCTGGTGATCTTCAACGATATGCAAGGGGGCAAACCCGTCTATCGTCTGGCCACCAACTATGCATTCAGCGATGACCTGAAATCCGTCACCTTCGATCTGCGTGACGGCGTGAAGTGGTCTGACGGCGAAGCCTTTGATGCCGATGACATCATCTTCTCCTTCAATCTGGTCAAGGCCAACAAGGCGCTGGATGAGCGCTCAATCTGGACCCAGATCAAGAGCGTCGAGAAGCTGGCCCCCAACAAGGTCAAATTCGACCTGACCGAGGTCAACACCAACGTGGTGAACGATCTGGTGCTGGTACCTATAGTGCCGGAGCATCAGTGGAAATCGGTGAAAGATCCGGTTGCCTTCACCAACGACAAGCCGGTTGGTACTGGCCCCTTCACCGAAGTGGACAACTTCTCCGCCCAGCTCTATACCCAGTGCCGCAACCCGCACTACTGGGATAACGCCAACCTGGCTATCGACTGTATCCGCATGCCGCAAATGGCCACCAACGATCAGGTGCTGGCTGCTGTCATGAAGGGTGACATCGACTGGTTCGGCTCCTTCGTACCGGATATCGAGCGCCTCTACGTCGGCAACGATCCGAAGAACAACAAATACTGGTTCCCGGCCTCCGGTACCGTGGCGTTCAACGTCAACTTCCAGACCAAGAACCCGGGCAATAACGAAGCCTTCAACGACATCAACTTCCGCCGCGCCTTCTCCATGGCGATGGACCGCCAGTCCATGGTGGATATCGCGGGCTACGGCTACCCCACCGTCAACGAGTACCCGTCAGGTCTGGGCAAAGCCTTTGACTCCTGGAACAACCCGGAAGTGGACAAGAAGTACGGCAAGTACAACAAGTTCGACTTGGAAGGGGCCAAGGCCCTGCTGAAAGAGGCAGGCTACAAGGATTGTGACGGCGACAAGTTCCTCGACACCCCGAGCTGCAAAAAGATCGAGTTCAAGGTACTGGTACCGAACGGCTGGACCGACTGGGTCAACACAGTTCAGATTGGTGTAGAAGGGCTGCAGGCGCTGGGCCTGAACGCCAAGACCGCCACCCCGGAAGCAACCGTCTGGACCGAGAACCTGATCACCGGTGACTTCGATGTCGCCCTGCAGGGTTACTTTGCCGGTGCCAACCCGCACAAGTACTTCGAGACTGCGTTCCACTCCCGCAACATGGGCGACCGTGGCAACCGCTTCGCCGCGCCCCGTTACAAGGACCCCGAGCTCGACAAGCTGATCGATGACTTCACCCAGACCGCCGATGCGGCCAAGCAGAAGGAGATCATGTTCGCCATCCAGGATCGTGTTGGTGCCAACCAGACCATCATTCCGGTCTTCAACAACCCGACCTGGTATGAGTACAGCACCAAGCGCTTCAACGGCTGGTTCAGTGCTGATAACCCGGTAGCCAAACCTCAGCTCCACCCGGACACCCCTGAGCGTCTGCTGCACGTGTTGTCCCTCAAGCCAAACAGCTAAACAATCCCGGCCCCCTGCGGGGGGCCATCTTCCCCGTTAACCCCCTTCTTGCCCGGCACCGCCGGGGTTGGGGTAGCTATACCCGACGCGGGGCAGACTTGCAGTAAAAGGTACTATCATGGGATTCATACTGAGACGCTTTTCCTTCTATCTGGTTGCCTTTCTGGTAGCCGCCACCATCAACTTCCTGTTACCCCGTGCCATGCCAGGGGATCCTGTCTCCGTGATGTTTGCCCGCGCTGGCGCCATGATGGAACCCGCCGCCCTGGAAGCCCTCAAAGCCACCTTCGGCTTTGTCGACGGCCCCATCGGCACCCAGTTTCTCACCTATGTGAAGAGTGTCTTCACCTGGGATCTCGGCACCTCGGTGCGCTTCTACCCGCAGCAGGTCTCTGACGTGCTGGGCCGTGCCATCGGCTGGACCCTGTTTCTGGTCGGCACCTCCACCATCCTGAGCTTCTCCATCGGTTCCATCGTCGGCATCTTTGCCGCCTGGTATCGCGGCGGCCGGATGGACAGCATTCTCTCCCCGCTCACCCTGGTGATGCAGGCCATTCCGCCGGTGGTGGTCTCCCTGCTCGCACTGTTCCTGTTCGGGGTCAGCCTCGAATGGCTGCCCATCGGCTACGCCTACAGCCCGGAGATCAAGGCTGACTGGGGCTGGGAGCACATCAAGAGCATCATGACCCACGCCATCATGCCGGTGCTGACCCTGGCCGTGGTGCAGGTGGGGGGCTTTCTCATCACCATGCGCAACAACATGATCAACCTGTTGGGCGAGGATTACATCACCATGGCCAAGGCCAAGGGGCTCTCCAGCAACCGGGTGATCTTCAACTACGGCGCCCGCAACGCCATTTTGCCCAGCGTCACCGCCCTCTCCATGGCGCTAGGTTTCGTCATCGGTGGCTCTCTCATCACCGAAGTGATCTTCAACTATCCCGGTCTGGGCCTGACCCTCTATCAGGGCATTCTGGCCCGCGACTACCCGCTCATTCAGGGGCAGCTGCTCATCATGACCATCACCATGCTCAGCTTCAACTTCCTGGCCGACGTGCTCTACGTCTTCCTGGATCCCCGTCTGCGTACAGGAGGCAAATAAGATGCGTATGCCGACCATTCTCAAAATCCTGCTGGGCAACAAGAAGGCTGCCTGTGGCCTCGCCATCGTGGTTGCCTTCGTACTGATGGCCCTCTTTGCCCCCATTCTGGCCAGCAACGAGCCGACCAAACGGGTGGCTCGCCCGCACCAGCCGCCCAGTGCCGAGTTCGTGATGGGGTCCACCCGCATGGGCCACGACATCTGGGCCCAGTTCACCAACGGCGCCCGTATTTCGCTGCTGGTGGGCTTCAGCGCAGGCCTGCTGGTCTGCACCCTGGCCGTCGCCATCGGCATCACCGCCGGTTACTTCGGCGGTCTGGTGGATGAATGCCTCACCTTCCTGATGAACGTGGTGCTGGTGATCCCCAACCTCCCCTTGCTACTGGTGCTGGCGAGCTTTATCGGGGAGGCGTCACCGGCGGTGATTGCCGTGATAATAGGGTTGACCTCGTGGGCCTATGGCGCGCGGGTCATCCGTGCCCAGACCCTGGCCCTGCGCGAGAAAGAGTTCGTCATCGCCGCCGAAGTGCTGGGCGAGCCGGCCTGGCGCATCATTCTGGTGGAGATCCTGCCCAACCTCATCTCCATCATCGGAGTGAGCTTTATCGGTTCCATCATCTACGCCATCGTCACCGAAGCGACCCTGGAGTTCCTCGGCCTCGGCGACCCGACCGTGGTGAGCTGGGGAATCATGCTCTACAACGCCCAGACCTCCAGCGCCATACTGGTCGGCGCCTGGTGGGAGATCCTGGCCCCCTGCTTTGCCATCGCCACCCTGGGTGCCGGTCTGGCCCTGCTCAACTTCGCCATCGACGAGATTGCCAACCCGCAGCTGCGCTCCCACAAAGGGCTGAGCCGCTGGAAGAAACTCGCGGCGCCGGTCACCACTCCGGTTGCCACAGCACAGGAGAAGACAGCATGAACAAGCATCCCCTGCTGTCAGTACGCAATCTTTGCGTCGACTACATCACCGAAAATGGCGACGTGCGCGCCGTCAACTCGGTGAGCTTCGATATCAGACAGGGCGAGATCTTCGGTCTCGCCGGTGAGTCGGGCTGCGGCAAATCCACCGTCGCCTTCTCGGTGGCCCGGCTGCACAAGCCGCCCGCCTACATCAGCGGCGGCGAGATCCTGTTCAAGGGGGAGAACATCCTCCACTACAACGACGAGCGGCTGCGCTCCTACCGCTGGCAACAGGTGTCGGTGGTGTTCCAGTCCGCCATGAACGCCCTGAACCCTGTGCTGCGGATGGAGGAGCAGTTCTGCGACGTGCTGCTGGCCCACAACCCCGGCATGACCCGTTACGAGGCGATCAAGCGCGCCCAGGAGCTGCTCACCATCGTCGATATCCACCCGAGCCGGCTCAAGGACTACCCGCACCAGTTCTCCGGCGGCATGCGCCAGCGGCTGGTGATTGCCATCGCCATGGCGCTCAACCCCGAGCTCCTGATCATGGATGAGCCAACCACGGCGCTCGATGTGGTGGTACAGCGGGAGATCCTGCAGAAGGTCTATGCCCTGAAAGAGAAGTTCAACTTCTCCATTTTGTTCATCACCCACGACCTCTCCCTGATGGTGGAGTTCTGCGATCGCATCGGCATCATGTATGCCGGTGAACTGGTGGAGGTCGCTCCCTCCAAAGCGATCCTGACCGCGCCGCTGCACCCCTATACCAGAGGGCTGGGCAACTCCTTCCCGCCCCTGCACGGGCCGAAGAAGGTACTGGAGGGGATCCCGGGCACACCGCTCAACCTGCTGGAGGTGCCGGTCGGCTGCCGCTTTCAGGCCCGCTGCGGCAAGGTGCACGATCGCTGCCGTCAGGAGTACACCAAATTGGCCGAGATCCGCCCCGGGCAACAGACCGCCTGCCACCTCTATGAGGAGCAGGGACTGCAACAAGATTCCGTGATCTATCTGGACAAGGCCGCTGGCTGTTAAGGATGTCTGTCATGCAAATCGCCAAAACCGATGCACCCATCATCGAGGTCCAGCACCTCTACAAGGACTTCCCCATCAACTCCAATGCCATCAAGAGTGGCAAGATGCGGGCGCTCTCCGACATCACCTTCAACCTGCACCGGGGCCGCGCCCTGGCGGTGGTCGGGGAGTCGGGCTCCGGCAAGAGCACCATCGCCAAGATCATCGCCAAGATGTACAAGCTCAGTGCCGGGCGCATCCTCTATCGCGGCCACGATCTGGAGGAGTTCAACAAGGGCACCGCCCTGCTGGACTATCGCCAGAGCGTGCAGATGGTGTGGCAAGATCCGTTCGGTTCGCTCAACCCGACCCACACCATCTATCACCACATCGCCCGCCCCCTGCTGCTGCACAGCAAGGTGATCGACAAGAAAGAGCTGCCAGACATGGTCTACGCCCTGCTGGAGAAGGTGGGGCTCACCCCCGCCAAGGCGACGGCGGCCAAGTATCCGCACCAGCTCTCCGGCGGCCAGCGCCAGCGGGTCAACATCGCCCGCAATCTGGCGGTGGAGGCGGAAGTGGTGCTGGCGGACGAGCCCACCTCCATGCTCGACGTCTCCATTCGCATCGGCATCCTCAACCTGATGGAGCAGATGAAGAACGAGCTCGGCGTCTCCATGCTCTACATCACCCACGACATCGCCACCGCCCGCTATGTGGCGGAAGATCTGGCTGTGATGTATGTAGGGCACATGGTGGAGTGGGGCGAGGTGGACGAGATCCTGCACCACCCGCAGCACCCCTACACCCAGCTGCTCATCTCGGCGGTGCCCGATCCGGAGAAGAGCATCCACGCCGAGCTGGAGGGCGGCCGCAAGGGGGAGATCCCGCTCTGGACGCCGGAATCCTGCGGTTGCCCCTTTGCCGGGCGCTGCAATCAGGCGATGCCCCGCTGCAAGGAGGCACTGCCCCCCATCACCAAGCTTGCCGACAACCACTTCGTGCGCTGCTACCTCTACGAGTGAAAGTGAACCCGATACCGGCCGGACAACCCTGTCCGGCCATGCCTCGATACGGGGCGGCCACAGCCCCGTGATGTGCCTCACCGCCCGGCGGTGAACCACAGGAGTAATACCTTGATGGAACTCTTGATCAATCAGGTGGGCTACGAGTGCGACGGACACAAGGTCGCCCTGTTGCAAACCTCCCCCGCCCCTGATCTCGGCGGCTATGTCAGGCTGCAACGCCTCGACGATGGCCAGATCCTGTTTGAAACCCCGCTGCAACCGGCTGGCAGCGTCCCCGGCTGGCAGGGCCGCGCTTACTGGCGTGCCGACTTCTCCGCCTTCAAGGAGCCCGGCCACTATCGGCTGGAGGCGATCACTGCCCAAGGCATAGTCCGCTCCACCCGTTTTGCCATCGGCCAGGATCTGCTGGCCAGCCGCTGTCTCTCCGATGTCCTCCACTACTTCAAGGGCCAGCGCGCCAGCGGCACCTTCGATCGGGCCGACCGCAGCGCCCGCCTGTTTGGCACCGACCAGCACAAAGATGTGCACGGCGGCTGGTTCGATGCCAGCGGCGACATGAGCAAGTACCTGAGCCACCTCTCCTACGCCAACTACCTCAACCCCCAGCAGACCCCCATGGTGGTGTGGGCTCTGCTCAAGTGCCGGGAACTGCTGGCCCCGCGCCGCGATATCGACGGGGTGAACCTCTGCAAGCGGCTCAATGACGAGGCGCTGCACGGCGCCGATTTCCTCTGCCGGATGCAGGATGAGTCAGGCTTCTTCTTCATGACCCTGTTCGACAAGTGGAGCAAGGATCCCGCCCAACGCGAGCTGTGCACCTACGCCACTCAGCAGGGGATCAAATCCGCCAACTGGCAGGCGGGTTTTCGCCAAGGGGGCGGCATGGCCATCGCCGCGCTGGCCCGCGCCGCCCGCGAGAGCGTCAGTGGCGACTTCGATGCCAGCCGCTACGCCGAGGCAGCCAAACGCGGCTACCTGCATCTGTGCGAACACAACCTTGCCTACCTCGATGACGGGGTCGAGAACATCATCGACGACTACTGCGCCCTGCTGGCGGCGGTGGAGCTGACCCGCACCTTCGGCAACGAGTGGCTGAATGAGGCGAGAGCCCGTGCCAGCAAACTCTGTGCCCGCCAGCGCCCTCATCCTGAGCTGGGTCACTACTGGTCGGCCAACGAGGATGGCTCGCGCCCCTACTACCACGCCGCTGAGGCGGGTCTGCCGGTGCTGGCGCTGCTGGAATATCTGGGCGTAGAGCCGGATCAGGGGCACCAGGCCCGGGTACAAACCGTAGTGGAGCAGTCGCTGGCCGCCGAGCTGGCACTGTGCGCACGGGCGGGCAACCCCTTCTCCCTCGCCCGCCAATATGTGAAAGGGGTGGATGAAGCGCCGCGCGTCAGCTTCTTTATGCCCCACAACAACGAGTCCGGTTACTGGTGGCAGGGTGAGAATGCCCGCCTCGCGTCTCTGGCGACCATGGCCTTTGCTGGCGCCCGCCACTTCCCCCGCCAGAGCCAGCCGCTGCTCACTTATGGCCAACGCCAACTCGACTGGATCCTCGGGCAAAACCCCTTCAATGCCTGCATGCTGGCGGGCCACGGCATCAACAACCCCGCCTATACCGCCGGGTATCCCAATGCGCAGGGTGGTATCTGCAACGGCATCACCTCAGGGTTTGATGACGAAAACGACGTGGCTTTTATTCCGGAGGAGTACAAGGATCGGCTGGATCAGAACTGGCGCTGGGGCGAGCAGTGGATCCCCCACGCAGCCTGGTTTGCCCTTGCCATCAGCTGGCAGAGCGCCCTGAGTGCTCGAAATGAGCAGGGAGGTCGCCATGATTGAGTTCTGGGTAGGCGTCGATGGCGGGGGCACCCACACCCGCGCCCGCATTCGGGATCGGGCGGGCAAGCTGCTCGGAGAGGGGCGCGCGGCCGGCTCCAATCTGGAGCTGGGCATCCCCCATGCCCACGCCAATGTGCTGGCTGCCATCGCCAGCGCCCGCCTTACGGCCGGGCTCGGAATAGAGTGCGAACAGCAGATGGGGGTCGGGCTGGCGCTCGCCTCCGCCGAGCTGGCCGACTGCTATCACGCCCTGCTCGAGATGCCCTTCCCCTTCGCCAGCGTCAGGCTCACCTCCGATGCCTTCGGTGCCTGCCTCGGCGCCTTTGGTGGCCGTGAGGGGGCCATCCTGATCGCCGGTACCGGCTCGGTGGGGCTGATCTATCAGGAAGGGCAGATCCGCACCTGTTCCGGCCGCGGCTTCCCCATTTCGGACATAGGCAGCGGCGCCTGGCTCGGGCTGCGCGCCATCCAGCAATCTCTGCTCTGCCACGACGGCATTCTGCCCCCCAGCACCCTCGCAATCCGCCTGATGGACCGCTTCAAGCGGGATCAGGCCGAGCTGGTACGCTGGGCCGCCCGCGCCATTCCGGCGGACTATGGCCACTTTGCCCCCTGGGTATTCGATGCCGCCAGCGATGGCGACGAGCTCGCCAATCAGCTGCTGGACGAAACCTGCGAACAACTGCGGATCCTGCTGGAGGGAATGACCCAGCTCGGTGCCAGACAGATCGCCCTGCTGGGGGGGATTGGCACCCGCCTCGCTCCCCGTCTCGGCCAACTCAACCTGATCCCCCCCCAGGCAGATGCGCTCGATGGCGCCATCCTGTTTGCCCAATCAGAGGATTTTCCATGTCTACACCCCTGATCCACACCCAGGTCGCCCGACGTGACGGAGAGGATGTCTGGTTCACTTTCACCCTATCCCGCATGCCGGATACCCGGTGGAAACTGCACTTCTGTCTGGCTCGCCATATCGACCCCGACTCCTTGCAAGGGGGGGAGCTGGAGCGCCAGAGCGGCAGCTACAAGGTGATTGTCCCAAAAACTGGCAACTGCGAGCTGCGCTTTTGCTGCCGCCAGACCCCCATCAAGAAGCTCTCCGACATGCCGCAGGGCTTTTTCCTCAGCCTGCCGGAGGCCACCACGGGTGCCCAGCTGCTGCCGGTGACGCTGGCAGCGCAGGATCTCGGACTGGAGAACCCGCCGGTAACCCGCCCCGACCTGCCGGAGGTCGAGCCCCTGCCCGGTATAGTGCCGCAACCGGCCCATCTGGTACTGCTGGAGGGGAACTTCCGGCTGGCCGAGCGGGCTCATGTCAGCGCCCCCCGCGATGTGCCGAAATTGCTGGCCCACTTCAACGAACTCACATCGCTGGCGCTGGAGCAGGATCACGACGCAGAAATCCGGCTGACCGAGGCCAAACTGGCCCCCGAAGCCTACCAACTGACCATCACGCCGCAGGAGGTGGTAATTGCCGCCGCCGACGAAACGGGCTGGCGTCATGGGCTGGTGACGCTAGCCCAGTGGTATCTGCAACATGGGGAGAGCCTGCCCTGCATCACGCTGGAGGATGCCCCGCGCTTTGGCTTTCGCGGCATTTTTCTCGACTGCGCCCGCCACTTCCACACTCCGGCCACCATCAAGCGCCTGCTCAAGCTGATGAGCCTCTACAAGTTCAACCGCTTCCACTGGCACCTGACCGATGACGAGGGGTGGCGGCTCGAGATCAAGGCCTTTCCGAAGCTGACCGACGTGGGTGCCTGGCGTGGCCACGATCTGGCGATCGGCCCCCAGCTCAGCGGCGGCGCCGAACCCTATGGCGGCTACTACACCCAGAGCGAGGTGAAGGAGCTGGTGAGCTATGCCAGTGAGCTCGGCATCACCGTCATTCCCGAGATCGACATTCCGGGCCACTGCCACGCCGCCATCAAGGCGCTGCCCGAGTTGCTGATCGAAACGGCGGATCACTCCCGCTACCGCTCGGTTCAGCATTTCGATGACAACGTGCTCAACCCCGCCCTGCCCGGCACCTACCGCTTTCTGGAGGCGGTGCTGGACGAGGTATGCGAGCTCTTTCCCGGCCCGCAGATCCACATGGGGGGTGACGAGGTGCCGACCGGGGTCTGGACCGACAGTCCCGCTTGCCAGCAGCTGATGGTCGAACAGGGCTACGCCGACTGCCGCGAGCTGCAGGGCCATCTGCTGCGCCACTGTCAGCGCTATCTGGCCGCCAGAGGCAAACAGATGATCGGCTGGGAGGAGATCCTGCATGGCGACAAGGTGAGCCGCAAAGCGGCCATTTGTGCCTGGACCAGCTTTCAGGCGGGGCTGGACGCAGCCGCAGCCGGTTATCCGGTGGTGATGGCGCCCGCCCAGTTCCTCTATCTCGATCTCGCCTGGAGCGCCGATATTCATGAACCCGGCCTCTACTGGGCGGGGACCCTCAATCTGGAGCAGATCTACGCGTGTGACCCTGCCCCAGCCGATTTCCATGCCAACGATAACATCCTCGGGGTGCTGAGCCCCTTGTGGTCAGAATTGATCACCAGCCGTGATCGTCTCGACTACATGTTGTTCCCGCGTATGCTGGCCACGGCCGAGGTGGCCTGGAGCGATCCCGCCCACAAGGGCTGGGAGCACTTCGCAGCCCGCCTGTCGGGTCAGCTGCAGATCCTCGATCAGTTGCAGGTGCGCTACCGGATGCCACAGAGGTAATGTTGTCTCTACTTTGGCGGCCAATCGGCCGCCTTTTTTACGATTAGCCAACAAAACATCAACTTCCCCCTACCATTCATACGCCATTATTGGCAAAATCCAGCCCCCAATGAAGCTGGTCTGCCTCCTGCTGGCGCGAGCCTGCGGCCACCTCCAGATCTGCCACAATAACAACGACAACATTATCAACAAGAACATCGGAGCGTATTCCTATGGCCCGCAGAGATGTCCATACCCTGGATAGCGAAGTGGAGTTTCCTGCCGACGTACAACTGGTCTCCACCACTGACCTGCGCGGGGTGATCACTTATGCCAATCCGGCTTTTTGCACCATCGCCGGCTATAGCGCCGACGAGCTGGTCGGTCACAACCACAATCTGGTACGCCACCCCGACATGCCCAAGGCCGCCTTCGCCGATCTCTGGGCCCGCCTCAAGGAGGGCAAACCCTGGCGCGGCATCGTCAAAAATCGCTGCAAGGATGGTCGTTACTACTGGGTAGATGCCTACGTCACCCCCATCTATGAAGGCAACAGGATCAGCGGCTACCAGTCGGTACGCTGCAAGCCCGAGCCCCAATTCAAACGCATCGCCGCTCAGACCTACCAAGCACTGCTCAAGGCCGAGCGCGGCAACAGCAGCAACCTTCCCTCTCTTGCCAGAGTGCGCACCCCGGCCATTACCCTGCTGCTGCTCGGCATGATGGGCTGGATCTTCGCCAGCCAAGGGGCCATGACCGTCCTGCTGATGCTGCTGCCCCTGTTGCTTCTTGGCGGAGCCTACTGGCGCGAGCTCTTTGCCCTGCCCCACTATCTGCAGCAACTGGGCCGTGAATATGACAGTCTGACCCGACTGGTCTACTCCGGTGACAACCCCGGCGCCATTGCCGATTTTCATATCAAGATGCTGCAGGCCCGCATCCGAACCGTGTTGGGGCGGATCAACGATGCCACGGCACCTCTGCAAACCCTGGCCATCAATTTGAAGCAGGCCTCTCATCAGGCCTGTCTCGATATCAACGAGCAAGATGCCCAGACCCAGCAGATGGCTACGGCTATGACTCAAATGGCCAACACAGCTCACGAGATCGCCCGCAACATTCAAGACTCCAACGGTCAGGTCAACGAAGCTCGCAATCGTTGTGAACAAACCAACCAGCAGTTGAACCAGACCGAGCAACAGATCGAACAGCTCGCCAAACAGGCAGAGCTGGCGTTCAACTCGGCGGTAGAGCTCGCCAGTGAATCCGAACGGATTGGCAGTGTCATGGGCGAGATCCAGGGCATCGCCGAGCAGACTAACCTGCTGGCCCTCAACGCTGCCATCGAAGCCGCTCGCGCCGGGGAGCAGGGCCGTGGTTTTGCGGTGGTCGCAGACGAGGTGCGTACTCTATCGACCCGCACCCACAAGGCGACCGAGCAGATCCAGGGCAGCATCAAGCAGATCCAGCACACGCTGGGGCGTTGGAAGGGGATGATGCAGGAGAACCTGCAACAGACCCGCGCATGTGCCGAGATGACTCGCCAGGGCGCCAGCAGCCTCCATACCGTGCTGGCAGAGATAGAGCTGGTCACCGAACACTCCACCCAGATCGCCACCGCTGCAGAGCAGCAACAAGCGGTCGTGGAGGAGATCAGCCGCAGTATCCACCAGATCTCCGAGTACTCCCACGCCAACAGTCAGAAGATGCTGGATGTCGATCACTCAAGTCAGGCTCTGCTGGAACGGGCCAAGCAACTGAAGGGGCTTAGCCAGACCTTCGGCTGAATCATTGCCAGCCCCATGACAGAAGCGCCACAATGGCGCTTCTGTTGTTTTTGACGAATCGGGTCTATGAGCATTGAATCAAGTCCATCCCCATTGAACAAAGCTGCTCGTATCGAAGCGATCATCGCCCTGATCCCGGCAGGCCGGGTGGTCAGTTACGGTCAGGTGGCCGATCTGGCGGGGCTGCCCGGACGGGCAAGACTGGTAGGTAAGGTGCTGCGGGAAACCGACAAGGTACTGCCGTGGCATCGGGTGCTGGGCGCAGCGGGCACCATCTCGTTACCGAAAGGATCGCCAGGCTTTGCCGAACAGACGGGACGCCTGCAGCAGGAGGGGGTGCCAGTGATCGGGGGGAGGGTCAGAATGAAGGAGTGGCAATGGCAGCCCGATCTGGCCGAGCTGCTTTTTCTACTGCCGTTTTGAGGGGATCACAGCCGGATCACTCCAGCGGCGCCAGGATCTCGTCGCTGCGCACCTGCACCGGTATGGTCTCGTCCGCGCGCTGCAGCAGCACCAGCAGGCTCTGCCGGTCAACCTCCAGCACATAGGCCGCCCCTTCCCGGGTCATGCAGCTCATGCCCGGCCGGATCTCGTTAATCTCCATCTCAACCTCCTTGTCTACTTCGCGATTGACGACAGCTGCACTCCTTGCAGCTGTCTCAGTATACCGCTATCCATAAGCAAAGAGGCCCCTTGTCGGGGCCTCTTTTCATCAGGCTTTTTTAGCCTTTGGCAAACTCTCTTGCCAGGTACCGTTGTCGTAGTGAGCGGTCCAACCGGTCGCCTTGCCGTTGACCTCGCTCATCACGTACTGCTCCTTGGTCTTGCGACTGAAGCGCACGATAGCGGGGTTGCCGTCAGGATCGGTGAGCGGGGCACCGGCCAGATACTTGTGCTTGGCGGAGATGCGATCCTTGAAGCGCTTGAGCTCTTCCACCAGCGGCGCGCGGGTCTCGCGGGATTTGGGGAAGTTGCTAGCCGCCAGGAACAGACCGGCAGCCCCGTCACGCAGCACAAAGTGGGCATCGGACTGGGTGCACTTGAGCTCCGGCAGCGGCACCGGATCCTCTTTC
This sequence comes from Aeromonas sp. R4-2, assembly GCF_040908295.1. Lineage (NCBI taxonomy): Bacteria > Pseudomonadati > Pseudomonadota > Gammaproteobacteria > Aeromonadales > Aeromonadaceae > Aeromonas > Aeromonas sp. R4-2. Next base: position 283,834 of record NZ_JBFODL010000025.1, on the reverse strand, counting down.
GGCGGCGCGATGTCGCCGTTTTTCAGGATCTTGCGGGTGTTCTTGCAGGTCTCGTTGGTGCAGCCCATGTACTTGCCGAAACGGCCGTTCTTGAGCTGCATCTCGCTGCCGCAGCGGTCGCACTCGATGCTCGGCCCTTCGTAGCCCTTGAGCTTGAACTGGCCCTTCTCGATCTCGTAGCCATCGCAATCCGGGTTGCGACCACAGACGTGCAGCTTGCGGCTGTCATCGATGATGTAGGCATCCATCGCTGTACCACAGACGCCGCAGCGGTGCTTGGCGCGCAGCGCTTCGGTTTCTGCCTCTTCGCCGTCAGTGGCGGAGACAAACTCGTCGGCAGAGACCAGGTTGATGGTCTTCTTGCAGCGCTCTTTGGGCGGCAAAGCATAGCCGGAACAGCCGAGGAACACGCCGGTGGTGGCAGTACGAATACCCATCTTGCGGCCGCAATCCGGGCAGTCGATGTCGGTCATCACCATCTGGTTGGCACGCATGCCGCCCTCTTCGGGCGCCTTGTCAGCCTTCTCCAGCTCCTGGGTAAACTCGGCGTAGAAGGCGTCCAGCACCTTCTTCCACTCAAGGCTCCCTTCGGCGATGCCATCGAGCTTGTCTTCCATCTTGGCGGTGAACTCGTAGTTCATCAGCTCGACGAAGTTCTCCACCAGACGATCGGTGACAATCTCGCCCATCTTCTCGGCGAAGAAACGGCGGCTCTCGACCCGCACATAACCGCGATCGACGATGGTGGAGATGATGGAGGCGTAGGTAGACGGACGGCCAATGCCGCGTTTTTCCAGCTCGCGCACCAGCGCCGCTTCGGTGAAACGGGCAGGCGGCTTGGTGAAGTGCTGGCGCGGATCCAGCTTGATCAGCTTCAGCACCTCGCCAACGGTCACCGCCGGCAGCTGACTATCTTCGCCCTTGCGACCCATCGGCGGCAGCGCCTTGGTCCAACCGGCGAAGCGCAGGGTACGACCACGGGCCTTGAGCTCGAACTCACCCGCCTTGACGGTCAGGGTGGAGGAGTCGTACTGAGCAGGGGTCATCTGGCAAGCAACGAACTGACGCCAGATGAGGTCGTACAGACGCATGGCATCCGGCTCCATCCCTTCCAGCATCTCGGCAGTCACCTGTACGTTGGAGGGACGGATCGCCTCGTGCGCTTCCTGAGCATTGGCCTTGGCGCCATACAGATTCGGTTCGGCTGGCAGATAGACCGCGCCATACTGCTCGCCGATATATTCACGCACCGCCTCAACCGCCTCTTTGCTGAGGTTGGTGGAGTCGGTACGCATATAGGTGATGTAACCCGCTTCATAGAGACGCTGGGCCATCATCATGGTCTTCTTGACCCCAAAGCTCAGCCGGGTAGAGGCCGCCTGCTGCAGGGTAGAGGTGATAAACGGCGCGGACGGCTTGGAGCCGGTCGGCTTGTCTTCCCGGTTCACCACCTTGTAATCGACCCCTTCCAGGGCTGCGACAGCGGCAAAGGTCTCGGCCTGGGTCACTGGCTTGAAGTCAGCCCCGTTGCGGCTGACCACTTCCATCCGCAGATCGCTCTTGTCGGCAGTCAGCAGGTCGGCATTGAGATCCCAGAACTCAACCGGTACGAACGCCTTGATTTCGCGCTCTTTATCGACGATGAGACGCACCGCGACAGACTGCACCCGACCGGCGGAGAGACCGCGGGCCAGCTTTTTCCACAGCAGCGGGGAGACCATGTAACCCACCACGCGGTCGAGGAAACGACGGGCCTGCTGGGCATTGACGCGGTCAATATTGAGTTCGGACGGCTGGGCGAACGCCTCCTTGATGGCGCTCTTGGTGATCTCGTTGAACACCACGCGCTTGTAGCGGCTGTCATCGCCACCGATGATCTCGCGCAGGTGCCAGGCGATCGCCTCTCCTTCTCTATCCAAGTCGGTTGCGAGATAGATGGTGTCGGCTTTCTCGGCCAGACTTTGCAACTCGCTGACCACCTTCTCCTTGCCGGGCAAAATCTGGTAGTTAGCCTGCCAACCAGCGGTCGGATTGATACCCATCCGGGCAAACAGGGCCTTGCGATCCTTGGCAGCCTTCTCGGATTCGCTCAACTTGATGCCGCGAATGACAGGTTTCTTGGGCTCGGTGCTGGCGCTGCCGCTGGTGGGAAGATCGCGAACATGACCAACGCTGGATTTCACCACGTAGTCCTTGCCCAGATATTTGTTGATCGTCTTGGCCTTGGCCGGAGACTCCACTATGACCAGTGATTTGCCCATGCTGTAACTATTATCCTCATTGCACCCGACGGGGTTGGTGTGCGGTTTTGTGGGGCTGTATAAGAGATTTGGCGCGAAAAAGCAATCTTGTGAGCAAATTTGCCTGACCAGCCCGAACCACACAGCTTCTTTTATTGCTTCTTTATTTATTAATGCGAAGGCAACAGGCCGGACGCAACCGCTTTTTCAATTTTCTGCCATACCGCCCCTCTTTTTATATCTGAAACGACATAAAAACGTCTGCTGGTTACCAGCTTGTTACAAAAACATAAAATCTCTTTATAATGGCCCAACCCCGACGCATTGCGCGCGGAAGGAACCGCTACCCATCATAAAAATCGAAAGGATGTACTCAATGAAGCACTTCGAGGTCAATTTCGACGGTCTGGTCGGCCCGACTCATAACTATGCTGGCCTCTCCTACGGCAACGTTGCCTCCCAGAGCAATGCCCAGGAGGCTTCCAATCCGAAAGAGGCCGCCAAACAGGGGCTGCGCAAGATGAAGGCGCTGACCGAGCTTGGCATGACCCAGGGGGTGCTGGCGCCACAAGAGCGTCCCGATCTCGCCACCCTGCGCCGCCTCGGCTTCACCGGCAACGATGCCCGGGTGCTGGAACAGGCCGCCAAGCAGGCTCCTGCCGTGCTGGCCGCCTGCTATTCGGCCTCCAGCATGTGGACTGCCAACGCCGCCACCGTCTCCCCCAGTGCCGATACCCAGGATGGCCGCATTCACTTCACCCCCGCCAACCTGACCAACAAGTTTCACCGTTCCCTGGAGCCCGACGTCACGGGTCGTATCCTGCGCGCCGTGTTCAACAATGATCGCCACTTCAGCCACCACCTCCATTTGCCGGAGAATGACCACTTCGGCGACGAGGGGGCGGCCAACCACACCCGCCTCTGCCGCGCCTATGGCGAGGCGGGGGTCGAGCTGTTTGTCTATGGCCGCAGCGCCTTTGACTACTCCCGCCCGGCGCCGAAGCGCTATCCGGCCCGCCAGACCCTGGAGGCAAGCCAGGCCATCGCCCGCCTGCATGGCCTTGGCGAGGAGAGCGTGGTGTTTATTCAGCAAAACCCGGATGTGATCGATCAGGGGGTATTCCATAACGACGTGATCGCGGTGGGCAACCAGAACGTGCTCTTCTTCCATCAACAAGCGTTCCTCAACACCGAAGCGGTGCTGACCGAAATCCGCGGCAAGTTTGGCGAGGGGGATTTGCACTTTATCGAAGTGCCGACTGCCGAGGTATCCGTGCTGGATGCGGTGAAATCCTACCTGTTCAACACCCAGATCCTCACCCTGCCGAGCGGCGAGATGGCCATTATCGCCCCCACCGAGTGCCGCGACAATCCGGCGGTGTCGGCCTATCTTGGCAAGCTGCTGACGCAGGAGACTCCGATCAAGGCGGTCCACTATATGGATGTGAAACAGAGCATGCGCAATGGTGGCGGCCCGGCCTGCCTGCGACTGCGGGTTGCCATGAACGATCAGGAACTCGCTGCGGTCAATCCGGCCTGCCTCATCAACGACAGCCAGTTTGCCCACCTCGATGGCTGGGTAGATCGCCACTACCGCGACCGCCTGACCCTCGATGACCTGCGGGATCCGGCACTGGTGCAGGAGTCCCGCAGCGCACTGGACGAACTTACCCAGATCCTGAAACTGGGTTCAGTCTACCCGTTCCAGCGCTAGATGTGATGCCCGAGAAGACCGCCGACGCTGGCGGTCTTCTGCTATCTGCCTTGTCTTCAGCGCGATCGCCAACTTGCACAGATGCTGTTTTGTGCAGAAAAGCAGCGCACAACTTGCTGATAAGCTTGAATTTTGAGCTGGACGTATCAAAAAATCGACGAACAGTCATTTTTTACTGCCAGATGCCTCATCAAGGGGTTCACAAAGCCTCTGGATCTGATAGTATGCGCCTCGCACTTGGGGAGGGGTTCCCGAGCGGCCAAAGGGATCAGACTGTAAATCTGACGGCTCTGCCTTCGAAGGTTCGAATCCTTCTCCCTCCACCATTCAAGTGCAAAGTAGTGACAATCAGGAAATACCCCGTGGAGGGGTTCCCGAGCGGCCAAAGGGATCAGACTGTAAATCTGACGGCTCTGCCTTCGAAGGTTCGAATCCTTCTCCCTCCACCATTTCCCTGATTGCAATGGCTGAATACAATTTGCTTTGCCCCTGTGGAGGGGTTCCCGAGCGGCCAAAGGGATCAGACTGTAAATCTGACGGCTCTGCCTTCGAAGGTTCGAATCCTTCTCCCTCCACCATCATTCAAGAAAACCCGGTCTCGCGCCGGGTTTTCGCTTTCTGCCATTCTCATCACACTTTTCCGACCTTGTCAGATCTGACAGTTGCAATTGCATCCCATCTTGCTCATCGTGGCATCATCGACATCAGAGTGTTCACATCATGTTTGAAGTCTGGGACGAGCATGGTCACGCCACCGGTCTGACACTGCAGGCGCTCAAAGTCAGAATCAGCAACGACTATCAGGGTGATCTGATGGTGCGCTACAGCAACAAGCTGGGACTCCCCACGACCCTCTTTCTGACCATTCATCAGGGCGTTGCCTATCAACGCTTCAAAGCGGGCTCGCCAAGACTGGATTGGGAATGGCTGGCCACCGCAGGCAATGGCCACAGCCCCCGCAATTTTATGAGCGAACAGTTCCCCTTACTCCAGCTCTCCCTCGATAACTGAGTGCCCTTTCTCGCTCAATAACGTCAATTCATCAATGATTTGCTGTAATTGGGCACGAAAGCGTGTCAGCTCATCTGTACAAGCTGGCGATCCAAACTGACGGATTTTTTCTTCCAATCGCCATGCCTGTTCAGCCAATTCCGGCGCCATCATCATGCTGATGGTCCCCGCCTGACGATGCACCCAATTGGCCAATGCATTGTCATCAAGTGGCTCCTGCGCCATCGACTGTTCAAGCTCCTGGCGAAAAAGCGGAAACATCTGCTGCAACTTGTCACCATGACCAAAAAATGCCTCCATGGCTGCAATATCAATCAAGGTTGGCGCGGGTAAGATTTGCCACTTCTGCAACATCTGGCGCAGAGTATCCAGCAGCACCGGTTTGCCCAACAGATCGTCCATGCCCGCGGCAAAACAGCGTTCAGCCTGTTCTGGCAACACATTGGCCGTCATGGCGATGATCAGTAGCCGCTCACCTTTCTCTGCAGCCCGTATCCTGCGCGTGAACTCATAACCATCCATCACCGGCATCTGACAGTCACAGAGCACCAGCTCATAGGGATGCTGCGCGACCATCTCGAGAGCCTGCTGGCCATGCTCTGCCACATCGCAGTTCATCCCAAGTTGCCTGAGCTGGCGTATTACCAGCGACTGGTTGAGGGGATTATCCTCCACCAGCAATACCCGACAGGGCTGCATGGGTGCGCTCTTTCGCATCGCTTTCGTTGCCGTCCCGTCGCTCAAGCCAAGCTGGCGATAGCAAACTTCCCGCACGGCATGCCAGGTCATTGGATTGCTGTTGAGGATGTAACCCTCCTCATCACAACGATAACCGAGGGGGGTTGCCAGCGGCAGCACCCGGATGACCCTGTTGCCCGCCAGCTCATGGTCTGTGAAACGCAAATGAGCATCACCAGACTCCGACGTTCGTGTTACCCCCAAGGCATCAAGATGCAACAGCAGGGTGTGGCACAGCTTCTCGTCATGGAGATCGATATGGGCTTGCACGCCATTGAGACGGAGATCCGGCTCTCGCTGTGCCAGCATTGGCAACGTAACCGTAAGGCTGATGAAAGTGCCTAGCCCAGGGGCACTCTCCAGCCGGATCTCGCCACCCATCAAGGTGGCCAGGGTCTGGCAAATACTCAGGCCCAAGCCGGTACCACCATAACTGCGGGTGGTGGAGCTCTCTGCCTGTTCAAAGGCATTGAAGATCCGGCCAAGCGCCTCTGGGCTCATACCGATGCCGCTGTCGCGCACACCGAAGCACAATTGCTGTTGCCCCTCCCCCTGCGACAGCAGTTGCACCGAGATTTCGATAAAGCCCCGCTCGGTAAATTTGATGGCATTGCTGACAAAGTTGAAAAGGATCTGGCGCAAACGCAGCGCATCACCACTTACACGAGCCGCCACACCGGCATCCGCCCAGAGATAGACGCGCAACCCCTTGCGATGCACCTCACTCACCGTCATGGTCAGCACGCTGTCGATCAATTCACGGATGAGAAAAGGGGCCTCTTCGAGCTGCATCTTGCCCGCCTCCAGCTTGGCGAAGTCGAGCACGTTGTCGATCAGCGCATGCAACCCCTGGGCACCGCGGTTGATAACCTCCACCATCTGGCGCTGATCCTGGGTCAACTCGGTAAAGGTGAGCTGTTCCGCCATGCCGACAATGCCATTCATGGGCGTGCGAATCTCGTGGCTCATGGTGGCCAGAAACTCCCCTTTCTGGGTGGCGGCAGACTCCGCCTTGGCCTTGGCTCTGGCAAGTGCAGCCTCAACCTGATGACGACGAACTATCTCCTGACGCAGCCGCCAGTAAGCCACCGACAGCACCAGAATAAAGAGCGTAATCGCCACCCCGGCGGGCAGCAGGGTACGCACCAGTTTCGCTCTGGGGATCCCTTCGCTGTAATTGAGCGCCAACCAGCTGTTGCGTATCTGGCGCTTCTCCTTGTCGCTCATGCTGGCAAGCACCCGGTTGACCAGGGGCAGCAAGGGGCTGTAAGGCTCACGTACCGCCACAGCCAGCTCATCCTTGAAGGGGGTTGGCGCGGCGATATGGAGTCGGTCATCAAACTGCTCGGTGACAAGACGGGAGACCACCACCAGATTGCCGATATAGGCATCCCCCAGCCCCGCGGCAACACGGGCGAGCCCGTCGCTGGCATCACGGGTCGTGGTCAGTTTAAGGTCGGGCACCAGTGCCCTGAGCTGCGGGATCAACATGCCATCGGTCAGCAGCAACTGTTTGCCGGCCAGATCGGAGAGATCCCCGATAGGGAGGCTACCGCGTGCCGTCACCAGTACCAACGGGAATGATGCGAAGGGCTCGCTGGCATGCCACCCCACCAACCGCTCGATGATCCGTGTGGGCAGTACTGCCAGATCCACATCGTGATGCAGCAGCAGTTGTTGCAATTCGGGCCAGCTCTGTACAAGCTCGCTGCTGTATGCCAATCCCAGCTTCTCTTGCAACACCTTCAGATAATCCACTATCAAGCCGACCGAATTACCATCCTCATCGTGATAAGAGAAGGGCACCCAGCCGGGGATCAACCCCAGCTTGAGTGGCGGCAACGTCGAGAGCCAGCCTCGCTCATCAGGACGCAGTAAAAAATTGCTGTGCCCCATGAAATTAGGCTCCAGACTCTCCCCCAGCCAGCGTTTCTCCAGTTCACTGCGCGCCTCGACCGTCAGCGCCTGAATGGCGGTATCCAGCCTGATGGCCAGGCTGCGCTTCTGGCTGCTCACACCCAGATGAAGGGTTTCCATCAACAAGGGGGACTGGGCGACCACTGCCAACGCCGGGTGGCGCTCGATAAACAGATTGGCCACATGGAGATTGCCGATATAGGCATCTGCCCGACCTTGTTCAACCGCCTGCAATGCACGGCGTGTATCAACAAAGAGCCGGGGCGTAACATTGGGATAGTGCAGCTTGACCAGCTTCTCGGTCAGAAAACCTTTTTCGATGGCAATGCTTGCGGACTGTAACCGGCTCACATCCCGAAACAGGGCGCTGTCCTGGCGCACCACCACCACAGTCGGCGAGGTGTAGTAAGGCAGGCTATAGGTGATGCACTGGCGTACCTCAGAGTTAAAAGCATCGAGCAAAATATCAAGTTTGCCACGGCATGCATCGGCATACATGGCTTCCCAGTCTGGGTAGATCTGCCAGGCAATCCGGTAGTCCAGCTTTTGGGCTAATTGTTCCATCAATTCAACGCTGAATCCGGCAGCAACCTTGCCATCCCACTGCTGAAAAGGACCCCAACCTCCGGCCAATATTCCGACTTCAATCGTTGGGACAGAGGGACCAGATTTCGCCAATACGGCAGGCGTCAAGAAAAAAACAGAGATAATAATTATAAATCGTTTGATTAATGACATAAGCGAACAATATATAGGCATAACAATTCAAATATATTTATCAAAAGATATATGCACCTGAAAAAATGGGGTGCGCACGGTAGTATAGAAATGTTAGTTTTGATAGCCTGAATATTATTCACCGTTTTATAAGAGGCTCATCCATGTCCTTCAAGATTATTCTTGCCGATGACCACCCCTTGATTCTGACCGGGATCCGCAGCCTGATTGACCAGATAACCCCTCATTGTGAAGTGATCGCCGAGGCATATCAGGTATCTGACTTGCTGAATTTATTACAGCAACATGATTGTGATCTGTTGATCACTGATTTCAGCATGCCCGGAGATACCCGTAGTGATGGCCTGGTCATGATCCAGCAGTTGCGCCGGGATTATCCCAATCTGCCCATTATTGTGCTGACCCAAATCCAGAATAGTGCCATCTTGCAATCCCTTATTCAGGTTGGAGTAAAGGGTCTGATACTAAAGAAATCGGTTATTAATGAATTGGCTGATGCCATTCGCCAGATATTGCTCGGCCATCGCTATATTGGCCCGGCAGTACAAATGCTGCTGGCCAGTGCCGGTATTTCCGAGCAAAGCAACAACAACCTGCTTACGCCCAAGGAGAGTGAAGTAGTGCGTCTGCTGGCCAGCGGCATGTCGGTCACCCAAGTTGCCAACTACCTTCATCGCAGTGTCAAAACCATCAGCACTCAGAAAAAGAGTGCCATGACTCGGCTGGGCATTAGCAGCGATAGCGCACTCTTTGACTATGCCAAAAGCAACGGACTCTGCTAATCGATAGCCGCATCAAATATCAAGGTGACATCGCCTTTAAAGGAGGAACCAGGATATTTCATCATTTCGGCGACCGTCCCACCCACTATCTGAAATCGAATTGCTCTGGCTGCATTGATAACAGGAATCCCCTGTACAGGAAGTACAAATTTGGATTTATTTGTAGTCAATAAAGTCGTTTCATTGAATCTGTTCACATAGTATGTTTTTAATGGTACTGTTCGTCCCTTGCTATCTTTTAATGCGCACTCACCACTAGTAGACCATTGATATTGGCAACGCAGTGCGACTGTAAATGGGGCACTAAACCATATCCGAAAAGGAAGGTCTTGCTGCAAGAAATTTGGCTCTCGCTTTCCACTATGAATCCAATTACTCCACCCACCTGGTGGCAATAAGGTTACTTGGCTATGGCCATCGCTATCTCCTTTGGGAAAATCAACTTTCAATTGATGACGGACTGTCAGTGTAAATTTAAGTTCATGCTCTGTTCCCCCAGAATAGGTTGCATCACCTAGGTCAATATCCTTATTACGACCCACCATTATTTTTAAACTACCGGTATACTTTCCATTTGACATAGTCAATGGATTAGGTGCTTTTATACGAAAGCCATAATTCAGCCAATCGACAGAGTATGATGTTCCATCACCAAGTTGGCTATTGTGATAGCACTCAGACGCACCATTTTGAGCTAAATCATTAATAGAGTATAAAAAAAGTTGCCCAGTTACTACAGACCCTGACCACCCCCAAGTACTAAAGCTTTGATAGCAATCACCACCAATAGTATGCATGGGCCATCTATTATTATTGACAATTGGATACTCCATTTTTATTACCTTGGCACCTATATTGGTTGGAATAAATGCCAATTCATGGCGTTCTCCATTGTTGCTGTTCGTCAACGTCACTTTTTTAGGACCAGAAAGTCGATAGTAACTTAGGTAGTTCTGTTTACCCTTCGCCGAATTTATTGTTTTTGCTATCGACACTGGGAGTTTTACTATAACCGATGACTCTAGCGGCTTCTGTGGGTCACAATAAGAAATCGGTTGACCGACATCGCACGGAGTGGTGTTGATAAAACGCCCACCACTCACTTCATAGCTCTCAGGTTTATAGTCTGCAGTAATATTAATCACATCAGCCAAAGAAGAGTGACTAAACATCAGTAGAACTAATATTTTAATGGTTTTCATTTTTTACAGTCACACCTGGTGAACATATTAACTCTCCCAATATAATAATCTCCGATGCCTCCGTACGGCTCTGCACTCCTGATGAGTTGTTGCAATGGAGGATACCATTGTGTTCCACGCTAAATTGCGGCTGTCGTCGGCTCGCTTCCAGCGCAAAGAAGCCATCATTTTCGGTAAATGCCCGCCCTATAGGGTTACTGACCATGGCACCACGCAGCGGCTGGCTTTGCTCGTCCAGCAGGCGACCAATCACAGTAACGGTGCTCACAGCATTCACCTGGCCATAACCCACCCCGCCGCGATTAAGATGGTAGGGGAGCACGGTGGGCTTGATGGTGAGTGGCATCCCCTCGTGGTCGGCCATCTCCAGTTGCAAGGCGCCACTTTGCAAGGCTGGCACCGAGACCAGATGACGACCGGGCCCAAGGGTCTGTACGCTGCCCAGATCGTCGTTGACCCGGATCCGCGCTGCCTCATCATCGGCCGCAATATCGAGGATCATCGCCGCCTCATTGCCCATGCCGCCCGTATCGCGGAAACCGAGCGCCAGATCCCCTTCATGCCCCAGCGCCAGCACACTCTCCAGGTTGACGCCGCCGGTCACCTCTGCGTTATAGGAGGAGTGCTGGGCAAACAGGTCGCCACCCAACCAGGACGACGCGAAACGACCATAGCCGGATAGACCGGTACCATAGCTGTCATGGGTGCTGCCCACGCTGACCTGACGCAGCGGCCCCCAATCCACCTCCTGCTGGTAGTTGAGATAGGCGCTGCGCTGGGCACCGCCCGAGCGTGAGGTATTGCTGCCCAGCCCCAGCGACAACTGGCGATCATCTCCCCCCAAGTTGATAGTGAGACTCAGCGTGCTACCGCGATCCCGCTGCTGCGCCGTGCTCTCGCTGCCGGGACGATCGAACAGGGTCACCCCCCAGGTCACCCAACGCCCCCACAACCGATCGCTATAGTGCCACCCCACATCAGCACCATTGCCACGACCAGACTGGTGAGAAACATAGAGACTGAGGGAGCCCCACTTTTCCAGCGACTGTTGCAGTGACAGACTGGACACCGCAGTTGCTTCAACCTGCTTGCGCAGATTACGCGAATGGCTGGCCACCAGACTGCTGTTGCCATGCCAGTAGATCCCCTGCAGATCGTAGCCCCACCCCATGCCAACACTCTGATTGAGAGAGGCAAAGCCGTGAAGCTGACTGGTCGCCTCCCAGTCGAGCGAGAGGGAGTGCTGAGCCCGTCTGTCCACATACTGGCTACCCGCCCCCACCACCAACGAAGGAAGCAACAGGTGGTTCACCGATACGCCGCCACTGGCCCCCTCCAAATCGCTATCACCTTGGCGTACCAGCCAGCGGGTCTGGCGTCCGGCAAACAGGTTGAAGCGCCACGGCTCCTCCGGCGTCTGCCAGTTGGAGGGTTTGTAGATCATCTCGCGCCAACGGCGGGTCTCCTGACCATCCTCCAGCAACCGCAGTTCTACCTCGTAGATACCTCCGGGCAGCGATCGGGTATCAAGTGCCTGCAAACCCGATACGACCGGCTGGGACTGGATCAGGTTGCCGTCACGATAGATCTCCACCATGCCCGGCCGGGCCGGAGCCACCCGGATCGGCGCCAGACTGGGTACACCGCGCTCCCGGCGCAGCAGATCCGAACTGCCCCACATCATCCCGAGCACTGTGGGGGTCGCGCCACTGTAGTAGTTCGGCTGACGCACCAACCCCTGCGCCGAGGGAAAGAAGAAGCCGAGACGATAAAAATTGGCCTCATGGAGCCGTTCTCCATAGACCTGAGCCATCCCGAGATCAGTTGGCCCACCCTCTTGCCAGGTGGCATCCCCCTCCATAAAAGGGGTCCACTGTCCCCAGCTGCCCTCCAGCTGCAGGTTGTAGTGACCGTTGCGCTGAGTGCCCTGCACCAGGTTCAGCTGGTTCTGGATCAGCAACCCCTTGCTCTCTTGAGGCAATGTCATAAAGCGCTGATCCCGCGCCTCCTGCTCTACCTCACCGGTCAGTACCGAGAGCTGGGACTCCTCCAGACTATATTGCAATCCCACGATGCCTTCGGGACAGGCACGGCTGCACTCGCCGAGCGGCAGGTGCGATCCCAACCTGGTCAGCCAGCGTTCACGCGCCCCCTCGTCAAACTCGCTCTCCTGCACATCCACCAGTGAAAGCAGCTGTACCGAGTTATCCCGCCCGAGCAGCACTTCCCCATCCCCCAGCAGGCGACCGTCGACGGTCACCCGCACCATCAGGGGAACACCAAAAAAGTGCGCTTCAAACCCTTCTGGCAACTGCCGCGCCTGTTGCAGCAACAGTGCCGGGTCTGCCGCCGCCAGTGAGGCAGAGAGCAACGACCCGAGCAAGAGAAGAAGAGAACGAACCATGAAGAACAACCTGAATGCCTGGAATATCAATTAAAGGGGGCCTGATGACCCCCACATACTCATGTCAGCTGCCTTGAGCAGGCGGTGCCGGCGGTGCCTCCGATTCAAACATCATGCTGACAATCCCCTGATAGTTGCCGGGCTTGTAGCCACCGGTTGGCGCCGCGGCCGGAATAATCTCCAGCCCTACCTGTTTGCCAGTATTGGCATCTGCCTGATTCAGCAAGTCAGCAGATGTAGTGGTCAGCGCAACGCCTGCCACCTTGACCGTCAAGCCGATACTCTCCTTGCCGCTGGCCATGGTTGCGGGATAAACCAGATAACCCTTGATGGGACCAATGGTGCTCTTCATCTCCAGCTGCTTGGCCAAGGGATCCAGCTTTTGGCTAAAGGGGTTGAAGGTCAGTTTCTGTGGGGTACTCATCCAGTCACCCACGGGTTGCACATAAAAGTGTTCGGTCGGGATCTGCGCCGTTACCGTCACCGTATGCTCGATGCGCTCGGCCGCCATCAGCGATCCGCTCGCCAGCAACAGGGCGGGAAAAAGCGATACCATCTTCATAGTCACTCCTTCAGGTGTGATTGTCGTTCTTGTGATATATCGGGATTCAGAGCTTGAACTCCCTGAATGCCGATTTTTTCCCTTCGATCAGTTCAAAACGAACCGTCCGGGTTGCCTCTTGACTGACCCGCTTTTTAACGCCGGGCAGCAGATGCATCTTCTCCGGTTGACTGCATGAGCTCTCTTTTTGGTCACACAGTTCCAGATAATCGAGAATAACGGTGGCATTGCCCCGGTTCTCCACATAGAGAACACCGTTTTTACGGTCAATACGGGTGTCATAACGGGTCTCTTTGGGGGCCACAAAGAGAATGGTGCCAAAACCGGTCATGATGCTGACCCCGGCGCTAATTTGTTGCTGTGGTGGTAATTCGGTTATTTCATCGTCCTGTGGTTTGACCGGCACAAAACGCACCCGAAAATAACGTTCTCGCTCCCGCACTCCCATATAGATAAAACGGGTAGCCTGCATACCACCTGCCGGAATAATCAACCGTGATGGACTTGTCACCAGCTGACGAACGCCCTCCTCCGGTAACTCCCGCTCCTTTGGCATACCATCGGCACCGTATACAATCTCGGCCAGCGTTATTTTGACAAAGGCCGTCTCATCACCAAGATTTCGAACCCGTTTGAGCAATGTGTTTTTCTCTGCCGACATATAGTCATATAAAGTACCAACGCTGATATCCGGCGATGCCAATGCATTGCTGCTGAATATAAGCAGCAACACAGTAAAAATCTTATTCATGAATAATAATCACACTGTAAAAACGATAGAGAGTGGTGCCTTCATTGCAGGCTCCGAAAAATATATGAGTTCCATATATGCAAATCGCCAAATGATGATATTTGTCTCGGCGATTCGTCATTGAGGCCAGTCTAGATAATCCATGCACAAGATTTAATCAGAATAATCTGATACTGAAAAAGTACTGCCTCTACCAACAATCAGACTATTCCTACAGTCCTCTTTCGACTTCATCCAGTATTATCCACAGCCATATCCGTCAACAGGTGAGTGCCATGTTTGCGTTCAAAGAAGAGTTTCCGGTCAGTGACGTGGCATCCCTGACGACAGCGGACATTGCCGTGCCCTTTTATCAGCCAATCGTTGACCGGGATCGCCAGATCATCGGCTTTGAGGCGCTGGCCAGACGCTGGGAACCCCGCCAGCAGCGTTATCAGGGAATAGACTTTCCCTCTCTCAGCAGTGAAGAGTCCCTGCATGTGGATATCGTTATGCTCAGAGCCATTTGGCGTGATCTGCCCGTGCTGGCACGCCATGCTCCTTGCTCCCTCTCGATAAACCTCAACCCCGCTTTTGAGAGCCCTACATATAAGAACCTGCTGTTACTCACCCTCTTGCAGGCCCGCAAGCTGGATATCGCAATCTGGTTCGAGGTGGTGGAGTACGCCCCGCTAGAGCGCAAGGAGTTGGCCCTGATCGAAGTGCTGCGTAGCCACGGCGCTCATATCGCCTGCGATGATTTCGGCACCCAGGAGTGCAATTTTCAGCGGGTGATGGCGCTCCCCTACGAGATCATCAAGCTGGATCGCTCTCTGCTGCTGCAAGCGACCAGGAGTAGCCATGCCTTGCGCATGCTGACCGGACTGGTGGAATACCTGCAGCGACTCGGCATGAAGGTGGTGTGCGAAGGGGTGGAAAACCAGACCCATATCGAGATTGCCGACCAGCTCGGCTGTGACTATCAACAGGGTTACGTCTACGCCATGCCCTCCCCCCTCTCCCGTTGGGCCTGAGCGGCTGTTTCATTTCGGCATCCTGTCGGCTCGCGCAGCCAACAATTTCCTGCCAAATTGCATGATGACGTGGGGGCGAGTACAATCTCGCACCCCGAATATCCGGCGCATCTTCTTTAGATAGCCCCGGATATGCCGTCATCGGGTCGCGCTGCATTGAGCCTCCTCTCGGAGGGCATCTTGCACCGCAGCTCAACCACTACGATGCCATCAGGTGGCATCGTCCTGATTTGCAATCAGATATAAAGAGTCCGCCATGTTTAAACCAGAATTGCTCTCCCCCGCAGGTTCCCTCAAGAACATGCGTTACGCCTACGCCTATGGCGCCGATGCCGTCTATGCCGGTCAGCCCCGCTACAGCCTGCGGGTGCGCAACAACGAATTCGATCACGAAAACCTGCAGCTGGGCATCAACGAAGCCCATGCGCTGGGCAAGCAGTTCTATGTGGTGGCCAACATCCAGCCCCACAACTCCAAGCTCAAGACCTTTATCCGCGACATGCGCCCTGTGGTGGAGATGAAGCCGGATGCGCTGATCATGTCTGACCCAGGTCTCATCATGATGATGCGTGAAGCCTTTCCTGATATGCCCATTCACCTCTCGGTGCAGGCCAACGCGGTCAACTGGGCCACTGTGAAATTCTGGCATCAGATGGGCCTGACCCGCGCCATTCTCTCCCGCGAGCTGTCGCTGGACGAGATCGAGGAGATCCGCATGCAGGTGCCGGAGATGGAGCTGGAAGTGTTCGTTCACGGCGCGCTGTGCATGGCCTACTCCGGCCGCTGCCTGCTCTCCGGCTATATCAACAAGCGAGACCCCAACCAGGGCACCTGCACCAACTCCTGCCGCTGGGAGTACAAGGTGCACGAGGGTAAAGAAGATGACGTGGGCCAGATCGTCCACCGTCAGGAGCCCATCGCCATCCGCCCGGACAACACCCTGGGCCTTGGCAAGCCGACCGATGCCCTGGTGCTGCTGGAAGAGTCCAACCGCCCGGGCGAGTACATGAGCG
Source organism: Aeromonas sp. R4-2 (assembly GCF_040908295.1). NCBI lineage: Bacteria > Pseudomonadati > Pseudomonadota > Gammaproteobacteria > Aeromonadales > Aeromonadaceae > Aeromonas > Aeromonas sp. R4-2. Next base: position 267,749 of record NZ_JBFODL010000025.1, on the reverse strand, counting down.
CGTTCGAAGACGAACACGGCACCTACATCATGAACTCCAAGGACTTGCGCGCCGTCGAGCACGTCGAGCGACTGACCAAGATGGGCGTTCATTCCCTGAAAATCGAAGGGCGCACCAAATCCTTCTACTACTGCGCCCGTACCGCTCAGGTTTACCGCAAGGCCATCGACGATGCGGTAGCGGGTCGTCCGTTCGACCGCAGCCTGATGGGTACCCTCGAAAATCTGGCCCACCGCGGCTATACCGAGGGCTTCCTGCGCCGTCACAACCACAGCGAATACCAGAACTACGACTACGGCTACTCCGTCTCCGACACCCAGCAGTTTGTCGGCGAAATCACCGGACGCAAAGGTGACATGGTCGAGGTCGAGGTAAAGAACAAGTTCCTGGTGGGCAACAACCTGGAGCTGATGACCCCGCAGGGCAACGTCCGTTTCAATCTGGAGCAGATGGAGAACCGCAAAGGGGAGCTTATCGACACCGCACCGGGCAACGGTCACGTAGTCTATGTGCCGGTCCCGAAAGATCTGGATGTGAACTACGGCATCCTGCTGCGCAATCTGGGCGACAGCCAGGATACCCGCAACCCGCACACGGCGGCCTGAGATGGCGCTGCTCATCACCGACAAGTGCATCAACTGTGACATGTGCGATCCCGAGTGCCCCAACCAGGCTATCAGCCTGGGTGAGGAGATCTACGAGATCGACCCCAGTCGCTGCACCGAGTGCGTCGGTCACTATGAGAAGCCGACCTGCATCAGTGTCTGCCCTATCGACTGCATCATCTGGGATCCCGCTCATGTGGAGACCGAAGATCAGCTGATGGAGAAGTTTGTGCGGATGCACAGGCAATAAAACGAAAAAAGGCCGAGCAATCGGCCTTTTTTGATCCTGCGTTCAGCGGCTGGCCATCACTTGCCGACCAGCCGGATCAGTTTGTCCAGCTCACGCTGGGCCTTCAGCATCCTGGTCTGGGACTCCTCCAGCCTGGCCTGCCGCTTGGCAATCTTCTCCGGTTTGCCACTGACTCTCGCCTCCTGCAGCTCGAGCAGGCGCTCGTCCACCTCGCCGCGCAGTTTGTTAACCCGCTCTTTCTGCTCCTCGAGCAGACCTTCATCAGTACAGTTGGCCTTGATATTGCGCGCTGCCTGTTCGAGCCCGGCAATCTGCCCGGCATTGTTGTGTGCTTTGGCAAACACCAGCTGGTCATTGACGGCCTGCAGACGGGCCTTGCAACCGACCGCCTCACTGCCAAAGGCCTGACCAGCCAACAGCAGCAAGCCGGCTCCCAATACTTTCCACATCTCGATTCATCCGGTCTTGTTTGCGAGCTGACCATAAAAACCTCGATCGGCAGCAGGGTCAAGCAAGTGGAAAAAAGGTGCGACAGAAGTTGTGCAACATCACGCAATTGCCACCCCGTTGGCTCTACAATGGCGCTCTTTCCAATCGGGAGTCTGTTATGAATCAACAAATTGTGGTCATTGCCAACGGTGCCCCCTATGGCAGCGAATCCCTGTTCAACGCCCTGCGTCTCGCTATCGCCCTCAACGAACAGGGTGGTGCCAGCCTGAAGCTGTTCCTGATGTCAGATGCGGTGAGTGCAGCGCTGGCCGGTCAGGCACCGGCCGAGGGGTACAACCTGCGCCAGATGCTGGAAATCCTGCTGGCGCAGGGCGTCACCATTCGCCTGTGCAAGACCTGCACCGATGCCCGTGGCATCACCGCCCTGCCGCTGATCGAGGGCATTGAGGTCGGCACCCTGCCGATGCTGGCCCAGTGGACCCTGGCTGCCGACAAGGTGCTGACCTTCTGATCTCTCCCTCCGGATCTCTTGCCCCTTTAGCCTTCACCTGACCCTCCATAGCCCCCGCCACGCGGGGGCATTGCGCGCGCCCCAGCCTCACTGACTACACTATCAATTGCCACGCCTGCTTGTTTGTCCCACCTCATGGACAGCGTAACGCCCAGTAATAAACCGAGGACGACGATGAATCCGACCGAACAGACCCTGCTTGAGCAGATGAGGATCACCGACTTTGAAATTGCCCATCGCAAGGAGTTATTGCTGCTCAATGAACAGGATGTGGCGCGGCTGGCAAGTTATTGCAGCAAGATAGAACCACGGATCGACGCCCTGGTGGATCGCTTCTACCAGCAGCAGACGGCCATCACCGAAATCGCCCTGTTGATCGGGGATGCCGATACCCTCATACGGTTGCGCACCGCGCAACGGCGCTATGTGCTCGATCTCTTCAGCGGCCATTACGATCTGGAGTACGTCAACAACCGGCTGCGGATCGGGTTGGTTCACAAGCGGATCGGGGTCGAACCCAAGCTCTATCTGGCCGCCATCAACACCCTCAAAGCCCTGCTGATCGAGGATATGTTCGAGCAGATCCGCGATGAACCGGAGCGCCTCGTCATGCTGGCCGCCCTGGACAAACTCTTTCTGTTCGACATCACTCTGGTCTTCGAAACCTACATTCGCAGTCTGGTGTCGGAAATAGAGTCATCCAGAGAGAAGTCGGAGAACTATGCCAAGAGTCTGGAGCAGAAAGTTCGCGAGCGTACCAAACAACTGGAGGAGCTGAACCGCACCGATGCCCTGACCGGATTGCTCAACGTTCGCCACCTCAACGAGCTGTTGCTGCTGAGCCTGCGCACCTGTCAGCGCCGCGCCGAACCCATGGCCATCGCCTATCTCGATATCGACAACTTCAAGCAAATCAACGATACCGAAGGTCACCAGCGCGGAGACGAGATCCTGCGCATCGTCGGCAACTGCATCCGTCAGGTCTTTCGCGCCGAAGACAGCTGCTTTCGTTATGGCGGAGATGAGTTCTGCCTGATCCTGCCCAACTGCAACGAGAGTCAGGCGCGGGATATCTATCTCAAACGATTGGTCAACACCGTCAAGGAGCAGCTGGGCGATCTCACCCTCAGTATCGGCATCGTGCAGACCGGGCCGGAGCACTACGACGACGGGCTAAACCTGATCCGGCTCGCCGACGAGAGGATGTACGCAGCCAAGAAGGCGCTCAAAGAGAAGACTCCGGGTAGCACGCACTGAACATTCAGCATCACAGATCCCCGCATTAACCGGGTCAGCTCCGCTCAACCACAGACGTGGCCACAGCGGGACGCTGTACTCTGGCACCCCACTCATAGAGCGCAAAAATCGCCACACAAAGCAGCGCCATCAGCGCATAGAGCCACTGACCGCTCCATTGCTCGAGGATCCAGCCTCCCAGCAGGGCGCCGGCGGCTCCTCCCAACCCGGCCAGTGCACTGGCACCAAAGTAGCTCCCCTTGAGATGAGCGGGGGCCATCTGATCGATCAGCACGTTGAGCAGGGGGAAGAGGATGGTCTCGCCGATGCTGAGCAGCAGCACGGCGCCAAACCAGTGGCTGCGCACCATCGGGTCCCCCAACGCGAAGAGCAGCTGGGCCGCCAGAAAGAGCGCCATGCCGATATGAAGCCGCACCCGCACCGGCCAGCGTGACAACAACCGCAGCAGCGGAAACTGCAGCAGCACTACGGTCAGGGCATTGGTCGCCACCAGCAGAGCAACCAGCTCGGCCACCTGCGGCATACCGGCCCGGGTCAGGTATTGCACCAGCGGCGAGTGAAACTGGGAGTAGACCAGCACCATCAGGAGATTGGCCATCACCAGCAGCAGGAAGGCGCGATCCGCCAGCAACACCTTGATGGCATCCCGCAGTCCGGGGCCAGCCGCCCCCGGCTTGCCTGTGCTGCCAGCCCGGCGAAAGCCCCAGCCAAAGGCCAGCGCCAGCAGCAGATAGCTCACCACCAGAAACAGGAAGGTCTCCTGCTGGGCGTTGATCCCGAGGGTCACCCCGAGCAGCGGCCCCAACGCGGCCCCCAGATTAAGCAGAAAATAGCGCAGGTGCAGTGCCAGCTCACGCGCCTTGGCCGAGGCCAGACTGTCGGCCATCAGCGCCTTGCCGGGGGCATCGATGAGCCCTGACGAGAGGCCGCTGCCCATCACCCCGACTCCGAGCCAGAACACCGCATGGGAGAAACCGAGCAGGCCGAAACAGATCATCGCCACCAGACAACCGGCCAGCAGTATGCTGCGCCGCCCGAAGCGATCAGAGAGCCAGCCGCCGTAAAAACTGACCAGGGTAGAGAGGGCCATTGAGCCACCCAGCAACAGGCCGATGAAGGTGGCCGAAAGGTCATACTCCCGATAGAGCAGAATGGAGAGGAAGGGCCACACCATGTAGTAGCTGGTACGCACCATAAAGGTGCCCAGAATGACGATCCAGACCAGCGGGGTAAATTGCCTGAAGGTGCTCCATGACATCGCTATGCTCCATGCCCCGCAGCTCTTACCACAAGATCCTGTCATAAACGGGGAAAGCATTCAGTTGTAACAGAGGGCCTCAATAGAAACAACCCTCGCTCACCAACAAGGTGCAACCGGATGCAAAAAGGCCAGCCGATGGGCATCGGCTGGCCTTTTTATCGCGGGATTTCCCTCTGGCTAGAGCCAGAGGGCCAGGCTTAGCGCCAGGGGCTCTGCTGCCACAGCCGCCCAAGTCCTGCCTCCAACGCCTGCGCGCCCTGCTGCCCCAGCTTCTGAGTCAGGCTTTTTGGCTTGCGATAGCTGATGCCGATCACCTTGTGGTGGCTGGCCTGCGCCAGCAGGTAGTCATCGCTGGTGCAGAGGGTATCCACCAACCCCAGCCCCTTGGCCTGACTCGCCAGCCAGTGTTCACCGGTCGTGACCTGATCGATATCGAGTTGCGGGCGATGTTCGGCCACAAAGGCCTTGAAGCGCTCGTGGATCGCCGCCAGCTCCTCACGAAACTTCTCGCGCCCCAGATCGTCGTTCTCGCCGAACATGGTGATGGTGCGCTTGTACTGGCCGGCGGTGTGCATCTCAAATTCGATATCGTGCTTTTTCAACAACTTGTTGAAGTTCGGCATCTGGGCGATCACCCCGATGGAGCCGACGATGGCAAAGGGGGCAGCCAGGATCTTGTCCGCCACACAGGCCATCATGTAGCCACCGCTCGCCGCCACCTTGTCGATAGCCACGGTGAGCTTGATGTCACGATCGCGCAGTCGCTGCAACTGGGAAGCGGCCAAGCCATAGCCATGCACCACGCCGCCACCGGATTCGAGCCGCAGCAGTACCTCGTCGCCGGGCTGGGCCACGCCAATCACCGCGCTCACCTCTTCGCGCAGAGAGGCCACCTCTTTGGCATCCATGCTGCCGTTGAAATCGAGCACGAACAGGCGACTGCGCTCATCACCCGCCTTGGCGCGTTTTTTCTGCTCCTCTTTCTGCTGCTTTTCCATCACCTTTCGCTCGGTCTTGCTGGCGAGCGCGCTCTTGAGCGCAAACTGCCCCTGCTCCAGCTCGCTCGAGAGATCGGTCACCACCAGCTCACCCTTGCGCGCTTTCGGCTGGCGAGTGCTGACGATCATCAGGATGATGGCGCCGATGGCCAGCAGGAAGGTCACTGTCTTGGCCAAAAACAGGCCATATTCGGTCAGAAATGTCACGATGGACTCCAGAATGGATCGGTTTTCGTCACATTCTAGGGAGTTTGATGGAGGCGCGCAAAAAATCGCAGCCAGTGCCAGGAAAAACCAACCCGAGCATCACAACCTCTCTATTTTCTTCACATTTTTCTTGCCGCTGGCTGGTCAAACAGGCGCGCGGATCAGTACACTTGGCGCCGATTGCCATGCACTTATGGCCGGAATTTGTTAACAGGAGTTGTCATGCTCGATTATCAGGCACCCCGCGATCTGCTCAAGGATAAAGTCATTCTGGTCACAGGTGCCGGCGACGGGATCGGCCGCGAAGCCGCCCTCACCTACGCCGCTCACGGTGCAACCGTGATCCTGCTCGGCCGCACCAGCGCCAAACTCGAAGCCGTGTATGACCAGATTGAAGCGGCCGGTTATCCGCTGCCCGCCATCGTGCCGGTGGATCTGAAAGGGGCCACCGCCGCCCACTACCGCGGCATGGCAGAAACCTTCGCCCAGCAGTTTGGCCGCCTCGATGGCGTGCTGTTCAACGCCGGTCTGCTTGGCACCCTCTCTCCGTTTGAACACATTCAGGAGAAGGAGTGGGACGAGGTGATGCAGGTCAACGTCAAATCGGAATTCCTGCTGACCCAGGCGCTGCTACCGCTGCTGCGCCAGACTGCCAAGGCGCAGGGCGATGCATCTATCGTCTACACCTCCTCCAGCGTGGGGCGCAAGGGGCGCGCCTACTGGGGCACCTATGCCATCTCCAAATTTGCCATCGAGGGGATGATGGAAGTGCTGGCCGACGAGCTTGAGAACACAGGTGTGCGGGTCAATACCCTAAACCCGGGCGGAACCCGTACCAAGATGCGCGCCAGCGCCTTCCCGGCGGAAGATCCCATGAACCTCAAGACTCCGGCCGACCTGATGCCGCTCTACCTCTACCTGATGGGGTCGGACAGCCGCGGCAAAACCGGCCAGACCTTTGTGGCTCAGCCAAAATAAACAGGCGGCTCAGTCCAAATAAATCAATAAAATACCCAGAGTGTTGTGCGGCAGGGGTTAAATTGAATAGGGGGCACAGGCTCCCTGTTCGAACCACTGACCATCCTATCTCCAATCAGGTTGAACTATGTTTCGTCCCAAGAGCACGTTTGAGCAATGGCGGATCTTTCAGGCGGTGGTCGACTGCGGCGGCTACGCCCAGGCGGCCGAGGCGCTGAACAAGAGCCAGTCCTCCCTCAATCATGCGGTTGCAAAGTTGCAGCAGAGTCTGGGGGTGCCCTTGCTGGAGGTGCGCGGCCGCAAGGCGGTGCTGACCCCGGCGGGCGAGATCTTCCTCAAGCGGGCCCGTCAGCTGAGCCAACAGGTGGAAGAGCTGGAAAATCTGGCCAACAACCTGGAGCGGCAATGGGAGCCGCAGATCAACCTCTATGTTTCGGCGCTGCAGCCAAGGGATCGCCTCTATCGGGCCTTGGCCAGCTTCTATCCCCGCAGCCGGGGTTGCCGGGTCAACCTGCACGAACGCATTCACTGCCACTTCAACGCCCTGCAACCGGGGGACCTGATGCTCTCCGAGCACCTGCCCGGCGATCGCACCGGTCTGCTGCTGGACGAGGTGTGCCTGCTGCCCCTCTGCGCCGCCAGCCATCCGCTGGCGCAAGAGGAGGGGGCCATCCGCAGCGATGTGCTGACCGGCCACAACCAGATCAGCCTGCATCCCCCCATTCACCGCTCGGTGGACTGGAACGATGCGGATGACACCGGCTGGAAGGCGACCCACTACCATGAAGTGCTCGCCATGCTGCGCCTCGGCCTCGGCTATGCCTGGCTGCCGCGCCATCTGGTAGAGCGGGAGCTGGCGGAAGGGTCACTCATACAGCTGGATCTGGAAAGCGGCAACGAGCGCCACCTCTACACCTATCTGCTGACCCTCTCCCCCGAATCTCTCGGCCCCGCGACCGAGCTGCTGCTGCGCTGCCTGCGCAACGAATATCAGGGCGAATCAGCGCCGCTCCCGCACGCCCAGCCCCAGCACGACAAATAACAGCCAGTCCCCAGTCAGACGTTGGGCACCCGCCAGCTGGCGGCCAGTGCTACCAGTGCCAATCCCAACGCCACCATAAAGACCCCGTGGAAACTCCACACCTCCGCCACCACACCGGCGATGGCCCCCGCCATGATGGAGCCGGTGCGGATGCTGTTGGCAAACAGGGTGGTCGCTACCCCGGCCCGCCCCGGCATCAGATCCTGAAAATAAGACATGCCGATCCCCGCCACGATACCAATGAAGATGGCGTTGAACAGCTGCAAGGCGATCAGGGCGTATTGATCGGTGAGGGTCACCAGACCTGTGTAAAAGGCCGCGCCAGCGAGCACCGCCAGCAACATCATGGGGCGCTTGCCAAAACGGGCAGTGTAATAACCCGCCAGCAGCATGAAGGGGATCTCCAGCGCCGCCGCCGTGCCCATCAGGATACCGGCAAGCTTCTCATCCATCCCGAGCTCGCGGGTGATGTAGAGCGGCATATTGATGAGGTACATGCTGTTGCAGGTCCACATCAGGGTGGAGGCGATAAAGAGCGCCCGCACCGCCGGATCCCGCCAGCTGCTGACCCGCTCTGTCTCTTCAACCATCTTGGGCAAAGGGAGAGAGGGGAGCCAGCGCCACACCACCAGAGCGCAGAGCAGGTAGGCCAGTGCCGAGGCCAGGTACATCAACTCGAAACCGTAGCCGATGGCCAGCGCGAAGGCGATGGGCGGGCCTATGACCCAGGCCAGCGAAAACTGAGCCCGCATCACCGAGCTGAACATATCCGCCCGCCGGTTGCGGCTGTCGGAATACTCCCGCGCCAGCGCAAACAACTGGGGGCTGGCTGTGGCCGCCAGCGCCGCCAGCATCACCCCCAGACTCGCCAGCAGCCAGTAGTTGCGGTTCCAGGCAAACAGCAAGGAGAGCGCCACCCCGGCAAAGCAGCAGCGCAGGATCAGTCGCTTGCGATCCCCCTTGTTGTCGGAGCGGTGGCCCAGCCATTGGCTGACCAGAATGCCCACCACCGCATTGATGGTATAGAAGAGCCCGACCAGAAAGGGGCGCACCTGCACCTCTTCGGCCAGAAACAGACTTAAGGTAGGCACCTGCAGTGCCACCGCGACGCCGGTCATAAAGGTCACGGCAAGAAATGAAAGAGAGACGGGGTCCGGGCGTTTGACCGTCGCTATCGACAAGCTCATAGGGTTACCACTGGTTGGAGGGACGATACGGGCTAACGGGCGGCAGCCGTATGAAAATTCGGCGCCTATCTTATGTCACTATCAAGAGCGGGCTCAAGGATGCATAAGCAGGTGTGCGCCTTGCGAGGGAGGCCGCGACCCCGTAGAGTGAAAGCCCATCCTGCCAGCACAAGGAGTTCGCATGTTTGATTTTGATCAGGAAGTAGACCGCAGTGGCACCATGAGCCTGAAATGGGACAAGTACAAGGGTCAGGATGTGCTGCCCATGTGGGTTGCCGATACCGACTTTGTCTCCCCCCCGTCCGTGATTGAGGCGTTGACCAAACGGGTCGCCCACGGCATTTTCGGCTATTCACGCCCCTCGCCGCGCCTGATCGAACTCATTATCGAACGGATGGCGACCCGCTATGGCTGGGCCATCGAGCCCGAATGGCTGGTGTTCCTGCCCGGCGTGGTGCCGGGGCTCAACCTTGCCTGCAAGGCGTGGAGCCAGCATGGCCGCGGTATCATCACCCCCAAGCCGGTCTACTACCCCTTCCTGCAGGCACCGGGCTTCAATGATCGTCCCCTGCTCACCGTGCCGATGATTGAAGAAGCCGGTCGCTGGGTGCTGGATCTGGCAGAGCTTGAGCGTCAGGCCCCCGCCGCAGATCTGCTGCTGCTCTGCAACCCCCACAACCCGGGCGGCACCATCTTCACCCGTGACGAGCTGCTGGCCATCGATGCCATCGCTGCGCGCCACAATCTGGTGATCTGCTCCGATGAAATCCACTGCGATCTGCTGCTGGATAAGAATGCCCGCCACATTCCCTACGGCGCCATCAGTGCACAAGCAGCCGAGCGCTGCGCGGTGATGATGGCCCCGAGCAAGACCTTCAATATCGCCGGTCTCTGCTGCTCCTTCGCCATTATCCCCAACCCCCGTCTGCGCTTCAGGCTGCAACAGGCGATGCGCGGCATCAGCGCCGACGTCAACCTGCTGGGCTTTATCGCCGCCGAAGCGGCCTATGAGGGTGGCGAACAGTGGCTGACCGAGCAGCTCGACTATCTGGCGGCCAATCTGGCGCTGATCCAGCAGGCGGTGGCCCGCTGGCCCGGCGTCAAGCTGGCCAGTCATCAGGCGACGTATCTGGCCTGGATTGATGTGAGCGCCCTTGGCCTTGCCGATCCCATCGCCTTCTTCGAGCAGGCAGGGGTTGGTCTCTCCCCCGGCGCCCAGTTTGGCGACGGCCAGTTCGTGCGGCTCAACTTCGGCTGCACCAGGGCACGACTGACCGACGCGCTGGCGCGGATGGAGCGGGCAATCCTCAACCACAGCAAGCCCTGATCAGCCAGCAACGGGATGGGCAAGCCCCATCCCTTTTTCACTGTGTCATCAGCCAGCGGTCAACTCAGTAACGGTCAATTATGTCTCTACGGATCTTGCATCACCTTCTGCTCCCACTCTGTGCACTCTCTGCGCTGCTCCCCTTTGGCAGCCAGGCGCTGACTATCGGAACGGGCCCGCTCAATGGGGTCTACTACCCGACCGGTGGCGCCATCTGTCGGGTGCTCAATGCCGGCCATGCCCTGCATGGGGACAGCTGCACCGTGCAGAGCACCCGTGGCTCGATGGCCAACCTCAAGGCACTCGACAAGGGGGACGTACAGCTGGCGCTGGTGCAGTCCGATGTGTTGCACCACGCCCTGCACGGCACCGGCCCCTTCAGCGGGCAGGGGGCCAACAATGAGCTGCGCAGCCTGTTTCGCCTCTATCAGGAGTCGCTGACCCTGCTGGCCGCCCCCAATAGCGGCATCACCACCCTGGCAGATATCGAAGGGAAGCGGGTCTATCCGGGCAACAACGGAGCCGGTGAGCAGATCACCAGCCAGGCCCTGATGGCAGCCATGGGATGGCAACCCGGGCAGTTTGCTGCCTATCAACTCAAGTCGGACAGCGAACCGCTGGAAGGGCTGTGCGATGGCTCGCTGGATGCCGCGTTTGTGGTTGCCGGTCACCCCAGTCTGGCGGTCGGCGATCTGATCAGCCGCTGCAAGGTGCGCCTTATTCCCATCGAAGGGGAGCAGATCGACACGCTGCTCAAACAACACCCCTACTACCAGCGCAGCCGCATCGCCGCCAACCTCTATCCGGGGCAGACCACCGCCATCAACAATATCGGTATGAGTGCCGAACTGGTGGCGCTGGCCAGCCTGCCGGACCCCATCGTCCGTACCGTGCGCGATACCCTGCTGGCCCGGGTCAAACAGTTCAGTCGGCTGCATCCCGCCCTTAGCAAGGTGACTCCCGAGCAGTTGCAGGCGCAAACCGAGCTGCCCCTCCATGCGGGAATGTCGGATCAACCGCCAGCTCCCTTGTCACTGACCCCCGAGCAGTTAACCGCGGAACAGCTGACGCCGGAGCCGTTAACACCAGCACCATCGACCTCGGAAGCGGTGCCCACGACAGAGCAGGTGAGTGCCGCCGACGGGACGACAACGCCCATTGAGGCGCCCTCCGACGCGACCGCCACCAGCAGTGCCGCAGTGGCGACAGAAGCCACAGAGGTTAATCCCTTACCCGAAGAGGCGCTCGAGGTCACCCCCGAGCTCACTGCGCCAACCACCGAGGGTGGGAGCGTGGCCCCTTCGGCCGCAGCGTCAACTGCGCCAGCACCATCAGCTGCCGTTTCGACTCAGTTGCCGCAAAGCGCCTCTGCGGCAACTTCGCAGCAAGAGCAGGCAACCCAGCCTGCCACCAGCGCAGCCACACCGCTACAACCCTGAATGGTCAGCGCCCACAAATGCATCAGGGCAGCTTCGGCTGCCCTGATTGTTGATATGCGCTCGATAGTGGCGAAGTCGATTGGCCTGTTCACCTTGCCGTCTCTACGGCTCCATCACTCGGGTCAGATAGGGGTTGGGCTTCTGGATCTCCTCCTCTACCCAGTGCAGCAACTGCTTGATGGCCCGCGACAACACCTGATTCTGGCGCACCACGTAGCCCAGACTGGTACCGGGAAAGTCGCCGAGGCTGGTGACCGGCGCGGTGAGGTTGAGGCGCGGATGCAGGGAGAAGTCCGGCACGATGGCGACACCAAAGCCCGCCTCGGCCCAATCGAGCTGGGCGTCCACGCTGCCTACCTCCATGATGCGGCAGGGAGGCAAGGCCAGCAGCGGCAGGGACGGGTCGATCAGCGCCCGGGTGCGGGTGTCGTGACCGAGCAGGATCAGGGTCGGCTCGTCGAGGGGGTCGCTCTCCCCCGCCACCGCCCGTGCCTGCCAGCGGGCAAGGCCGTGCCCCAGCGCGCACCAGGTCACCTGTTGCAGCTCGGTATAGAAGAGCGGCTCGCTGCGCTTTTGCGCCATGACAAAACCCAGATCCGCCTTGCCCGCCTTGACCAGCTCGGCCGCCTGATCCGAAGTGGTGTTGAACAGAGTGAGGTCGATGCCGGGGAACTCCCGCTTGAAGCGCTGGAACGGCTGGATCAGCAGCAGGCGGGAGATGATGTCGCTGGCGGCGATGGCCAGCGTCCCCTGGCTGAGCTGGTTGAGGGCATTGAGATCGGACTGGCAGAGCTGCAACTCGGCAATGGTGCGCTCGGCGCTTTGCAGCAGCCGCTCCCCCGCCTGCGTCAGGCGAAACGGGCTGCGCTCGATCAGCCGCACCCGGGTCGCCTGCTCCAGCCGTTTGATATGCAGGCTGACATTGGGCTGAGTCATGTGCAGTTCGGTGGCGGTCTGACCAAAATGTTGCAATCGGGCCAGAGTGACAAAGGTTTGCAGCCAGTGAATATCCAGCATAAGAGTCCCTCAACCCGCGATGTGCGGGGCTTACCAGGCAAAATCGAGCAGTTTGCCGCTTAATTGGCCATAATTATATGGTTCTCTTATCGGAATTATAAAGATAATTAATTTTTCTAATCCGCATCAGGCTCCTAGGATGGACGCCTAACGTCTTAGGAGAAAGAGTCATGTCGTCTATCGTAGTCGTAGGTGCTAACTGGGGTGATGAAGGCAAAGGCCGCATCGTGGATTATCTGGCAGGCCAAGCTGGCGCCAGCATTCGCTTCCAGGGCGGCAACAACGCTGGCCACACCGTGGTCAACGACCTTGGCACCTTCAAGCTGCACCAGGTTCCGAGTGGCGTATTCAACCCGGATTGCCTGGTTGTCCTCGGCCCGGGCATGGTGATCAGCCCCGAGAAACTGACCGTCGAGCTCGAGGAAGTCAAAGCCTCCGGCGTGACTCCGAAGCTGGCCATCTCTGACCGCGCAACCCTCTGCCTGCCGCTGCACGCACTGGAAGATACCCTGGAAGAGCAACGTCTGGGTGACGGCGCCTATGGCTCCACCCGTCAGGGCATCGCTCCTGCCTACGGCGATCGCGTCATGAAAAAAGCGATCCTGGTCGGCTGGCTGAAACAGCCGGACGTGCTGGTCGAGCGCATCCAGTTCATGCTGGACTGGAAACTGCCGCAGATGAAGGCTATCTACCCCTCCTTCGAATTCACCCAGACTGCCCAGGAGATGGCCGACTGGCTGCTGGAAGTCTCTGCCCCCTGGATCGACGCCGTGTGCAACGTCAGCATGCCGCTCAAAGCGCTGCAGGCGGAAGGCAAGACCCTGCTGTTCGAAGCGCAGCTGGGCGCTGGCCGTGACCTGATCTACGGTGAATACCCCTGGGTCACCTCCTCCCACGTATCTGGCGCCTACGCCGGTATCGGTGGCGGTCTGCCGGCACTGCGTCCGGAGCGCGTCATCGCTGTGGCCAAGGCATTCAGCTCCTCTGTCGGTACCGGCACCCTGCTGACCGCCATGGAGAACCAGGACGAGTTCCGCAAGATCACCAACGAGTTCGGTGCCACCACCGGCCGTCCTCGTGATGTCGGCTACTTCGATGCTGTCGCCACCAAGAACGGTGTCGAGCTGCAAGCCGCCACCGAAGTGGCCCTGACCAAGCTGGACTGCCTGACCGGTCTGCCGGATCTGAAGATCTGCGTGGCCTACGAAGGTGCCCACACCGAGAACCCGATTTGGCCGCAAACCGCAGCCCTGAAGCCGGTTTACGAGCAGATGGAAAGCTGGAGCGAAGACATCACCGGCTGCCGCACCTTCGAAGAGCTGCCGCGCGCTGCCCAGCAGTACGTGCTGCGTATCGAAGAGCTGCTCGGCGTACCAGTTCCGATGGTTTCCGTCGGCCCGGGCCGTGACGAGATGATCCTGCGCTAAGCCGCATTTCTCATCGTCAAACAAAAAACCGGCATCCCTGATGCCGGTTTTTTTATGGCTGCCGTTTACCTTCTTGCCATAAAACCACCAAAAGGCTCAATTAACTCACCAACCGAGCTAACATTGAGCCGTTCTGCAATATAATTCTGCCCTGCTCTCGCTAAAGTGAACCCGTTACCACACGAGGAGTCACCCGATGAAATTGCTCAAACAGAGTGCCCTGTTGCCACTGCTCTGCCTGACGGCCATGCCAGCCTTTGCCATGACCCTGAAGAGCACGGATATTCACGAAGGCCAGTTGATGGACAAACAGTTCAGCTTCAACGGCTTTGGCTGCAGCGGCGACAACCACTCGCCCCAGCTGAGCTGGCAGGATCTGCCGGCTGGCACCAAAAGCGTTGCCATCACCGCCTATGACCCCGATGCCCCTACCGGCAGCGGTTGGTGGCACTGGCTGGTGGTTAACCTGCCTGCCACCCAGAGCGAGCTGGCCAGCAATGCCTCAGGCAAGCTCAAGCAGGGATTGGAGATCCGCACCGACTTTGGCAGCCAGGGTTATGGCGGCCCCTGCCCGCCCGCTGGTCACGGCATGCACCGCTATCAGTTCACCGCCTGGGCCCTGCCCCATGATCTCGAGGTGAAGGCTGATACCCCGCCGGCTATGGTAGGCTACATGCTTAACAGCATGGCGCTTGGCAAAGCCACCCTGACCGCCACCTTCGTCACCCCCTAGGAGCCAACCGGATGAGCACTCCCCTGCTGCAACAGAGCCACTATCTCGGGATCCGCCAGCAGCCCCTGCACCGGGTGCTCATCTACGCCCCGACCCTCATCTGGGTCACCCAGGGGAGCAAGCAACTGTGGTGGCGCGAGCGACGTCTGTCGTTTGACAGGGAGCTGTGGCTGCTGATCCCGGCAGGCCACCAGCTCACCTTCGTCAATCAGCCGGAGCAGGGCAAATTTCGCTCCCACGCCATCACGCTGCTCACTCCACCACCGCCGGAGTGGCTGGCCGAGTCAGCCCCTTCCCACGCCGATTTGGAGGAACCCGCCGTCAAGGTCACCCCCGGGCTCACCTTCTGCTTTGAACTCATCAGCACCATGGCCGAACGGGGACTGAGCGAGGCAACCCAGGCCGAACTGCTGCGCAGCTTCTATGCCGAGCTGCGGGCAGCCAACGCCCTCGGGTTACTCTTTCCCGCCAGCACCATGACCCTCGCAGAGCGGCTGGCACGCTACCTGGCGGTGGAACCCGGAATCGACCACACCTTGGAGGCAGTGGCCCCCCACTTCTCCATGAGCCGCGCCTCCATGGTGCGCAAGCTGGCCGCCGAAGGTCGCAGCTTTCGCCAGTTGCTGGCTCAGGTACGCATGAGCCACGCCCTCAACCTGTTGCAACAGGGCCTGACCCCGCTGGAGGTCGCCCTCGCCTGCGGTTATGACTCCCCCAGTCGCTTTGCCGCCCGCTTCAAACAGGAGTTCGGCCTGACGCCCCACCAATACCTGCACACCTGCCCTGCCAGATTGGCGAGCAACGAAAAGTAAAATATTACTTAAAGACCATTCTATGTAACCTGATGTAACCCGGTGATCCCGCTCACATTGCCGCCTCTTCAGAGTGTGATCTCGCGCCAACGCTCCCTTTCCCCTTGCCATACAATGGCTACCGAACACCTTTTCACTAAAAAAAAGCGTAAAAAATCTTCCTTTTAACCTACATAAACGGAATTGGAGCGAGAAATGTTTCGTAAAACTTTACTCTCGGTAGCCCTCGGCACCGCCCTGTTCGGACTGACCGCCTGCAACGATAACCAGACAGAGAGCAGCACAGTCGCCAAACCGGAGCAGGCCATCCAGTACAAGGACGTGATCGACCGTCGGGGAACACCGACCCAATTCCGCGACTTTGACAGCTACTCCAACCTCAAATACAACCCGCTGCTCGATCTGGGGGCATGGCACGGTTTCCTGCTGCCTGCCAGCGACAAGGAGTGGGGGGGCTTTACCGGCCCCATGGTCATCTCGGAGGAGTACAGCCTCTTCTTTGCCAGCGAGCTGGACAAGCTCACCCTGAGCGATGCGAGCGACCGCCCGTTCCCGCTCACCAGCGCCCGCAAGCAGGAGGTGTACGCCATTCCCGGTGCACTGGTGCAACGCTTCGAGTTCGAGCCCTTTACGCTGGAGCTGGAGCTGCGTTATGGCGATGCCCGCACCGCTCTTATCCGCACCCGACTCATCAACCAGACCGATGCACCGCTCACCCTCAACCTCAACTGGCAGGGCGAGTTGCTCAATCAATGGGATGCCAAGGATACGATTGCCAGCAAATATCCAGGCTGGACACGCACCATCAGCGAGAGCGACAAAGGAATCGAATTCCAGTTCGGTAAACTGCGCAGCACCTGGAACATCATGCAGAGCGGCAGCGCCCGCTATCGAATCGACCGCACCCTGCCAAGTCGCACCACCCTTGACCAGAAGACCCTGGGCTACCAAAGCGACGCCAGCATTACCCTTACCGCCAAGGGGAGCGAGGATATCTACACCCTGCAGAGCTATCTCCACTCCGCAGATGACGCCAGCCGCCATCAGCAGAGCCGTCAGGCCCTGCTGGCCAACCCGGCCAGCTATTTTGCCGACTCCATCCGCCGCTGGGAGGGCTACCTTGCCAAGGGTCTCTCCAATCAGGGGATCCCCGAGTCGGAGCGTCGCATCGCCGTCAAGGCGATGGAGACCCTCAACGGCAACTGGCGCTCCCCGGCTGGCGCCATCCTCCACGACGGGGTGACCCCCTCCAATACCGCCCGCTGGTTCGACGGCGTCTGGGCCTGGGACAGCTGGAAGCACGCCTATGCCATGGCACACTTCAACCCTGAGGTAGCCAAGAACAACGTGCGCGCCATGTATGACTATCAGGTGCAGCCGGATGATCCGGTGCGACCACAGGATGCGGGCATGGTGATCGATGCCGTCTTCTACAACAAGCAGGCGGATCGCGGTGGCGATGGCGGCAACTGGAACGAGCGCGATACCAAGCCGCCCCTTTCCGCCTGGGCCATCTGGGAAATCTACAGCGCCACCAAGGACAAGGCCTTTATCGCCGAGATGTATCCCAAGCTGCAGGCCTACCACGACTGGTGGTACCGCGCGCGGGACAACAACCGCAACGGCATCATCGAATATGGCGCCACCAAGCATGTGGAGCACAATGACGAGTACGGCAATATCACCTTCAAGGTGCAGTACTCCAACGGTATTCCCGCCGGGCTGGATCTCTCCAGCTGTACCAGTGAGGGGGATGGCTGGTATGCCTGCGCCGGTATGCCGCTCTATCAACAGGTGTTGAACGTGGGCGGGTACAGCGACATGGATATCGGTGCCCAGCACGGCGCCGGTTGGGAGTCAGGCATGGACAACGCCGCTCGCTTCGGCTTTATCGAACCGGGCCAACTGCAACGCTATGCCGACAAGACCTATGGCGGAGATTTGGCAAAGGCACGTCAGGACTGGAACGTCGCCTTCTTTGAAAACCATCAGGACAATGGCGATTTGATCGGTTTCTCCATCGATCAGGAGTCAGTGGAGCTCAACGCTTTCCTCGCCAAGGAGAAACGCATTCTGGCCGACATGGCCGACCTGCTTGGCAAGCCGGACGACGCGAGCCGCTACCGCGATGGCGCGACCCAGCTGGCTGGTTACATCAACAGTTGCATGTTCGATGAGGCGTCAGGCTTCTATTACGATCGCCAGATTGCTCAGGGGGATGTCGCTGACGGCAACGGCTGCGTCGGCAAATTGCTGACCGCTCGCGGTCGTGGCCCGGAAGGGTGGAGCCCGCTCTGGGCAGAGGTCGCCGACAAGGAGAAAGCGGCGCGGGTGCGTGAGGTCATGCTCAACGCCCAGGAGTTCAACACCAGGATCCCGCTGGGCACAGCCGCACTCACCAACCCGGCCTACGACCCCAATATCTACTGGCGCGGCCGGGTATGGCTCGATCAGTTCTACTTCGGGGTGAAGGGGCTCGAAAACTACGGCTACCGCAGCGATGCCGAGGCACTGGTCAACAAGCTGTTCAACAATGCCGAAGGACTGGCGGGCAGCGGCCCCATCCGCGAAAACTACAATCCGGAGACCGGCGCCATGCAGGGGGCCAGCAACTTCAGCTGGAGCTCGGCCCACCTCTATATGCTCTATCGCAACTTCCTGAAATCACAGGCGTAAGCTTGCTCCACCATGCAAAAGGCCTCCGGATGGAGGCCTTTCTGTTTTCACTCAAGTTGCACTCACACAATACCTGCCACGCTGCGGATACGGGCTCGTCTTAGCCGTTCGTGAGCGGCAAAGAGAGGCGTTTGGCCAGTGCCTGGAAGTGCTGGCTCACCTCAGCCCCGAACAGGGGGTCGCCAATGGCGCGATTTTGCCAGTTTTGCTCAAGATGACGCCAGTCATCCTCGGTCAGGGAGTCACGCAAATGGGGGAAGATCACCCCCTCTTCGTAGTTCATGTGCGCCTCTTGCAGTTCCACGAAGCGCTCCAGCTTGGTGGTGAACTGATCGAGGGGGATCACCGCATCCATCAGGATCATCTCCACCATCTCCTTGAGATCGGCCCCGGCCTCCAGCAGCTTGACGTGCTCCTCCTGCAGGCGGTTGGCGACCTCACCCTCCACCACCCGATATTTCAGGTAGTAGTCATAGATGAGGTCTTCCTTGGGATGGTGGTACTTGTCAGAGACCTCCCGCAGGTAGTCGATGACATCGCGCACCAGAAAATAGCTGATGGGCTCTTCGGCACGGATGGCTGCCAGCTTGTGCTTGAGCAGCTCCAAAAGTCGGGCGATGTTGAGATGGTCCTTGTGCAGACTGGATAACATGGGCACTCCTTGGCTCTGAATTAATCTTATGTCCCTGAGTATACGGTCATTTGTCGCCCGAACTTTGCACTCAATCAAGTGGGATGCAGACAGATTTCCACTCTATCGGACTCTTGCCCTGTTGTTCCAGCAAGCGATTGGTCTCGCTAAAGTGACCGCAACCGATGAAACCTCGGTGGGCAGAGAGGGGGCTCGGGTGCGGCGCGGTCAGCACATAGTGGCGCTGGCGGTCGATGAAACGTCCCTTCTTCTGGGCGTGGGCGCCCCACAGCAGGAACACCACCCCCTGACAACTGGCATTGATCTGCTCGATGACCCGATCGGTAAAGGTCTCCCATCCCAGATGGGCGTGCGAGTGAGCCTGACCGGCCTGCACCGTCAGCACGGTGTTGAGCAGCAGGACCCCCTGTTTGGCCCAAGATTCGAGAAAGCCGTGATTGGGTGTGACGAAACCTGGCAGGTCACGCTGCATCTCTTTATAGATGTTGACCAGTGAGGGGGGCGTACGCACGCCGGGCAGTACGGAGAAGCAGAGACCGTGCGCCTGATTGGGGCCGTGGTAGGGATCCTGCCCCAGGATCACCACCTTGACCTGATCCAGCTCGGTCAGCTTGAAGGCATTGAACACATCGGTAGCTGGCGGGTAGATCACCTTGCCCGCTTCCCGCTCGGCTCTGACAGTTGCCAGCGTACTCTTGAAATAGTCCTGCTCTTTCTCAGAGCCAATCACATCACTCCAGGTCAGCACCCCAGCCTCCTCACTTGATACGGCGAAGGGCTCAGGATAGGGGGCCAGCCCGCAAGACGCAACCGTGGCTCACGCTTTCCAGAGCCTGGCGAGCCGCCCCGAGCGCTCCAGCTTGCGCAGGCCGGTATTGAACAGCAGCATCAGACGGCGCGCCTCGGGATCGGCCTTGCGCATCAGCAAGTATCCCGGTTGCGACCAGATGGGGTCGGCGGCACCGGTCAGTGACAGCGATTGGGGATGACGAACGAGCGCCTGCTGGAACAGAGTCTGTGCCACCTGCTCATCCATCACCAGATAGTGGATCCGCCCGTCAAGCAGCTTGCCCATGCTCTCCTCATCGGAATCTGACCACTCTAGGGTGAGCCCGGCTTGGCGGGCGGCAAAACCATCGCCATAGAAGTAGCCACGGGTCACCCCGACCGACTCGTGTTTCAGCTCACCCAGATTGACCGCGGGCGTACCGGTCAGCGTCATCAGGCGAGTGGTGAAATGGCCGAGCGAGGCGGAGAGATAGAAAAGCTGCTCCCGCTCACGGGAGCGAAACCAGGGCATGGTGACCACATAGCGCCCCTCCAGAGTCAGTCGGTAAGCCTCGGCCCAGGAATAGAAGTGAAAGCTGACATCGAGCCCCTCTTCGGCAAAGGCCTGGCGCACCACCTCACAGAGAAAGCCCTGATTGGGCAACGACTCACTGATATAGGGCGGCCACTCGCCCACGGCAATACGCACCGTCTCGGCCCGTACCGCAACACTGCTTGCCCAGCAACAGAACAGGGCCAGCCATGCCCACTTTCGCCACCCATTATTCACCCGGCACTCTCCTCGCTTTTTTTGCTGAGTGTAGCCAACCCCTCAATTAACCTCAGAAAAAAGCCGAAAAGGATGTAGTTAAATTACTAGATTAACGAGATAAAAGATGCATAATTTGGATATCTTACAAAATCAGAAAAATGACCTATTTTTGATTCAACTCAAGAATTTAATCCCATTGAAATGGCGCTTTGTCGGATTTTCTTGATCTAGATCAATTTTGGTAATATTACCACCGTGGTATATATGACCCCATCAAAGAAAAGGTGTAAGGCAAGGGCCCTTTAAGTCATCGCCATCGACGGTAGCTTAAATACATCAGGGTAATTTCCTTACAGTTGGATTCGCGTTCCCATTGAGGAGTCATACCATGATCAAAGGCATTCAAATCACCCAGGCCGCCAACACCGCTCTGCTGAACTCTTTCTGGCTGCTGGACGAAGAGAAGCAACAAGCTCGCTGCATCTGCGTCAAAGGCGATGCTTTCGCTGCCGATCAAGAAGTGCAACTGGCTGACCTGGGCCAGTTCGAATACCGCGAACTGCCGGTTCAGGCTGAGCCTGCTGTTGAAGGTGGCCAGCACCTGAACGTCAACGTGCTGCGTCGCGAAACTCTGGAAGATGCTATCGAAAACCCGGAGAAGTACCCGCAGCTGACCATCCGTGTATCTGGCTACGCAGTGCGTTTCAACGCCCTGACCCCGGAACAGCAGCGTGACGTGGTTACCCGTACTTTCACCCAGAGCCTGTAATCAGCGCCCTGCAGTGAAGAGCTGATACTCGCTGTATCGGCACAAAAAAACGGCCAATCGGCCGTTTTTTTATTGCCCCCGCACCAGCCAACGCGGCCGTGCGGGGGGAAACAGCGCTTACGCCCTGTCCGCTTCCAGTTGCCCGACCTTGCCGCCGAGCACTGCATCCATTTTCTTCTCGTCCAGCTGCTTGCAGTATTTGGCGACCACCACGGTGGCAACCCCGTTACCGATCAGGTTGGTCAACGCACGCGCTTCGGACATAAAGCGGTCGATCCCCAGGATCAGCGCCAAACCAGCCAGTGGCAGATGGCCCACCGCCGAAATGGTCGCTGCCAGCACGATAAAGCCACTACCAGTCACCCCCGCCGCCCCTTTCGAGGAGATCAGCAGTACCACCAGCAGGGTGATCTGTTGGAACAGATCCAGCGGCGTATTGGTAGCCTGGGCGATAAAAATCGCCGCCATGGTCAGATAGATGGAGGTGCCATCCAGGTTAAAGGAGTACCCGGTCGGAATGACCAGCCCCACCACCGATTTCTGGCAACCCAGCTTCTCCATCTTGTCCAGCATCCGCGGCAGTACCGACTCGGAAGAGGAGGTCCCCAGCACGATCAGCAACTCCTCACGAATGTAGGAGATGAAACGCAGGATGCTGAAGCCTGAGGCTTTGGCGATGCTGCCCAGCACAATGAAGATAAAGAAGAGGCAGGTGAGATAGAAGCAGGCAATAAGCTGGCCCAGCTGTACCAGTGAACCTACTCCATATTTGCCGATGGTAAATGCCATTGCCCCGAATGCACCGACCGGCGCCAGTCTCATTATCATATTGATAATGCCAAATATGACTTTGGAGAAACTGTCGATGACGCCGAAAATAATCTGTCCCTTTTCACCGATATGATGCAGGGAGAAGCCGAACAGCACCGCAAACAGTAACACCTGCAAGATATTACCGCTGGCAAAGGCACCGATCACACTGCCCGGAATAATATCCAGCAAAAAGGCGATAATGCCCTGGGACTTGGCCTGCTCCGCATAGGCGGAGATGGCGCTGGCATCCAGCGCAGCCGGATCGACGTTCATACCGGCACCCGGTTGCAGCAGGTTGACCACACACAGCCCGATGATCAAGGCGATGGTGCTGACCACCTCGAAGTAGAGCAGAGCAATGGCGCCGGTCTTGCCGACCGCCTTCATACTCTCCATCCCGGCAATGCCGGTAACCACGGTACAGAAAATAACGGGGGCGATGATCATCTTGATCAATTTGACGAAGCCATCACCGAGGGGCTTCATATCGGCGCCCAGTTCCGGATAGACATGCCCCAGAAATACCCCGAGGGTAATCGCGAGCAATACCTGAAAATAGAGGCTGCTAAATAGTTTCTTTCGCATTATTAACGTCCTGTTAATTTAATTGCACATTGTTATGGCAGCAATAAACATGCAGATAGCCGGACGAGATATCTGCGTACCTCACCCGATCCATGCTGTTTCTGCATTACTACGGGGACCACTTTACATGTAATAAAAAACAATTAAGAGACATTAATCACACAACAAAATTAACACCATTAACACCACAGCAACCAACAATTGTTTGCTCGCAGATTAATTTGAGTCTTCAACTAAATATGGCAGATATAAAAATACCCCGCATTGCGGGGCATTTTCATCAGGCATGACAGCGTCGGGATCAGGCCGAAGTATCGAGGGGTTCGAAGCCCTTGATCAGGTCATCGATAGCCTTCATCTGTTTGAGGAAGCCTTCCAGCTTCTCCAGCGGCAGGGCACTCGGGCCATCGCAGCGGGCAATTTTCGGATCCGGGTGGGATTCGATAAAGAGACCGGCCAGACCGACTGCCATACCGGCGCGTGCCAACTCGGTCACCTGCTCGCGACGGCCTCCGGAGGCGGCACCCAGCGGATCACGGCACTGCAGGGAGTGGGTCACGTCAAAGATCACCGGATAGCCACCGGTGCTCTTCTTCATCACGCCCAGACCCAACATGTCCACCACCAGGTTGTCGTAGCCGAAGTTGGCACCGCGCTCGCACAGGATCAGCTGGTCGTTGCCGCACTCCTCGAACTTGTCGGTGATGTTCTTCATCTGGCTTGGGCTGAGGAACTGCGGCTTCTTGATGTTGATAACGTTGCCGGTGCGGGCCATGGCTTCCACCAGATCAGTCTGGCGCGCCAGGAAAGCGGGCAGCTGGATAACGTCAACCACCTCGGCGACCGGCTTGGCCTGATGGGGTTCGTGCAGATCGGAGATGACCGGCATGCCGAAGGTCGCTTTCAGCTCCTGGAAAATCTTCATCCCCTCTTCCAGACCCGGACCGCGGTAGGAGTGGATGGAGGAGCGGTTGGCCTTGTCCCAGCTCGCCTTGAAGACAAACGGGATGCCCAGCTTACTGGTCACTTCCACGTACTTCTCGCACACAGCCATCGCCATATCGCGGGATTCCAGCACGTTCATGCCGCCAAACAGCACGAACGGTTTGTCGTTGGCAACGTCGATCTGGTTGATCTTGATATTCTTCTGTTCCATCTAAGACTTCCTTAATGAAGGGGCCTGAAGCCAAGTTACTCCGTTGCAGCCGAGCGCTGCGGCCTTGATATTCTTCTGTTTCAACTCCAAGACATCCTTAATAAAAGGGCCTGAAGCCAAGTTACTCCGTTGCGACCGGACGCAGCGGCCTTGATATTCTTCTGTTTCAGTTTCAAGCCGCTCTTAATGGAGGGGCTTGGGGCTCAGATCCAGCGCGGCCAGCTGCACTTTCAGCACATCGGCCACCGGATCGTCCGGGCATTGTTCAATAAAATATTCAAAATCGTCGGCGGCCTGACGCGGGCAGTCGAGCTGCTCGTAGATAAAGCCGCGATCCCGCGTCTCCAGCGGATCGCCGGGCTTCATCCGCAGCAACAGCTCGCTGCAACGCAGCGCCTCGGGCATGCGATCTTCCCGCAGCAGGGCACCCTTGCTGACGTTGAGCAGCCGTTCGATGATCTCCCACTGGCCAGAGGGCTGCAGATAGTCGGGGGTCAGGGTCGCCAAGTCCCCCAGCGCACCGCGCAGCAGCAGCTCGATGCGGGCCAGACTCAGCTCGTCGCCGGTAAAGGGGTCGACATAGACCTCCCCCTCGCCACCGGCAAAGCTCACCAGGAAGTGGCCGGGGAAGCAGATCCCCTCCACATCGAGCCCAAGCTTGCGCCCCAGCTGGATAATGAGAATGCCGAGGCTGACCGGGATCCCCTTGCGCTGAACCAGCACCTGATTGAGATCGCAGTTGTTGGCAGAGAAATAATCCTGCCAGTCGCCATGAAAACCGAGGCTGTGGTAGAAGCCCTGCAGCAACTGCTGGCGCACCTCGTCGCAGGTGCCCTCTTCAATCTGCTCGTCCAGCCACTCGTCCAGCAGGTTCAACTCGCGGATCCCCTCCTCGACCGAGCCATAAATTTCGTCACTGACTGACAACGCCAGCTCGGTGATGTCGTGGGCTTCGAAATCGGTCCATTCGTCTATGTGTAACATTCTCTTCATGCCTTAGCCGAACACACTCGTCTGTTTGAGCACTGCCAACTTGGCAATAAAGTAGATCCAGCCGAGCGCCCCCAGAAAGGAGCACCAGCGCACCAGATTGCTTTTGGCCAGCCGCAGCGCCATCGCCGCCAGAAATACCAGCACCAGAATGGCCATCAGCTTCTCGCTGAGCCAGGGCGTTACGTTATTGAGCGGGTTGAGATCCAGCACCATGCAGAGCAATACGCCGGAGAGCACCACCAGACCGTTGAGCCAGCCGCTGACCTTCATCACCGGCGCGCTATAGGCTCGGCCAGTGGCGGTCTGTACCCAGTAGAAGCGGAGCATAAACATCAGCACGGCCCCGGCAATCAGGGCGAGGTGCAGGTGTTTGAGCACAAAAACCATATTCAATCCTTGCATGGGGGCGCACAGGCAACCCGCCGTGTAACAGTGAGGAACCGTCAGCGCAGCGGGCAGAGGCCCAGCGTCACCCTGTCGTTATCCCCGTAATCGCGCACAGTGGCTACCTCGCGGTAACCGCCATCGCGCAGCAACTGACGCACCGCCTTCCCCTGATCCCAGCCATGCTCCAGCAGCAACCAGCCGTCAAGCAACAGATAAGCGGGAGCATGGGCCACGATGTGGCGGATATCGGCCAGCCCGGCGTCATCGGCAACCAGCGCCGAGCGGGGTTCAAAGCGCACGTCACCCTGCTCGAGATGGGGATCGGCGCCATCAATATAGGGGGGATTGGAGACAATCACCGCAAATCGTGGCGTTTCGTCGTGATCCGGCTCGCCAAGGGGCTCGAACCAGCTGCCGTCGCGCACCTCGATGGGTAACCCCAGTGCGGCGCTGTTCTCGCGGGCCAGAGCCGCGGCATCGGCCATCCGATCCACCGCCCACACATCGACCTCGGGCCGCTCGGACTTGAGCGCCAGCGCGATGGCGCCGGTGCCGGTGCCGAGATCCAGCACGGCGCAGGGCCCTTGCGGGATCTTCGCCAGCGCCTGCTCCACCAGCACCTCGGTATCAGGGCGCGGGATCAGGGTCGCCGGGCTCACTTTCAGCGGCAGCGACCAGAACTCCCGCTCGCCAACGAGATGGGCGATGGGCTCGCCGTTGAGACGACGGGCCAGCCACGTCTGCAGGGTGGCCTGCTGGGCGGCATCCAGTTCGCGCTCGGGCCAGGTCATCAGATAGCTGCGCCGGCAGTCAAGCAAATGACAGAGCAGCACATCGGCATCGGCGCGAGGGGACTCCCCCTCAGCCAGTACGGTCATGATATGGGCACGAGCCTGCTGGATCTGCATCAGTACCGTCCCACCTTAATCAGGCACGTCTGAATGCGAGCTTGCCGGTTCTGCATTTGCATCAATTGCTCTCGGCCAGCGAGGCGAGCTGGTCGGCCTGATACTCCTGCACCAGCGGCGTGATAACGCAGTCCAGATCCCCTTCCAAAATTTCGGAGAGGCGATAGAGGGTCAGGTTGATGCGGTGCTCGGAGAGGCGGCCCTGCGGGTAGTTGTAGGTACGGATGCGCTCGGAGCGATCGCCGGAGCCCACCAGATTGCGGCGGGTGCTCTGCTCGGCGGCGCGGTGGCGCTCATCCTCGGCCGCTTGCAGGCGGGCGGAGAGCACCGACATCGCCTTGGCGCGGTTCTTGTGCTGGGAGCGCTCGTCCTGGCACTCCACCACCAGACCGGTCGGCAGGTGGGTGATGCGAATGGCCGAGTCGGTCTTGTTGACGTGCTGACCGCCGGCACCGGAGGCGCGGAAGGTGTCGATCTTCAGATCGGAAGGGTTGATCTCGATCTGCTCGGCTTCCGGCACTTCCGGCAACACGGCGACGGTACAGGCGGAGGTGTGCACCCGGCCCTGAGATTCGGTCTCCGGCACCCGCTGTACCCGGTGACCACCGGATTCAAACTTGAGGCGGCCATAGACGCGCTCGCCGTCGATCTTGGCGATCACCTCCTTGTAGCCACCGTACTCACCGTCATTGCAGCTGACGATGGAGACGCGCCAGCCCTGACGCTCGGCAAACCGTGAATACATGCGGAACAAGTCACCGGCAAAGATGGCCGCTTCGTCGCCACCGGCACCGGCGCGGATCTCCAGATAGCAGTTATTGTCATCCTTGGGATCCTTGGGCAGCAACATCAGTTGCAGCTCCTGCTCCAGTGCCTCCAGATTGGCCTTGGCCAGCGGCAGCTCCTCCTGCGCCATCTCGCGCAGGTCGGCATCATCCTCCTCCAGCATCATCTGGGTGGTCTCCAGATCATCCTGAGCCTGACGGTAACGCTGGAAGGCGTGAACGATATCTTCCAGCTGGGCATATTCGCGGGTCAGGGCGCGGTAGCGATCCTGATCCGAGACCACGTCTGGCTCGCCGAGCATGGCCTGTACTTCTTCGTGGCGCTCGATGAGGCCTTCCAGCTTTCTGATCAGTGACGGATTCATAACTCTTGCATTCTCAATGGAGGACGGGACAACCGGCAGGTTGCCCGAAAATTATGGCTCTTGTGACAACCCCAGCGCCTGCCGCAAGCGGGAGAGCTCGCTCTGATCCCCCTGGGAGGCAGCCTGGCGCAACGCCTGGGTCGGCGCGTGGATCAATTTGTTGGTGAGGCGATGGGCCATCGCCTTGAGCGCCTGTTCGGCACTCTCGCCCTGCGCCAATGCCAGCAGGGCCCGTTGCAACTCTTCATCAGCCACTTGCTGTGACTGATGGCGGTAATCGCGAATGAGGTCGACCGAGCTCTGGCCGCGATACCACCCCATAAACTCGTCCCGCTCTTCCTGCACGATCAATTCCGCCTGTGCGGCAGCCCGTTTACGGGTTTCGAGGTTCTGCTCGATGATCCCCTGCAAATCATCCACCGTGTAGAGATAGGCATCGGAGAGCTCATCGACTTCGGCTTCGATGTCGCGCGGCACGGCAATATCCACCAGAAACATGGGTTTGAAGCGGCGGGCCTTCAGCGCTCGCTCCACCATCCCCTTGCCGATGATGGGCAGCGGGCTCGCGGTCGAGCTGATGACAATATCCGCTTCGTGCAGATAGTCGGGGATCTCTTCGAGCGTCATCACCTGGGCGCCGAATTCGGCTGCCAGAGTCTGGGCGCGCTGCAGGGTGCGGTTCGCCACCATCATCTTGGTGACGTTCTGCTCGCGCAGATGACGGGCCACCAGTTCGATGGTCTCCCCCGCCCCGACCAGCAATACCTTGGTCTGGGAGAGATCGGAGAAGATCCTCCGACCCAGGCTGACGGCGGCAAACGCCACCGACACGGCACTGGCGCCAATCTCGGTATCTGTGCGCACTCTTTTCGCCACCGAGAAGGATTTCTGGAACAACCGCTCCAGCGCCCCCTTCAACGACTCCGCCTGCTGGGCGTGGGCATAGGATTGCTTGATCTGCCCCAGGATCTGCGGCTCCCCCAACACCAGCGAGTCGAGCCCGCACGCCACCCGCATCAGGTGGCGCACCGCCTCTTCATCGTGATGCTGATAGATGGCAGTGACCAGTTCGGCCGCGTCCAGCCCGTGGAACTGTTGCAGCCAGCGCAGCACTTGCTCCTGCCGCTCCTCCTCCAGATTGCAATAGAGTTCGGTCCGGTTGCAGGTGGAGACGATCACCGCCTCGCTGACACCGGGTTGGCTCACCAGCTCACGCAAGGCGCGATCGATGCAGTCCGGGCCAAAGGCGACCCGTTCCCGCAAGGCGACACTGGCGGTGTTGTGGTTGATTCCGAGGGCAAGCAAACTCATGAGTGGGCGACGATCATTTCATACGCTGGGTGCAAAGGCTGCCAATTGTACGAGAAAGGGTAAGTCTTTAAAAGCAATACGGCCGCCCCGTATACTGTGGCAAATTCCTCTCTCTGGAGCCGTCTCTTGCTGCTACGTATTTTTACCCTCACCTGCCTGCTGTTGCTGGCCGGTTGTGCCACCACCCAGCCCCAGCGTGACCAGGTGAACTGGAACCAGGAGCGGACCCGCCTCGAGCAGCTGACCCATTGGCAGCTATCCGGCAAGATGGCCATCATAACGCCACAGCAAAAGGGCAGCGCCCGTCTCAACTGGCAGCAGGATGGGGAGGATTATCGCCTCAACCTCACCAGCCTGATTGGCACCAGCATTCTGGAGCTCTCCCGCAGCAAAGGCGAGATCACCCTGCTCGACAGCGACGGCAATCGCCACCAGAGCCAGGATGCCGAAGCGCTCATCTATCAACTGACCGGCTGGAATATTCCGGTTGCAGGATTACCGGAGTGGATCAAGGGGCTGCCAGGTCAGGCAGAGTTTGAACTCAACCCCGACAGCAGTCTGGCCAGCGTGCGCGACGGCCAGTGGCAGATCGTTTATGGCGATTATCGGGATCAGGATGGCTACCGCCTGCCACACCAGCTGACCATGACCGGCCAGAACAGCCGCCTCAAGCTTCAGATCAACCAATGGACTCTTGCACGTTAATGGCTTCCACACGCTGGCCGGCACCGGCCAAACTCAACCTGTTTCTACACGTCAATGGCCGTCGTCCCGATGGTTATCACGAGCTGCAGACCCTGTTTATCTTCCTCAACCACAGCGACTGGCTCGAGTTTGAGGTGATACCGAATAGCGACACACTCACCCTGAGCCCGGCCATTCCCGGGGTGCCGGATGAGCAGAATCTGATTATTCGGGCGGCACGCCTGCTGCAAGCAACCCTGCCGAGCCCGCAAGGTGCCCATATCCGGCTGGAAAAAGTGCTTCCCATGGGGGGCGGTATTGGCGGCGGTTCGTCCGATGCAGCGACCACGCTGGTAGCGCTTAACCACCTCTGGCAAGCGGGTTTGAGTGAAGATGAACTGGCAGCGCTTGGCGTCCAGCTGGGGGCCGATGTGCCGGTGTTTGTCCGTGGCAAGGCGGCCTTTGCCGAAGGGGTGGGCGAGCGGCTGCAACCGGTCGAACTGCCCGATGCCTGGTATCTGGTGCTCAAGCCAGATTGCCATGTAGCGACCGCAGCCGTATTCCAGGATCCGGACCTGCCGAGAGCCAC
Organism: Aeromonas sp. R4-2; assembly: GCF_040908295.1. Taxonomy (NCBI): domain Bacteria; kingdom Pseudomonadati; phylum Pseudomonadota; class Gammaproteobacteria; order Aeromonadales; family Aeromonadaceae; genus Aeromonas; species Aeromonas sp. R4-2. The sequence goes on along the minus strand of NZ_JBFODL010000025.1, from coordinate 238,035 downwards.
GCCAAAAATGGCGCTGGACAACTTGCTGGAAGGCGAGTGGAAAAACGATTGCGAATCACTGGTGAAAAAGCGCCACCCCGAGGTTGCCAATGCGCTCGGCTGGTTGCTAGAATACGCGCCGTCAAGAATGACGGGCACAGGAGCCTGCGTCTTTGCTCAATTTGAAGACGAAGTGACTGCTCGGGAAGTGTTGGCCTGCGTGCCGAAGGGACTTGATGGGTTTGTCGCCAAGGGCGAGAACATATCACCTCTCTTCTCCACATTGCAACAGTTCAAATGATTGGGGTATCGCCAAGCGGTAAGGCAGCGGGTTTTGATCTCGCCATTCCTAGGTTCGAATCCTAGTACCCCAGCCAATTTTACCGAACGGTATTGATGATGATTAACGTGGCCGGTTTTGCACTCGGCCACGGATTCGGGTTACCGGTATCATCACAATCATTGGGCAGCAGACACCTTGTACGTTATCTTGATAAATCGTTTGCCCCAAAACGATAGGGTCTGATTTCAGACTCCCCCACATACTGGATGCAACCCCGAGGTTTCAAACCGTGCCTGACATGAAGCTGTTTGCTGGTAACGCAACGCCGGAACTAGCCCAGAAGATCGCAGATCGCCTGTTTATCAAACTCGGCAATGCTGCCGTAGGTCGCTTTAGCGACGGCGAGATCAGCGTACAGATCAATGAGAATGTACGTGGTGGCGATATCTTCATCATTCAATCCACCTGTGCCCCGACCAACGACAATTTGATGGAATTGATCGTCATGGTGGATGCTCTGCGTCGTGCTTCAGCTGGCCGTATCACTGCCGTTATCCCCTACTTTGGTTATGCCCGTCAGGACCGCCGCGTCCGCTCCGCCCGTGTACCCATCACCGCCAAGGTTGTCGCTGACTTCCTCTCCAGCGTCGGTGTGGATCGCGTGCTGACCGTTGACCTGCATGCCGAGCAAATTCAAGGTTTCTTCGACGTTCCGGTAGACAACGTGTTCGGTAGCCCGGTGCTGCTGGAAGACATGAAGTCCAAGAACCTCGAGTCTCCTGTCGTTGTCTCCCCGGACATCGGTGGCGTCGTGCGTGCCCGCGCCATCGCCAAGCTGCTGGATGACACCGACATCGCCATCATCGACAAGCGCCGTCCCCGCCCGAACGTCTCCCAGGTCATGCATCTGATTGGTGACGTTGCCGGCCGCGACTGCATCATCGTTGATGACATGATCGACACCGGCGGCACCCTGTGCAAAGCCGCAGAGGCCCTGAAAGAGCGCGGTGCCAAGCGTGTATTCGCTTACGCCACTCACCCGGTCTTCTCCGGTTCCGCCGTCGAGAACATCAAGAACTCCGTGATCGATGAACTGATCATCACCGACTCCATCCCGCTCACTGCGGAGATGAAAGCGGTCGGCAAGGTCAAGCAGCTGACGCTGTCAACTGTACTGGCCGAAGCCATTCGTCGCATCAGCAACGAAGAGTCCATCTCTGCCATGTTTGAGCATTGATAGATTCAGCAATAACGAAAACCGCCATCAGGCGGTTTTCGTCTTTCTGGACCTTCTCTTTCCAACTTTCTGCTATCTGGTACGACCCTGCCCCGGCAGGCTTAAGGATTTACCCATGAATTGCTTGCGTCCCCTCCTGCTCGCGACCCTTACCTCCGCCCTGTTCGCCTGTCAGCCCGCCAAAGAGAATCCGCCCTTTGTGCTGACCCTGGCTCACATGAACGACACCCACTCCCAGTTTGATCCGGTCAATGCCGAGATCAAAGGGCAGATCTTTGCCCAGCAGGGGGAGACGGACACCCTCTATACCCGCTTTGGCGGTTATCCGCGCCTGCTGACCATGGCGAAAGCCTATCAGGCCGAGGCGCTGGCCAAGAACCAACCCTTGCTGCTGCTGCACGGCGGCGATGCCTGGCAGGGCAGTGGCTACTTCAAACTCAACGAGGGGATGGCCAACGCCGAGTTGCTGAGCCAGTTCGGCCTCGATGCCATGGCGCTGGGCAACCACGAGTTCGATCTGGATAACCAGAAGCTGGCCCGCTTCATCGAGGGGGTCAACTTCCCGGTGCTGGCCGCCAACCTCGACACCAAGGCCGATCCGGCCCTCAGCAAGGCTGACAACCTCAAGCCCTTCGTGGTCTACGCCTTTGACGGCAACCAGAAGAGCCCGGTCACCGATCTCGACAACCTGCCACAAGGCAAACAGCTGGTCGCCGTCATCGGTCTGGTACTGGAAGACATGGGCAATATCGCCCCCAACGTCGGCAAGCTGCGCTTTGGCAAGGAGGTCGCCTCGGCTCAAGCCACGGTCGACATGCTGCAAGCCAAGGGGATCCATCAGATCGTGGCGCTCACCCACATCGGCAACGAGCGAGATCTGGCGCTGGCCGCCAAGGTAAACGGCCTCGATGCCATCGTCGGTGGCCACTCCCACAGCCTGCTCGGCGATTTTCGCAATATCGGCTGGGGCAAGACCGGCGATTACGCCAAGCTGGTGACCAATCCGGATGGCATCGGCAAAACCTGCGTGGTGCAGGCGGGCTCCTACGCCCAGGCCATCGGTCTGGCACAGGTGACCTTTGACAGCCAGGGTCAGGTGACCGACTGCCAGGGCCACAACAGCCTGCTGGCCAGCCGCGATTTCTTCGCCGATGCGGCGCGCAAGCAGGCGCTCGACGATGCCCGCAGCAAAGAGGCAAGCCAGTTTGTCGACAGCCAGCCCAATCTGGTGACCGTGGATGAAGATCCGCGCCTGCGCGGCATCATCGACAGCCACTACAAACCAGCGCTGGAGAAAGCCTACGGGCCTGTGATCGGCACCATCCCCGAGCAGCTGCAAAATGCCCGTCGTCCCGGTGACAACGGCAGCGACAGCCACGGCTCAGATGTAGCGCCGCTGGTTGCCGAAGGGGAGTTCTACTGGGCCAATACCCCAGCAGTGCAAGCCCTGACCAGCGGCCCGGTCGATTTTTCTCTGGTTGCGGTGGGCGGCGTGCGCGCCGACCTGCCTGCTGGCGAATGGCGCGAGGGGGATAGTGCCCTCACCCTGTTGCCATTCAAGAACCAGCTCTCGGTGCTGACCCTGACCGGCGCCGAGGTACGCGCCCTGCTGACCGAGACCATCACCGCCACCCTGCCCGCCAGCGCCCATGCCGGCAAGTTCCCCTATGGCGGCCACCTGCGTTACACCTTCCAGGAGACCGACGCAGGCAAAGCGGGCACCCTGACCCAATTGCAGCGCAAGACCGCAAGCGGCGAGTGGCAGGATCTGGTGGATAGCCAGCGCTATCGGGTGGTGATGAACGCCTACAGCGCCAACGGTAACGATGGCTGGCAGGCACTGGCCAATGCCCAGCGCCACCAGAGCGAGCGGGTCGATATCGCCAGCGTCAATGGCAAGCTGACCGCCTTCCCTGTGCTGAAGGTGGCACAAAACGGTGAACTGCTGAGCGCCGTCTATGCCCCGGGCCAGGCCCTCGATTGCAAAGCCAGCGGCGTGGATTGCGGCACCGATGCAGCCTCTTTCGTGGAGTATGTGCGCGATGCCCGTCCCACCCTGACCGCTCTGGATGAAGAGACCGTCACCCTGCTGCGTGCCAAATAACGACGGTAGTCAACCGGGCACAGTCCATCGGTAAACTGAAACGGGCCTCTTGCAAGAGGCCCGTTTGCCCACCGTTAGCCACCCATTGGCCGCAATAATGCTGCAAATCCCGCCATAACATGCGCATTGGTTGAGTGATCGCCACTCGGCGGCTAGAATATTGCGTCCTATTGCCCTGGGTAGTGTGCCCACGGCAGCTGCGAGTGAAGACATCAAGCGTGACAAGCGAAATCAAACTGATCGTCGGACTGGGCAACCCCGGCCCGGAATATGCCAAGACCCGCCACAACGCGGGCGCCTGGTATGTGGAGCAACTGGCCCGCTGGCACAATGTCAGCCTGCGTGAAGAACCCAAGTTCTTCGGCCATACTGCCCGCATCCTGGTCGAGGGGCAGGATGTGCGGCTGCTCATCCCGAACACCTATATGAACCTCTCTGGCAAGGCGGTGGCCGCACTGGCGCGTTTTTATCAGATTGAGCCGGAAGCGATTCTGGTTGCCCATGACGAACTGGATCTGCCGCCTGGCATCGCCAAGTTCAAGCAGGGTGGTGGTCACGGTGGCCATAACGGCCTCAAGGACATCATCGCCAAGATGGGCAACAACAATAACTTCTTCCGGCTGCGTCTCGGGATCGGCCATCCCGGCAGCAAAGAGCAGGTGGCTGGCTTCGTCCTGACCAAGGCCCCCAGCAGTGAACAGAACCTGATCGACGCCGCGCTGGACGAATCCCTGCGCGCCACCGACATCCTGTTCAAACAAGATATGACCAAGGCCATGAATCGCTTGCACAGCTTCAAGGCGGAAAAGGGTTAGGTCGGTTTGACCCTGTACGGGCATTGTGCCGGTACATGAGCAACGACCAGAACAAGCATGACATGGGCCGCCTGCGGGCGACCCCCAACAGCATCCATCAAGTAAGGTAACAATCCATGGGTTTTAAATGCGGTATCGTGGGCCTGCCCAATGTAGGCAAATCCACCCTGTTCAACGCGCTGACCAAGGCCGGTATCGAAGCCGCCAACTTCCCGTTCTGCACCATCGAGCCGAACACAGGTGTGGTGCCGATGCCGGATCCCCGCCTCGATCAGCTGGCTGCCATCATCAATCCGCAGCGTGTTGTGCCGACCACCATGGAATTCGTCGACATCGCCGGTCTGGTTGCCGGTGCCTCCAAGGGTGAAGGTCTGGGTAACCAGTTCCTGGCCAACATCCGTGAAACCGAAGCAATCGGCCACGTTGTGCGCTGCTTCGATGACGAGAACATCATTCACGTTGCCGGCAAGGTCTCTCCCGCTGACGATATCGAAGTGATCAACACCGAGCTGGCCCTGTCGGATCTGGACGCCTGCGAGCGCGCCATTCACCGTCAGTCCAAGCGCGCCAAAGGCGGCGACAAGGATGCCAAGCTGGAAGTGGAAGTGCTTGAGAAGATCAAGGTTGCGCTGGAAAACGGCCAGATGATCCGCGGCATGAAGCTGGATAAAGAAGAGCTGGCCGCCGTGAGCCACCTCAACTTCCTGACCCTGAAACCCACCATGTATATCGCCAACGTGGCGGAAGATGGCTTCGAGAATAACCCCTATCTGGACAAGGTGCGTGAAATCGCCGCCGCCGAGAACGCGGTTGTCGTGGTCGTCTGCTGTGCTATTGAAGCCGACATTGCCGAACTGGACGACGAAGATCGCGCCGAGTTCATGGCAGACCTAGGCATCGAAGAGCCGGGCCTGAACCGCGTTATCCGCTCCGGCTACCAGCTGCTCAACCTGCAGACCTACTTCACCGCCGGTGTGAAAGAGGTACGCGCTTGGACTATTCCGGTCGGTGCCACTGCCCCGCAAGCGGCAGGCAAGATCCACACTGACTTTGAAAAAGGCTTTATTCGCGCCCAAACCATCGCCTTTGAAGACTTTATCAACTACAAGGGTGAGCAAGGCGCCAAGGAAGCGGGCAAGATGCGCGCTGAAGGGAAAGATTACATCGTCAAAGATGGCGATATCATGAACTTCCTGTTCAATGTCTAATCCCATGACAGGCCAGCATTTGCTGGCCTGTTTTTTATCTGCCATTGCCCGGGCAATAATGGCAATGTCTTAAAAAAAACCAGATTGTTGGGCTTTTGCGCAACAGAGACCAATAACTGGTCAAACGCACTCAAATTGCGTTTTTCTGGCAAAAAAAGGGTTGACGCCCCAGAGCCAGATACGCATAATTCGGCCCGCACGGTGACGAGGTAACGACTCACCGGAAGCAAGGTTGGCTATGTAGCTCAGTTGGTTAGAGCATCGCACTCATAATGCGGGGGTCACAGGTTCGAATCCCGTCATAGCCACCATCTCTAGTTGGGGTATCGCCAAGCGGTAAGGCAGCGGGTTTTGATCTCGCCATCCCTAGGTTCGAATCCTAGTACCCCAGCCATTTTTAAAAGTTCTTTGCCAGTCTCGCGACTGTTGAGGAACGCTGTTGGGGTATCGCCAAGCGGTAAGGCAGCGGGTTTTGATCTCGCCATCCCTAGGTTCGAATCCTAGTACCCCAGCCATTTTTAAAAGTTCTTTGCCAGTCTCATGACTGTTGAGGAGCGCTGTTGGGGTATCGCCAAGCGGTAAGGCAGCGGGTTTTGATCTCGCCATCCCTAGGTTCGAATCCTAGTACCCCAGCCATATTTCTGTTCTCTTCCACATCAGTGGTTGATAACAAACGGCTATGTAGCTCAGTTGGTTAGAGCATCGCACTCATAATGCGGGGGTCACAGGTTCGAATCCCGTCATAGCCACCATTATTTCTGTTGGGGTATCGCCAAGCGGTAAGGCAGCGGGTTTTGATCTCGCCATCCCTAGGTTCGAATCCTAGTACCCCAGCCATTTTTCTGTTCTCTTCCACATCTGTGGTCGATAACAAACGGCTATGTAGCTCAGTTGGTTAGAGCATCGCACTCATAATGCGGGGGTCACAGGTTCGAATCCCGTCATAGCCACCATTAATATTGCGGAAGTGGCGAAATTGGTAGACGCACCAGATTTAGGTTCTGGCGCCCTAGGCGTGAGAGTTCGAGTCTCTCCTTCCGCACCATTAATAGCAGTACCAAACAGACCAGCTCACGCTGGTTTTTTTGTATCTGAAATTTGCCTCTCCCCAGTTTTTCTCTCGCTCCTCTATTAACCCAGCTCCACGTTAATTCACGTTCACGTCCCTCTTCATTTATTCCGAGCACGCCTTGCTATTCTTGTCTCCCGGCCACAAAAAAGCGGCCCGCAGGCCGCTGGTGCACACATTCATCATCCCGGTTATCAGAACGGGAAGAACCAGGGGATCGCCACCACGCTCACCGCCATCACCAACAGGGTGAATGGCACTCCGATACGGATAAAATCGGCAAACTTGTAGTTGCCCGGCCCCAGTACCAGGGTATTCACCGGTGACGAGACCGGCGTCATAAAAGCGGCCGAGGCGGCGATGGCAATGGTCATGGCAAACGGATAGGGTGATACCCCCATCTGTTGCGCCGTGCCTAGCGCAATGGGCGCCATCAGCACTGCGGTGGCGGTGTTGGAGATAAAGAGCCCGATCACCGCGCAGAGGGCAAACAGGCTGGCCAGCATGACCCGCGGCCCCATCTCCCCTACCGCATTGATCAGACCACCGACGATCAGATCCACCCCGCCGGTTTTTTGCAGCGCCAGCGCAAAGGGGAGCATACCGACAATAAGGATCAGGGTCGACCAGTGGATCGACTTGTAGGCACTCTCCATATCGATGCAGCGAAACTTGCCCATCAGCAGACAGGCGATCAGCGCGGCAATCACGTTGGGCACCGGATCGGTCACCATCAGCAGGATCATCACTCCAAGACAGAAGAGGGCATGGATCGCCTGGCTGCGGGCGGGGGCCATCTCGTCCACTTCAGCGGGCAACCCCATCAGCAGAAAGTCGCGGCTATGGGTCTGCAACTGTCTGATGTGGCTCCAGTTTCCTACCACCAGCAGTGTATCCCCCATCTGCAGCGGCTCGTCCACCAGCTTGCCTGCCAGCGCTTCACCGTCGCGGCGCAGCCCCACCACGCTCAGACCATAGCTGGAGCGGAAGGTCACCTCACGCACGCTTTTACCCAGCAGCTTGGACTCGGGGATCAGCGACACCTCGGCCATCCCCACCTCCCGCGCCTGATCGGAGAAATACTCCCCGCGCAGGATCATGGGTTCAAGCCGCGCCTCGGTGCAAAACGCCCGCACATCCACCTCGGGGTCTGACATGTCGATCAGCAGCACATCCCTGGCCTGGAACTCACTGATCCCGGACACCGGCACCATCACCCGGCGAAACTTGCGCCAGCGCTCCACCCCGATGACGTGGGCACCATAACGGGCACGCAGTTGCAGCTCATCCAGGGTATGGCCAATCAGCGGGGAGTCAGGCCGCAGCGCCAGACGACGGGCCCGACCGGCCAGCCGGTAGTCTCGGATGAGATCGCGCAGGGTGCGGCGCCCGGTCGGCTTGCCTTTGCCCTCTTCCCCTTCACCCACCAAGGAGCCGCGCACTAGCAACATGTAGAGGATGCCCAGCCCCAGGATCAGCACGCCCATGGGGGTGAAATCGAAAAACCCGAAACCATGTATGCCGTGGCGCATCAGCTCGCTGTTGACCACCATGTTGGGGGGCGTGGCCACCAGCGTCATCATGCCGCTGATCAGCCCGGCAAAGCCGAGCGGCATCATCAGGCGACCGGCCGGGATCCCCATCCGGTTCGCCACGCTCAGCACCACCGGGATAAAGATGGCCACCACTCCGGTGCTGCTCATCACCGCCCCCAGACTCGCCACCGCTACCATCAGCAACACCAGCAGCTTGGTCTCGCTGCTGCCCGCCACCTTCACCAGCGCATCCCCCACCTGATAGGCGATGCCGGTGCGCACCAGCCCCTCCCCGACCACGAACAGGGCGGCAATCAGAATGACGTTGGGATCGCTAAAGCCCGCCAGCGCCTCCGACAGGGTGAGGGTGCCGCTCAGCACAAACAAGATGACCACGCCCAGGGCGACCACGTCCATGCGCACCTTGTTGGTCATGAAGAGATAGATGGCGCCAGCCAGCAGACAGAGCACCCAGACAAGCTCGGAATTCAATGCAACCTCCTTTTATCACGTGATTCTCCTCCCGGAGAGTGGACTCTATCAGACCACAGCCACGGCGCTATCATCTTGCTACATATCAATAAAGTCCGGCCAGCGGGGGCACCATAACCCATCACTGCTGGAATAAGCGGGCAGCAGCGGCGATTTCTTTGATATGGGCCAAGTACGGGGCGGACAAAAGTCCTGCCCCTCCTCCCCCTCACCCCTTAGAATGGCGCCCTCGCATACTAACCCTCATGCCCAAGGATCAGAAAATGAGCATATTCGAGCTGTTCAGCATCAATAACACGCTAGTGACCATACCGCTGGGTGGCGGCTATGCCATGTCATGGATTGAAGCCATCGGCACCCTGTTCGGGCTGGCCTGTATCTGGTTCGCCAGTCAGGAGAAGACCATCAACTACCTGTTCGGTCTGATCAACGTCAGCCTGTTTGCCATCATCTTCTTCCAGATCCAGCTCTACGGGCTGTTGATGCTGCAGCTGTTCTTCTTCTGCGCCAACGTCTACGGCTGGTACGCCTGGACCCGCCCGGCCAACGATCAGGGGGATACCCTGCAGATCCGCTGGCTCAGCAGATCCAAACTGATGGTGACCGCCGCCGTGAGCGTGCTGGCCATCGCTCTGCTGACCCGCTATATCGACCCGGTCTTCGCCACCCTGGCGCGCACCTCGGTCTCCCTGCTCAACCTGTTTGGTGCCAACCTTGCCACCCCCGAGCCCTCCCCTGATGCCTTCCCCTTCTGGGATGCCAGCATGACGGTGCTCTCGGTGGTCGCCCAGATCCTGATGACCCGCAAATACGTGGAGAACTGGATCCTCTGGGTCGTCATCAACATCATCAGCATCGGTGTCTATGCCGCGCAGGGCGTTTACGCCATGTCGCTGGAGTACCTGATCCTGCTGTTTATCGCCGCCAACGGCACTCGCCTCTGGGTGATTGCCGCCAAGCGCCAGCCACAAGGTCTGTAAGCCATGAGTCTGTTACCCCATCTCCAGTGCCGCCCCGACCAGATTGCCGAGCGGGTGGTACTGTGCGGCGACCCGGCCCGGGTCGATCGCATCGCCAGCCAGCTCGAACAGTGTGAAGTGCTGGGGCAAAACCGGGAGTTTCGCCTCATCAACGGCCGCTATCAGGGGCTGCCCATCACGGTCTGCAGCACCGGCATCGGCGGCGCCTCGGCCATCATAGCGCTGGAGGAGCTGGTGCAAGCCGGTGCCCGCTCGCTTATTCGGGTCGGCTCCGCCGGTGCCCTGCAGCACGACATCGGGCTGGGCGACCTTATCGTGGTGGAAGGGGCTGTACGCAATGAGGGTGCCTCACAGGCCTATCTGCCCGCCGAGTACCCCGCCTGCGCCGATATCTGGCTGCAGGCCGCCTTGCTCAACCATGTGGCAACCGGCAGCCAGCCTCATTGGCACGGGTTGGTACGCTCCCACGACAGCTTCTATCGGGATGATGAGCAGGAGGTGTGCCGCTACTGGCATGCCCGTGGCGTACTGGGCGCTGACATGGAGACCGCCTCCCTGCTGACCGTGGGTCGCCTGCGCAAGGTGCGGGTCGCCGCCGTGCTCTGCAACGTGGTGCGGTTCGAGCAGGATGTGCAACAAGGGGTGGCGGATTACGCCAGCGCCGAACAGGCGATGATGGCTGGTGAGCAGCAAGCCATCGCCGCCGCCCTCCACGCTCTGGTGCAATAAAGCGCAAACCGTTAACTGCGGCACATCCGCTACCGTGCGGGCTGGTATCCGGCCCGCACTCTTGCTAGCCTCATGGCCCTCGTCATCCGGTGCGACAGGCAAGTCATGCAGCAACAGCCCTACCCCCTCGGCCGTTTTCACGCCGAACTCCAGCAGCTTGAACCCCGCTTTGCCGCGGCGCTCGACACCTGCACCCTGTTTCTGCGCCGCTACCTGCCGGGCGAATTGATCATGCGGCAGGGGGAGCAGAGCGAGCAGCTCTATCTGGTCGAACATGGCCGGGTCTCCCTCAACAGCACAGTGCACTCGGGCCGCCGCTTCCAACTCGGCGAGATTGAGTGTCACAGCCAGATCTTTGGCGAGATGGAGTTCTTCAGCGCCACCCCGGTGCAGTGGAACGTGGTGGCCGAGACCGAGCTGGATGCCCGGGTCATCTGCGCCCACAAGCTGGCCCAGCGGCTGCTGGCCGAACCCGAGCTGACCCTCTTTTTCGCCGCCGCACTTGCCAGCGACTATCTCGATACCCTGGAGATCACCACCAGCCGGCTGCTCCACCCCATCGCCTACAACATCGCCTACGAGTTGTGGCGAGAACGCCAGCGCACCCCCATGCTGGGGTCACGCAAGCGGGCCCATGAGGCGGCGCGCTTCGGCACCACAGAGCGGGTCTACCGCCGCGCCCTCAAGGAGCTGGTCGAACAGGGCATAGTTGCCGACGGCAGCGACGGCCCCGTCATCGCCGATCTGGCCAGGCTGCGCGCCTATCTCGATCTTTGATTTCCTTTCACCTCATTTCGATTCACCCAGTCAGGAGTCACCATGTCTGCCCATTCCTATCCCGAATTCACCTTCTTCAGCCGCTTCGTTGCCGATATTCAGGCGGGCCGCAAGACCATCACCATCCGCGACGAGAGCGAGGCCAACTGGAAGCTTGGCCAGCGGCTGGCGCTGTTCACCAACCCGGAACACCAGCCCTTCGGCACCATAGAGGTGCTCTCGGTCCAGGCGGTCACCTTCGATGAACTGAATGACGAGCATGCCCGTCAGGAGAACATGACCCTCCCTGAGCTCAAACAGGTGATCCGCGATATCTACCCCGATCTGCCGCCGCTCTATGTGATTGAATTCCAGCTGCTTGAAGTCTGATTTTGTGAGCTGCCTCAGCTAACGCCGGTTGCGCTCTCTGGCTAAAGGCGCAAAATAACTGTTTTTATATACAGTTATTGGTGCGTTATGGATATACAACTTGAACCGGCCATTGCGGCCATGGTGGCGGAGTTCATCGCTGCAGGCCGCCCCAAGGCGAGTAGCCTGAGCTGGCAGGCGCGACGTGAAGGCTATCTTGCTTCGGCCATATTGGGCGGTGAACGGGAGGAGGTTGGCGCTATCGAAGAGTGGCAAAACGGCCATTATTCCATTCGCCTCTATCAGCCAGCGCCCACCTCAAGCGCAAACCGTCCGGCCCTGATCTACTTTCATGGCGGCTGTTTTGTCAGCGGCGAGTTCGACACCCACGACCGCCAGATGCGCATGCTGTGTAATCGCGCCGAAGCACTGGTGTTCGCGGTACATACCCGCCTTGCCCCTGAACACACCTATCCTGCAGCACACGACGACGCACTGGCTGCTACGCTCGCCATCATGGCCGATGTGGAGAAATGGCATGGGAATCCGGCACGGATTGTCCTTGCGGGCGACAGTGCAGGCGGCCACCTCGCCCTGATCACCACCTTGCGACTCCAGGAGCAAGGCGCACCCTTGCCTGCAGCCCAACTGCTCATCTATCCGATGCTCGATGCTGCGGGCGACAGTGACAGCTATCGGCAGCTAGGGGATGACTACCTCATCACCCGCGACATGCTGTTAAGCGGTTTTCACGCCTATCTGGGCGAGCTACCCGCCACTCATCCCGAAGCCAGCCCGCTCCACCATCCAGCCCTGTCAGGATTGCCGCCGACCCATATCGTAACGGCGGAATATGATCCGCTGCGCGATGAAGGGGAAGCCCTCTATCGCAAACTGCTACAAGCCGGCGTCACAACCACCTGTCAGCGGCAACTGGGTGTTATACACGGCTTCTTCCAGTTGGCCGGAGTCAGCCCCACTGCGCGTCAGCTCATTGAACAGCTCTCACTGCTTATCAGGAGACTCTGATTTGGCCTTTGCCGAGCGATGTGTTAACAGTGTCCTCTTTTGAATCATGGAGGTGACCCGAGTGTTTGAGGTAGCGAGCCTGAAAGAGGGGATGATGCACGGGGTCGAGCTGTTCCAGCTGCTGTTGGAGATCATCTCCATCGCCTGTGTGGTGATAGGGCTTGGCAAGACCCTCTGGCTGGCGGCAAGAGTGCGAGATCACCAGCCCGGCTTTCCGCGCATTCGCCTCTGTTTCGGCAGTTGGCTCATCTTGGCGCTGGAGTTCCAGCTGGCCGCCGACATCCTGGCCACCACGGTCGCGCCGAGCAAGGAGGAGCTGATCCGCCTCGCCATCATCGCGGTGATCCGCACCTTCCTGAACTACTTCCTCGGCAAGGAGCTGGAGGCGCAGGCGGAACGCCAGCAGGAGCAGCGCAACGAGCAGGCCAAGGCTGCTCAATAACCTGTATTCCTGCAGAGTATCAGTGCTAAGTGCCGTGCCATCCCGACCACCTCCGTGGCCTGGGATGGCACCTTTGTGACCCTTCCCGCACTTTTGGCAATCAGCCAATAATGGAACCCTTTTCAAGGCTTCCCCTGCCCTGTTGACTGCCCGTTCATCTGCGTAAGATAGAAAATCTCTTCCCCCAACCGGCCACGCTGATGAACCCGCAACCCCGCCACACGCCCGCCATCAACCTCGATAGCTGCGTCATCTACCAGATCTACCCCATGAGTTTTCAGGACAGCGATGGCGACGGCATGGGCGATATCAACGGCATCCGCCAGCGCCTCGACTATCTGGCACAGCTTGGTGTCGATATGCTCTGGCTCACCCCCATCTATCGCTCCCCCAAGCGGGACAACGGCTACGACGTGGCGGACTACCGCGCCATCGACCCCGCCTTTGGCACCTTGGCCGAGATGGAGCTGCTGATAGCCGAAGCGGCCGCTCACGGCATCGGCATCATGATGGATATCGTTGCCAACCACACCTCCACCGAGCACGAGTGGTTTATGAAGGCACTGGCCGGGGATCCCCGTTATCAGGGTTATTACGTATTCCGGGATCAAGCCTTTGTCGATGCTCACCCCATTACCTCGATTTTTGGCGGCAGCGGCTGGCAGTATGTGCCAGCGCTTGATCGCTACTACCTGCACAACTTCGATGTGAGTCAGGCCGATCTGGACTGGGACAACCCGGCGGTGCGTGCCGAAATGGCAGAGGTGATCAACTTCTGGCTGGGCAAAGGGATCAAGGGGTTTCGCTTCGATGTGATCGACATGGTGAGCAAGGAGTGGGACCGGCTTGCCATGAGCAATGGCCCGCGCCTGCACGACTATATCCGCGAGCTCAATGCAGCGAGCTTCGGCGGCAAGGGGATCATCACTGTGGGGGAGACCTGGGGGGCCGACCTCGCCCATATGCAGAACTATTCAAACCACGACGGCAGCGAGTTCAGCATGGTGTTCAACTTCGAGCATCTGGGGCTGGGCAGTGACAAGTGGTCATCCCGCTTTGATCTCCTCGCCTTCAAGCGAGCCATGGCCCGCCACCAGCAAGGGCTGCACGGTCAGGGCTGGAACAGCCTGTTTCTCGGCAACCACGACCTGCCCCGCGCCGTATCACGCTTTGGCGATGACAGGTCAGAGTGGCGTGAAACCAGCGCCAACCTGTGGGCCATGGTGCTGCATATGATGCAGGGCACTCCCTTCATCTATCAGGGGGAGGAGCTCGCCATGACCAACCGCCACTGGCAGCCGGGCGAGCTGCGCGATGTGGAGGCCATCAACTACCGCGCCAGCCAGTCAGGGCTGGATCCTGTCGAGCTGAGTCGGCGGCTCGATGCCATCGGCCGCGACAACGCCCGTACCCCGATGCAGTGGGACGCCGGCCCCCACGCCGATTTCAGCACAGCCACGCCCTGGATTGCCCTCAACGCCAATCACATCGAGATTAATGCCGCCGAGCAGCTGGCCCGCCCCGACTCGCCGTTTCACTGCTATCGCCAGCTCATCGCCCTGCGCAAGGCTCACCCGGTCATTCGCCACGGCAATTTCGAGCTGCTGGATGGGGATGATCCCGAGCGCATCAGCTACCGCCGCCACTGGCAGGATCCGGCCAGCACAGAGCGGCACACCCTGCTGCTGCTCGCCAATCTCACGGCGAACCCCTTGCCGATGCCCCACTTCGACAAGGTGACACACAAGATGCGGTTGCTGCTGGCCAATTACCCAAGCGAACCACAGCCACTCTTCGCCCCTTATCAGTGCGCCATCTGGCTGCAAGTGGATCAGGGTTAACCCCGTGCTGACGGGCCATACCAATGGCCCGTCAATCGCCCCACGTTGGCTACCAGCAGAAAATCACGCTCCCACGCGGTGGGATTAAATTAACCACTATTACTGACTTATTAATTGATTATTTATCCCGTTTGATACGCTCTCATTGCCCCTCTTACTATGCCAGCGACCTATCCATTGCCGATGCAACTATCGGCCTTCAAACTGGCATAGCAAAGTGGAAAACAGATGATCACCACAGACGGGAATAACGCAGTCGCCTCGGTGGCGTACCGCACCAGCGAAGTCATCGCCATCTACCCCATCACCCCCAGCTCGGCCATGGCTGAGCAGTCGTCGGCCTGGTCGAGCGAGCGAGGCAAGAACCTGTGGGGGGATGTGCCCCGGGTTGTCGAGATGCAATCGGAAGGGGGGGCCATCGCCGCCGTCCACGGCGCCCTGCAGACCGGCGCGCTGGCGACCTCGTTTACCTCGTCGCAGGGTTTGCTGCTGATGATCCCCAACCTCTACAAGCTGGCAGGTCAGCTCATCCCCTTCGTACTGCATGTGGCGGCGCGCACCGTAGCGGCCCACGCGCTATCGATCTTTGGCGATCACTCGGACGTGATGGCGGTGCGCCAGACCGGCTGCGCCATGCTCTGTGCCAGCAATGTGCAGGAGGCGCAGGACTTTGCCCTGATTTCGCAGATAGCGAGCCTCAACAGCCGCCTCCCCTTTATCCACTTCTTCGACGGCTTTCGTACCTCTCACGAGATCGCCAAGATAGCGCCGCTCGCTGACGACACTCTGCGTGCCCTGCTGCCCGCAGATGCCATCCGTGCTCATCGTGACCGGGCGCTCACCCCCGACAAACCGGTCATTCGCGGCACCGCCGCCAACCCGGACACCTACTTCCAGTGCAGGGAGGCGAGCAACCCCTGGTATGACGCCGCCTATGGCCATGTGAACGATGCGATGCAAGCCTTTGGCGAGCAGACCGGCCGCTACTACCGGCCGTTTGAATATGTCGGCCACCCGCAGGCGGAGCGGATAGTGGTGCTGATGGGCTCGGCCATCGGCACCTGTGAAGAGGTGATCGAACGCCTGCTTGCCCAAGGGGAGAAGGTGGGGCTGGTGAAGGTGCGGCTGTTCCGTCCCTTCTCGGCCGGGCACCTGTTGGCCGCGATTCCCGAGAGTGCCCGCACCATCGCCGTGCTGGATCGCACCAAAGAGCCGGGCGCACAGGCCGAGCCCCTCTATCTCGATGTGATGACGGCGCTTGCCGAAGCGGTCAGCCGGGGCGAGCGGGCAAGCCTGCCGCGGGTCATCGGCGGTCGCTATGGCCTCTCCTCCAAAGAGTTCGGCCCCGCCTGCGCGCTGGCAGTGTTTGCCGAACTGGCGCAGGAGAACCCGCGCCCGCGCTTTACCGTCGGCATCTTCGATGACATCACAGGTCTCTCGCTACCGCTGCCCGCGCTGAATTCGCAAAGCCCCATCCACGGCCAGCAACACAAGCTGGAGGCACTCTTCTACGGTCTTGGCAGCGATGGCACCGTCTCGGCGGCCAAGAACAGCATCAAGATCCTCGGCAACCACACCGGCCTCTATCCGCAGGGCTATTTCGTCTACGACTCCAAAAAGGCGGGCGGCCTCACCGTCTCTCACCTCCGGGTAGGCGAGCGACCGCTCCAATCGGCCTATCTGGTGGAAGAGGCGGACTTTATCGGCTGCCATCAGTGGCAGTTTGTCGACAAGTACCGGATGGCGGAGCGCTTGAAAACGGGTGGTATCTTCCTGCTCAACACCCCCTACAGCGAAGCGGAGATCTGGCAACGCCTACCCAGCGAGGTACAGCACGCCCTGCGCGAGAAAGAGGCGCGCTTCTACATCATCAACGCCGCCAAAATTGCCCGCGACTGCCAGCTCGGCAACCGCATCAATACCGTGATGCAGATGGCCTTCTTCCAGCTCAGCGCCATCATTCCCCCCACAGAGGCGACCAGCCTGCTGAAGCAGGCCATCGCCGCCAGCTATGGCAGCAAGGGGCAGACTCTGGTCGAGCGCAACTGGATGGCACTGGAGGCAACCTGCGCCGCTCTGACCCGGGTGCCGCTGGGTGAGCTGGATCCCGCCAGTCGCCCGCGCCCACCGGTGGTTTCAGCCAAGGCCCCCGATTTTGTCCAGACCGTCACCGCCGCCATGCTGGCGGGACTGGGTGACAGCCTGCCGGTCTCCGCCTTCCCGCCGGATGGCACCTGGCCGGTCGGTACCACCCGCTGGGAGAAGCGCAATATCGCCAAGGAGATCCCTATCTGGGAGGCGGAGCTCTGTACCCAGTGCAACTACTGCGTCGCCGCCTGTCCCCACTCGGCCATTCGCGCCAAGGTGGTAGAACCGGATGCGCTGGTCGCAGCTCCCGCCACTCTCGATGCGCTGGATGTGAAATCCCGCGACATGCGCGGCCAGCAGTACGTGCTGCAGGTGGCGCCAGAGGATTGCACCGGCTGCAACCTCTGCGTCGAGGTGTGCCCGGCCAAGGATCGCAGCAACCCGGATCACAAGGCGATCAATATGGCTTCACGGCTCGATCACCTCGACGAGCAGAAGGCCAACTACGACTTCTTCCTCGACCTGCCAGAGCGCAGCGCCGAGCAGCTGGAACGCATCGACATCCGCACCTCCCAGCTCATCTCGCCGCTGTTTGAATACTCGGGCGCCTGCTCCGGCTGTGGCGAGACTCCCTATATCAAGTTGCTGACCCAGCTCTATGGCGATCGGCTGCTGATTGCCAACGCCACCGGCTGCTCGTCCATTTATGGCGGCAACCTGCCTACCACCCCCTACACCACCAACGCCGACGGGCGCGGGCCGGCCTGGGCCAACTCGCTGTTTGAAGACAACGCCGAGTTCGGACTGGGGTTCCGTCTTACCGTCGATCAACACAGGGAGCGGGTTCGCCGTCTGCTGGCGAGCCTGGGCGACACCATACCGGCAGCGCTACGCGAGGTGCTCGGCGATGCCACCCTGCCGGTTTCCGAGCAGCGGGCCCATATCCAGCAGTTGCGGGAGCTGCTGCAAGAGAGCAAGACTCCGGAGGCCCTTGAGCTGGCTCGCGATGCGGACTATCTGGTGGAAAAATCGGTCTGGCTCATCGGCGGCGATGGCTGGGCCTACGACATCGGCTTTGGCGGACTCGACCATGTGCTGAGTCTGGGGGAGAACATCAATGTGCTGGTGCTCGACACCCAGTGCTACTCCAACACCGGCGGCCAGCAGTCCAAGGCCACCCCGCTCGGTGCCATCACCAAGTTTGGCGAGCAGGGCAAACGCAAGGCACGCAAGGATCTCGGGGCCAGCGTGATGATGTATGGCCACGTCTATGTGGCGCAGATCTCCCTCGGCGCCCAAATGAACCAGACGGTGAAGGCGATTCAGGAGGCGGAAGCCTATCCGGGACCGTCGCTCATCATCGCCTACAGCCCCTGCGAGGAGCATGGCTACGACATGGCCGAGAGCCATGAGCAGATGAAGCAGCTGACAGCCACCGGCTTCTGGCCGCTCTACCGCTTCGATCCGCGCCGCGCCGACGAGGGCAAGTTGCCGCTGGCACTCGACTCGCGGGCACCCAATGCCTCGCTGGCCGAGACCTTGCGCCATGAGCCCCGCTTCCAGCGGCTGGAGCGTCAGCTGCCGGAGGTGGCCAGCCAGCTCTATGAAGAAGCGGAGCAGGAGGCCAACCGCCGCTTCGCCTGGTTGAGTCAACTTGCAGGCAAGGAGAGTCCGGCGCAGGAGTAAGCCACGTATGGCTTGATGGCAACAGCCACGCTATTCGCCAAATAACAATCAGGGCTCCCCGCGGGGAGCCCTGATGCTAGCTATGGTGAGCCAATATCGGCGCAGGCCAAATCAGGCGCTGATGGAGGCCAGCTCGTGGCGCTTCAACGCCAGCAGGGTGATGAGCAGCGCCAGCGTGGCGATCAATGCCATGCCGATATAGGTCGCGCTGAAGCCCGGGGCCAGCAGATCGGGGGCGAGCCGGCTCAGATCGCCACCGCTGCCGGCTGGCAGGCGGAAATGAAACAGCATGGAGCAGATGGCCACGCCGACGGCACCGCCAAGCTCCCGCCCGAAGTTGAACAGCGACATGCCGATGCCGCGATCTTCCCGTGGCAGGGCATTCTGTACCACCACCGAGAGGGCGGGCAGCACCAGACCCAGACCAATACCGGCAAACCCGAGCGCCAGCTTGACCCAGGCATCGAAGTGGATCTGCCACAGAGCCACTGCCGCCAGCGCAAAACCGACCGCAACAAAGCTTTTGTAGTGACCGGTACGGCCAATCAGCTTGCCACCGACAAAGGCCCCGGCAGTGATGCAGATCATGAAGATGACCATGATGGCGCCGCTCTCGCTGGCGCTCATCCCCTTCTGCCACTGCATCTGCAACGGCAGATAGACCAGCACGGCAAACATCAGCAACTGGGAGAGCATCACCAGCAGCACGCTCACCAGATAGCCGGGCAGCCGGGCCAGATGGACAGGCAGAATGGGGTCGTGGGCACGCCGCTCAATCAGAACCAGCAGCAGCAACGCGACGCCCAGCGCCGCCGAGAGCCAGACTGCAGGCAGCGCCGCTTCCGGCGAGAGCAGCAACAGGGTGAGCGTGGTGACGGTAATCAGCAGACCCGCCCCCTTCCAGTCGAAGCGACTGTGGCGGCGCACGTTGAGCTGCTTGAGGTTGCGGTTGATGAGAAAGACCGACAGCGCCCCGAGCGGCAGATTGATCCAGAAGATCCAGCGCCAGCTGAGTTGCTCGGTGAAGTAGCCGCCAAGCAAGGGGCCAGCGATGCTGGAGACTGCATAGACCGCTGAGATGTAACCCTGATACTTGCCCACCTCCCGCGGCGGAATGGTGTCGGCAATCACGGTAAACGCGAGGGCAATCAGGCCGCCGCCTCCCAGCCCTTGCAGCACCCGTGCAGCCAACAGGGTCGGCAGATCCAGGGAGAGCGCGCAGGCCACCGAGCCAGCCAGAAACAGGCCGATGCCGATATTGAGCATCCGCACCCGGCCAAAGAGATCGCTCAGCTTGCCGTAGAGAGGCAACACGGCGGTGGCAGCCAGCAGGTAGGCGGTGACCACCCAGGTAAGGGCGGCCCCAGCGTGCAGCTCGGCGCCAATCATGGGCAGCGGGGTAGTGACTATGCTCTTTTCCAGTGAACCAAGCGCGATCACCAGCGCCACACTGGAGAAAATAGTTTTGGGGGATATTTTCGAGGTCATAAGCGGACTCGCAGATCTGATATGCCAAAGTATCCGGCAATGAACGGATTATTGTCTCACAAATCAGCAAGAGATAGAAAAAACGGCGGCCGCAATCTGCCCAACCATGAGGCCGATCCCACAAAACGCCGACCGTTTCTGCTAGCCTGCTCTATTTGATTCAAGGAGCCCCCATGAGCGAGCGTGAGCAGTACGGGTTTGATCACTACGATGCCCTGATTTTCGATATGGATGGCACTTTGGTCGATTCCATGCCCCTTCATCTGGATGCCTGGGAGCTCACCTGCGCCGAATTCGGCATCCCCTTCGAGCGGGAACAGCTCTATCAGTACGGCGGCATTCCCACCCGCAAGATCATCGCCATGCTGGCCGAGCAGCAGGGGCTGACGGTGGATGTCGAGGCTTTTACCCGTCGCAAGATTGCCCTCTATATGGAACATATCGACAAGGTCAGCGTCTTTCCCAAGATGTGGGAGCTGGTCAGGCACTATCACGGCAAGGTGAAGATGGGGATTGGCACCGGCTCACCGCGCAATCAGGCGGACTCCATCCTGAAAAGTACCGGGCTCGATGCCTATATCTCTGTGGTGGTGAGCGCCGATGATGTCACCAACCACAAGCCGCACCCTGATACCTTCTTGCAGGTGGCCGAATTGCTCGGCGCCAATCCGGCCAACTGTCTGGTGTTTGAAGATACCCGCATCGGGCTTGAGGCTGGCAAGGCGGCGGGGATGGATACCGTGCTGGTTATCGAAGGTGACCTGCACCAGCGCTAAACGGCTCAGGGCAAGCAGACAAACCGATAGGATGGTGCCATCACAGTGGCACCATTTTTTGTTTACGTGAGCTTGGCGGCAGCGTCAGTGCCCAGACAGAGTTGCGATCACCGCCGGAATAGTGGCAACCGTCAGACAAAGGGCGTTGGCGTTGGCCTCATCCTGTAGTGCCTGATGAGTGCGAAGCAGCTCAAGGGCTTCGGCCGGGGTATCTGCAAAGGTGGGGGCGGCGATGGCGGCAAATCCCTGTTCGACCAGTTGACGACGCTCATCGCTATAGCTGGGTGCATTGGCATCTAGATAGGTAAGCGCCTGACCCTGCTTGAAAAAGTGATAGTTAGGCATCGATTGGCCCCGCAAAAATAAAGCGCCATTCTACTCCTTTTTGCTCCACCGCCAGCGTCAATCTGTGTCGTCTCAAGTGATCTAGTTCACATTTTTATCAACACACATTTACCGGTTGAGCGCCGTACAAATCCCCTCCCCACGCGGCGTCAGACAACACTCGCCACCGTCACTCTGCGCCAAACAAAACGCCTCCACAAAGGAGGCGTTGCGACTGAAACAGGGTGGCTCCCGTTACATGGCATTCGTCGATTCGAAGATCTTGTCCGCCGAGGCCTCGACAAAGCCCGGATAGAGCACGCCATCGGCCTGCGGATAGCGCAGGGCAAACTCGTAGAAGCAGCTCGGGATGGTACGCACCCCATCGCTGAACGGCACCTCGGCTTTGTCGGCCATGGTGGAGGATTGCTCCAGCATCACCTGCGGGTCCCCTTTCACCTCGCCACCCACGCTGTTGAGCACAAAACCCGCCGCCTTGAGCGCCGCATTGACCTGATGGATGGTGTCGAAATCCTTCAACTTGTTGATATTGACCGTGAAGTGGTTAGCACGATAGCCCCATGCAGCCATCCAGGCCGCGTACTCGCTCTCCGCCAGCAGGGTCTGATAATCGGCATAGGAGACCTGCCAGGGGGCACCGGTGTAGAGAAATGCCGGGGTATCGGTCAGATGTTCGGGCACCTGATCCGCCAGCTTGTGGATGATGGCCTGCGCCGCTGGGGAGAGTTCTTCCACCTTCAGCTCGCTGATAAACACCTTGGGAGCATCCGAATCCTGATGCTCGAAGTGCTTGGCGTAGAGCTTCTTGGCCTTGAAGACATACTCGCCCTTCTGCTCGTAACCGAGCGCCAGGAAGTGGGCGGCCAGCTTCTCCAGCCCCAGCTTGGGCAGGTTGTAGGTACGAAACGCCACGTGATCGTTGACGATGGGCTCGCCGCCACCCAGCAGGGTGTGCACCTTGAGGGCGCTCGGGGTCACCTTGATGTAGTTGTCCCACAGATGGCTGAACAGGGTGTCGATATCCTTTTGCATCTCTCTTTCCTTTGATTGCGGGTACAGATGGGGGCACCGCTGGATGCCCCGTGTCGTTATTAGAAGCGCAGGCCGGGCGACAGTTGATCCGGCATAGCGGCTTTGCTGTCTTCGACAGAGGCAACCGGATACGCACAGTAGTCTGCGGCGTAGTAGGCGCTAGCCCTGTGGTTGCCAGAGGCGCCAATGCCACCAAACGGCGCTGCACTGGAGGCACCGGTGATGGGCTTGTTCCAGTTGACGATACCGGCGCGGATCCGCTTGAAGAAGTGGTGCCAGTCCGCCTCCTTGTCCCCCAGCAGACCGGCCGAGAGACCATAACGGGTGGCGTTGCCCTGATCGATGGCGGCATCGAAATCGTCATAGCGAATGAGTTGCAGCAGCGGGCCGAAGTACTCTTCATCCGGCAGCTCGCTCACTGAGGTCACATCGATAATGCCCGGGGAGACAAAGCCGGTGCCCGCTTCCAGGTGCTTGAGGGTAAGCAGGCTCTCGCCACCGAGGCGCTGCAGGTTGGCTTGCGCCTCGACCATGCCCTGTGCTGCCTTCTCGCTTATCATCGAACCCATGAAAGGCTGCTCGGCGGCGTCATAGAGGCCGACCTTGATCTGGCCGACCACCTCGACCAGTCGATTGACCAGGGCATCGCCCCGCTCACCGCGCTCGACAAACAGACGGCGAGAGCAAGTACAGCGCTGACCGGAAGTGATGAACGCCGACTGGACGATGGCATGGACGGCGCCGTCTATGTCGCTCACGTCTTTCACGATCAGCGGATTGTTGCCGCCCATCTCGAGGGCCAGAATTTTGCCCGGCTGGCCGGCAAACTGTTGATGGAGGAAATGCCCGGTGCGGGAGGAGCCGGTGAAGAAGAGGCCGTCGATATCCGGGTTGCCAGCCAGCGACTTGCCGGTCTCGACCTCCCCTTGCACCAGATTGAGCACGCCCTTGGGCAGCCCCGCCTCCTGCCACACCTTGACCATGGCTTCGGCCACCATGGGTGTCAGCTCGGAGGGTTTGAACACCACGGCGTTACCCGCAATCAGCGCCGGGACTATATGGCCGTTGGGCAGATGGCCCGGGAAGTTGTAAGGGCCGAACACCGCAACCACACCGTGGGGCTTGTGACGGACAAACGCCTTGGCGCCCGGCATGGCATTTTCAACGGTGCCGGTACGCTCGTCATGGGCACGAATGGAGATGGCAATCTTGCCCTGCATGGCGGCTACTTCGGTGCGGGTCTCCCACAGCGGTTTGCCTGTTTCGCGGGCGATGGTCAGGGCCAGCACCTCTTTCTGCTCGCCAAGCAGGTCGGCATAACGACGCACTATGGCCAGACGATCCTCAAGGCTCATGTCCGCCCAGTGGTAGAAGGCGGCACGGGCGGCCTTGACGGCGGCATCGACCTGCGCCGCACTGGCGGTAGCCCCCTGCCAGATCACCTCGTTCTTGGCCGGATCCCGTGACTCGAACGGCTTGCCTTCACCGGCAAGCCACTGACCGTCGATAAATTGCACTAACTGGCTCATCCATTCACTCCCTGTCGCTGGCAGGCAGCCTCGGCTGCCTGTCTGATAATCGGTTTGCTTGTCCTGTTTGCCTCAGTCGAGGTCAACCACCCGCACCATGTCGCCATCCTGCACCTTGAGTGCCGCCGCCATCTTGGGCGGGATAATGGCTTCGTGCTTGTCGAGATCGACCCGGATATTGCCGTAGCAGGCGCGGTAATGCTCGAAACGGCTGTTGCAGATAAGGTGGGTCTTGCCACCGATGGGCTCGCCCACCAACACCCGCAGCTTCTTGCTGCGGCGCACACTGCGGATATTCTTCACGTCACACTCGACGGTGGGGCCCGCATCGAAGATATCGACGTAGCCACGGTTCACGAAGCCCTCGTCCTGCAGCATCTTGATGGCTGGACGGGTCTTCTCGTGGGTCTGACCGATAACGGCCCGCGCCTCCTTGCTCAGCAAATTGACGTAGATCGGGTACTTGGGCATCAACTCGGCGATAAAGCGCTTCTTGCCGATGCCGGTCAGATAGTCGACGGTGGGAAAATCCATCGAGAAGAAATGGGTTTGCAGCCACTCGTAGAAGGGGCTGTGACCGTTGGCATCGGAGACGCCGCGCATCTCGGCGAAGACGGTCTCGTCAAACAGCTCGGGGTGCTCGGCCATAAACAGGAAGCGGTGCTTGGAGAGCAGGCGGCCGTTGAGCCCCTCGCGGGCACATTCGCGCAAAAACAGGGTGCAAAGCTCGGAGTTGCCGGTGTAGTCGTTGGAGAGGGTCAGGGTTTCAACGACGTTGTAGATGCCGAGCTTGGGAGAAGAGTGCACCACCTTGCCGATGTGGTAGTTGTAAAACGGCTGGGAGAGGCCAACCGCGGCATCGATGGCACAGGTGCCCACCATCTCGCCGGTCTCCAGATCCTCAGCCACGAAGAAGTAAAGGCAGTCCCCCTTGCCTGCGGGCTTGTCGGAAAAAGTCTGGGTAGAGGCATCGATCTTGCGCTGCAGCAACTCATCGTTGACGGGCAACGAGGTCATGCCGGTGCCGGACTCGATGGCGCAGGTCTTGAGCCCGGCAAAATCTTTTTGCTCGATGGGACGGATAACCAACATAAATGACAACTCCCTTTCATTGACGACAGGTGGGGTCCCGGCTCCTGCCGGGAGAGCTCCCCACCTCAATTTGGAATCAGGCGTTAACCACCTGGGCAACCGCCTTCTCGAAGCGGGCCAACCCTTCCTTGATGTCCGCTTCCGGGATCACCAGTGAAGGGGCAAAACGAACCACGTTGGTACCAGCCACCAGTGCCATCAGCCCCTGATCGATGGAGGCCAGCAGGAAGTCGCGGGAACGCCCCTTGTAGGCATCGCTCAGGGCCGCGCCCAGCAGCAGACCCTTGCCGCGGATCTCGCTAAAGCAGTGGTATTTGGCATTGATGGCTTCAAGGCCATCGCGGAACAACTGTTCGCGCTGCTTGATGCCCGCCAGCACCTCCGGGGTATTGATCACATCGATCACCGCTTCCGCCACCGCACAGGCCAGCGGGTTGCCGCCGTAAGTAGAGCCGTGAGTGCCCACTTTCAGGTAAGAAGCAATCTCGTCGGTGGTCAGCATGGCGCCGATGGGGAAACCGCCACCCAGCGCCTTGGCGCTGGTGAGGATGTCCGGCGTGACGCCGAGCCCCATATAGGCATAGAGATCACCGGTCCGGCCAACCCCTGACTGCACTTCGTCATACACCAGCAGGGCATTGTGTTTGTCACACAGCTCGCGCACCCCTTTGGCAAACTCGTCGGTAGGACGAATGATGCCACCCTCCCCTTGCAGCGGCTCCATCACCACGGCGCAGGTGTTGTCGGAGATCACCTCGGCCAGCGCAGCCAGATCGTTGTAGGGAACATGGGTAATGTCACCGGGCTTGGGACCGAAGCCATCGGAGTAGGCTGCCTGGCCACCGACGCTGACAGTAAAGAAGGTGCGACCGTGGAAGCCCTGATTGAAGGCGATGATCTGGGTCTTCTGCTCGCCAAACTTCTCGATGGCGTAGCGGCGAGCCAGCTTGAGAGCGGCTTCGTTCGCTTCGGCGCCGGAGTTGCAGAAGTAGACCTTGTCGGCGAAGGTGGCGGCGACCAGCTTCTTGGCCAGACGCAGGGCCGGCTCGTTGGTCATGACGTTGGAGAGGTGCCACAGCTTCTCGCCCTGGGTTTTCAGGGCCTCGACCAGCTTGGGATGACAGTGACCCAAACCGTTGACGGCGATGCCACCGGCGAAGTCGACATACTCGCGCCCTTCCTGATCCCAGACACGTGACCCTTCACCACGCACCGGGATGATCTTGGCGGGCGCATAGTTGGGAACCATCACTTCATCAAACACTTCACGTGTCACTGCCAACAACTCTGACATATAGCTCTCCTTCGATTCGGCGACAGAATAATCCACCGCCCAAAAGTTAAATCCGTGTAAACGTGACGGGATTATCACAGAAATAAAGTAAAAAGTCTGTAACAAGACGGCCTATAAGGAACAATGTTCGATTGCTCTTGAGATTTTAGGCAACCGCATTGCATAACGACTCAGGGGGGCTTGGCAAGAGATAATTTGGGCAGGAGAGGGGGTGAATAAAGTGTCAGGGAAATTTTTTTTGCCTTCTCTCAAACTTGAGAAGGCGATCACAACTTTTTATGAACGCGCCAGAAAGTTGGCCAGCAACTGATGGCCCTGTTCGCTCAAAATACTCTCCGGATGGAACTGAACGCCCTCGACAGGGAGCGTCTTGTGGCGCAGCCCCATGATCTCGTCAAACGAGCCATCGGCATGCTCGCTCCAGGCGGTGATCTCGAAGCAGTCGGGCAGCGTGTCGCGCTCCACCACCAGTGAATGGTAACGAGTCACCCGAAGCGGGTTGTTGAGCCCCTTGAACACCCCCTCATTGCAATGGCGGATGAGCGAGGTTTTGCCGTGCATTACCTGACGGGCACGCACTACGCGGGCGCCAAAGGCCTGCGCCAGCGACTGATGACCGAGACAGACGCCGAGAATGGGCAGCTTGCCAGCAAAGTGGCTGATAGCGTCGAGAGAGATCCCCGCCTCATTGGGCGTACAGGGACCGGGAGAGATCACCAGAAAACGGGGGGAGAGCTGCGCTATGGCATCAAGCGTCAGTTCATCATTGCGCTTGACCACAACCTCTTGTCCCAGGGCGCCGAAATATTGCACCAGGTTCCAGGTAAAAGAGTCGTAGTTATCGATCAACAACAGCATGAGATAACCAACAGCGGAGAATTAACGATCGAGATAACGACCCTGTTCCATTTCCCGTTCACGCTGACACTCGGCCAGATAGATGGCGGCAGCAACGGCAGGGGTTTTATGGTGCTTGTCGATGGCATTGGAGACCATCAACTGCAGGGTATTGAGGTTTTTCGCCTTGCGAAATTTACGTAGCCAGTGACCTTTGTCACTCAGCTCTTCAGCAGAAATAGTTGGTTGAACAGGCATGCTTTCTCTTGGGGATATTACCCAGGTTAAAATAAAGAAATTAAACAAAATAGCTAGGCAGAAAATAAAGAAAGCCAGGCAAATACCCAGCTCTCTTCTACTACACCTTCCCAGTATGTCAGGCTCGAGGAACGAAGCCGACTACATCATATACGCTGGTCAGGGTTTTTTCAGCTCTTTCGCGCGCCTTTTGTGCGCCTTCTGCCAGAATCGCGATCAGATGGGCCTCATCCTGACGCAACTCATGGAAACGGGCCTGGATCGGTTCCAACAGCGCAACCACGGCTTCGGCGGTTTCGGTCTTGAGGTGACCGTACATCTTGCCTTCGAAGTGCTGCTCCAGCTCGGGGATGGAGCGGCCGGTCACACCGGACATCAGGGTCAGCAGGTTGGAGACACCCGGTTTGTTTTCCGGATCGAAACGCACCACCGCCGGCTCGTCGGAGTCGGTCACCGCACGCTTGATCTTCTTGACGATCTGCTTGGGATCTTCCAGCAGGCCGATGAAGTTGGCTTCGTTGTCATCCGACTTGGACATCTTCTTGGTCGGATCCTGCAAGCTCATCACCCGCGCCCCTTCGGTCGGAATGAAGGGCTCCGGCATGGTGAATACCTCACCATAGAGGTTGTTGAAACGGGTGCAGATGTCGCGGGTCAGCTCCAGATGCTGCTTCTGGTCGTTGCCGACAGGTACCTGATTGGCCTGATAGAGCAGAATATCAGCGGCCATCAGCACCGGATAACCGAACAGGCCGACGTTGACGTTGTTCTCGAAACGGGCGGACTTGTCCTTGAACTGGGTCATGCGCGACAACTCACCCATCTGGGTATAGCAGTTGAGGATCCAGCCCAGCTCAGCGTGCTGCGGCACGTGAGACTGGATGAAGACGGTGCTCTTCTTGGGATCGATACCGACCGCCAGATAGAGGGCGGCTGCGTCCAGACAAGCCTTGCGCAGGGCAGCCGGGTCCTGGCGAGTGGTGATGGCGTGCAGGTCGACGATGCAGTAGAGGCAGTCGAACTCATCCTGCATGTTGACCCACTGACGCAGGGCCCCCATGTAGTTGCCGATGGTCAGTTGACCGGAGGGTTGCGCTCCGCTCAATACGATTGGTTTAGTCATGAGAGTGTTAATCCTTGTTATTCAGCCAGCCCAGCTGCGCTATTAGACCAAAAGTGCATCGAGCTGGGCAAACTGCTCGAATACCCAGTCTGGATGGGAGTCGGCGATGGGACGGCCATAGTTGTAGCCGTATGTAAGACCCACCACCTTCATGCCAGCCGCCTTGGCCGCCAGCACGTCATTTTCTGAGTCGCCCACCATTAGAGTGCGAGCCGGGCTCACCCCCAACTCTTGGCAAGCGTGCAGCAAGGGCTCCGGGCTCGGCTTCTTGACCGGCACGCAGTTGCCGCCAAGCCAGAGTTCGAAACAATCGCTGATGCCAAGGGCATCGAGAATAGGGGCGACAAAGTCGCTCGGCTTGTTGGTGACGATCGCCTGCTTGTAGCCCAGGCTTTGCAGACGGCGCAGACTCTGCGCCACCCCTTCATACATCGCCAGCCCTTGCAGCAGGCAAGCGTTGTAGTGCTGGAAAAAGATCGGTCTGGCCTTGGCAAACAGCTCGGGATCGGCCTCGCGATAGGCGAGCGCCCGCTGGATCAGCTTGTCGGCACCATTGCCGACCCAGGTACGGATAACCACTTCATCAGCTTGTTCCAGACCCAGATCAGCCAGAGTCAGATTGACCGCCAGCGCCAGCTGTGCGGCACTGTCAATGAGGGTGCCGTCCAGATCGAACAGCACCAAATCAAATGCGCGCTCAGCGTGTGACATGAGCCAGCTCCGCACGCATCTTGTCGATCACCGCCTTGTAGTCAGGCTGGCTGAAAATGGCAGAGCCGGCGACAAACATGTCGGCACCCGCTTCGGCGATCTCGCGAATGTTGTCGACCTTCACCCCACCATCGATCTCGAGACGGATATCGCGGCCACTCTCGTCGATCAGGCGACGTACCTGACGCAGCTTGTCGAGGGTACCGGGGATGAAGCTCTGGCCACCGAAGCCCGGGTTGACCGACATCAGCAGGATCACGTCCAGCTTGTCCATCACATACTCGAGGCAGGAGAGCGAGGTGGCCGGATTGAGCACCAGACCCGCCTGGCAGCCCATCTCCTTGATCAGGCCCAGAGAACGGTCGACGTGGTCAGACGCCTCCGGATGGAAGGTGATAAGGGAAGCACCCGCCTTGGCAAAATCGGGAATGATGCGATCCACCGGCTTGACCATCAGGTGCACGTCGATGGGGGCCTCGATACCGTAGTCACGCAGCGCCTGACAGACCATGGGGCCAATGGTCAGGTTGGGGACATAGTGGTTGTCCATCACGTCGAAGTGAACCACGTCGGCACCGGCAGCCAGTACCTTGGCTACATCGTCACCCAGACGGGCAAAATCGGCAGAGAGGATCGAGGGGGCAATCAGAAAGTCTTTCATCAGCATCATCCATTGGCAGCCAGGGAGAAAAAACGGCGCAATTTTAACGTAAAAGGCGGGCGAAAACGACTCGAATGCGGGGTAAATGGGGCAATCGCCTCCCCTCCCCCAGCCACCCGGGTTTTGGGGCATCGGCACGGGCGCGGACTCGCCCATAAAAAACGGCGCCCTTGGGCGCCGCATGGTCTGTTACACCAGTGGCAGTAGTTCACTGTCGCTGGGATAGTAGCCCTGCTCAGGTTCGATTCCGGGGGGATAGAGCGCCAGCAACTCGGCCACCTTGTTGCGGGTGCCGCCGTTGCGACTGATGGTGCGCTTGACCAGGATTTCGTCGAGGCGGGCACCGCGATAAAGCTCACGAGTCAGCTCGATATCGTGGTTGCTGATCAGCACCGGCACCCCTTTGTGAGCCGCTGTGTGGCGGGCCAATCGCGCCAGGATCGCCTGATCATCCAGGGTAAACCCACCGGAGGCATAGGTGGTGAAGCTCGCCGTAGTGGAGAGCGGCGCATAGGGTGGATCACAGTAGATAACCCAATCCTCTTCGGCGCGCTTGATGGCATCGGCGTAGCTCTCGCAGATAAAGGTCGCCTTCTGCGCCTTTTCGGCAAAGGCCCACAGCTCTTTTTCCGGGAAATAGGGTTTCTTGTAGGAACCGAACGGCACATTGAAGCCGCCCTTCTTGTTGTAGCGGCACAGTCCGTTGAAACCGTGACGGTTGAGAAACAGGAACAAGAGTGCCCGCTCGAAGGTGGTCTCGGTCTGATTGAACTGGGTACGCAGCCGGTAATAGGCCGCCTTGTGGTTGTGCTCTGCCACAAACAGCTTGCGCGCCTCGGCAATGAAACTGTCCGGCGTCAGCTTGAGGTGGTTGTACAGGCAGATCAGATCCGGATTGATGTCGTTGAGCACATACGCGTCGTAGTCGGTGTTGAGAAACACAGACCCGGCCCCGACGAAGGGCTCCAGCAACACACGCCCGGCCGGCAGGCGCTCGGCAATCTCTTCAACCAGGGAGTATTTTCCCCCGGCCCATTTTAAAAAAGCGCGTGTTTTTTTCATGGAAATCCGGTGTGTAAGAAGGCAAGACCCAAAAAGGGGGACGATTCTACCCCCTTATCCGGTATCAAGGCTATTGCTTCAGCTCTTTTTGTACCTGTGCAAACGACTTGGGCCAGGGCTGACCTTTCAGCAAAGCTGGCGGAAGCTTGCGAATGGCACTCTTGGCCTGGGTCAGACCGGCATAATCCCCTTGCAGCACCACATACCAGGGGCTACCACGGAATTTGGTCTGATAGACCCATACCTTGCCCGCCAGACCATGCTCGGCGACAAACTGATCCACCGCCTTGGTGTTGCTCGCCCCCATCAGCTGAACGCTGTAGTGGTTACGCGGCTTCTTGTTCAAGGTGGCGACCGGTGTCAGGGCCACCTTGGGTGCTGGCGCGGCAACCGGCTCGTTGCTGGCGGTTTTGGTGGTGGCCGCAGGCGTTGCGGTTGTCACCGGGTTCTGTACCTTGCTAGTGCTGGTTGGTGCTGTGGTTGCGACTGCACCACTGGGGGCTGTGCCGTTCGGGGCCTTGCCGGTCAGCTCGTCCACCACGTCAGTAGGCAGTGCGCCGCTCACCTTGGGTTCGGTCATCAGCTTTTGCACGACCTCGTCAGAGATCACCACCCGACGCCCTTCGTAATTGGTTGATTCGGTGGTCACAGTTTCGCTCTCCACCGATTTGGGCAGCACTTTCGCCTCCGGCTGCCAATCTTTCACAACCCCATTGGGATTACTGGCTGCAGCGCTGTTTTGCGCGCCTTGTGCAGCGGAATCTGTATTCGAACCGCCAGCGGTGAGGGGATCGCCTCCCGCTACCGGGATCGGCAATGCCGTGTTTTGCGCCGGATCCTGCAGTGCCGGTTTGCTTTCATTGTCAAACAGCGCAGGCAGCAGGTAGCTCAGCGCCAGCAGGCCGCCAGCGACCAGCGCGATAGCGGTGGCAATCTTCTTGACAGGCAACTCCGCCTGACGCTTCTTAGGCCTTCTGTCGGTCATGATATCCTCCAGTAACTGCATGATGGTGGACGGATGTCCGTTCGCCGTTTTCAGGATCTCCTCCACTTGCGGCTTGGGCAAGAGGGTCGCCGGGATCTTGAGCTCTTTGGCTTTTTCATACAAGAAGATGCGCTGCTCGGGCGGGCTCAGGGGCGGCACTTCCAGCTCAAGGGC
The DNA here is from genome assembly GCF_040908295.1 of Aeromonas sp. R4-2. Lineage (NCBI taxonomy): Bacteria > Pseudomonadati > Pseudomonadota > Gammaproteobacteria > Aeromonadales > Aeromonadaceae > Aeromonas > Aeromonas sp. R4-2. The sequence goes on along the minus strand of NZ_JBFODL010000025.1, from coordinate 206,026 downwards.
TGGCATGGCACGCCCTTTGAGCTGCGGCCGTTGGGTACGACACCAGACGTCACTGCCCGAGACAATAATGGCCAGCTGATGGGGCGCCGCCAGGGTATCGTTATGACGGATGATCGCCCACAACTCTCCCAGCAGTTCGGCTGGCAACTGGTCGGCCCGCTCTATCAGTAGCAACAGGGTGGCTGGCTTGCTCCCCTCCAGCATGCGAAAGAAGCTCTCCGCCAGCGCATCCTGTGGATTGAAGAGCGGGCGCGCCACCACCTGTGGCAGCAACAGCTGGCGCACATCCACCATCTTCATGGCAGGTGTACCAATCAGGCTTACCACCCGCACTTTTTCCGGCAACACGCCGAGCAGGGATTCGCACAGGGTACCGCGACCACAACCGGGTTTACCGGAGAGAAAAATGAAAGGGTGATTGAATTCAATCAGATGCAGCAGCCGGTCAACCAGCTGCCGCTGGGAAGGAAGTTTTAGCAGTTTATTCGTCACGACCAGACTCGATCACCGCCAGCAACTCGGCATCGGACACATCCCCCACCACCTGCGCATGGCCGATGCCAACCGGCAACACCAGACGCAGCTTGCCTTCCAGCACCTTCTTGTCACGGCGCATATGGCGAATAAAGGCAGCGAAATCCATATCGGCAGGCGCATGAATGGGCAGATTGGCGGCCAGCAGCAGGGCGCGCACTCGCGCAACGTCCGCTTCGCTCATATCGCCACGGGCCTGCGCAGTCCAGGCAGCCAGCATGGTGCCAGCGGATACCGCTTCACCATGCAGCCAGTTGCCATACCCCTGCTCGGCCTCGATGGCATGACCAAAGGTGTGACCAAGATTGAGCAGCGCACGGACGCCGTGCTCGGTCTCATCCTGACCGACCACATCGGCTTTGATCTCGCAGCAGCGTTTGATGGCGTAGGCCAGCGCGGCAGGTTCCTGCTGTTGCAGACGCACCATGTTCTGCTCCAGCCAGCTGAAGAAATCAGCATCCCAAATGATGCCGTACTTGATCACCTCGGCCATCCCTGCGGCAAATTCGCGGGCTGGCAAGGTACTCAGACATTCGGTATCGATAACAACTTGTTTGGGCTGATAAAAAGCCCCAATCATGTTCTTGCCGAGGGGGTGGTTGACAGCGGTTTTACCGCCAACAGAGGAGTCAACCTGGGAGAGCAGAGTGGTCGGGATCTGGATAAAAGGAATGCCACGTTGATAGCTTGCTGCCGCAAAGCCCACCACATCCCCGATCACGCCGCCCCCCAGAGCGATCAGTGTCGTATCGCGCCCATGGTTGGTTTCAAGCAGAGCAGACATGATCTGCTCAAAGGTCGCCAGGTTCTTGTACGCCTCGCCGTCAGGCAGGATCAGGTGTTCAACCTGAAAACCCGACAGCAGAGCGGTTACCTGTTCAAGATAAAGCGGAGCAACGACCGTGTTGGTCACTATCATCACCCGCTTGCCCTTGATGGTCAATACCAGCGCCTCGGGGCGCTGCAACAACCCGGCAGCTATCTCGATGGGATAGCTGCGTTCACCCAGTTCGACCTTCAACCGTTCCATGGACGTCCTCTAGATTACATACCGATCAGCTTTACAATTTGATTGGCAACGATTTTTGCGCTCTGGTCATCGGTGTGCACAACAAAGTCGGCAACCTCTTCATACAGGGCATTGCGCTCTTGTGCCAGACGTTCCAGCACTTCGCGTGCCGGTTCTTCGGTCTGTAGCAGAGGGCGGCGTTTGTCTCGCTGTGTGCGCGCCAGCTGCTTTTCGATAGTGGTTTCGAGGTAGACCACGATGCCGCGAGCAGACAACTTGTTGCGGGTTTCGCGACTCTTGATGGCACCGCCACCCGTCGCCAGCACGATACCCTGCTGCTCTGACAATTCGCCGATCACCTTCTCTTCGCGAATCCGGAAACCTTCTTCGCCTTCAACATCGAACACCCAGCCGATATCAGCACCACTGCGGCGCTCAATCTCATGATCTGAGTCGAAAAACTCCATATGCAGTTGTTCTGCCAGATGTCTACCTATGGTGCTCTTGCCCGCACCCATGGGACCTATCAGGAAAATATTGCGTTTCTCAGCCATGTCTTTTCGTTAGTAATTACAAACTGTACGACCCCGATGAATACTGGATCGGGGTACCTATGAACCTTATCTTGCGATGGATCAGGAGGGGGATTATCTCAATAGATATCGGGACTGGCAACCGCAGCCCTTACGCCCCAGCCTCATTGGGGCGTAAGGTTATATGTGTTTTACCTTCACATGTAAAGCATTCAGAAGGCGTCGGTGACTATCTTGGGCGTCACGAAAATCAGCAACTCCCGCTTTTTGTTCTCGCTGGTGGTCTTGCGGAACAGGGCCCCCAATCCGGGGATATCGCCAAGCAGCGGCACCTTGGTCACATCGCTCTTGATGGTCTGCTGATAGATGCCGCCCAGTACCAGCGTCTCGCCATTGTTCACCAACACCTGAGTGGTGATGGACTGGGCGTTGATGGAAACCGCATCACCGGTACCAGTCGGTACCGTTTCACCCTTGGTATCCTGGGTCACGGTCAGATCGAGAATCACCCGATTGTCAGGGGTGATCTGCGGAGTAACCTTCAGGCTCAATACCGCCTTCTTGAAGGTAACCGAGGTAGCGCCACTGGAAGAGGACTCCACATAGGGGATCTCGGTACCCTGCTCGATCAGCGCCGGTTTCTGGTTCGCCGTGGTCACGCGCGGACTGGCGATAATCTCGGCCTTGCTCTCTTTTTCCAGCGCCGACAACTCGAGATCCAGCAAGGTGCCATCAGCCAGACGGGCAACCTGGAAGGCCAAAGTACCGGCGGCATTGGTCACCGGCAGGTTGACGTTCAACCGATCGTCTGCTGATGGCCGAGGGCTGGGATTAATCGCAGAACTGCCGTTGTTGTTACCAGAGCCATCATTCCCCTCGATGGAGCCGGACGTACTGTTGCCATGACCATCATTCTTGGTCACCCCCCACCGCACCCCGAGCGCTTCATCAAAACCGTCATCAATGGTCACCATCCGCGCCTCGATAACCACCTGCTTGACCGGAATATCGAGAATATCGAGCATCCGTTTGATGCTGCTGATGACATCGGCGGTATCCTTGACCACCAGCACGTTGGTTCGCTCGTCCACGCTGACCGCACCACGGGGTGACAGCAACTTGGTACTTTCGGAAGAGAGCAGGGCAGCCACTTCCGAGGCCTTGGCATAGTTTATCTGCAGATATTCGGTATAGAGCGGAGCCAAATCGGCAACCTGATTTCGGCTCTCCAGCTGTTGCTTCTCGCGTGTTGCGATCTCTTCTGCAGGCGCTACCAGCAAGATGTTGTTATCCAACCGCTTATCCAGACCCCGCACCTTCAAAATAATGTCGAGCGCCTGCTCCCACGGCACCCCATCCAGACGCAGGGTAATATTGCCTGATACCGAATCTGTGGTTACCAAGTTAAGGTTGTTGAAATCGGCAATAAGCTGCAATACGGTACGGACTGGAATATCCTGAAAGTTCAATGAGATGGGCTTTCCCTGATACTGCTTGGATGCCGTGGCCGTCGTCCGCTTTTTCACCTCGATAATGAAGAGCTTGTCTGCCTGATCGTAACGGTAATCAAACTGACCATTGATTGACAATTCAAACAGGGTATCGCTGCCCTGCCGGGAGACTTCAACCTGAGAGACCGGCGTTGCAAAATCCTGCACGTTGATCAGATTAAGCAAGCCATCCGGTACCCGAGTGCCATGAAACTTGGCCAGTACGGTCTGGCCGCGGCTGCTCACATCAACAGCGGCCGAGCTGTTATCCAGCGTGACCAGAAACTCCCCCTGGCCATCTTTGCCACGACGAAAATCCACACCGGTAACCGAGTTGAAATAGGCACCGCCCCCACTGCTCTGATAGTTGTTAAGCACCGGCTTGCTGGCAGGCTGCGTGGCTACCGGCGTTGTCACGGGTGCAACAGGCATAGACCGGGCAACGACTTGAGGATTGAGCAGCGCCGAGGGAGAGGGTGTGGCCGCCATCGAAGAGGGCGCTGGCACAGGAGTAGCCGAGGTTGCGGGTGCAATCAGCGCGCTCTCACCATTGATGAGCCCGGAAGAGGCCCCCTCGCCCAATGACACCAGTAATTTGTTCCCCTGTTGCTGAACCTGATAGGGGGCCAGCTGATCGAGTGCGATCTTGATATCCAGACCTGCGCCCTTACCCTCAACCTTGATATTATCTACCCCCAGGCGCTGGATCGGCAGCGGGTTCACTTTCAGCGCCCCTACCGCACCGGGAACATGCAACAACAACTGATTGGGTTGGTAAGAGAGACGATCGGTAAAGCCCGTGACCGGCTCACTGAAACTGAGCTCCACCAGCAATTGATCGGCAAGCAGCGGATTGACCTTGATCTCCTGCAGGGTTGCCACTGCCCACGCCTGACTGAGGGCGCTGGCGCAAAACAGCAAAGCCACTTTGGATACACTCTCTATTGTTGTTCTCATTGCTGTTCATCCCTGATTATTGTTTTTCTTGCACATTGGCCATTGCCAACTGGGTTTCTCTTGTTACCCAGCACCCCTTCCCGTCCGGAATGGTTTCCAGCAAATCCACGGCAGTGTCAGTGATCTTGATGACCCGGCCCTGATCAAGCCCCATATACTGGTTGAGCCCGACCCGCATCGATTTGCCATCCGGGGTGCTGATCAAGGCCCACAACTGACCCGCCTTACCCAAAGAACCATGCATCGACAGACTGGCCAGCGAATAATTTTCCAGCACCTCTTTCTCACGATCCATCAGGGTCTGTGCACAATCCGGCTGGGCCTTGGCAGTACTTGTACTTCCGACCGTCGCCTCAGGCTGGGGAACCATGAAGGGGCTGCGCAACTCGCGTTGCTGGTAGTGCATAGGGGCAAAAGGCTTCAGCTCGGGCAAGGGCTCGATAGGTATGGGTGGCCTTGCTTTGGTCTGGGCGACATAGCTATCCATGTCCTCCTGACCACCACAGGCCGCCAGCAAGAGGGCAGGCAATAACCAGCAGATGCGTCTCATTGTTTCGGCTCCACTGTTTTACCGTTGTACTTGTAGGTCTTGGCCAGCATCGACATCGAAATCAGCTCCCCTTCATCCTTGCTCTGACCCAGAGTGAAGGAGTCAAGGATGACGATACGGGGCAAAGCGGCCATGTCAGCGGTAAACTTGCCAATTTCATGGTAAGTGCCCACGACTTCGATACGCATTGGTAGCTCGGTTGAAAACTCGTGCTTTACCTCGGGTTCCCAGTTGATCCGGTTCAATTTCAAGCCGTTGTCGGTAGCAATAAAGCTGATATCGTCCAGCAGACCGGCGACCTCATGGGTATTGGGCAACTGCTTGAGCTGGGTATCGACCAGTTGCTCAAGCTGAACCATTTGCGCCTTGTATGCCCCCAGGTTGGCAGCCAGCATCGCCTTGCTTTCAAACTGGGCTTTCAGTTCGGTCTCTTTCCCCGCTTCCTGAGTCAAACTGGTCAGTGAGTTGGCAATCACGTAGTAGTAGATGGCGCCGCCGGTCAACACGCAGCAGAAAAAGATGAAGACCCCTTTTGCCCATTTTGGCCAGCTTGCTATGTCATTGATATCCAACTCGTTGAGTTGCTGAAGGTTCATTGTTGCTCCTTGGCCACATTCCCTGCAGTCGCAGCATTGTTGGCGATCAGGAACATCATGGAAAACTGGCTCAATGACACTGGCGCAACATCAGCCGCAAAAATAGTGCTTATCTTTGCCTGACCCAACCAACCGGAACCATCAATCCGCCGCATCATGCTGGCCACCCGACCATAGGCTTCGGTCTTGCCATTTACATCAATAATATTGTTCTGCATCGAGAGGGTGTTGAGGTAAACCCCGTTGGGCACCAATGAAGGCAGCTGATTGAAGAGGCGGACGGGCACATTGCGGCGCATCTGCAACTGCTCGATGAGCTGCATCCGATCGATCAGTTCCTTGCGACGCTCTTTGAGCAAACGGATCTCCCCCAGCTGGGCATCCAGGATAGTCATCTCCTGAACCAGCCTCTGGTTGCGCTGCTGCTGGGCGACGATCTGGCGATCAACCAGCCAGTTGGCAAAAAATCCCAGCGCGACCGTGGCCAGCACAAAAATCCCCAGCAAGGCCCCGAACTGTTTCTTTTGGCGCTGGGCCCGGGCTTCACGCCAGGGTAGAAGGTTTATATTTGACATGGTGTGAAACTCCTCAGAGCCAACCCGAATGCCGTCATATATTTAGCACCATGTACCAGCTCGGCCTCCCCTTTCGGCTTGCCAAACAGGGCGAACAGATCCGGGTGCAACACCTCGCAATTGACCTCTTCTTTTACCTGTACCAACAAACCGGGTAGCAGACTGCCTCCCCCCGTCAGCACCAGTTTTGCGATGTCGCGATAACCGGATGAACTGCAAAACAGCTGGATATTGCGCCGCACTTGCTGCAGCAGCGAGTTGATGTGGGGCATCAACACATCCAGCTCATGGTCAACAGGCAAGGTACCTTTGGTTTTAGCCTGCTCAGCCTCATCCAGCGTCATGCCATAAAAGGAGGAGAGCGCCTGGCTGTACTGATCGCCGCCGAAGTTTTGCAAGCGGGAGTAGATCACCTCTCCCTTGACCAGCGCCGCAAAGGTCATGGCACTGGCACCGATATCTATCACCCCGATCGGCCGTTCACTCTCCTGCAATTCGGGCAGACAGGCCACCACGGCACGGCCCAGCGCATGGGCGCCCACATCCACCACCTTGACGGCAATACCGGCTTCGGCAAGGGCGCTGACCCGGCCGTTGACACTCTCGGTGCGGGCTGCGCTCAGCAGCACATCTTGACGATCTTCGCTATTGTTGGTGCTCAGCACCTCAAAATCGAGACTCACTTCATCGAGGGGGAAGGGAATGATCTGCTCGGCCTCCAGCTGCACCTGACTCTCCAGCTCCTTGTCGCTGAGGCGGGCATCAATCTGGATCACCTTGGTTATCACGTTGGAGCCGGTCACCGCAGTGGCGGCATAGTCGCTGTGAGCTGGGATCAGCCGCTTGAGAGTCTTGAGAGATTGGCTGACGCGCTCGATATCCTGCAATTGATAGTCAACCAGCGTCCCTTTCGGGGTGGCAATATCGGCGACAGATTCGAGATGAAGCTTGCCAGGTCGGCCACTGAGGGTAACGGCCTTGATGGTCTGGCTGCCAAAATCAATGCCCACCAGAGGGAGGAGGGATCCCTTGTTAAAAAGCCCAAACATATACACATCCATGCGTTATTTGGTTTTATTCCTGAACAGAGTGTAGGACACCCGATCAGAGGAGTGCTTCACTCATCCTAAATGCTCTAACTATCAATGTCATAAAGTTTATGCCGAAAAGTGACCCATCTCGCTTTCTTCATGGCAAGTGGCCCTCCTTGGTTATTGCTCCCTGTAGTGCTAACCTCTCGCATCCTTTTGAGGTGGGTGGCTCGCCACAGGAAAACCTCGAATTCCCGATGGCAAAAGGGCTATACTCTGCGCCCGTTGGCTAATTTTAAGACGATTGGTAGTTCTTCCATGCTGAAATGGCTCGTTCGCCTGTTTATTGTCATGATGCTGGGTGCTGTGCTGGGTGTTGCCAGCCTCATCGGTATCTACTTCTATATCAAACCCCAACTGCCCGATGTCACCGCACTGCGTGACGTCAAGCTGGCAACCCCGATGCGGGTTTACAGCCGGGATGGGGAGTTGATCGCCCAATATGGCGAAATTCGTCGCATTCCGCTGCGTCTGGACGAAATTCCGCAACCCATGATCGATGCCGTACTGGCGACCGAAGATGCACGTTTCTATGAGCACCCGGGCATTGACCCGATAGGTATCATTCGAGCCGCATCCGTCTGGGCTGTCTCCGGCCATGCCCGTCAGGGGGCCAGTACCATCACCCAGCAGGTTGCCCGCAACTTCTTCCTGAGCAATGAGAAGACCATCATCCGCAAGATCAAGGAGGTCTTCCTGGCCTGGCGGATCGAGCAGAATCTCTCAAAAGACGAGATCCTCGAACTCTACCTCAACAAGATCCCCCTCGGTTATCGCTCCTTCGGGATCGGTGCTGCGGCACAGGTTTACTTTGGTAAAGAGGTCAAGGATCTGGGACTGGACGAGATCGCCATCATTGCCGGTCTGCCGAAAGCTCCCTCCATGCTCAACCCCATCCGCTCCCCCGAGCGGGCCTTTGCGCGCCGCAACGTGGTGCTGGGCCGGATGCTGGAAACCGGCAAGATCACCCAGGCCCAGTTTGACGAAGCGTCCAAAATGCCGATCAAGGCCCGTTTTCACGGCGCCGAAGTGACCCTGCACGCCCCTTATCTCGGTGAAATGGTGCGCCAGAAGATGGTCGAGCAGTTCGGTGAAGATGCTTACACCATGGGCCTGCACGTCTACACTACCGTCTCTGCCGAACGTCAACGGGCAGCCAGACAGGCGCTGCTGGATGGCGTTTTTGCCTATGACATGCGCCATGGCTATCGCGGCCCGACGGCTCAGTTGTGGAAGGCTGGCGAGCCAGCCTGGGATTACGAGCAGATTGTCGCTCACCTTGGCAAACAGCCCACTTACGATCCGCTGATGGCGGCGGTCGTGACCAAGCTCGGCGATCGCAGCGCCACGCTGGTACTGAAAAATGGCAAGGAAGCAGAGCTCGGCTGGAACGGCATTAAATGGGCCCGCTCCTTTATTACCGACGACCGTCAGAGCTATGCCCCGAAATCGGCGCGCGATGTGCTGAAAGTCGGCGCCCAGATCTGGGTGCGGGAAGAGGGCGAAGAGTTGCTGCTGGCCCAAATCCCGGACGTCAACGCCGCGCTGGTTGCCATGAACCCGAAAAATGGGGCGCTGGAAGCACTGGTCGGTGGTTTCAGCTTCGAACTCTCCAAATTCAACCGGGTCGATCAGGCGCGTCGCCAGATCGGTTCCAATATCAAGCCTTTCCTCTATGCGACCGCGCTGGAGCATGGCTATACCCTGGCATCGCTCATCAACGATGCGCCGATCAACCAGTGGGATCCATCCAAAGGGCCCATGTGGCAGCCCAAGAACTCCCCGGCCGTTTATGATGGTCCCACTCCGCTGCGTCTGGGACTGGCCAAGTCCAAGAACGTGATGTCGGTTCGACTGATGCGCGCCATCGGTCTGGATACCTATATCGACGGTCTGACCCGCTTTGGCTTCCCCCGCGACTTCATCTCTCCCCATGAGTCGCTGGCACTGGGCGCTGCCGAATTCACCCCTCTCGAAGTGGTGCGTGGTTACTCGGTACTGGCCAACGGTGGCTTCCTGGTGACCCCATACTTCATCGACAAAGTGACCGACAGTCTGGAGAACACCCTCTATCAGGCCAATCCTGCTATTGCTTGCACCACCTGCGAACAGCAGGCCGCACCCGAGCAGAGCACACTGCCGGAGCCAACTGTTGATGGAGCCGCACAAGATGGCACGCAGACCCCTCTCGCGCCAACCATCGCACCGCATACCATCAGTGCCCAGAGTGCGTTCCTGATCACCGACACCCTGAGCACAGCCATCTGGGGTGGCAACGGCTGGCGTGGTACCGGCTGGCGTGCAGCCCGCGACCTGAAACGTCACGACATCTCCGGTAAAACCGGTACCACCAACGAATCGCGGGATGCCTGGTTCTCCGGCTACACCCCGGACATCGTTGCTACTTCCTGGATCGGTTTTGACAACCACCAGCGTGGTCTTGGCCGTGCCGAATTTGGCGGTGGCGCCGCGCAGCCTATCTGGATCGACTTCATGAAAGTCGCCCTCAAAAAGCTGCCTGAGCACAAGATGCCGGTTCCCGAGGGGATCATGACGGTGAAGATTGATAGCGAAACCGGCCTGCTGGCAACCAGTGGCGGAACCGACGAATACTTCAAGGAAGGGACCGAGCCGACCCGCTACGCAGCACCGAGCTCGGATGGCAATCAGGTCTACGGCGGTGACAACCCCGATGTGGAAGGGCCTGTCTCAACCGACGATATCTTCTAAGCTGCTCTCGCGGCAGAAGCAAAACCGGCAGCCTTGGCTGCCGGTTTTTTTATTGGGCCAACTGCTTGCTCATCAGTGTGGCGATCGAGGCGGCCAACTCATTGAAGCAGGGGCGACGCACCGAGTAGTGGCGATAGAGCAGCGAGATGGTACGCCCCGGCACAGGGTCAACCACTGGTCGATAGCTCACCCCGCCCTCATCATGATCGGCAGGTACGGCCAGCTTTGGTACCAGGGTCATGCCGCTACCGGCGGCCACCATGTTGCGCAGCGTCTCCAGACTGGTGCCCTTGAAGCGTTGATCCTCACCTATCCCGCCAGCGAAACAAAATCCCATCGCCTGATCCCGCAAACAGTGGCCATCGGCCAGCATCAGCAATTTCTTGCCCTTGAGATTGCCAAGCGGCACCTGTCTAGCCTGTGCTTCGGGGTGATGGCAAGGCACCGCCAGCCACATCGGCTCGTGGTAGAGCTGGATTGAGCCAAATCCCTCCATCCCCGGCATCTCGGCCAGAATGACGCAATCCAGCTCCCCCTCTTCCAGCCGTTTGAGCAGGGTTTGGGTCTGCTCCTCATAGAGGTAGAACTCCAGCTGGGGAAAACGCTCACGCAGGGTCTGGATAATGCGGGGCAACAGGTAGGGGCCCACGGTCGGAATAAAACCGATATGGATCTCCCCGGACATCGGCTCGGAGAAGTGCTGACCGATGCTCTTGAGCTCGCGCACCTCCTTGAGCACCCGACGCGCCTGATGGGCCATAGCATCGCCAGCCGGAGTAAACAGCACCTTGCGCGAGGTACGTTCGATCAGAATGACCCCGAGTTCATCCTCCAGCTTGCGCAGCTGGCCGCTCAGGGTGGGTTGACTGACAAAGCAGCGTTCAGCGGCTTTGCGAAAATGTTTTTCCTCATCCAGCGCCACCAGATATTCGAGATCGCGAAGATTCATACAGCAAGAGTCCTGCCTGGAAAATGGGCCATCAGCATGCACAATATCGTCCGGCGGGACAAGTCATCCGCTCGCGGTGAACCTCTCTGGCTGCCCCTCCAAAACAGAAAAGCCCGATCACCTTGCGGTAATCGGGCTGTTTGACTCGCCGAGGGATTACACCCTGAAACGGCGCACCATATCCTGCAGTTGGGTAGCCAGATGGTTCAGCTCGTTGCACGCCTGAGCCATCTGGGTGGCACCGGCGGCCACCTCTTCGGAAGCATGGCTGATATTGACCACGTTACGGTTGAGCTCCTCGCTCACCGCCCCCTGCTCTTCGGTGGCTGTCGCAATCTGGATGTTCATGTGGGAGATGCTGCTGACCGAGCCACTGATCTGGGAGATGGACTCGCCCGCTTCCCGCGCGGTAGCAACCGTGGTATTCATCAGCTCCTGACTCTGTTGCATGGTACTGCCCGCCTGTTCGGCACGCTGCTGCAACTCGGCAATGATGGTATTGATCTGAGAGGTGGAGTCCTGAGTGCGCTTGGCCAGAGTACGCACCTCATCGGCCACCACAGCAAACCCCCGCCCCTGCTCACCGGCACGGGCCGCTTCAATGGCGGCGTTCAATGCCAACAGGTTGGTCTGTTCGGCAATACCGCGGATCACCTCCAGCACCATACCGATATTGCGGCTGTCATCGCCCAGTTGGCGGATCACCACCGCGGTACTCTCGATGGCACCGGCGACCCGTTCAATACGTTGAATGGAGTCATTCACCGTTTGCGCACCAAGTTCAGCCGTTTCACTGGCCGAGGTGGCAGCACTGGCCGCATCGCTGGTGTTGCGAGAGACCTCCTGCACCGTAGCCTGCATCTCGTTCATCGCCGTTGCCAGCTGATTCAACTCATGTTGCTGAGCATTCATGTTGTTGGCTGACTGGCTGGCAACAGAGCTGATCTCCTCCGCGGCGGAACTCAGTTGCACCACAGAGCCCGACACTTCACTCACCAGAGTGCGCAGATTGGTCTGCATTTCACCAAACCCTTTGGCAAGGGTTCCCAGTTCATCGTTGTTGAACTGCTGCATATCGATACGGGAGGTGAGATCACCAGAGGAGACCCGCCGGGTCTGTTCCAGCAACGCCATCACCGGATTGCGGATCTGACCGGTCAGCAGCCAGGCAATTGCCACAACAAAACCCAGCGTCACCAGACTGACAATGACGCTCATGGTTCTGGCACTGCTGTAGAGCGCCTCCACATCTTTTGTCATCTGGGCCGCAATCTCGTTATTGATTTCCCGCAGGCGGAAGGATTTTGCTCCCACCTCCTCCAGCGCGACCCGGGTTTCGTTTTTGCGCAGACTTCTGACTCGCTCCAGATCGCCAGCAGCGAAGGCGCTCAACAGTTGGTCATGCACCGCAAAATACTTGGCCCCCGCCGCAACCACCTGCTCATAAACCTGTTTCTCTTCACCTGTAGTGAAAGCTAAAGCACCGTATTTTTGGGCTGCTTGCTCAAATTCCTGCCTGGCCTTATTGAAGGTCAGGGTGCGATCGCTTACCTCTTGATCATCCTTGTTCAGACCACCGATGACCTGGGCCAGCTCTGAGCGGCGCGCATCCAGAATGGCAACATGCATCTGGCTGGCATAGCGGGTTGACGGCAGCAGGTTGTCAGTGATGGTTTCGGTATCATCATAGAGCTTTGCCAACTGGCTGATGGAAAACCAGGCCAAGCCCAGTACCAGCAGTGCCAGGATGGCAAATCCGGCACTCAGTTTCTGGCCGATAGACATGTTTTTGAACATATGGGGGGCTTCCTTGAAATGAGTCTGCACTCCCGCAACATCCGCCGGGAATGGTCACATAGAGCATAGTCTGCAAGCAGAAAGTCGAAGGCTTTCATATCGCTTCTGCATACAGGAATATCGGCCCGTTCACTTCACTTCTAAAGAGACCTTGTCCGTTCACATTCTAATAACTATTCCATCAACTCAAGAAGATGCTGACGCAACCCGGCAGGATCACCCAAAAAGTCAGCCACTCGAACAGCACTCACCTTACCGTTGTGCATCAACCCAAGGGTGGGATAACCCTGACCGCCCAGCCGTTTCATCCAGCCCTGGCTATCTGCCAGATGTTGCAGCAAGGGGGCCTGCAGATAAGCTTGTTGGAATTCCTCGGCTGAAATCCCCTGCTCTGCCGCCAGCGTGGCGAGAAATGCCGGCTCACCAATCCAGATCCCGTCCCGATAGTGGGATTGCTGGATCCGGTGCAACATGACCAGCCCATCGCCCCCCAACGCCGTGAAGGCCAAAACCGCACGGATCGGCGGCTCGGAGTCCAGCAGACAGCCTTCCCGCAGCAGCAGTTCGTTAAAGTAGCGTTCGCCAAAATGCTGGCCGGTCAGCGCTTCGATCCGCTGATCATGGGGGCGCACATAATCACGCAATGCCTCGCCCATCGGCTGACGGCGACTCCCCATCCAGAGACCACCCGCATGCAGCTCGATCTTGAGTCCGGCAATAGTGGCAGCCGCCTGCAACAGGGGGGCGGCACCGTAGCACCAGCCACAGAGCGGGTCATAGACATAATGGAGGGTGGTTTGTTGTTCGCTCATCTTCATTCTCACTTCAATCTCGGATAAAAAACCGGGCCCTTAGGCCCGGTAAAAAAACACAGGGAAAGCAGGCTCAGTGGCTTACCACTTCATCTCGCCGGTATTGACCTTGGCACCGATGGCCAGACCATCGTCAACCGGCAGTGCCGGATAGGCTTTCTTCAGAGCCTCAATCAGCTCACCGGTGTTTTTCGCCTTGGCCAGCTCCTGTTCGAAACGCTCTACATAGTCACGGGTAAAGCTCACAGCAGCAGTGCCTTTGGGAGCCGTGCCCAGGAAGTGGCCCGGTACCACACGCTCGGGTTTCAGGGCCAGCAGGTTGTCCAGCGCCTTGACCCAGTTGCTGCGAGCCGCTTTGGTCTGACTGTCCGCCATCCAGACATGCACCCCGTGGTAAACCGGCACACCACCAAAAGCAGTCTTGATGGAAGGGGCCCAGAGGTAGGCATTCGGGGTATTCATCTCCTTGATTTCAATCTTCTCGCCATCCAGCGTCAGGTGGCTGGCGGTCATCACTTGCGGCACGGTCAGGCTCTTCGGTGCACCCTTCCCGAGGATCGGGCTCCAGTAGCTCAGCTTGGCATCCTTGGTCTGATTGATATGGTCAACCACATGCTGATCGGCCAGCACTTTGACATCCGGGAACGCCGCCATGACCGGCTCCAGACCGAAGTAGAAGTCGGGATCACCGGCACTGATATAGACAGTGGTCAGCTTCTTGCCGCTCTTCTTGATCATGTCGACCAGCGCCTGACCATTTTGCACATCGAATTGGGCATCGATCAGAATGGCCTCTTTGTCACCGGTCACCAGTGAGGAGGAGACCGGGAAGATCGCCTTCTCGCCAGGGTTGTAGACGGTCACGCTCAGGGGGACGGCCAGTACGGCGCCACTCAACAGGGTGGTAGCCAGAGTCAGGTTGCGGATCAGGGTGTTGTTCATCATCTATTCCTCATTAAGTATTCGGGGGTTCATTTGATGGACACAGTGTATTGGATCACTTAAGGTGCAAATACAGCATAAAAAGCGCATCACTGTTGCACATATCGAACATATAGAGAGCCATACATGGATCGACTGACCGCATTGCGGGTCTTTGTCAGCGTAGTCGAACAAGGGAGCCTGAGCGGCGCCGGAGAGAAACTGGATATGTCACGCGCCATGGTGTCGCGCTATCTGGCCGAGCTGGAGAGCTGGATGGGCGCCCGCCTGCTGCACCGCACCACCCGTCGTTTGAGCCTGACAGGGCCAGGAGAGGAGGCGCTGAACCGGGCCCGCGCCATGCTGGCGCTCGGCGAAGAGATGGAGCAGATCGCCGTGAAGGGGGATGACGCCCCAAAGGGGCAACTGCGGATCACCAGCAGCTACTCCCTGTCGGAAGCCTTGCTGGTCGGGGCTGCCAACGACTATCTGGCGCAATACCCGGGGACGGCCATCGACATTCTGCTGCTCGACAGAACCGTCAATCTGGTGGAGGAGCGGATCGATCTGGCGGTGCGCATCACCAACGACCTCGACCCCAATCTGGTGGCGCGTCGTCTCGGCACCTGCCACTCGGTAGTCTGCGCCAGCCCGGCCTATCTGGCCCGTCATCCGATGCCACACAAGGTGCAGGATTTGGCGCTGCACAACTGCCTCACCTACACCTACTTCGGCAAGAGCCTGTGGGAGTTCAATGGACCGGATGGCCCCGAGTCAGTGCCGGTCAGTGGTAACCTGAGCGCCAATATTTCCAACCTGCTGCTGGAAGCAACGCTGGAAGGCGCAGGGATCAGCCTGCAACCCCGCTACTCGGCACAACCCTATCTGGAGCGTGGGGAACTGGTGCCCCTGCTGACCGACTGGCAACCCAAGCGGCTCGGGGTCTACGGGGTATATGCCACCCGCAAGCAGATGTCGCCACTGCTGCGCAGCTTCCTCGATTTTCTGCTGGCCCGCATGGCGGCGGATCCCATCTGGCAGGAGTAAGCACTCCGCACACCCAAACATAACGAAGGGGCCGCTGTGGGCCCCTTCTTCATCTTCATCAGTTGATCAGGCTTCAAATCCGAATGGTTCTGAGTGCGGCGCTTCCGGCTGCGCACTCTCGTCCAGGAAAATATCCCGATAAGCCACATAGATGGAGTAGTTGAGCGCCGGGATCACCACCAGCAGACCGACCAGTAACAGCACAGCGCCAAACAGCAACAAAATGGCTGAGAGCAGTCCCCACCAGAAGAAGGGCCACATATTGCGCCAGCAGCCGAAGAAGCTCAGCCGTACCGCCTGGATGATGCCGATATCGTGGTGGTAGATCAGCGCCGGAGCAAAGGTGACCCCCATCAGCACGGGAATGATGAGCAGCATCCCCACCAGCAATACCAGCAGCAGTTGTTGCAACTGGCTGGCTGAGACCACCATGCTCTCGGGATCCTGCGTCAGCAGCGGGAGCAGCCCCCACATGGAGAGCAGACCGAGACAGACGAGGCCCACCAGGCTGAACAGCAGCAACACCAGCAGACCGCCTAGCATCAGCGGGGTCAGCTTGTGGCGAAAACCGGCGAAGAGATCGGCAAACTGCAGCGGCTCCCCCCGATAACCCCGAGCGGCGACCGCCACCCAACCCGCGCCCCACACCATGTAGAGCAACTGGGAGATAAGGCCACCCGCCGGCAGTTGCTCCAGCAGCATGCCCACCATAAACCAGACCAGCACCATGGCTACGCTGATCCCCATCCCCTTGTTGAAGATATCGAACCCGCTGCGAACCCAAAACCAGCCACGACCTGTCGTGTACCGGGCCGGTGTGGTGCGCAAAGGGGGTAATCCGTTCATATCGTCTCCTCGGAGTGTCAGTGGCATCAGTGCCGGAAGCCGATTCTAGAGCCAGGGCGGGGGCGACTCAATGGCGAAGCAACCCGACCACGACATAAAACCTGACGCAGCGATGAACAAAAGGGGCGTCAGCCACGCCCCGCCTCTGGCTGCCCCGACCATAACGAGGCACAATCTGCCCCCTCCCCCAGCCGCGTCTGTCATGGCCAGCATGTCGTGGTCACCCTTTAGTGATCGACGAATGCCGGATAGGGGGTTGTCATCCCGCCATCCCGGGCGTTTTAACATCGAGTGTATCGTCATGAGAGTTGTTTGTTGTCTGTTGTTGTTACTGGCCAGCCAGTCAGCCCTGGCCGAGGGTTTTATCAGTCGCCTGCTCAACCATCCGGTGCCGGGTGGCGTTGCAGTGATCCCTCTTGGCGCGTCACCCACTGCCCCCACGGCCCGCTATCACGACAAACCCGTGCTGGTAGTGCGCGAAGACAACCAGTGGATCGCCATCGTCGGCATCTCTCTGAAAAGCACGCCCGGCGCCCAGCAACTGACCACAGGCGATGGCCGTACTCTCGGCTTCACCGTGACCCCCAAGCACTACCGCGAACAGCACATCAAGCTCAAGAACAGCCGTCAGGTCAATCCGCTCGCCGAGGATATGACCCGTATCAACCGCGAGCTGGCGGAGCAGGCCCGGGCTTACCAGACCTTCAGCCCCAACCAGCCGAGCAACCTGATGTTCGACAAGCCGGTCAACGGCCCCCTCTCCAGCCCGTTTGGCCTGCGTCGCTTCTTCAATGGCGAGGAGCGCAATCCCCACTCAGGCCTCGACTTCGCAGTGGGCGCCGGCACCCCGATCAAGTCCCCCGCCGCAGGCAAGGTGATCCTGATCGGCAACTACTTCTTCAATGGCAATACCGTCTTTGTCGACCACGGTCAGGGGCTCATCAGCATGTTCTGCCACATGTCGAAGATCGATGTGAAGCTCGGCCAGAGCCTGCCGCGTGGCGGCATCGTCGGGCGAGTCGGTTCGACAGGCCGCGCTACCGGCCCCCATATGCACTGGAACGTCAGCCTCAACGACACCCGGGTCGATCCCGCCATCTTTATCGGTGCCTTCAAGCCCTGAATCGGCAGAGCCCGTTAACAAAAAATCCTCTAAAAAAACAGGCAGCCCATGGCTGCCTGTCTGCTATCTGCACGTCGAACCTGATTACCTATTCGGCCAGTGCGTGGGCGCCGGACTCCCGACGCATCGCCCGCCACATCACCAACACCAGCAATGAGCTGCACGTTGGCAATGCCAGCCAGACCCCGGGCACGCCCCACAGGGTCGAGAATCCCCACAAGAAACCACCGATCAGCACCAGCTTGCCACCGGTGAGCAGGGAGGCGATGCGGGCCCGATTGATGGCCTGGAAGTAGGTGGCCCCCACCAGCAGCAAACCCTCCATCGGCAGCCCCCAGAAGTAGAGCCAGATCCCGAGGCTCGCCACCGGCAGCAGGGTGGCGTTGTTCCCGGCAAACAGATAAACCGCCGCCTCCGGCCACAGATAGAGCGGGATCATGGCGCACAGGGCGATCCCCAACGTCACTCCGAGTGCCAGGTTGCGGATCCGCAGCACCCGCCGCCAGTGACCGGCGCCCGCGTTAAAGCTGGCGATGGGCTGGATACCCATGGCGATCCCCTCAAACACCAGATAGAAGAAGGCCTCGGTGTAACTGATCACCCCGTAGGCCGCCACATGCAGCGAAGTGCCGACCGCCAGCAACGCCTTGTTGTGCAGCGCCAGCACTACCGAGAGATAGAGGTACATCAGAAAACTGGAGACCCCGAGGCGCACCGTCTCCCCCATCAGCCGTAGATCGGGGCGCAAGGTGTCCCAGCTTATCCGCAACTGGCTACGCGGTGTGAAGAAGTGCCACAGGCAAGCAAGGCCCGTTACTGCCTGGGAGAGCATAGTGGCCGTCGCCACCCCGGCCAGTCCGAACGGAAACACCACCATCAGCAGATAGTCGAGCAGCACGTTGAGCAGGCCCCCGACTACCATGATGAGGGTGACAAATCCGGGGCGGCCATCGTTGCGCAGCAGCGAGCTGAACGCCATCGACAGCACCGCAAAGACGCCCAGCCAGGCGTAGGCCTGCAGGTAGGAGAGCCCGGCGGTGAAGATCTCCCCCTCCGCCCCCATCCAGGTCAGCATGGGCTCGCCATAGCGGATCCCGATAAAACTGAGCAGTGCCGAGGCAAGCAACACCATCACCAGCGCATTGCCGACGATATGGCGGGCTTTGGCCGGGTTGCCCTGCCCCAGATAGAAGGAGACCAGCGACGAGGCCCCCATGCCGATCAGCGCCCCCACCGCATAGAGCACGGCGCAGATGGGATAAGCCAGCATCAGACCGGCCATGCCATCCTGACCCAGCACATGACCAACGAAGATGCCATCGATGGTGACATAGATGCCGGTGATCAGCATGGCCGCCACGGTGGGGGTTACGTAACGCCAGAAAAGGCGAGATAGCGGGGCTGTGCCCAGATCAACAGCTGACATATTCGACTCGGTGGAGAGAAAGCGGCCGGGATCATAGCGAAACGGCAGCACGACTTCCTGTTATTTGTGTTATGAATCATTAATATAGACTGCTTTACCCGCCTCCCTGCCCTGTTTTAGGCTAGGGCCACCTCTTCTGAACGGAAACGAGCCTCATGTTGCAACGCCTGCTCACCCTCTTGCTGCTCTCCCTTATCTTGTGGTCGCCAGCCGTGCGCGCCGACGATGCCATTGCCCAGGCCGAATCCCTGTTGCAGAGCGTGCCCAAGAGCGATACCCCGGAAAACCAGAAGCTGCGGGAGAGCTACCAGCAGGCGCTGCAATTTGCCAGAGAGGCCGAGCGTTACCGGGAGCAGAGTAAAGCCTATCAGCAGATCCTTATCGATTACCCCAAGGAGTCGGCACGGCTCAAGGAGAGCCTGCACAACTATCAGCCCGCCGCTCGCCCGCCGCTGGCGAGCCTTAAGGAGGAGGCGCTGCGCCAGGCCATAGGCCTGAGCAGCAACCGTCAGCTCAACCTGCGCAAGGAGCGGCAGGGGGTGATGGACAGCCTCAACCAGCTGGAGAGCACCGGTCAGGAGTATCACCTGCGGGTGGACGATCTGCGCAAACAGCTGCAACTGACCCGCAGCCAGCTGGAGCGACTGAGCTTCAGCAGCGAATCGGATCGCCAGCAGGAGGCACAACTGCTGCTGACCAGAATGAAGGAGCAGAGCCTCTCCGACCGGATCCAGATGCTGGAGCTGGAGCAACTCTCGGCCCAGCAGCGCAACGATCTCGGCAAGCTGAAGCTGCAGGAGCTCAATCTGGCCATCGCCGACGAGGATGAGTGGCAAGCCAGCCTGCTGACCCAGCAGAACCAGCTGCGTAGGGAGAAGACCGAGCAGGCGCTGGAGGAGAGCGAACGGCTGCGCAAGCAGCTCACCACCGACATGCCGCTGCTGCTGGAGCAGCAACAGCAGAATCAGGCGCTCTCCATCCAGCTCGGCACGCTGGAGGATCAGATTGAGCGGGTGCAGGACGAGCAGCGCAGCGTCGACAAGAATCTGTTTGAGCTGAATGAGCTGGTCAACTCGGTACGCGAACAGCTGGAGTGGCTGCAGATCAGTAATGCCTACGGCGAGAACCTGCGCAGTAAACTCTCCGATCTGCCTCCTCAGTTCCCCCTCGACAAGCTGGAGTCCGCCATCGTCAGCGCCCGCATGGCCAAGTACCAGTACGAGAGCGAGCAGGATGGGCTCAAGGATACCCGCCAGCTGCGCGACAAGCTGATGGCCGAAGAGGAGGTGACGCTGGATCGGCCACAGCAAGCGGTGCTCGACAACCTGCTCAAGGCCCGGCGCCAGCTGCTGACCCGGCTCAACGACGCCTCCGACACCCTCATTCAGGAGCAGACCCGTCTCAAGCTGCTCTACAGCCGTCAGAACAGCAAGATCGACGAGATCCGTGAAATAAGCGCCAGCCACCTGTTCTGGATGCCGGATGTGCGCCCCTTTACCCCACAGGTGATGCTCGGTATTCCTGCCGCGCTGACCCTGGCCTTCAACCCGGACAACTGGTTGCAACTGCCCTATGCCATCGCCGAGAACAGCCCGCTGAGCCTCACGCTAGCCGGTATTGGTCTGCTGGTGCTGGCCTGGAGCTGGTTCAAGCTGGCCCGTCACCTGAGCCTCTACTGCGACCATATTGCGCCGCGGATCGGCAAGGTAACCCAGGACAAATTCAGCCTCACCAGCCGCTTGCTGCTGCGCTCCCTGCTTGCCGCCCTCCCCTTGCCCGCCATGGTGCTGATGGTGCGCGGCCTGCTCGAAGGGGCCTGGCAATACCCGTTTGCGGTGGCGGTAGCACGCGGCCTTGGCGAGATCTGGTTTCTGCTGCTGGCACTGGTGATGGCCCGCCACCTGACGCTGGAGCGGGGGATTTTGATCCACCACTTCCGCTGGCCCCGGGAACAGGTGCAAAAGGTGTGGGGGCAGTTTCGCACCCTGCTGCTGGTGCTGATCCCGAGTTTCTTCGTGCAGGGGATGGCCAACAGCTATCAGGAGCACGCCTTCTACGACTCCCTCGGCAGGATGGCCTTCATGATCGGTGCACTCTGGCTGCTGCTCTTCTTTGCCCGTCTCAACCGGGAGCGATTGCCGCTCACCTGGGGCCAGACCGACATGACCAAGCCCCATCTGCTGCACCACTTCATCTGGAACAGCCTGATGCTGGCGCCGCTGCTGGCGGTGATTGGCGCCCTGTTTGGCTACTTCTATACCTCGCGCACCCTGCTGCGCCAGCTGGAGCTTAGCCTGCTGATGGGGCTGGGTTGCCTGCTGGTCTACTATCTGGCCAGACGCTGGATGCTGATCCAGCGCCGCCGCCTCGCCTTCGAGCGTGCCAAGAGCAAGCGGGCCGAGATCCTGGCCCAGCGCGGCCGGGAAGAGGGGCATGACGAGCTCAGCTCCGAAACCCCGGACGTGGTGGAAGAGACTGAGCTGGATCTCGATACCATCAGCGCCCAGTCGCTGGGACTGGTGCGCACCCTGCTGATGCTGGGCTTCACCATGCTGGTGGTGGTGCAATGGTCGGATCTCAACTCCGCCTTCAGCTTCCTCAGCAATATCGAGGTGTGGCAGGTGAGCAGCAAGATTGGCGGCATCGAGCAGCTCTCGGCCATCACCTTGCAGGATCTGATGCTGACCGCCTTCGTTTTCATTCTGACCGTGGTGACAGCCCGCAACCTGCCGGGGCTGATGGAGCTGACCCTGCTGCAACACCTCAGCCTCTCCCCGGGTACCGGCTTTGCCCTCACGACCACCAGCAAGTATCTGGTGATCCTGATCGGCGCCCTAACCGGCTTCTCCATGCTGGGCATCGACTGGTCGAAGACCCAGTGGCTGGTCGCCGCCCTCTCGGTGGGGCTGGGTTTCGGTCTGCAGGAGATCTTCGCCAACTTTGTCTCCGGCCTCATCATCCTGTTTGAGAAGCCGATCCGGCTCGGTGACACCGTCACCATCCGCGATCTCACCGGCACCGTCACCAAGATCAAGACGCGGGCCACCACCATAGTGGATTGGGATCGCAAGGAGATCATCGTGCCTAATAAGGCTTTCATCACCGAGCAGTTCATCAACTGGTCGCTCTCCGATGCCATCACCCGGGTCAAACTGCGGATCCGGATCGGCCTGACCCGGGATCCGAAACTGGTGCAGCGCATTCTGGAAGAGTCCATCCAGGCATCGACCCTGGTATTGGAGACGCCGACGCCAGAGGTCTTCTTGATCGAATTCACCGACTCGGCACTGATCTACGAGATCCGCCTCTACGTCAACAACATGGATCACCGGATGCCCATCACCCACGAGGTTCACTCGCTGGTGCTGGAGAAGATGCAGCAGCAGGGACTTACCCTACCCCATCAACAGATCGACATTCACCTGAGCCGCGGCTGATCCGCGAGGTAAAAGGAGCAGAACATGCAGATTATTGCCCATCGTGGCGCCAGCGGTCTGGCACCGGAGAACACCCTAAAGGCGATGGCCAAAGCGCTGGAGCTGGGAGCATCAGCCATCGAGATTGACGTGCAGGCGGCCGATGGCGAGTTGTGGGTCTTCCACGACCGGCGGCTGGAGCGCTGCACCAATGGCAAGGGGGTGCTGACCGAGCAATCCCGCTCCTATCTGGAGCAGCTCGATGCCGGTGAGGGAGAGGTGATCCCGACCCTGTGGCAGGTAATGGAGATCATCGCCGGACGCTGCGAGTTGCATATCGAGCTCAAGGGGGCCCATACCGCCGATGCGGTGGCAGCCCTGACCCGACGGGCAGAGGCCGAGCTTGGCTTTACTCCCGGCCAGTGGGTGGTTTCTTCCTTCCATCACCCGGAGCTGGCCCGATTTGCCGCCTCGCGGCCCGATATCCGGCTCGGAGCCCTGACCGCCAACCTGCCGCTCAACCTGGCGCAGTTTGCCGACGAGCTGGGGGCCTGGTCCATCAATTGCGATGTTGATTTCATCGACGCCGCGCTGGTCGATGATGCACATCGCCGGGGGCTCAAAGTTCTGGTTTATACCGTTGATTATCCAGAAGATTATGAAACGCTCTCTAGCATGAGGGTCGATGGAATCTTCACCAATCGACCAGATCGGTTTCTGACGCAGTGAGGGGGCGATACGCGCATGGATAACCACTGATTTAGGCACTAACTTTAAATAGCTGACCGGGATACAAAGAGTTCAACTTCAGCCGATAAACAGAGGCTCATAACAATAACTAGATTCCACACACACTTCAGACTGACGCTCACAAGGATGTAACTATGAACTTATCCATTAAAAACAAGCTTGTTCTGGCTATCGGGGTCATCATTCTGGTGATCACCTGCCTGCAGGTCTGGTACAACACCTCGCAACTGCGCAGCGAGACCCAGCGACTGGTCTGGAACATCATCGACGAAAGCTCCATGGCCAACGTCAAGGGGATCTCCCGCTGGGTCGACTCCCGGATCAGCATGGTCAGCACCACCAAGGAAGCATTCGCCAAAGAAGACGAGCCCATCAGTCATCTGGCCCAGTCCATGAATGCCGGTGGCTTCGACCTGGTCTATGCCGGTACCGCAGACGGCAAGATGATCCAGAGCAAACCAACCGACTTGCCCGCCGGTTATGACCCACGTCAACGCCCCTGGTACAAGGACGCGGCCGCCGCAGGCAAGCTGGTCATCACAGCCCCCTATGCCGATATCTCCACCGGCCAGCTGATTGTCACCATTGCCGAGCCGTTCCAGCGCGGCAATACCCAGGGGGTCATCGCCGGTGACGTCTCCATCAGCTCACTGATTTCGGACATTCTTGCGGTCACCACCGAGGGCACCTACGCCATGCTGGTGGACAGCAATGGCACCATCATCGCGCACCCCGATGCCTCCCTGAGCCTCAAATCCGCTACCGCTCTGGCACCGGAGCTGACTGCGGCCTACATCAATCAGGTCGCCCATGACGGCATGATCAACGAGCTGGTGATCAGCGGCAAGAAAGAGGTCTACGACTTTAATGCCATTCCCAATACCAACTGGTATTACGGCATGATGGTGGATGAAGAGATCGCCTACCAGTCGGTACGCCGCATGGTTACCTCCTCCTTCATTCAGGGGCTTATCACCATACTGATCGTGGCAGGCTTCTCTTATGTCGCCATCAACGGCTCGCTGGCCCCTTTGAAAACCCTGGGCGAAGCGATTGCCGATCTCTCCCGTGGCAACGGCGATCTGACCCGCCGCATCAAGATTGAACGTGAGGATGAAGTAGGCGCGGTTGCCAAACACGTCAACACCTTCATAGAGCGGATCCATGTGATGGTGCAGGATATCTCCAACTCCTCCGGCCAACTCAACCAGCAGGCCAAGTCCTCCCACAGCATGGCGGAGAAGGCCAATCAGGGGCTGGCACGCCAGCAAAACGAGATCTCCCAGATCGCCACTGCGGTACACGAGATGTCGGCCACCGCAGTCGAGGTTGCCAGCAACGCCGAGCAGACCGCCGAAGCGGCCCGCAGCTCTTCCAGCAGCTGCGAGCATGGCAAACAGGTGATCGCCCGCAACCAGCGCTCCATCACCGATCTGGCCACCCAGGTGGAACAGGCCTCCAACATCATTCAGGAACTGGAGAAAAACGCCCAGGAGATCAACACCATCCTCTCCACCATTCAGGGCATCGCCGAGCAGACCAACCTGCTGGCACTTAACGCCGCCATCGAAGCGGCACGTGCCGGTGAACAGGGCCGCGGCTTTGCGGTAGTAGCCGACGAGGTGCGCGTCCTGTCACAGCGTACCCACAGCTCCACCGTCGAAATCCGCAATATGATCGAAACCCTGCAACGCAATACCCAGGGAGCGGTCAGCACCATGCACGAAGGCCAGCTGCTGGCCCAGAACAGCGTGGATGACGCCAACAACGCCACCCACGCGCTGGAGCAGATCACCACCTCGATCAACCAGATCTCCGACATGGCGACCCAGATCTCCAGCGCGGCTGAAGAGCAGCGGGCCGTCACCGATGAGGTAAGCCGCAACATTCAGGCGGTGAAAGATGTCTCGGACGAACTGGCAGTGGATGCAGACAGCTCACGCCATCTCTCTGAACAACTTAAAAATATTTCGGGTGAACTGAGCAATCAGGTCGGCATGTTCCGCATTTGAGCATGAGCAAAAGGGGCCGTACAGGCCCCTTTTATTTTTCTAAATAGCGCTTAATTTTCAGTGAGTAATCTCACATTACCCGCCAAATACCCCGCCTTGAAACCCTTGTAATTCGTCTGGGATTATCAGATCACCGCCGTGGTCACCGTAGCATTTCGGATTACCTATTTCTATCCGAACAAATGAATGCCAATAATTCTCATTAAAAAATTGCAATAAAAAACTTAAAATTTTTTTCGCGAGTACCTAAAAAGAGAGGTGATTCGCATTTTATTGAAAGAAAACTACGTACAATCCAGAAGTTAAAGTACTCGTAGCTAGGTGTTCAACTGCTCAGTAACACCAAAAAATGACGATAATAACGACATTTTCATCCAGGGATTTGGGTGTTTTATAGAAAAATAACCAATAAAAAGGGAATAAAACCTAGCAGTTTGACTTGCATCAAGCCTGAATTTTTTTCATAGAGCAAAATCGTGCCCAGCAAATCTATCCCTAAGGAGGCAGATGTGGATATTATCAAGACCGATGTGGCCATCATCGGTGCTGGCGGTACCGGCTTACGCGCCGCTATCGCTATAGCCGAATCACAGCCAGACCTGGACATCGCCCTGATTTCCAAGGTTTACCCGATGCGCAGCCACACGGTTGCTGCCGAAGGCGGCGCCGCCGGTGTCGTCCGTGATGACGACTCCCTCGAAAACCACTTCAACGACACCGTCTCCGGTGGTGACTGGCTGTGCGAGCAGGACGTAGTGGAATACTTCGTCAACAACGCGACCAAAGAGATGATCCAGCTGGAGCACTGGGGTTGCCCCTGGAGCCGCAAGCCGGATGGTAAAGCCAACGTGCGTCCGTTTGGTGGCATGAAGGTTCCGCGTACCTGGTTCGCCGCAGACAAGTCCGGTTTCCATATTCTGCACACCCTGTTCCAGACCTCCGTCAAATACCCGAGCATCAAGCGCTTCGACGAGCATTTCTGCCTTGATCTGATCGTGGACGACGGCCGTGTCCAGGGCGTACTGACCTTCGACATCCAGAACGGTATCACCCGCTTCATACAGGCCAAATCCGTGATCGTGGCAACCGGCGGTGCTGGCCGTGTCTATCGCTACAACACCAACGGTGGCATCGTCACCGGCGACGGCATGGCACTGGCCTACCGTCACGGCGTACCGCTGCGTGATATGGAGTTCGTCCAGTATCACCCGACCGGTCTGCCGGGCACCGGCATCCTGATGACCGAAGGTTGTCGTGGTGA
Source organism: Aeromonas sp. R4-2 (assembly GCF_040908295.1). Classification (NCBI taxonomy): domain Bacteria; kingdom Pseudomonadati; phylum Pseudomonadota; class Gammaproteobacteria; order Aeromonadales; family Aeromonadaceae; genus Aeromonas; species Aeromonas sp. R4-2. Next base: position 179,601 of record NZ_JBFODL010000025.1, on the reverse strand, counting down.
GGGTGGCGTCCTGCTAAACAAGGATGGCTACCGCTACCTGCAAGACTACGGCTTGGGCCCGGAAACCCCGATCGGCCAGCCGAAGAGCAAATACATGGAACTGGGTCCGCGCGACCGTGTTTCCCAGGCATTCTGGCAAGAGCAGCAGAAAGGCCGCGTCATTCAGGGCCCGATGGGCGATGTGGTTCACCTCGACCTGCGTCACCTTGGCGAGAAGTACCTGAAAGAGCGCCTGCCGTTCATCTGCGAACTGGCCAAAGCCTACGTCAACGTGGATCCGGCCAAAGAGCCTATCCCGGTACGTCCGACTGCCCACTACACCATGGGTGGTATCGAGACTGACAACAAGTGTGCCACCCGTCTGCCCGGCCTCTACGCCGCGGGCGAATGTGCCTCCGTCGGTCTGCACGGTGCCAACCGTCTGGGTTCCAACTCCCTGTCCGAGATCGTGGTATTCGGCAAGCTGGCCGGTGAGCAGGCAGGTGAATTTGCCAAGACTCAGAAGCATGGCAACACCGAAGCGCTGGCCGCCAAGGCCGAGGCGCTCATCAAGCAGCACCTCTCCCTGATGGATGTAGACGGTACCGAAAACCCGGCCGATATCCGCAACGAGCTGGGCATGTCCATGGAAGTCGGTGTCGGTATCTACCGTACCGAAGAGCTGATGCAGGGCACCATCGACAAGATCAACGAGCTGAAAGCCCGTTACAAGAAGGTCAAGATCAACGACAAGTCCTCTGTCTTCAACACCGATCTGCTGTACGCCATCGAACTGGGTTACATGCTGGACGTGGCTGAAGCCATGGCGCACTCCGCCATCAATCGTAAAGAGTCCCGCGGTTCCCACCAGCGTCTGGATGGTTACGAAGAGCGCGATGACGTGAACTTCCTCAAGCACACGCTCTCGTTCTACAAAAATGGCGAAACGCCCTCCATCGATTACTCCGATGTGAAGATCACTAAGTCCCAGCCGGCAAAACGCGTGTACGGCTCCGAGGGTGAGAAACAAGACGAGGCTAAGAAGAATGGCTGAGATGATTGAAATTGAGATCCTGCGCTACCGTCCGGAACAGGATAACGAGCCCTGGATGCAAACCTTCCAGGTGCCATACCAGAGAGAGATGTCTCTGCTGGACGCCCTGCAGTACATCAAGGATCACCTGGACTCTACCCTGAGCTTCCGCTGGTCCTGCCGGATGGCGATCTGCGGCTCCTGCGGCATGATGGTCAACGGTGTGCCCAAGCTGGGTTGCAAGGCGTTCCTGCGCGACTATCTGCCGGGCAAGATGACCGTCGAGCCGCTCAACAACTTCCCGATCGAGCGCGATCTGGTGGTCGACATGTCCGACTTCATCGAGAAGCTGGAGAGCATCAAGCCGTACATCATCCCGAGCGAGCCGCGCAGCCTGTGTGATGGCGAGTACATCCAGACGCCGGCCCAGATGGCGCAGTACAAGCAGTTCTCCCAGTGCATCAACTGTGGTCTCTGCTACGCGGCCTGCCCGCAGTACGGCATCAACAAGAAGTTCACCGGTCCGGCGGCACTGGCTCTGGCCTATCGCTACAACGTCGACAACCGTGATGCCGGCGCCAAAGAGCGTATGCGCATCATCAGCCAGGACGAAGGCGTCTGGGGCTGTACCTTCGTGGGCTACTGCTCCGAAGTGTGCCCGAAAGGCGTCGATCCGGCAGCGGCCATCCAGCTTGGCAAGGTCGAAAGCGCCAAGGACTACATGATCGCCATGTTCAAGCCAGATTGAGAGCAGGATTGAGACCATGAACAACACTGATAGCAAACGTAAACCTTACGTCCGCGAAATGAAGAAAGACTGGTGGCTGAAGAACGCCTTCTACACCGGTTACATGATCCGTGAAGGCACCAGTATCTTCGTCTCCATCTACGCCGTTGTGCTGATGTGGGGCCTGATGCGCCTGGTTCAGGGTCAGGAAGCGTTCAACGGCTGGCTGGAATCCCTGCAAAGCCCGATCGCCATCCTGTTCCATGTCGTCGCTCTGGCGGCGTGCCTGTTCCATGCCAAAACCTGGTTCGCCCTGGCGCCGAAAGCCATGCGTATCTTCCGTGGTGAAGACCTGGTACCGGAGAAGCCGATCGTTCTCGCCCAGTATGTGGCGCTGGCGGTGGTGTCCCTGCTTGTCCTGATCATCGTGGCCTGAGGAGAAAACAATGAGACGTTCTGACGAACCAATTTACTGGGGTCTGTTTGGTGCGGGTGGCATGGTCGTTGCCATGCTGCTGCCGGTCATTGTCCTCATCACCGGTCTGCTGGTGCCCATGGGCATCATGGACGTGGAAACCATGAGCTATGACCGCGTGCACGCGTTCGCCAGCTCCTGGTGGGGTGCCTGCATCCTGCTGGTGATCATCGCCCTGCCAGTCTGGCACGGCATGCACCGTATCTACCACGGTCTGCACGATCTGGGGATCCACACCACCAAGCTGCACCACTATGTGTTCTATGGCTTTGCCTTCCTGGTATCTGCCATTACCGTCGGCCTGCTGATGGTGCTGGTACTCCAGTAATCACATCTGACTGATTGACCAAACCGGGCCTCGTGCCCGGTTTTTTTTGCCCCGCTATCCCGCCCCTGTTTTTTATTCACTCAAACAATTCGATAAAAACCAGATTATCGTCCAAGCATATGGCGATCACAGTCACATAACCCCAATACATTCGTCATTTGTAGCAAACCATTTTGACCACCATCAATTTAGTGACATCCATATCAATTATAATTATTCAGATTAAATAATTATTCATATGGAGCTAGCTAATGACAGACAAAACACGCTCGGTGAGCATAGGCAGTTACCTGGCACTGGCCTTCGCCGTGGTCTTCTTCTCCGGACTGTTGCAATCCGGCGAGTGGTACGGGGTATTCGATTTCACCACGCTGAACGGTTCGTTCGGTACCATGGTCCAGAGCGTCAGCGAGAATGGTGACGGCATCAAGACCGCCATGACCGACATGCGCGGCAAGGGGGGCAACGGCGCTCGCGATGGCTTTTTGTTTGCCCTGACCCTAATCCCCACCGTGATGTTTGCCCTCGGTATGATCAATGTGCTGGAGCACTACGGCGCGCTGGAAGCGGCCCGCAAGTTGCTGACCCCGCTGCTGCGTCCGCTGATGGGGATCCCGGGCAACACAGGTCTGGCACTGATCGCTTCGCTGCAGAGTACCGATGCCGGTGCCGCCATGACTCGTCAGCTCAAGGATGAAGGGCTCATCACCAAACGTGAAACCGACGTGTTCACCATGTTCCAGTTCTCCGCTGGTGCCACCATCGTCAACTTCTTCTCCTCCGGCGCCGTGCTGTTCACCCTGACGCTGGCGGATGGCAGCCCGGCGGTCAGCTCCTCCATCGGTCTGGCTGTCATCGTGATGTTCGCCTTCAAATTTGTCGGGGCCAACCTGTTCCGGGTCTACCTCAATATGAGCGAAGGCAAGCAGACCGATAACAACACCCAGCAGACCCTCAACACTCAGGAGCAAGCCAAATGAGCCAGGCCAACATCAAGAAACCCATCGTCACCGATATCTTCGTCGAAGGGGCCAAGAAGGGCTGGGTCATCGCCACCACCTCCACCGTACCCAACGTACTGATGGCCTTCGTCATTATCAAGGCGCTGCAGATCACCGGCGCGCTGGATGCCATGGGCGCCATCTTCTCCCCTGTCATGGCCATCTTCGGGTTGCCCGGTGAAGCGGCAGCCGTGCTGATCGGCGCCTGGATGTCGATGGGCGGCGCGGTCGGTGTGGTCATCACCCTGTTCGATCAGGGGATCCTCAACGGCACCCACATCGCCATTCTGGCGCCAGCCATCTACCTGATGGGCTCCCAGGTGCAGTACATGGGCCGCATCCTCGGCTGTATCGGCACCGAAGGGCGTTATATCCCCATCATGGTCGCCATCTCGGTACTCAACGCCTTCGGCGCCATGTTGGTGATGAACATCCTTCTCTGACCCGAACCTGATAGTGGAGCAAGCAATGACTTTTTCTCTGGATCAATACCTGACCGAACTGGCCCCGCTGATCAATCTGGATTGCGGATCCCTGCACCAACCGGGCATTGCGGCAGTGGCCGACCTGATGGCGGCCAAATATGAGGAGATGGGCGGCTGGCAGATCAAGCGGATCGACTGTGGCGCAGCCGGTGTGGGACTGGAGATCCGCAACCAGCCTGATGCGGCGCAGATCGATGTAATGCTGATCGGCCATATGGATACCGTCTTCCCCCTCGGCACCGCCGCCGCCCGCCCGATGAGCGTCGATGGTGAGCGCGCTTACGGCCCCGGTGTCTCCGACATGAAATCCGGCCTGCTCAACATCGTCTATGCCCTGCGTGAACTGCCCCGCGAGGTGCGCGATCGCCTGAGCATCTGCGTCTGCATGAACCCGGACGAGGAGATTGGTTCCCTCCACTCCAGTGACTGGCTGGCAACGGTGGCCAAACAGGCAAAACAGGTGCTGGTGGCCGAAGCGGCCCGCGCCGATGGCTCGCTGGTCAAGGCGCGCAAGGGGATGGCCCGTTATCGCATCGATTTCACCGGCAAGGCGGCTCACGCGGGCAACGAACCGCAGAAGGGGCGGAGCGCCATCACCGAGCTGGGCCACTGGATCCTGGCCATCAACGCCCTGACCAACTTCGAGAGCGGCACCACCCTCAACATCGGCATTGTCGAGGGGGGCAACGGCGCCAACATAGTGCCGGCACATGCCAGCGCCGTAGTGGATGTCCGCTTCTGGGACAATCAGGAGTACCACCAGATCGACGATCATCTGCTGACCCTGGCCGAGCGGCCGCATCTGGACGGTGTCACCATCCAGCTGACCCGCGAGGCCCACAAACCGGCCATGGTGCCGTCAGAGGGCACCCAGGCATTGATGCAGCTAGTGGAGGAGTGTGGCGCCGAACTGGGGTTACCGATCAGCTGGCAGGAGGTGGGGGGCGGCTCCGATGCCAACCTGACCGCCGCCCTCGGCATTCCCACTCTGGATGGTCTGGGCCCCATCGGTGCCGGTTTCCACAGTGACGAGGAGTATCTGGATCTGGCCAGCATTGCCCCGCGCATCGAGCTGCTGGTGAAGGTACTGACCCGTCTGGCAGCCTGACAAGCTCTCACGTAAAAAAGGGCCAGCCGGTTTGCACCGGCTGGCCCTCTTTTTATCTGCTCCCCCTGAATGACAGCAACCCTTCGCTATTACTCCATTGGCGGCAAGAAGCGGCGCATCACCTCATCCGTATGCCCCCCTTCCTGAAATGCCACCAGCGACTGATTGAGGATGTTCACCAGCTGGTGACCGCGGGGGGAGCCCTTGCTCACCAGCAGATAGAATCCCTTGCGGCTGGGCAGGGCGAGATTGAGCAACCCGCTCTCGCTGCGGTAGATGCCAAGGCTGATGCCAGCCACCAGAGGTTCGATTTCGCTCGGCAGAAAGTCGCAGCGATCCCGCTCCAGCATATCGAGCGCCTGCTGCAACTGTTTAACCCGGCGTGGCTCCTGCGCAAGCCCGTAGGGGGTGTAGTTGTAACCAATCACCCCGCACACCCGGGAACGATTGACCGTCTGCAGATCCGGCGGTTCGGGGTAGCGGCGCTTGAGATAGAAGAAACCGAGGTGGGTGTAATAGAGGGGTACGCTATAGAAGGCAAACTCGGCACGCTCCGGCTTGTAGCTGGCATCCCAGGTCAGCTCACACAGACCGTTCAGGCGATAATCCGCCAGCTCCTGCTGCACCCGCGCCCAGGGCAGATAGCGGATCTGGTGCGAGAGCCCGCTCTGTTGCAGGGCATCGAGCACCAGCGTCGTCGCCGAACCTGTCAGGCGGCTGGTATCGGGCACCCCGTCCTTACGCTCCCAATAGGTAAAGGGGGCCCACTCGTTGCCCTCCCCCAGACAGATCTTCACTGGTGGCTCTTGCCCCCATAGCGCGGGGGACAAGATGGCCATCGCCAATCCCGCCCACCATGTTGCCGCTCGTCTCATCTCCCGCTCCCGGACTGTTTATCCCTCTTGCAGCTTAGCCCAGAAGGGATAGAGCTCACTTTGCAGGGGCGCTTTCATGCCACAACGTCAGCAAATTGGCCGGAATGGCACCATAACGAAGCTGCGGTGTCCGGTGCCAGTCAGCCAGCTTTTGCAGAGCCTTCGCCAGATCCTGTGCAAGCTGGCGGGTCACTCTCACCCCCTCTTCCAGATAGAGGCTCTTGATCTCGAAGATCCCCTGCTGGCGATGGGCCTTGGCATCCATCCTGCCCACCAGCTTGCCACGATGCAGCAGCGGCAACACGAAGTAACCGTACTGACGCTTCGGCGCCGGGGTATAGCACTCGATGCGATAGTCAAAGTTGAATAGTTCACTGGCCCGTTTGCGATCCCACACCAGCGGGTCAAACGGCGACAAGGCGGTGGTATGGGTTGCCTTGAGGGTGCCCGCCTGTGCCCTTGCCAGCTCATCGGCCAGCGAGGCGTGCACAAAAGCGCCGTGCTGCCACCCCTCCACTCGTACCGGCAACAGCTCCCCCTCGTCCGCCAGCTGATGGAGCAGGTTATCGTATTTACCGCGCCGCAGCCGGTAGTAGTCCGCCACCCAACCGGTTTTGACCAGCCCCAGCGCCCGGCAGCTGGCGCGCACCATATCCCGCTGCGCCTGCTCGACGCTCGGCAGGTCCCGCTGGTCGCTCCACTCAGGGATGACCCGCTCGGCCAGGTCATAGACTCGCTGAAAGTTGCGCCGCTCCCGCACCATCAGCTGACCTGTGGTAAAGAGCACCTCCAGATGACGTTTCTCCGGCTTCCAGTCCCACCAGCCGTTTCCCTTGCCGGTTGTGCGTTCAAAGTCGGCCGCCCGCACCGGGCCATGTTGACGAATGCGCTCGATCAGCTGACCGACCTCCTGCTGATGGGTGGCAAGCCAGTTGGCCGAAAACTTCCAGCCCATGGCGACGGGGTCGAGCATCCGATGGCGCAACAGCCGGTAATCTTCGCGGGGCACAAAGCAGGCCTCGTGGGCCCAATATTCGAAGATCTCGCCGTCAGCCAGCAGCTGCTCCAACCAACGCGGTTCGTACTGGCCAAGCCGGCTGAACAGCACCAGATAGGGGCTGCGCGCCACCACCGAGATGGTATCGATCTGCAGCAGCGCCATGCGGCGAATGGTGGCCAGCAGATCAGCCGGGGTCGCCTTGCTGCGACGGGGGGCAAGCAGCCCTTGCGCCGCCAGTTGCAGATGACGGGCATCTTGCAGTGACAAATGGGTAATCGACATCAACAACCGCTCCTTGGTATCTGACCATCGCGCGCCCGGCGGATGGCCAACAAAACCGGGGGAGGCCCCACGCTGGCATGCCTCCCCACCCTTTTTTGCCTGCGCCGCTATGAGTGAGTCGGGGGCAAGACCAGCTGATTGACCACCAGCATGATCTCTTGGTACGTGGCCTCGACCGTCTCGGGGGTCGGCTCCAGAATAAGGTCATCGGCATAGCCGTTGATGAGGGAGGTGATCTGACGCGCCAGTCGCCGGGCATCGCCCGCCACAAACTCGCCGCTGTCGATCCCCTTTTGCAGGATCTGCTCCAGCACCTCGCGCCACGCCAGAATGATTTTGCGGTAGCTCTCGGCAAACACAGGGTCGCGCAGTGACTCGTTCCAGGCATCCAGATAGATGGCCCAGGAGGCATCCTGACTGGTCGGCAGGTTGTCCCGCACGAAGAGCGGCAACGCTTCGCGGGCTGGCAGCGGCAACAGCCACTCCCGTTGCTCGGCGATCTCCTGATAGGTGAAACGCTCCACGGCGCAGAGGCAGAGCTCCTTCCAATCCTTGAAGTAGTGGTAGACGTGGCTGCGCGCCAGACCGGTGCGCTCGGCCACATCACGGGTTGACGATGCCGCCATCCCCTTCTCTCGAAACAGGGCCAATACGGCCTCGATGATCATCTCTTTGCGCTGTTCTGCTGATGGGCGTGCCATCTGACCTCCTGCGATATCAATCGATCTGCTTGACTTTGAGCGGTCGCTCAAACAAACTTTGAGCACTCGCTCAAACTTAGCGTTTCCGACATCTTAGGAGATAACCCATGACAACACCAACCACTTCGGCAGCCAGTTGCGACGAGCAGGCCACGCCGTTGCCACACTCGGCCGGTCGTTCGCTGGGGGCGATTGCGCGGGCCAATCCCCTCAAGCTGGCGGGCACCTTCTCGCTGGTGGCCCTCGAAAACATCCTGCTGGTGGTCTATCCCCTGTTCGCCGGCTTTGCCATCGACGCCATCGTCAAGGGCCAGTGGTGGCAGGCTTCAAGCTACGCCCTCATCGTGCTGCTGTTCTGGCTCATCGGCGCCCTGCGCCGGGCGGTCGATACCCGCACCTTTACCCATATCTATGCGGCACTGGCGGTGCCGGTGATCCTGACACAACGCCAGCAGCAGGAGGGGCAATCTACCATAGTGGCGCGGGTCACCCTGGCGCGGGAGTTTGTCGACTTCTTCGAGAAACATATCCCGATCCTGGCCACCAGCCTGATCTCCATCGTCGGGGCGGCCGTGATGCTGATGGTGATCGAGTTCTGGGTCGGCATCGCCTGCATGGGGGTATTGCTGCTGTTCGGCCTGCTACTGCCCGGCTTTTCGCGCAAGAACCAGCTGCTGCACGAGCGGCTCAACGATCGGCTGGAACACGAGGTCAAACTGGTCACCCATGCCCAGTCAACCAGCCTCGCCCGCCACTACCGCACGCTGGCCTGGCTCCGAATCCGGATTTCGGATCGGGAGGCGCTCGCCTTTCTGGCAGTCGGCGTCAGCGCCTCCCTGCTGTTCCTGCTGGCCATCACCATGTTGATGGCCCAACCCCAGGTCTCGGCAGGCCATGTCTATGCTGTGATGACCTACCTCTGGAACTTTGTCACCAGCCTGGATGAGGGGCCCGGTCTTGCCGATCAGCTGGCCCGGCTGAGAGACATAGGTCGCCGGGTCAATACCACCCAACCCGATGAAATGATTTGATATTTTGTATCTGTAACCGGAGTAGAAGATGAATCCGACCACCCTTTGCCAACGAGCGTTGACCATGTGCATCAGCTGTTTTTTCCTTGCCGCCTGCGGCCCCAAGATGAGCGACTTTGAGCCCAACACCAGCTACTGGTTCAAGGAGAAACCGGCAGAGGAGAGCGTCCCGCTGGCACAAGACATGAAGGTGGATATCGCCATCATAGGTGGCGGCTACAGCGGCCTCTCCAGTGCCTGGCATCTGGCCAAGGCCAATCCGTCGCTCAAGATCGCCATCTTCGAAGCCAAGCAGGTGGGCAGCGGCGCCTCGGGGCGCAATGGCGGCATGGTACTGCCGGGCTCCGAGGTGATGGATCTCTACGAAGAGGGGGAAGCGAGCAAGCGCCACTACGATCTCACCGTCGCCAGCATGCGCAAGCTGCAGGCGCTGGTCGCCTCAACCGGCGTCGAGGCCGACCTCAAGCTTGATGGCTATGTGGAGGCGATCCTCGATGAGGAGGATATCCCCGAATACCGCGACTATGTGAAAACCGCCAATCGCCTCGGCATCCCGCTCCAGTACTGGAACGCCGATACCACCGAAGAGAAACTGGGCACCGACCGCTACGCGGGGGCGGTCTACGACCCCAATGGTGGTCAGGTACACGCCATGAAACTGGTCAATGCCCTGCGCAAGGCGGTGGAGCAGTCGGGCGTCACCATCTACGAGCAGAGCCCGGTAATGGGGATCAAGGAGGGCAAGCAGATCGAGCTCAATGTAGCCGACAAGTACAAGGTGACCGCCGACAGCATAGTGCTGGCGACCAACGGCTATACCTCAAAACTTGGCTACTTCAGCGGGCGAGTATTTCCGGTACACGCCCAGAGCGCCGTCACCGAGCCGCTCACCAAAAAGCAGCTGGCCGCCATCCAGTGGCAGAGTCGGGTGCCCTACTACGACACCCGCAACATCCTGTTCCATCTGGTATTGACCCCGGATAACCGCATCGTCATCGGCGGCGGCAATGCCGAGTACGTCTTCAACGACGGCCTCAACTACAAGGGCGATCTTAACCGGGTCAGCGAGATGATGATGACCGAGCTGGTGACCCTCTATCCGGCCCTCAAGGGGATCAAGTTTGAACAGGTGTGGGACGGGGTTCTCGGCATGACCGGCGACAGCACTGAAGCGGTGGGGGTAATGGGGGATCACAAGAACATCTACTACGCCCTCGGCTACAACGGCCACGGCATCAACCTCTCCTTCCTGTTTGGCGACATCGTAGCCAGCCTCTATCAGGGCAAGGAGCATCCCTGGTTCAACCACGCAGAGCAGACGCTGCCAATGTGGCTGCCGCCAGAGCCGTTCAAGTCAATCGGCGTCAAATCTGCCCTGATGTACTACCAGTGGCAGGACAAGGGCTACAAGGAGTAGCGCCGGACGAACCCGACGAGTAACAGACAAAGGCACGCCTCAGGGCGTGCCTTTCTGCAATACCGCCACATCGGCGTGGGGGAAGCTGAGCTCGGCCTGCCAGCGGGCGGCCAGCACCTGAAACGATGCCTCGGCAAAGAAGACGATGTGGGTCGGGTCGTGGCGATAGCGCCAGTTTTTAAACCGCTCGTCACTGAGCACCCGCTGGGTCTGCAGCACCAGCAGGCCGCCGGGCTTGAGGCAATCCCACAACTGCGCCAGCACCGTACGCGGCTCGGCAATATGCTCGATCACCTCGGTACTGGTGATGAAGTCATACTGACGCGTCAGCAACTCTGGAAAATCGGCGTAGAACTTGTCATACCCAACCATGTCGTAACCCGCCTCGCGCCCCATCGCCACCAGCGCCGGGCCCGGGCCACAGCCAAAATCGAGACCACTGGCAGGAGTTGGCACCCGACTCAGTACCTCGCCAAATGCCCGCATCAGAAAGCTGCGATAACGGGGATCATCAACCTGGTTATCGTGGCCGTCGTAGACCGCCTTCTCCGCCGCCTCATCCAGATGATCCGCCTCATCCAGCCAGACCAGCTCGCACGCGAGGCAGCGATGATAGCGCTTGCCCGCCACCGGCAGGGGATAACTGCGATGGCTGGCACACAGGGGGCAGCTGACGGTGGATGACATGACGGTTCCTCTTGGGGGCTTCCTGTTGGATAACAGCGGCGCAGATTGCCTGCCCGCTGCCTCGCTGACAACTTTTTTTGCTCCTTAAGGGTTTCTTAAGTTTGCCCTTTTACTCTCAAACCATCGCAAGAGAAGGAGTCACCCATGACCATCGAGATCCAGGCCCCCTACCGATTGCTGCTAGCCAAGTCCCCGCAGCAGGTCATGGCGCTGCAAACCTATATCCAGGCAGCCTACACCCTCGAGTTCAACGCCCGCATCCCCCATTTCCTCCCCTGTCTGCTGGGGCTATATCGGGCGGACGGGACGCTGGTCGGTGCCTGTGGTCTCAATCATGCCAGTGAGGGGCCTCTCTATCTGGAACAGTATCTGGAGCAACCCATCGAGGCCGCCATCAATACCCGCCTCGGGGTCTATCCGGCACGCAATCGCATTATCGAAGTGGGCAATCTGGCCTGCAGCGAGCCGGGCAATGCCCGACTGATGTTCGCAGCCCTGTGTCGTCTGCTGTGTGAAAACGCCCTCGACTACGTGGTCTTTACCGGCACTGCCAAGCTGCGCAACAGCTTTGCCCGCCTGCAACTCAATCCGGTGGAGCTGGCCCCCGCCCAGGCCCATCAGGTGGGAGCCGACGCCGACGCCTGGGGTGAGTACTACCGCTGCCAACCCAAGGTGATGGTGGGTGACATCAATCAGGGGCGCGAGGTGCTGGCCCAGCGCAGCCTGCTGCTCAATCTGCTGGCCCCCATGCCGACCCTGTTTGAGGATGCAGGCAAGTGCAGTGATAACCAGACCCATCAAAAAAGGTGCGCCCAATGAGCCTGTTCGACGCCATCGCCAAACATGCCCGCGAGAATCCGCAATCCCCTGCGCTACTGAGCGGCCAGCAGCGTCTCGATTACCAGACCCTGTGGCAACAGATCCAGCGTCTGGCCAGCCAGCTGCAACAGCTCGACATCAGCCGTCTGGCTCTGCAACTGGACAACGGCCTGCCCTGGGCGCTGCTGGATCTCGCCTGCTCCCGCGCCGGTATCGTTGTCATCCCGGTGCCCCACTTCTTCAGCCTTGAGCAGCAAGATTGGCTTCTGAAGAGCAGCGGCGCCGATGCGCTGGTGGGCCCATATCATCAGGGGTGGCATGCCGCCGAGCCGCTCTCGCTGATCACCGGCGAGCTGCCGCTCTGGCGCTATATCCCGGCCAATCGACCAGCGCTGCCCAAGGGCACTGCCAAGATCACCTACACCTCCGGTACCACGGGCCAGCCCAAGGGTGTCTGCCTGTCACTGACCCAGATGATGGCGGTGAGCCATGCGCTGGCCGAGCGAGTCGCGTCAGCCAAGGTGGAAAAACACCTCACCCTGCTGCCGCTGGCCACCCTGCTTGAAAACATCACCGGCCTCTACGTGCCGCTGCTGACCGGCGCTTGCAGCCGCATTCCGTCCCTCGGGGAGCTCGGTTTCACCGGCTCCAGTTCGCTCAATGCGGCCATGCTGGGGGAAGCCCTGCTGCGCTGGTCGACCCACAGTCTGGTGCTGGTGCCCGAACTGCTGCGCCTGCTGCTGGCGCTCTGCACCAGCACACCGACGCTGGCCCAACAGCTCAAGAGCCTGCGCTTTATTGCCGTCGGTGGCGGCAAGGTGGCCCCCGACCTGATCAAACATGCCCGCCAGCTCGGCCTGCCGGTGTATGAGGGATATGGCCTCTCGGAGTGTGGCTCCGTGGTGGCGCTGAACAGCCCGGATGCTGACAAGCCCGGCAGCGTCGGCCGCCCCCTGCCCCACTGTCAGGTCACCATCGCCAGCGACGGCGAAATTATGATGAGCGGCAGTGCCATGCTGGGTTATCTCGGCAGCAACGAACCGACTCCCGAACAGATCGCCACCGGCGATCTGGGTCATCTCGATAATGAGGGCTACCTCCATATCACCGGGCGCAAGAAGAATGTCCAGATCACTGCTTTTGGCCGCAACTTCTCACCGGAGTGGGTGGAAGCCGAGGCCCAGCTCTGCCCCGCCATCGCCCGCATCGTGGTGTTTGGCGATGGTCAGCCTGCCAACGTGGCGCTGATCCAGCCCCTGCCGGGGAAAGAGGCGGATCTGCCACGCCAGATCGCAGGTCTGAACCAGCGGCTGCCCGATTATGCCCGGCTGCACCACTGGTTGCCGGTGGCGCTGGATCAACATCCCGGGCTGCTGACCGCCAACGGGCGCCCCCGTCGCAACGAGATTTACCAACACTTTTCCCGGCAAATCAGCCAATGCCTTACAGGAGAATCGTCATGAGCTTCTACCAGACTCTGCAACAAGCCACAGCTCAGGAGCGTGAGCATCTGTTCAACGCCCCCATTATCGAAGCCTGTCGCCGTGGCGATATCAGCCGTGACACCTATCTCGCCTTTCTGGCGCAGGCTTACTACCACGTGCGCCACACAGTTCCGCTGCTGATGGCCACCGGCGGCAAGCTGGGTCAGGAGTACGAGTGGGTGCGTGGCGCCATTGCCGAGTACATCGACGAGGAGTATGGCCATCAGGAGTGGATCTTAAGCGATATCCGCGCCTGTGGCGGTGATGCCGAGGCAGTGCGCCACGGCCAGCCCGGGCTGCCCATCGAGCTGATGGTCGCCTTCCTCTACGACCAGATCCAGCGCGGCAACCCCATGGGCTTCTTCGGCATGGTGCAGGTACTGGAAGGCACCAGCGTCGCCATCGCCATCACCGTCGCCGACCAGCTGAAAAAGGGCCTCGGCCTGCCACCCCAGGCGATGAGTTACCTGAGCTCCCACGGCGCCCTGGATCAGGAGCACCTCAAGTTCTTTGAATCCCTGATGGATCGGGTCGAGAGTCCGGCGGATCAGGCCGCCATCATCCACGGGGCCAAGGTGGTTTATCGCCTCTATGGCGAGATGCTCTACAACCTCACCGCCACACCGTAAGTCGGCAGCAGACAGCAAAAAGGGAATCCATACCATGAACCTTGAAGGGAAACTCGTGCTGCTCACCGGCGCCAGCGGTGGCATAGGTGAAGAGCTGGCGCAGGAGCTGGCGGCCCAGGGGGCACACCTGCTGTTGCACGGTCGTCGCGGCCCGGCACTGGAGCGGCTGTGCAAGTCACTGCCCCACCCCGAGCGCCATCAGGTGGTGCTCGCCGACCTCGGCTCTGCGCAGGAGCGGGCCAAGCTGTTGCAACACCCTGCGCTGGAGGACGGGATCGACATCCTGATCAACAACGCTGGCTGCAACCAGTTTGCCTGGCTGGAAGATCAGAGCTTTGAGCAGGTGGAGCGCCAACTGCTGCTCAATATCGAGGCGCCCATCCAGCTCACCCGTGCCCTGCTGCCAACCATGCGCAAGCCGGGGATCATCATGAACATGGGCTCGAGCTTGGGCAGCATCGGCTACCCCGGTTACAGCGTCTACTGCGCCAGCAAATTTGCCTTGCGCGGCTTTAGCGAAGCGCTGGGACGGGAGCTGGAGGGGAGTGGCATCAAGGTACTACATTTTGCCCCCCGTGCCACCCGTACCAAGCTCAACTCCGAGGCCGCTTACGAGATGAATGCAGCGCTTGGCACCCAGACCGACAGCCCGCAGCAAGTCGCCGAAGATGCGGTCATCGCCCTGTGCAACGAAACCCGCCGCAGCTGGCTCGGCTGGCCGGAAAAACTGTTCGTGCGGCTCAATGCCCTGCTGCCCGGCATCGTCGACAAGGCGCTGGCCAGACAGCTACCGCTCATCAAACGTTATGCCCGTCATCTTCAGCCAGGGACGGCTGATACCGGCGCCAACAGTACGCCACAACCAGACTTGTCCCGCCCGATCCCGACCAAGAAGGAGCATTAATATGAACTTTTTCCGTCAATCAGTGACCTCTTGTGCTATCGCCATCCTGCTGGGGTCCTCCTCGGTCATGGCCGCGGGTGATGCCCTCGTCCCCATCCAGCAACAGTGGGCCGTCTGCCAGTATCAACAGACCGGCAAGGCGAAAGAGAGCTGCCTCGAAACCCTGAGCACCCAGGCCGAAGCGGCCAGCGCCAAGGAGCCTTTTCGCGCCGATCTGCTGATCTGGTCGGCCATCGTCAAGAGCACCTGGGCGGGGGCCAAAGGGGGGCTGGGGGCACTGGGGCTGGTGAAAGAGGCCAAGGCCAAGCTGGAGCTGGCGCTCAAGCAGGATCCCAAGGCGCTGGATGGCTCTGCCTACACCAGTCTGGGCTCCCTCTACTATCAGGTGCCCGGCTGGCCGGTCGGCTTTGGCGATGACGAAAAGGCAGAGCAGCTGCTCAAGCAGGCGCTGGCCATCAATCCCGATGGCATCGACCCCAACTTCTTCTACGGTGACTTCCTGCTGGATCAGGGTCGCAAGGCCGAGGCCAAAACCTACCTCGACAAGGCGCTGGCTGCCCCGGCCCGCCCGGGTCGCGAAGTGGCCGACGAAGGGCGCAGAATGGAGGTCCGCGAGCGGCTGGCCAAGCTATAAAACCCTGATGGATCAAAGAACTATTTAAACTCTGCCCACCAGCTTGCATACTGGTGGGCAGGGTTGTTTATGCCACGGCACGCCCTGGCGCTGAGCCAGATCACGACACCCAACAAACAGGGAGAAAAGAATGCGGATCCTGCTGGTAGAAGATGATGTGATGCTAGGGGATGGTATGCAGGATGCACTGCGCCATAGCGGCTACACGGTGGACTGGCTGCAACAGGGGTTGCCCGCTCTGGCAGCCCTCAAGAGCGACGAGTTCGCCGCCCTGATCCTCGATCTCAACCTGCCCGACATCGATGGCCTCAGCCTGCTGCGCAAGTTGCGGCGAGAGGGACACCAACTGCCTGTGCTGATCCTCACCGCCCGCGATGCGCTGGACGATCGGGTGGTCGGCCTCGATGCCGGCTCCGACGACTACATGGTCAAGCCCTTCGCCCTGCAGGAGCTCAACGCCCGTCTGCGCGCCCTGGTTCGCCGCAGCAAGGGGCAGGCTCAAGCAGTGCTGGAGTATGGCGATATCCTTATCTATCCCGAATCCCAGCAGGTCACCTATCAGGGGGAAGCGGTCAAACTCACCCCCCACGAATACAAACTACTGCAAGAGCTCATCAGCCAGAGCGGCCGGGTGCTGAGCAAGGATCAGCTGCAACAGAGCCTCTACGGCTGGGATGAAGGGGCCGAGAGCAACGCGGTAGAGGTGCATATCCACCATCTGCGCAAGAAGTTCTACAGCGACCTCATCCGCAATATTCGCGGGGTCGGCTACATCATTCCCCAGATCGAACAGCCAAGCCGGACACCCGCACGATGAAACGTCCCCGCTCCATTCGCCGCTTTCTGCTCACCGGTATCCTGACGCTGGTGAGCCTGAGTCTCACCATCAGTGCCTTTATCGGTTACATGGAGGCGAGCCACGAGATGGAGGAGCTGTTTGATGCCCGCCTAGCCCAGTCGGCCCGCATCACCAACCAGCTGCTGGCCCGCTACATGGCCCAGCAGGGGCAGTTGCCCGCCAACGGCACCGTCTATCAGGAGTGGGAGGCGCAGAACCCCGATGAGTGGCAAAAAGACCCCGGCCTCAACCTGACCGGCGAAGATCGGGAGATCACCCCCTACGGCCACGAGTTCGAACGCAATCTCTACTTCCAGCTGCTCGATGAAAAGGGCGGCTTGCTGCTGCGCGCCCCCAGCGCCCCGGAGCAGCCGCTGGTCACCCTGGCTATCGGCTTCGACACGGTCGAAAAAGATAATCACCAGTGGCGCACCTTCACTCTCTACAACCAGCAGGAGCAGACCTGGCTGGTGGTGGCCGAGCGGGACGACGAGCGCAGCGAACTGGCCAGCAAGATGGCCACCCTCACCATGCTGCCGCTGCTGATCACCCTGCCCTTTCTGCTGGCCCTGCTCTGGTGGCTCATCACCCGCGGGCTGGCCCCCCTGCGTCAGCTGGCCCAGGCCATCAGCGAACGTCACCCCGCCAACCTGAGCCCGCTCAGCCTCAAGATAAGCGCTCAGGAGCTGACCCCCCTCACTAACGAGATCAACCGGCTGATGCAGGCGCTGGCGGAAACCATAGAGCGGGAGAAGCAGTTCACCAACGAGGCGGCCCACGAGCTGCGCACCCCGCTGGCGGTGCTGCGGATCCACAGTGAAAATGCCCTTGCGGCCGAAGATGAAGTGAGCCGCCAGCAATCCCTGCACAAGATGCTGCAGGCCCTCGATCGCAGCGATCGGCTGATCCGCCAACTGCTGACCCAGGCCCGCATCGACAACCAGCAGGGGCTGGTATTGACCGAACTGGAGGTGGGTCACCTGCTGCAAGGCACCCTGGCAACGCTTGCTCCCATCGCGCTCAAGAAGGATCAGCAGCTGTCGCTGGAGTGTGAATTGCCGCTGCTGGTGATGGGGCAGGCCACCCTGCTCGAGCTGCTGTTCAGCAATCTCATCGACAATGCGCTGCGCTATACCCAGCCGGAGGGCGAGATCAGGGTGCGGGTACTGCGAGAGGGCAACCGGGTGAGGGTGGATGTGAGCGACAATGGCCCCGGCATTCCCGCCAGTGCCTTGCCCCGGCTGTATGAACGCTTCTTTCGGGTCAATCCCCAGCAGGGGGATGGCGTGGGTCTCGGCATGGCCATTGTTTCGCGCATCGCCCAGCTGCACGGCGCCGACCTCGATGTCCACAACCGGCCGGAAGGGGGGCTGGAGGTGAGCGTCTGGCTACCGACCCACACCCACTCCCTGCCCTGATCCGAAAATGACAACGCCTCCCGAGGGAGGCGTTGTTTATAGATAATTAGCACGCTGATGCTACGCGACTTGTCGCCGCGCCATCACCGGCAGATCAGGCAAGCAGTGCATCCAAACCTGCCGTCACCGCCTCCATGCGATGCCCGCCAGAGTGTTCAATCACATAACGCTTGCCCACCTGGGAAGAGGCATCCAGCCCGAACACACCGTGTTCCACCTTCTGGCTCAGCGGATCCCCGCTGGTGTTGACGTGGGTGACATTGGCATCGTCCAGCTTGTGAGCGAGGCGATCCCGCAATCCGACATGCAGCCCCATGCTGTTGAACGCCGTGACCTTGAGCCCGTGCTTGATGCCGGCATATTGCGCCAGACCGCCCCCCAATGAGTGGCCTAGCACCTCGACCTTGCCGCCATACTGCTGGGCAAAGGCCTTCACCAGCCGGTCGGCATCTTGAAACGCGCTGTCCTTGATGCCAAGGGCCGCGCCAGCATCGCTCTTCAGGGTGCCGGGGCGTTTGGCAGGCTGAGTGCCCACAAACGAGAGCACCATGGTATCGCCACGCTTGTAAACGGCGACCTTGAGCGCAGACCAGGCATCACCTGTCAGGATAAAGGGGTCATTCTCGTTCTTGCCTGGGGTGACATGAAGTGTCAGGGCACTCCCGGTGCCACCGGAACCATCTTCACGGCGGGGCAATATCGAAGGGGGAATATCTGCCAGCGTGGCGTGACTGTAGCCTGCCGGCATCTCCCGATAACTGCTGGAGCAGCTGACCCGCGCCAGCTGGGCCGCATCCATCACCGCTCTCGCCCCCTCGGCAGTCAGTGGTTCCTGCTGCGCCTTCGCCACGAAGGCCGGTTTGATGATCCCCTTGGCGGCACTCAAGGCCTGCTGTGAGCCTTGTTGCAACCGCTCTGACATACCGAGCGGCAGATGGGAGGCCCCCTTCATCACGCTACCCGCCAACCCCAGAGAGGAGGAGGCCACCAGACGCGCCGCTGACTCGCCAAGGTTTTTCACCCCGGCCACCCCGGCCGTCACCGCACCGCTGGCCACGCTGCTGACACCACCGGTGATATTGGCCAGCCCTTTGATGATGGCGCCCGTCCAGTAACGAGCTTTGCCCTTGGCACTCTGGGCATGGGAATCATGGCCGCCCTGGATGGCGATGCCAATCTTGCGAGCCGGGGCACTGAGGGTCAACCACTTGAGCGAGGTGTTCAAGACCTTGCCCGGCTGAACCCGGGAGCCGAAGCCGAGGCTGGTATAGTGAGAAGCCAGATTATGATGAACCGAGTGCTGGCGAGATGAGGATTGCACCTCCCCATGCTCATGAGAGGCCACAGCGCTAGCACGCTGGGGTTGTACAATGCTTTGAATAGACATCTTCTACTCCTGATTAATACCAATGACGATCCATCAACACTGGATCATGACGCCAGATAACGGGGAGGGAATGGCAGCTGTCTCCTGCCGGGCGTGCAACGCCTGCAATTGCGTCTGCAAGGTGACGCCGAGATCAAGAAATTCACCCAGGGTCTGCATAAACAGAGTTTTATCGAGCATTTCGATGAGAGAGGAAAAAGTCAGCACCAGATGGTTGCTGCGACTGTCCAGACTGATCTGGCTTCCCCCCGTGGTCAAACCAAACATGTTCAGCTCAAGGGCCGAGCGGGTCAGCTGCAACTGACTTACCGCATCGTCAGGCAGACGCAGCAAGGGGATATAGAGGTAGCATGCCTGCAGATCATCGTTATCGGGCACTTCGACCAGGCACTCGCCATCCAGACCGAATGGCACACGGCAGTGGCCATCGCTGCCCAGACTCAAGGCTACGCCCTGCTGTTCGCCCGCGAGCAATAGCCATTCAGATACGATTTGTTGATAGGGTTTCACTATGATGCACTCCACGCTCAAGCCCTTGCTGGCGAACGAGCTCGCACGCTTCAGGGTATGGTGGAGATGCTACCTCTGGCAGAGGCGCGGGGATTTAGCTGTGAAACGGCGTTTTTTAGATTCACGCCGAAATTGCCCCTAACGGCAGGCGGGCTGTACGGTAAAGGTTCGACTGGCATCTACCGGGCCCAGCTCCGCCAGCAGACGGCGGCCCAGCAGCACCGGATAGATCATCTTGCTGCGATCCCGCAGGGTGAACCACTCCTCATACACCTTGTCCCCCAGACAGATAGACATGGTCACCGTTGGCCGCTGCGCCATACCACCCGCCCCGCGCACCGTCACGCTGCGCTCGACCCGCCGTTCGAACTGCTGCTTGACCAGTTTGCCGCTGTCGGCATCGGTCACCACCAGCATGAAGCGCACCCAGGGCTTGCCATCCCGTTTGAATCTGGTAATGGAGCGTGCATCGAGGGAAGAGGTGAGCGCCCCGGTGTCGAGCTTCATCTTCACCGCCACGCCGGTAGGCAAAATAAGCCCCTTCTCGATCCAGCCATAGCTGGTCGGGGTCTCAGCCAGCGCACTGCCACACAGTGCCAGCATCAGGGTGATCCCCACCATCATCTTGCCCATTTTAGTGCCCTGCCTTGTCAATCCTGCGCCCAGATCTACCACAGTCCCATTGTGGGTCAATCCGATTTATTTCAGCTACTTGGATAATATCTGGCGGGTCAGGAGAGAGACGACAAAGAGTGGCCGAACGGCGGCCCAAGCGGGCGGGAATATCGAAGGAGAGCAAGGCACCGAACGGTGCTGGATGAAACTGGTGGTTAACCTCAGGTTGTGACGCCAAAGGCTACCACAAGGATTTACAAATTATCAGTCTTGTTCTGAAGGGATTTTTGCCTACACTGTTGTAAACCGGAGGGCCTGAAAACCACCGGTTTTTTTGCGCCTGCCGAAAATTTGCCACTGCAAAAGTGACTTTCAACAAGGCTCAATAAGGAATTTGTAATGCGTATCGAAGAAGACTTGAAGCTCGGTTTCAAGGATGTCCTGTTCCGCCCCAAGCGCTCTACTCTCAAGAGCCGTTCCCAAGTAAGCCTGACCCGTCAGTTCACCTTCAAACACACTCAGACCCAATGGCAAGGCGTACCCGTTATCGCCGCCAACATGGATACCGTCGGCAGCTTCGCCATGGCGCGCACGCTGGCCGGTTTCGAGATGATGACCGCGGTACACAAGCACTACAGCCTTGAGCAGTGGCAAGCTTTCGTCAACGAGACCGACCCGGCGCTGCTGGGCCATGTGATGGTCTCCACCGGCACCTCGGCTGAAGATTTCGCCAAGACCCGCCAGATCCTCGCCATGTCCGAAGCGCTGCGCTTCATCTGTGTCGATGTGGCCAACGGCTACTCCGAACACTTCGTCGAGTTCGTGCGCAAGATTCGTGAAGCCTGCCCCAACCACGTCATTCTGGCGGGCAACGTGGTGACCGGCGAGATGGTCGAAGAGCTGATCCTCTCCGGCGCCGACATCGTCAAGGTCGGCATCGGCCCTGGCTCGGTCTGCACCACTCGCGTCAAGACCGGTGTCGGTTATCCGCAACTCTCCGCCATCATCGAGTGTGCCGATGCGGCCCACGGCCTCGGCGGCCAGATCGTCGGTGACGGCGGCTGCACCTGCCCGGGCGACGTCGCCAAAGCCTTCGGCGGCGGCGCCGACTTCGTGATGCTGGGCGGCATGCTGGCAGCCCACGAGGAGTGCGGTGGCGAGATCGTCGATGTAGACGGTGAGCCTTTCATGAAGTTCTACGGCATGAGCTCCTCCAGCGCCATGGACAAGCACGCCGGTGGCGTCGCCGAATACCGCGCCTCCGAGGGTAAAACCGTACTGCTGCCCTACCGCGGTCCGGTCGAGAACGCCGTGCGCGACATTCTGGGCGGCGTGCGCTCCACCTGTACCTACGTCGGCGCCAGCCAGCTGAAAGAGTTGACCAAGCGCACCACCTTTATCCGGGTACGCGAGCAAGAGAACAACGTCTACGGCAAGGAGTAACCTGCCACAGACCGCCGTCACGCGCTGACGGTTAGAAGCCAGTCAACCGGTGTGCTACCCTGCGCACCGGTTTTTTTGCATCTGGGACCCCGAGCCATGACCACTCCCCTGCCCCCGTTTGACTGGGACATCTTCTGCTGCGTCGTCGACAACTTCGGTGACATCGGTGTCACCTGGCGACTAGCCCGCCAGCTAAAACGGGAGGGGAATATTGCGGCACATGGCGATGAGGTTCAGGTGCGGCTCTGGGTGGACGATCTGGCAAGTTTCGCCCGCATCTGCCCCGGGCTCGACCCGGCGCAGGATGGCCAGTGGGTCGAGGGCATCTATATCCAGCACTGGCATGAGACCCTGCCGAGCGACATGGCACCGGCCAAGGTGGTGATCGAGGCCTTTGCCTGCGAGCTGCCCGCCCCCTTCATAGAGCTGATGGCAAGCCAACCCAACCCCCCATGCTGGATCAATCTGGAGTACCTCTCGGCAGAGAGCTGGGTCGAGGATTGCCACGGCCTCGCCTCGCCCCAACGTGTTGGCAATAAAAGCCTCAACAAATACTTCTTCTTCCCGGGCTTTACCGCTAAAACCGGCGGCCTTTTGTGCGAGCACGACCTGATCGCCGAACGGGAGCTGTGGCAGCAAGATGATGCGGGACTTACCGCCTACTGGTCCAGCCTCGGTTTGCCGCCCAGACAAGAGCACGAGCTGCGGGTCAGCCTCTTTACCTACGAGAGCGATGCGCTGAAGAGTCTGGTCGAGAGCTGGTGCCAGAGCGCCACGCCCGTTACCCTGCTGCTGCCGCTGGGGCGCTCTCTCAACGATGTGCTCACCGGTGCCGGTCTGACTAATGCCATCTCTGCAGCCAAAGCGGGGGATATGCTCCACGCGGGCAACCTCACCATCAAGCTGCTGCCGATGACCGATCAGGCTGGCTACGATCGACTGCTGTGGAGCTGCGATCTCAATCTGGTGCGTGGGGAGGACTCCTTCGTACGGGCCCAGTGGGCGGCTCGTCCTTTCCTCTGGCACATCTACCAACAGGAGGAGGAGGCCCATCTGGTCAAGCTGGAGCAGTTCCTTGACCACTACTTATCCGGTCTACCCGCCGAGTGCGGCCAATGGCTGCGCCGGTTCAATCTGGCTCTCAACCGTGACGAAGATTGCAGCGAACTTTGGGCCCAATGGCCCCGATATAGCGCCATTTGGCAGCAACATGGGCGAAGCTGGTCACAGAAGTTGCTCCGGGATGGGGATCTCGTCACACGGTTGGTGAAATTTTTAGAAAGCCGTATATAATCTGGCAGTTTTTATCCGTCCGTTTCACGAACAGGAATTTTTTACATGAAAACCGCACAGGAAATCCGCGCTGGTAACGTAGTCATGATCGGCACCGAGCCGATGGTGGTTCAGAAGGCTGAATTCAACAAATCCGGCCGTAACTCCGCCGTGGTCAAAATGAAGCTGAAGGGCCTGCTGAACGGCAGCGCTACCGAGACCGTCTTCAAGGCCGACGACAAGCTGGACGTTGTTCAGCTGGAACGTAAAGAGTGCACCTACTCCTACTTCTCCGACCCCCTGTATGTCTTTATGGACACCGAGTACAACCAGTACGACGTAGAGAAAGACAACCTGGGTGACGTGCTGAACTACCTGGTAGACGGCATGGAAGATCTGTGTGAAGTGACTTTCTACAACGAGAAAGCCATCTCCGTAGAACTGCCGACCACCATCGTGCGCGAAGTTGAGTACACCGAACCGGCAGCCCGTGGCGACACCTCCGGTAAAGTGACCAAGCCTGCCCGTCTGAAAGGCACTACCTACGAGCTGGCTGTTGCCGCTTTCGTAGAGATCGGTGACAAGATCGAAATCGATACCCGCACCGGTGAATTCAAGCGTCGCGTCAACTAATTGACCGCTTTGAATTGATTACAAAAAAGCGAGCCAACGGCTCGCTTTTTTATTGCCTCCGAGTTGCCATCACACCGCCCGCCTTCAGAAAATCCCGCCGCCGCCGCTAACCCAGATAACCGGGGGAGCACACTATGGCCAGATTATCCTTATCACTGCTGTTATTGACCTTGCTGGCTGGCCATGTCGCGCAGGCGAGCGACGTTGCACAGCCCATCGCGGAGCCACTGCCCCTCGACCACTGGCAAGCCAGCGACTGGAAAGGGTTGCCCGATGCTACCCAAATCGACAAGCAGACGGTGCTGTTCGCCAAACACGACAGTGAAAACTATCTGGGGCTCGCCATTTTACTGCCCGACTGGCAGCGCAGCGGCCAACTCTGGCAACTGACCCGCACCCTCGGCCGACTGGGCTTTGATACCCTGCTGCTGCTCCCTTCCCCCCAGCAGACCGAATT
Organism: Aeromonas sp. R4-2; assembly: GCF_040908295.1. Lineage (NCBI taxonomy): Bacteria > Pseudomonadati > Pseudomonadota > Gammaproteobacteria > Aeromonadales > Aeromonadaceae > Aeromonas > Aeromonas sp. R4-2. The sequence continues at coordinate 155,429 of NZ_JBFODL010000025.1, read as the reverse complement.
GGACCCCGCCGCCGAGAAAAAAGCGAAAAACAGCGATGAGTTTCGCAAGCAGTTTGCCGAGCGGATCAGCAAGCTGGCGGATGCCAAGCTGCAGGAGGGGGGCTTCAAGCTGATCCTGGCGCAAGGTACCGGCGCAGCCTGGACTGCCAACCTTATCGCCAGCGAACAGTTGCCCGCCCCCGACGCGCTGGTGCTGCTCGATGGCTTCTTCCCCAACCAGCAGAGCAACCAGACCCTGGCCAAACAGGTAGCTCAAGCAGCCATCCCCACTCTGGACCTCTATCAGGAGGATGGCGGTCGCTGGCCACTGCTGGCCGCCGAGGCCCGCAGGAGCGAAACGCGCCGCAGCCACAAACTTAACTACCGTCCCTACGCCCTGATGGAGCTGGAGGAAACCCCCACTCGCATTCAGGGCTGGCTCAACCATCTGGGCTGGCTCTAAACCGACCGCTAGCGTGGCGCAATAAAGCGTGCAAGCTCACATCTGCCGGATAAAGCCCCGCCATGACATAGCGGCAGGCTGGCCCTGACTGCATCCTCTTTGGCATCATGGCCTCTCGAACCTGAACAATGGCAGGAAGGCCCATGCAGCAGATTGTGTTTCTCGACAGCGATACCCTGGATGCGGGCATCACCCTGCATCACCCCGACTTCCCCCACCACTGGCAGAGTTATCCCAGCACGGCCCCGGAACAGGCGGTGGAGCGGCTCAAAGATGCCAGCATCGCCATCATCAACAAAGTACGGATCGGAGCCGCCGAGCTGGCCCAACTGCCAGAGCTCAAACTCATCGCCCTGGCCGCTACCGGCAGCGACAACGTGGATCTGGAGGCGTGCCGCGCCGCCAACGTCGGGGTGTGCAATATCCGCAACTACTCGGGCCCCTCGGTGCCGGAGCACGCCATGGCGCTGATGCTGGCCCTGTCGCGCAACCTCTTCTGCTGGCGCCAGTCGCTGCTGGAGGGGCGCTGGCAACAGAGCGGCCAATTCTGCTTCTTCGACCACAACATCATGGATCTGCACGGCAAGCAGCTTGGCATCATCGGCAAAGGGACGCTCGGACAGGCGCTCGGCGAGCGGGCCAAAGGCATGGGGATGACAGTGCGTTACGCCCAGAGCCAGATCGGCGCCAGTCACGACGAGGACCGCTTGCCCCTCGACGAGTTGCTGCAAAGTTCGGACGTCATCAGCCTGCACTGCCCGCTCACCCCCTACACCCGCAACCTGATTGGCGAGCGGGAGCTGGATCTGATGAAACCGGGCGCCCTGCTGATCAACGTCGGCCGCGGTGGGTTGGTGGATGAGGAGGCGCTGCTGCAAGCGCTGGCCAACGGTCGCCTCGGTGGTGCCGGTTTCGATGTGGCGAGCGTCGAACCGCCGCCTCCCGACCATCCCTTGATGAAGGCGCTGCAATACCCCCACTTCATTCTGACCCCTCATGTGGCCTGGGCCAGCGAGGAGTCGATGCAGCGACTGGCCGACCAGCTTATCGACAACATCAACGCCTTTGCCGCCGGTCGCCGCCAGCACCGGCTGGTGTAACCGCACGAGCGAGTCACCGCAAAATCGAGTGACCACACCATGCAAAACGGGACCAACAGGCCCCGTTTTGCATCTTCCGCACTCACTGCACACGCATCAATCGTCGTCATGCCATCTGTGCTTCTTATGCTTTTTGTACTTCTTGTGGTGCTTGTGATGGTGATGATCGTCGTCATCATCGTAATAGCGATCCTGGCTCTTGTGGCCATCGCCGGTCTTGGCACCGATGGCCGAACCACTCGCCCCGCCGACCCCGGCGCCGATCAGCTGACCGGTATCACCACCGACACTCTTGCCGATGGCGGCACCGCCCAGCGCCCCCACAGCGCCGCCAAGGGCCGCTTCATTCTTGTTGCCCTTGTTGGCCGTCGCAGCCCCACCGGCAGCACCGCCCAACGCAGCCCCCACCAGCGCACCGGTATCTCCCCCCAGCTCCTTGCCGATCATGGTGCCCGCCACACCACCTGCGCCGCCACCCAAAATGGTATTGAGGGTCTCGGAGGCGTACACGGTCGTGCTGCCAGCCAGCAAGGCGCCCAGCAGTGCCAGTGCGCGAAGAGCACGCGAATTCATCTCCATGGGTACTCCTGTCCAATCTGATTAATTTCCTCTGCACTATACAAACCGGCAGGCAGCAAACCAGTGGGTGACTAGCGGCAAGTAGATTTTCACTTGAAACCCGGCAATAGGCGTGACCGACAAGTCCGAATTCAATCTCTTGAATAACCACAAGAAATTTTTTATTTCACAGGTATGGCGTGTCCCTCGGCAGGGGCGGGAGGCTGTCGCAGCCCCACCCCAACTACTGGCGATCGGACAGCTCCTGTCACCTGCGCAGGGTTGGGTGGCGCAATCTCAGCTGGGCTGGCAGTTCAGCGCGTCTCAACCCCGTTCACTGGGGAGCAACAGGATCGCCTATGTGCGGGGTGTTAACCCTCAGTTGAAAGTGTCACCACTGCATGTAAACGCCCGGAAGATAATCGGGTGGTATAGTCTATAGCTTGAACAACAGGGGATGGCTGGCCACAAGGCTGGCGCCCGGTGACTATCAAGCAAAGGAGATGTTATGAGCAGTCCGTTTATCGAACAGATCAAAGCACGTCGTACCATCTATGCCCTGGGCGACCAGGTGTCCCATACACCGGAGCAGCTGACGACACTGATCCAGGATGCCATCAGGCACAGCCCCTCCTCCTTCAACTCCCAGAGCTCCCGTGCCGTCATCCTGTTTGGCGCCCAGCACCACAAGCTGTGGGATATCGTCAAAGCCGAGCTGAAAAAGATTGTGCCGCTGGAAGCCTATGCCCAGAGTGAGGCCAAGGTGGATGGCAGCTTCCGCGCAGGCTTCGGTACCGTGCTGTTCTTCGAAGACACCGACGTCATCAGGGATCTGCAGCAAAAATTTGCCCTCTATGCCGACAACTTCCCCATCTGGTCGGAACATGCCACCGGCATCGCCCAGTTTGCGGTCTGGGCGACGCTGGCGCAGGAAAAAGTCGGAGCATCACTGCAGCACTACAACCCGCTGATCGACGAGGCGGTACGCAAGGAGTGGAACCTGCCCGCCAGCTGGCTGCTGCGTGCCCAGATGCCCTTTGGCAGCATCAAGCAACCGGCCGGCGACAAGACCTTTATCGACGACGCCACCCGTTTCCGCGTCTTCAAATAACGGTCAGATGGCAAAACGCCCCCGCAGATCGGGGGCGTTTTTATTGCAACATAGAGTGCGGATGGCGCTGGTTCATAGCGCATATGCAGCCACAATCCATTATCTCCATCGCTCAGGCGGGCAGTGTCACCAGCAGGGAGTCGTCTTCCCCCAACTCCACCTTCACCTCGCGCCAGTCGCGGATCACCGCCACCACTGCCGGATTGAGCGGCGCCTCGCCCCCCACCTGTACCACGGCGCAGCCTGCGTTCAGGGCGCTCTCGATACCGGCCGGGGCATCCTCAAATACCAGACAGCGAGCGGGTGGCACGCCAAGCCGTTCAGACCCCAGCAGATAGGGCTCGGGATCGGGTTTGCCATTGACCACAGCTTCGGCCCCCACCAGCAGGTTGGGCAGCGGCAGACCGGCACAATCCAGGCGGTGACGGGCAATCCGCTCACTGGCGGAGGTCACGATGGTCCAGCGCTCTGGCGGCAAGCGGCGCAGCAACTCGCCAGCCCCGGCGATGGCATTGCCGCCGGTATACAGCATCTCCAGCTCGTCGAGCCGCGCCGCTTCCCGCTCCACATCCAGCTGCGCGGCCAACGCCCAGATCACCTCACGTGAGCGCATACCGTGGCACATAGCCAGTACCGGCTCAGGGGCAAGCTGATGATGCTGACACCAGAGCCGCCACACCTGCTCCACATCGCCGGTCGAGCAGACCAGGGTGCCATCCATATCGAGCAGCAGGGCGGCGACCGCCACGGTTTTTGTGCCGCCTGTACAAACGCCCGGTTCGCGACTCATGCCGGTAATCATGCCGATACTCCCGTAAGCTCAGGCTCAGCTCCCTGCAACGCATCGGCAAAAGCCTGCTGCTGGGCGGCACGCTCATAACAGGCCAGCGCCTGTTCGGCGCTGCCAGCCCACACCTGCAGCGGGCCGACCACAAACCCCTGTTGCAGCAGGCTGGCGAGCAGCTCCCCCGTTTCAGGCGCGGCCAGCGGCTGGGCCAGCACCAGCTTGCCCTTGATCAAAAAAAGATAACGTTGAGTGGACATGATATGGCTCCTTGTTCCGGTTCAGAGGAGGGCGATTCCCCCCTTGCAGAGCCATTAGAACAAGGCGATTAGATAATTTATAATCAATAAATCGCCACTTTGGATAACCAATTGGAATGAAATTCGACTTGAGGCAACTACAGGCGTTTGTAACGCTGGCCGACACCGCCAACTACCGGGAAGCGGCCAGCCGCCTCTTTATCACCCAACCGGCCCTCACCAAGCAGATCCAGGGGCTGGAGCAGACGCTGGGCTGCACCCTGTTCAAACGGGGCCGCCACGGCGCCGAGCTGACAGCGCTCGGTGCCCAGCTGCTCACTCAGGCGAGTGCGCTGGTCGAGCACGGTCGGGAGTTCGAAAGCCATGCACTGGCGGTGGCGAGCGGGGTAGCCGGTCGGCTCAAGATTGGCTTTGGTCTGTCGAGCTTTGCGCTTGCACCCTCACTGGTGGCCCGCTTCAAGCAGCAGGTCACGGACGTGATAGTCCATCTGCAGGATATGCCCTCCGCCATCCAGCAGGAGCAGCTGCTCTCCGGCCAGTTGCAGCTTGGCTTTATGCGCAGACCTCAGACGCCCCAGTTGCAGGAACACAGGCTGCTGATCGACCGGCTGGTGCTGGCGGTGCCGACACGAATGACCGAACCAGACCCGGCCGCATTCGACGTCCAGCAGGCACTGACCAGTCAACCCCTGTTGCAGATGGTGGGCCACCGCTGCCCCGGTCTCAGCCAGCAGATCGCCGGTTTTCTCGGCGCCAATCGGCTGACCGGCATGGTCCAGGAGGCCGAGGATATCCAGACACTGGTGGCGCTGGTCGCGGCGGGCATCGGCAACGCCATCCTGCCACGCAGCGTCAGCTTTATCGCAGGGCCCGATGTCACCCTCTATCCCCTCTCAGGCCCCAGCTCCGAGTGGGAGGTCAGCATGGTATGGAATCCGGACTTTGCCGACCCCATCCGGGATCACTTCGTCAGGCAGGTGATCGCCAGCCATCCCCTGCCGGTGTCGGCCACACCCGAGCGCTGAAACCAACCCTTGCTGGTAGCTAACACCGTGACCAGCCAAAAAACAGTGCGCCCCCATCAAGGGGGCGCATGCAGGACAAAAGCGGCAATGCGGCTCAACAGCTGGCGCAGTGACTACGGTTTTTACCCGCCCCCTTGGCGCAATAAAGCGCCGCATCGGCCGCGGCCAGCAACACCCCTTCTCCCTCCAGCGGTTGCTCTGCCGTGTAGGTTGCAATGCCAATGCTGGCGCTAAGCTGAATATTATTTGCCACCACGATGTCGAGATCGTTGATGGCCTGGCGGATCTCCTCTCCAATCCGCTGGGCCGCATCTCGATCGGTATTGCCGAGGATCAGAGCAAACTCGTCACCACCAAAACGACAGGGCAGATCCGCCGGACGCTGGCAGAAGGATTGCAGAAGATGGCCCACCAGCTGGAGGGAGCCATCCCCCATCTGATGACCAAGATGGTCATTGCACGCCTTGAAGTTATCCAGATCCAGCATGATGAGGGAGAGCGGGGTATGTTCACGCATGCTGCGCCGCCACTCGTTATGCAAAAAGCTGTTGAACAGCCGCCGATTGGCCAGTCCGGTCAGGGGATCATGTTGGGAGAGGCTGGCAACTTCCAGCTCCAGCAGCTTGCGCTCGGTGATATTGATATGGGCGATGGAAAAATACTCGGCATCAAGCCCGGGTACCGGCGCTACTCGCATCATAAACCAGCGCTGGGTGTCGGGGCTGTGGCAGGGGTATTCCAGATAGAACTTATCCTGCTGATGACGGATAACCCGGAGGATCCCCTCAACGGCAGCCAATCCCGAGGGCTCGGCTTCATCGTCACAAGCCCCCATGTAATTGACTCCGAGCCAGTTATATCCCTTGGGCATGCCGTTTTGTTCACCAAACAGCTCCCAGGCGAGATTGGTGTAATGAATCACCCCATCCCGGTCTATCACCGATATCTGGTCTTCCAGCGAATCCAGCAGCGCAGCCAGATAATGAGCCCGCTCGGAGAAGTGACTTCGCGGCCTCTGTATATCATCCACCATGATGGCCATCCTGTGGCAAAAGTGGCATACCGCCATCTATTAACAATTAAGTTAGCAGATAGAGTAAAGCACCCAATTTCCACTTGGCCAACTGAGACCCAATTTCACCATCGAACAACATCCGGCAAGGTTTCAGGCCAGTTTCCCTGTTCCGGATAACAAGAGCACATCATGAGCATATGTATTTGATAAGTCACATTTAATGACCACACCACTGATTTTCGCAGGGGATGCCATCGCCCTCTCCGTCCATTTTGGTGTTCAGGCAGTTTTGTAAAAACCAGGTTGCCTCCTCGCAGGAGGTCATCTGGGAACAATGCTGCCGACCATCACACTGGCGAATAAAGGTCGTTGCCTGTGGCGTGCTGACCTCCTCCTGATTGAAAGAGGAGACCGGCAATGGCGCCATCGACTCGGCCGAGAAACGGGAATAGATGGAAAAGAGGCCGACGAGCACCAGCAGGGGGATCAATTTGCCACTCCAGCTGCTCTTGCGACGTCGATAGGGGTTACTTCGCTCTCTGGTCGAGGTGGGTCGTGGCGGCTGACTTGCCGCCCGAAATGATGGTGCCGCTGATGATGCGGACGAAGGCACGGCATCCGCCAACGTGAGCGGGCGATCGGGGAAAAAGACCTGTAACGCCCTCGGTTTGCCATCCTGGCCACTGCCGATCAGATAGGTGACACGCTCCCCCGGCTCGGGCACGCGGCCATCTGATTGCAGCGCCGTAACGTGCACAAACAGCCCTGCACTGCGTGCTCCATTGATTGCCTGCTCGGCGCCATTTTGCTCCGGTGTAATAAATCCAAAGCCGCGCGCCTCGTTCCAGCTCGCGATCCGTCCCTGATAACGCATCTGTCCATCCTTGTTGTTATCCATGTGAGCACTATCTTGCCCGACAATCATGTTGCCCAAAAGCACTGCGGCCCGACAGGGAGCCGCTGAGTCAATCTCAACACGGTGCTCGGGTGCTGCCTGCGTTAAGGATCAAGCCAGCCGGGACACCTTGATGATCTCGGCGATGCGACCCAGCATCCGCAGCGAGGTGTGATGCTCGGTAGCATCTGCGGCGGCGCAGGCATCCTCCAGAATGGTGATGGCGTAGTCGCGATCGTGGCCATCCCGCGTTGCCGCCTGAATGGCCCAGCTGGTGCTCACCCCGCACAGATAGAGGTGGTCGATGTGGTTGGCCCGCAGCGCAGGCTCCAGCGCCGTGCCATAGAAGGGGCTGACCCTGGGCTTGGCCAACACCAGATCACCGGGTTGCACATCCAGATCCGGGTGAAAGTCGGTGCCTGGGTCGGTAAGCGAGAGCGCACCCTGCTGGTGAGCGCGACCAAACATGGGGGAGCCTTTGGGTTGCAGCTGATAGCCGCCGTCAAAGCCCACCTTGATCAGCACCACCAGCCAGCCGTGGGCGCGGGCATGGGCCAGCGCCTGATTGGCATGCGCAATGGCATCCTGCTCCACCACGTGGGCTGCGGAGGCGGCAATGCGCCCGTCGGGATGGGCAATATCGTTGATAAAATCGATCACCAGCAGTGCCTTGTTCATCACCTTTGCTCCTTCGCGAATTCAGCCCGTATTACCTGGTTTCTACCTGTCAAACCAGCCCCAGTGCATAGCGCAGCGCCATCTCCTTGAGCGGGCCCGCCTTGTCCGCCAGATTGAGAGCAAGATTGCGGGCCAGCTTGAGGGGGCCAATCTCGTTGCTGAATACCCCGTAGAAGAGATCCATTCCCGACTGCATCAACAGGTTGTCGGGGCGACGGCGTCGCTCGTAACGCTCGGCCAACGCCGGCTGATGCCAGTCGGCGCCAGCTCCTTGCAGCAGATCAGCCCAGCAGGCCACATCCTTGAAGCCGAGGTTGACCCCCTGCCCCGCCAGTGGGTTGATGGTGTGGGCAGCATCGCCAAGCAGCACCACCCGACCGACGTGATAGTCGTTGGCGTGGCGGCGCACCAGCGGGAAGCTCCCCTTGCCGGTGACGGTAAATCCGCCGAGGCGGCTTGGGAAGTGGCGGCGCACTTCGGCGGCAAGCCCTTCGTTGCTCATGGCCGCCAGCGCGCGGATACGGGCCGGGTTGTCATACCACACCAGGGAGCCGTGCTGACCGGGCAGTGGCAGGAAGGCGCGCGGGCCGCTCGGGGTGAACTGCTGCCAGGTGATATCTTCCTGCGCAAAGTCAGTGTCGATATTGATCAGCATGCAGTGCTGGCGGTACTCGAAGCGCGATACGCCGATACCGGCCAGCTTGCGGGTGTGGGATTCGGCACCGTCGCAGGCCAGCACCCAGCGGGCCGCCAGCTCGGTGCCGTCGTCCAGAGTCAGCACAGCTTCATCTGTACTCTGGCACAGGCTGGTCACCGCCGCCGGGGTGTGGGTCTGGATGGTGGGAAAATCCTCCATCCGTTTGAGCAGGGCGAGCTGCACCAGCCGGTTTTCGATGATGTAGCCGAGCTGGGGCAGACCGAGATCGGCGGAATTGAAGCGGGTGGCAAAACCGTCCAGCTCCCAGGTCTCCAGCCGGCGGTAGGGGCAGAGCCGCATCTGCAGCAGATGGTGCCAGGCACCGGCCTGCTCCAGCAGCGCCACCGAGGCCTGACTGATGGCGGAGACCCGCAGATCCAGCGGCTGCTCCGGCGCGTAATGCTCCGGCAGTTGGGTCTCGATGACCCGCACCGAGAGACCCTGGGCCGCCAGCAGACAGGCGGTGGCGGCGCCCACCATGCCAGCGCCGACGATGGCGATATCACACTGTTCCATACATTTATTCCTGAAAGGGTGCGTCCGGCGACAGCGCCCGGACGTGAACCGGATGGCAGCATGATAGCGCAAGGGCGGCTGATAAACAGTGAGACAAACGGGGAATTGCTGCGTCAAATCAAGGAGAAAGCTTATTGAGCTTGCTGGCAACAGGTATCGGGTGAGCACCATTGCCAGCTGGATATTAGCTAGGCAGTATCCAGATTGCGGAGTAAAATGCGCGGTCCTTTGACCATGCCGATTTCAAAACAAGTCAAGAGAAGCAATGAGCAAGAAACTTCACATTAAAACCTGGGGTTGCCAGATGAACGAGTATGACTCGTCCAAAATGGCCGACCTGTTGGATGCCAGCAATGGCTACACCCTTACCGAAGAGCCCGAAGAGGCAGATGTCTTGCTGCTGAATACCTGCTCCATCCGCGAAAAGGCGCAGGAGAAGGTGTTCCACCAGCTGGGACGCTGGAAAAAGCTCAAGGCTAACAAGCCCGGTCTGGTGATCGGCGTGGGTGGCTGCGTTGCCTCTCAGGAGGGCGATGCCATCCGCCAGCGCGCTCCCTATGTGGATATCGTGTTCGGCCCGCAGACCCTGCATCGCCTGCCCGCCATGATCAAGGAAGTGCAAGAGGGCCGTGGTGCCCAGGTTGATATCGCCTTCCCCGAGATCGAAAAATTCGACAGCCTGCCCGAACCGCGCGCCGAAGGGGCTACCGCGTTCGTCTCCATCATGGAAGGCTGCTCCAAATACTGTACTTACTGCGTGGTGCCCTACACCCGCGGTGAAGAGGTGAGCCGACCGCTGGACGACGTGCTCTACGAAATCGCCCAGCTCGCCCAGCAGGGCGTGCGCGAAGTGAACCTGCTCGGTCAGAACGTCAACGCTTACCGCGGCCCGACCTTTGATGGCGGCATCTGCACCTTCGCCGAGCTGCTGCGTCTGGTGGCCGCCATCGACGGTATCGATCGCATTCGCTACACCACCAGCCACCCGATCGAGTTCACCGACGACATCATCGAAGTCTACAAAGACACCCCGGAAGTGGTCAGCTTCCTGCACCTGCCGGTGCAGAGCGGCTCTGATCGCATCCTGACCATGATGAAGCGCCCGCACACCATCCTGGAGTACAAATCCAAGATCCGTCGCCTGCGTGCCGCCCGTCCCGACATCACCATCAGCTCCGACTTCATCGTTGGCTTCCCGAACGAGACGGACGAAGACTTTGAAGCGACCATGAAGCTGATCGAGGATGTGGGTTTCGACATGAGCTTCAGCTTCATTTTCAGCCCGCGCCCGGGCACCCCGGCCGCCGACATGCCCGACGATGTCGACATGGAAGTGAAGAAAGCCCGTCTGGCCCGCCTGCAGCATGTCATCAACAACCAGGCGATGCAGATTGGCCGTGCCATGCTGGGCACCACCCAGCGCATCCTGGTGGAAGGGCCCTCCAAGCTCGACCCGATGCAGCTGTGTGGTCGCACCGAGAACAACCGGGTGGTCAACTTCGAAGGCCAGCACACCCTGATCGGCGGCTTTGCCGACGTGGAGATCACCGAGGTACGTCCCAACTCCCTGCGCGGCAAGTTCATCCGCGGCGAGAGCGAGATGAACCTGCGGATCGCCACCGCACCGAGCGAAATCCTGGCCCGTCGCCCGGATAACGTACCGGACGAGCTGGGCGTTGCCGCCTTCACTCCCCATTAATCCCCTCCTCCCCATTCGCCCGGCGGATGGGGAGCGCCTTGAGACGAGGATATTTTGAGCCGACACATCTCGACCCTGAATCTGCATCTGGAGCCCGCCGACAACCAGCGCCTTGCCAGCCTGTGCGGCCCCTTCGATGACAACATCAAGCAGCTGGAGCGCCGCCTCGGCGTCGAGATCAGCTACCGTGACAGCCACTTCCAGTTGGTGGGCAAACCGGCCCAGCTGGATGCCGCCGCCGTCATCCTCAAGCACCTCTATGTGGAAACCCAGCCCCTCAAGGGTGGCAAGGTGACCGATATCACTCCCGATATGGTCCATCTGGCCATTCAGGAGTCTCGGGTGCTGGAGCAGGATGACGAACCGGCGCCGAGCATCCCCTATGGCAAGGAGGTGACGGTCAAGACCAAGCGCGGTCTCATCAAGCCACGCAGCCCAAATCAGGCCCAGTACATCGCCAATATCGTGCGCCACGATATCTGCTTCGGCATAGGCCCGGCCGGTACCGGCAAGACCTATCTGGCGGTCGCAGCGGCAGTAGATGCGCTGGAGCGTCAGGAAATTCGCCGCATTCTGCTGACCCGCCCAGCGGTGGAAGCAGGCGAGAAGCTAGGCTTCCTGCCTGGGGATCTCTCCCAGAAGGTGGATCCTTACCTGCGCCCGCTCTACGACGCCCTGTTCGAGATGCTGGGCTTTGAGCGGGTCGAGAAGCTGATGGAGCGCAACATCATCGAGGTGGCGCCGCTCGCCTATATGCGCGGAAGAACCCTCAATGACGCCTTTATCATTCTCGATGAGGCCCAGAACACCACCACCGAGCAGATGAAGATGTTCCTCACCCGGATCGGCTTCAACTCCAAGGCCGTGGTCACCGGCGACATCACCCAGGTAGACCTGCCGCGCAACGCCAAATCCGGCCTGCGCCACGCGCTGGAAGTGCTGCCAGGGGTCGATGGTCTGTCGTTCAACTTCTTCGAATCCAAAGACGTGGTGCGCCACCCGGTGGTGGCCCGTATCGTGCAGGCTTATGAGGCATTCGATGCCAAACAGGCAGCCGAGAAGGTTGCCGGCCAAACAAACGCCAGCAAAGAGAGTGAGCAATGAGCGTAACCCTGGATCTGCAGCTGGCCAGTGCCAGCACTGACGGCCTGCCCACCGAAGCCCAGTTGCAAGGCTGGCTCGACGGCACCATTCTCGGCTTCCAGCAGGAGGCAGAAGTGACGGTGCGTATCGTCGACGAGGCGGAGAGCAACGAACTCAACCTCACCTATCGCGGCAAGGACAAGCCCACCAACGTGCTCTCCTTCCCGTTCGAGGCGCCACCCGGTCTGGAGCTGCCGCTGCTCGGCGATCTGGTGATCTGCCGTCAGGTGGTAGAGCGCGAGGCCGAGGAGCAGGGCAAGCCCCTGATGGCCCACTGGGCCCACATGGTTGTGCACGGCAGTCTGCATCTGCTAGGTTATGACCATATCGAGGATGAGGAAGCCGAAGAGATGGAAGCGCTTGAGCGCGACATCATGCAGGAGCTCGGTTTTGCCGATCCTTATCTGAACGACGAAGAGTAAAACGCCGGACGGTCATCGACTTGAAACAGCAGATGGCCATCCTTATATAACCCGAACTATTTCAAGTGTGTTCATACGAGTAACCAAGAGAGAAAATGACCGACGATCACCCTAGTACCGGCTCGCCGAAGAAAACCTGGCTCGACAAACTCAGCCAACTCTTCCAGGGCGAGCCAAAAGACCGCAATGATTTGGTAGACGTGATAGCCGATGCCGAAGAGCGCGACCTCATCGATCAGGACACCAAGGACATGATCGAGGGGGTGCTGGAGATCGCCGATCTTCGCGTGCGCGATATCATGATCCCCCGCTCCCAGATGGTGACCATCGAGAAATCCCAACCGGTGGATGCAATCCTGCCGGTGATCATCGAGTCCGGTCACTCCCGCTTCCCGGTGATCAACGAGGACAAGGACCATGTGGAGGGCATTCTGCTCGCCAAGGATCTGCTCCCCTTCGGGTTTGGCGGCCATCACGCCAGCGAGCCGCTGCAGCTCGAGAAAATCTTGCGCCCCACGGTGATCGTGCCGGAAAGCAAACGGGTTGACCGTCTGCTCAAGGAATTCCGTGAAGAGCGCTACCACATGGCCATTGTGGTCGACGAATTTGGTGGCGTCTCCGGTCTGGTGACCATCGAAGACATACTGGAACTGATCGTTGGCGAGATCGACGACGAGTTTGACGACATCGAGGATGAGCCGGACGAAATCCGCCGCCTCAGCAAGCGGGTCTTCTCCATCAGCGCCCTGACCGAGATCGAGGATTTCAACGACTTCTTCGGCACCAAATTCAGCGATGAAGAGGTGGATACGGTGGGTGGTCTGGTAATGCACGCCTTCAGCCACCTGCCCAAGAAGGGCGAGGAGATCGAGCTGGACGGCTACCTGTTCAAGGTGATGCATGCCGACCGGCGCCGTCTGCAGCAACTGCAGGTGAAGATCCCCGAGCACCACGCGGCGGCGCAATCCGAGCCGCAATAAGCAGATCCGCTCGATGTGTGAAACAACGCCCCGACCTCGGGGCGTTGTGCTCTCTGCCACCGGCATCGAGGCTCGCCGTTGCCCCGCTTACAGGTTAAGATACCGGCCATTCGACCCCAGTTGCACACCAAGACGAGCACCATCGCCCGTGAGATTATCCCCTGTTACTTCCAAAATTCTGTTAAGCCTCAGTGCATTGGCCTCTGGTGCCATCGCCGTGCTGGCCTTCTCCCCCTTCGGCTACTGGCCGCTGGTGATCCCCTCCCTGCTTGGCCTCTACGCCCTGCTGGACAAAGCCACGCCGAAACAGGCCGCCTGGCGCGGTTTTGGCTACGCCATGGGACTCTTTTTGCCGGGACTATGGTGGATCCATGTCAGCATGACCGAGTTTGGCGGCATCCCGCTGCCGGTCGCCTTCGTGCTGCTAGCCGGGCTCTCCGCCTATCTGGCACTCTACCCGACGCTCGCCTGCTGGGTCTTTGCCCGCTTCTTTGGCGGCCGTCACTGGAGCCGCTGGCTGCTCGCCTTCCCGGCCCTCTGGTTGGTCGCTGACTGGCTGCGCGGCTGGGTGATGACCGGCTTCCCCTGGCTCTGGTTTGGTTACAGCCAGATCGACGGCCCCCTCAAGGGCTTTGCCCCCATTCTCGGGGTGCAGGGCATCACCCTCGCCCTGTTGCTGTCCGCCTCCGCTATCTGGCTGGTGTGGAAGTCCCGCTCCCCGCTCTGGCTGGCGGTGCCTGCCCTGCTGGTGGCCGGTGCCCACGGTCTGATGCAGCTCAACTGGGTGACCCGTGGCGAGCCGGTCAAGGTGGCACTGGTGCAGGGCAATATCGCCCAATCCCTCAAATGGGATCCGGAGGCGCTGGCCCCCACGGTGCGCACCTATCAGGACTTGAGCCGCGAGAATCAGGATGCTGACATCATCATCTGGCCGGAGTCGGCGATCCCGGCCATCGAGAAGGCGATGGGCCCCTATCTGGAGAATCTGGACAAGGCGATGAAGGTGAACGATACCGGCCTGCTGGCCGGGATCATTCACTACGACGAGCAGCAACAGCGCTTCTACAATACCGTGCTCGGCATGGGGGTGCAGGATGCGGATGGCAAGGAGTCCTACTTCTACAACCACTCCAACCGCTACAACAAGTACCACCTGCTGCCCATCGGCGAGTTCGTGCCGTTTGAAGATCTGTTGCGCCCCATCGCCCCCTTCTTCAACCTGCCGATGTCCTCTTTCAGCCGAGGTGACGAAGTACAGACAAACCTGATCGCCAAGGGGCTCAAGTTTGCCGCCGCCATCTGCTACGAGATCATCTTCCCGGAAGAGGTGCGCCGCAACGTCAATACCGATACCGACTTCCTGCTGACCGTCTCCAACGACGCCTGGTTCGGCACCAGCATCGGCCCTTGGCAACATATGGAGATCGCCCGGATGCGCGCGCTGGAGCTAGCTCGTCCGCTGCTACGGGATACCAATACCGGCATCACCATCGTTACCGAGATCGATGGCAGCATCATCGGCCAGATCCCGCAGTTTGAAGCGGGCGTGCTGCGCAGCGAGGTGCGTCCCGCCCACGGTGAGACCCCCTATATGCGCTTTGGCAGCTGGCCCCTCTACGGTCTGACCGTGCTGCTGCTGGGTCTGGCGCTGGCGCTGCGCCCCAAGGCTCACCCCTGGGCCCGCGAGCTGTAATGGCCATCCACCATCCCTGATAAACAACGAGGCGCCCGCAGGCGCCTCGTTTTTTTACGACAGCTAATCACGCATCTTTTTGCAGGCAGCAGATCACATAGCCGTAACTGCCCAGATATTGGCGGTGGATGGCCACTTCCCGGCTCAAGTCCTGCCAGGCGGCACTCTCCCCCAGCTCGTCACGATAGCGCTCCAGATTGACCTCGATGGGATCCAGATAGTTGTTCCAGGCGCTCATCGGCAAGGGGGTGTGTGACAGGCAGCGGTAGCCTGCCGCTTGTACCGTCTCAAGCAGGCCCGCCAGCGTCTGCATGGCGGGATAATCCTGCTGCCAGAATGCCAACGCCGCCTCTGGCGGGTTATCGGTCAGCCAGACCACATCACTGAGCACGATGCAAGCCTGTGGGCTCGCGAGCAGTGGACGCCACGCCTTCAGTGCATTGGCAACCCCCATCACGTAAGCGCTCCCCTCTGCCCAGATGAGGTCGGCCGGGACCAGATCGTCCGGCAGTGCCGCCATGTTGGCGCAGAGGGTGGAGACATGCTCAAA
Organism: Aeromonas sp. R4-2; assembly: GCF_040908295.1. Taxonomy (NCBI): domain Bacteria; kingdom Pseudomonadati; phylum Pseudomonadota; class Gammaproteobacteria; order Aeromonadales; family Aeromonadaceae; genus Aeromonas; species Aeromonas sp. R4-2. The sequence continues at coordinate 139,861 of NZ_JBFODL010000025.1, read as the reverse complement.
GCCCGCAGCACGGGCAGAGTGCGCCACGGCGGCCAGCGCCTCCTCTTCCAGATCGATGGCCACAATGGCGGCATCGGTCACCTGAGCCAGCGCCATGGTCGAGGCACCGCGCCCGCAGCCCATGTCGAGGATACGGCGCGGCCGGATGGGCAAGGCGGCAAACTGCTGCTGGGTGAAGGCGCGATCCCCCGGCCCCCAGTAACTCATGCCATCCAGCAGCTGGATAAAGTCCTTGATGTAACGCTCATGTTCATTCATGTCTTTGCTCAACCATTGCAAGTGGTAGCGATCTTTCTCGCTAAAACCCTGTTTCATCACCCAAGCGAAGTAGGCCTCCGGTGCCTCGCGCTGCAGTTGCAGCTGCCAGGCCTTGAATTCCTCACCGGAGCGCGGGCGCAGCCCTGCCAGATCCGCCAACAGATCCCGGGCGCGCTGCATCCGCGCCAGCTCCTCATCCAGCTCCCTGACCCGGGCCAGCAATGCCGCCTGATCTATCTCGCCAGCCAGACAGGCGAGGCACTGCTTGAGGCTGAGGCCACCTGCCTGCAGGGCCTGAACCATCTGCAGTCGCTGCAGATCCCCCTCGTCATAGTGGCGATAGCCGTTGGCGGCCCGGGTACCGGTAATCACCCCCAGCTTCTCGTAATAGAGCAGGGTGGAGCGGGCGAGGCCGCAGCGGCGGGCCAGTTCGGATATTTTCATGGCAATCACTCACGGTGCGGGCCCTCAGGTGACCCGATAGAGACGAGCTTAAACTGTAAAGCTATAGACAGGTCAACGCCCTTTTCCAGAGATCTGCCAACAAAAACGGCCACCCGAGGGTGGCCGTTTTTGTTGGCGCTATCTGCGATAAAGCAGCGATGCTCCCAGCTCAGAGACCGGCTGCCTCCAGATGCTCCACCAGCAGCTGCACGCTGCGGTTGCCGCGCCACTCGTTGACATCGAGCCGGTAGACAAGCCGCACCCGCTTCACCGAGGCATCGGGCCAGCGCTTGAGATCGACGCCGAAGGCGATGGCATCCACCGCGTGACCAGAATCGGTTGTCAGCATCATCTTGAGGTGCTTCTCCCCCACCAGCCGCTGCTGCACCAGCACGAATTCGCCGTCAAACAGCGGCTCGGGGAAGGCCTGACCCCAGGGGCCGGAGGCGCGAATCAGCTCTGCCAGCTCGAGAGTGAGCTCGTCCGGCAGCAGCTCGCCATCGGTGAGCAGCACCCCGGTCAAGAGCTCCGGTGTCACCAGCTCGCTGATGACTGCCTCAAAGGCCCGACCGAACGCCTCGATGTTGGCCTTGGGCAGGGTCAGCCCCGCCGCCATGGCGTGGCCGCCAAACTTGCCCATCAGCCCCGGATGGCGGGTATCGAGCAGTTCCAGTGCATCGCGCAGGTGCACGCCGGGGATGGAGCGGCCGGAGCCCTTGAGCTCGGTCTCGCTGCTCTCGGCAAAGGCAATGACCGGGCGGTAGTACTTCTCCTTCACCTTGGAGGCTACCAGCCCCACCACCCCCTGATGCCACTCGTTGCGGTGCAGCACTATGCCCGACGGCACCTCGCCATCGCGAAAACGGATCTGCTCCAGAGTGGCGAGGGCCTCCTGTTGCATCCCCTGCTCGATCTCCTTGCGCTCCTGATTGAGGCTGTCCATCTCGGCCGCAAGCTGGCGCGCCAAATTGAGATCATCGCAGAGCAGACAGGCAACCCCGAGGGACATATCATCGAGACGGCCCACCGCGTTGAGGCGCGGCCCCAGCGCAAAGCCGAGGTCGGCGGCGGTGAGGCGGCGACCATCGCGGCCCGACACATCCACCAGCGCCTGAATGCCGGGGCGACAGCGCCCGGCCCGGATCCGCTGCAAGCCCTGATGGACCAGAATACGGTTGTTGCCATCGAGCGCCACCACATCGGCGACCGTGCCTAGGGCCACCAGATCGAGGTAATCCGCCACATTGGGGGCGCGCAACCCTTGCCGTTCGTACCAGCCGAGCTGACGCAGATGGGTGTTGAGGGCCGCCATCAGATAGAAGGCCACCCCCACCCCGGCCAGCGACTTGGAGGGGAAATCGCAACCATGCTGGTTCGGGTTGACGATGGCATCGGCGTCAGGCAGCTCCTGACCCGGTAAATGGTGATCGGTAACCAGTACCTGCATGCCCGCCGCCTTGGCTGCCGCCACCCCGGCGATGCTGGAGATGCCGTTATCCACCGTGATAAGAAACTCGGCGCCACGGGCCACCGCCAGCTCGACAATTTCGGGGGTAAGGCCGTAGCCAAACTCGAAGCGGTTGGGCACCAGAAAATCGATGTGGCGACCGCCCATGGCGCGCAGGGCCAGCACACACAGGGCCGAACTGGTGGCACCATCGCAGTCGAAGTCGCCGACAATCAGGATCCGTTTCTGGGCAGTCAGAGCCTCCGCCAGCAGCGGCACCGCCTGCTCCATGCCATAGAGGCGCTGGGGCGGCAACAGCTGGCTGGCACTGCGCTCCAGCAGGGCGGGATCCTCTACGCCACGGCTGGCGAAGATTTGGCGAAGCAGGGGATGCAAAGTGGCAGGCAGATGGGAATCATCAACTCGCGGACGACGACGGATTTGCAGGGACATCAATATGATCCAGTATCTTGAGCAGCTGTTCGGGGCTCTGATACCCGCGCACCAGATCCCCATCGGAGGAGACCCAGGCCGGCAGTACCTTGACCCCCAACCATTGGCTCAGGCCAATATTTTGGATAAGGGTCTCACTACATGCCGTTTGAGGCAAATAGGCTTTTAACGGATCATTTTGCAGTAGGGGATCGCTGCACCAGTCGGCGGCCCGTTCGGCGTGATCAATCACCGGATAGAGTGCCACGCTCACCCCGGATGCCTGCAGGTGTTGCAAGGTGCCGGAGAGCTGACGGCGCTTTGCGTCCTGCTCGCCGAGAAACAGCGCAACCCGGTGACGCTCATCACGGGCCTTGAGCACGACGGGGACATGAGCCACCTGCGCCAGACCAAGTCGGCGCTGCTCGCGCATACCCGAGATGGTCAGGTTCTTCATGTCGCGGGTCATATCCAGCATGACCCCCTGCACCACATAATCCCCTTTGGCATCGCTGTAGAGCACCCCCTGTGAGGTGCCCAGCATATACAACCCCGCGATCGGGGTCGGTTCAACCAGATAGACGGGGACCCCCAGCCGGGCTGTGATGGTCTGTTTCAAGGCTTGGGTATCCATCCCCGCTCTGGCAGCAAATGTGCACAAAAGCATCATTCCCAGTAGTAAATACTTCACTTGTTTACTCACGTGGTATGAATGAATCGACCCAGCAAACTACAGCAGCACAGCTCATCATTCAACCAGCTACTTACCAAAAAATTAATATCACTTTGTACCAAAAAAATGGTTCCCCCCGATTGCCAAGGACTCATAACGCCCGCAAGCTAGTCAGGACGACAGGAACAACGCGGCTTCGCCTCTGTTTTTCCTGACAAGAGTTCGCCCTTTGGCAAGGGTAATCAACGCGCTATCTTGTTTAATTTCGGAGGAAATAATGAGTCTGATTCAAGAGTTCAAAGCCTTTGCCGCACGCGGCAACGTTATCGATATGGCGGTCGGTATCATCATTGGTGCCGCCTTCGGCAAAATTGTCTCCTCTTTTGTCGGTGACGTGATCATGCCGCCCATCGGCCTGATCCTGGGCGGCGTGGACTTCAGCGACCTGGCGGTCACCCTGAAGGCCGCAGAAGGTACAACACCCGCCGTGGTCATCGCCTATGGCAAGTTCATCCAGACCATCATCGACTTTCTGATCATCTCCTTCGCCATCTTCATGGGACTGAAGGCCATCAACACCCTCAAGAAGAAGCAGGAAGAGGAAGCCGCCGCCCCGGCAGGCCCGACCAAGGATCAGGAGCTGCTGACCGAGATCCGTGATCTGCTGAAATCCCAGCAAGGGAAATAAGCGCTATCTCCTGTCGTGTAGAGATAAAAAAACCGCCTGCTGGCGGTTTTTTGTTTTTGGGAGGCCAGCCACTCAGGCTCTGGGGTGGTGCTCCCCGTGCAGCACCTTGAGTCGCTCGTTGGCCACATGGGTGTAGATCTGGGTGGTGGAGAGATCCGCATGGCCCAGCAGCATCTGTACCACTCGCAGGTCGGCGCCGTGGTTGAGCAGATGGGTGGCAAAGGCGTGGCGCAAGGTATGGGGGGAGAGCTCGCCGTTAATCCCGGCCCGCAGGGCATAGAGCTTGATGCGGTGCCAGAAGGTCTGGCGGGTCATCATGCGCGCCTGCTTGGAGGGAAACACCACATCCGAGCTGGTGCCCCCCAGCAGCAGGGTGCGGGCCTCCCGGTAGTAACGCTCCAGCCAGTGCATCGCCTCCTCGCCCATCGGCACCAGCCGCTCCTTGTTGCCCTTGCCCACTACGCGCACCAAGCCCTGACGCAAACTGACATGCTCGGCAGTGAGCCCCACCAACTCGGAAACCCGCAAGCCGGTGGCGTAGAGCAGCTCCAGCATCGCCTTGTCCCGCAGCTCCAGCGGGTCATCCACCAGCGGCGCACTCAGCAGAGCTTCCACTTCCGTTTCGCTTAAATCTGAGGGGAGTTTTTTCGGCAGCTTGGGCCCCTCCAGCAGCACGGTCGGATCGTCGCTGCGCAGCTTCTCGCGGTTGAGATACTGGTAAAAGCGGCGCAGGGTCGACAGAAAGCGGGCAGTGCTGCTGGCCGCAAACTGGTGATCCACCCGCCAGGCGAGGTAGTGCTGGATCTCGTCCATCCCCGCCAGCAGCAGCGAGCTCCCCTGCTCGTCGAGCCAGAGGGAGAACTTCTCCAGGTCGCTGCGATAGGAGCTGACCGTGTTGTCAGACAATCCCCGCTCCAGCCAGAGGGCGTCGAGAAAGGGTTCAATCAGGGGATGGGGGTCGGGTTTGCTCATGGTGCGCTGCAATCAGGGGATCGATGGCCCATTGTAACGCGCCAACTCCTTGGAAAGACAAGGCACTTTCATTGGAAAGATAAGGCACGTTTGCCCCCCCCCCCTTGCCGGGCGGTGAAGGTCGAATGGCAATCTGCTAGACTGGCGCCCTCCCCTTACGTTACCCATCGTGTTGCCAACATGGCGCAGCCCACACGAGCATGCGAGAACGCGCCAAAAGCAAGCGAGAAAGCGCCAACAGAGAGAAGAGCGATGAAGATTGGTCTGTTTTACGGTTCCACCACCTGCTACACCGAGATGGCTGCCGAGAAGATCCGCGCCCTCATCGGCCCCGAGCTGGTGGATATTCACAATATCAAGGATGTCTCCCTGCGCCGGATGGAGGATTACGAGATCCTGATCCTCGGCATCTCCACCTGGGATTTTGGCGAACTGCAGGAGGACTGGGAGTCCCGCTGGGAAGATATCGCCGATCTCCATCTGGAGGGACGCATAGTGGCCCTGTTTGGCCTCGGCGATCAGCTCGGTTATGGCGAATGGTTCCAGGACGCCCTCGGCATGCTGCACGATCAGCTGGTGCCAAAAGGGGTCAAGCTGGTGGGCTACTGGCCCAACGAAGGGTACGAATTCGATGCCTCCAAGGCACTGATCGACGATGGCCGTCACTTCGTCGGGCTGGCGCTGGACGATGCCAATCAGTATGACCAGACCGATCCGCGCATCGAGCAGTGGGTCGAACAGATCCTGAGCGAAATCCACGCCCTGCTCTGATCTTTTTCACTCATCTCAAGGCGGCCACTCCCTGTGGATGTGGCCGCCCGGGCGCAGTTATCGCACCGATTTTCTCAATCGGTATCATCGCATGACGCTATAGCGACTTTTTTGTGCTGGTCTGCAACAATGGACTCGACATCCCATAACAATCAGAGCCGGATGTCGGAAGCAAACGGACAGACCAGAAAAGGATATTCTATGACCCCATTCTCCCTGTTGGCCCCCGCCATCGCCCGTGACGTGCTCGATCACGCGCTGGCGCTGGGTGCCGATTTCGCCGAGCTGTTTGTGGAGCGCAAGCGCCGCAGCCAGCTCAGCCTGCTCTCCAGCCAGATAGAGAACATCAGCGGTGGCCTCGATTTTGGCATCGGCGTGCGCCTCTGTTACGGCCACAAGGTGCTCTACGGCTACACCAACCAAGCCAGCCGCGACGAGCTGCTGCGCATCGTCACCCTGCTGGCGGCCAAAGACCGCCGCGACCCCGTGGTGACAGCCACCGCCTTCGATTTCACCCGCCTGAGCGATCGCAACCCGGTGGCGCTGCCGCTCTCGGCAGACAAGCTGCTGGAGCAGAAGATCGCCTATCTGCACGCCATGGATGCGGCGGCCCGCGCCGAGAGCAGCAAGGTGAGCCAGTTCTCCGGCAACGTGCTGGGCTGGGAGCAGGAGGTGGAGATCTTCAACAGCGAAGGAGTGCAAGTGGCCGATCGCCGCCACTACAACCGCATCATGGCCCAGACCATCGCCATGGAAGGGAGCGAGCAGAGCGTCGGTTACGAGGCCCCCGGCGCCCTGATGGGCTGGGAGCATGCCGATCGCATCGATCCGCGCGAGCTGGCCCTCACCGCCACCCGTCAGGCACTGGTGAAACTGGGCGCGGCTCCCTGCCCGAGCGGCACCCTGCCGGTCATCATGGAGAACGGCTTTGGCGGCGTCATCTTCCACGAGGCGTGCGGTCATCTGCTGGAGACCACCTCGGTGGCCAAGAAGGCGTCGGTATTCCACGACAAGATGGGCCAGCTCATCGCCAATCCGGTGGTCAATGCGGTGGACGAGGGACTGCAAGGCAACGCCTGGGGCTCCATCAACGTCGATGACGAGGGGATGGCGACCCAGCATACCCAGCTCATCAAGGACGGCGTTCTGACCGGCTTTCTGGTGGACAGAATGGGCGCCCTCAAGACGGGTTACGCCCGCACCGGCTCCGGGCGGCGCGAATCCTACAAGTACGCCCCCACCTCGCGCATGCGCAACACCTATATCGAACCGGGCAACCACAGCCTCGACGATATGCTGGCCACGGTGGAGCACGGCATCTACGCCAAGAAGATGGGGGGCGGCTCGGTACAGCCCGGCACCGGTGAATTCAACTTCAATGTGCAGGAGGCCTACCTCATCGAGCACGGCAAAATCACCAAGCCGCTCAAGTCAGCCACCCTTATCGGCACCGGCCCGCAGGTGCTCAAAGAGATCTCCATGGTGGGCCGCAATCTGGCGCTGGCCGCCGGTATGTGCGGCTCTGTCTCGGGCTCGGTCCCCACCTCGGTGGGCCAGCCGGCCCTCAAAGTGGACAATATTCTGGTGGGAGGGAACGCCTGATGAGCCAGCTCGACATGAACCAACTGCTCACCCGCCTGCTCGACAAGGTGGCCGACCTCAACGCCGAGGCAGACATCATCGCCAATCAGGAGAAGGCCTTCTCCCTCAAGGCAGACAAGGGCGAGCTGGGTGAATACAAGGTCACCAGCAGCCAGCAACTCGGTATTCGCCTGATAAAAGAGGGTCGGGTCGGCATCGCCTACTCGGAATCCCTCGATGAGCTGGCGCTGGATGCCATGCTGCAGGATGCGCTCGATGCCAGCCGCTTTGCCAAGGTGGATGCGGATCAGCGCATCTCGGTGGCCAATAGCCGTATCACCACAGATTGCGCCGAGATCAATCAGCCTGATACCACGCCGGTTGAGGAGAAGATCGCTCTGGCCCTGCGCCTGGAATCTGACATGCTGGCCATGCCCGATGTGAGCGGCGCCCCCTACAACAGCTTCTTCGAAGGTGAGAGCCAGCTCTGGCTCGCCAACAGTCAGGGCACCCTCTGTCAGCACGGCGAGTTCAGCGTCGGCTGCTACAGCTCGGCGCTGGTGGAACGGGATGGCCGCCAGTCGATGCACTCGCAGGGGCAGTATGGCCGTCGCTTCGACGAGCTGGATAGTCAGGCCCTGATCGAGCAGATCTACGCCATCGCCGATGGTCTGCTGCCCGGTGAAGCGGTGCCGAGCGGTCGCTACAGCGTCATCTTCAGTACCAACTGCTTCGCCAGCCTGTTTGGCTGCTTTCAGGGCGTGCTGTCGGGCAAGTGGGCCCAGCAGGGGATCAACCCCTGGCGCAGCAAGGTCGGCCAGAGCGTGGCGTCACGCTGGCTCACTCTGGAAAGCCGGGTCTATATGCCTGGCGGCATGAACATCAAGGCGTTTGATGGCGAGGGGGCGGCCAGCTCGGATCTGCTGCTGATTGGCGAAGGGGAGCTGAAGACCCTGCTCCACAACAGCGCCACGGCCCGCCACTTTGGCGTCGCCAGCAACGGCTCGGCCGCTCGCGGTGCCCGCAGCGCCCTCGATGTGACCGCTCGCCATCTGGTGTTTGGCGCGGGCCCCCACTGCGAAACGGAAGTGCAGAGCGGCGACTATCTGGAGCTGGTCAAGCTGGATGGCCTGCATTCGGGTGCCGATGCGGTGAGCGGCGACTTCTCCTTTGGCGCGTCAGGGTTCCTCTGCCGCGATGGGGTGCGACTGCAGCCGGTGCGCGGCATCACGGTAGCAGGCAACTTCTACCGCCTGCTGGGCGAGCTGGAAGCGGTCGGTGACACCCTGCACCACAACGATGGCAAGGGCTTCTACGCCCCGCTTATCCGTTTTGGTGGCCTCTCCGTCGCAGGCAAGTAAACGTCCCGACGAAACCTGCAAGTAAGAAAAAGGCGCCTGATGGCGCCTTTTTGCTCGTTATCTCGTCCGCCTTGATGGCATGACTCAGGGCGAGAGCGGCTCGCGATGATACTCGGCGCAGCCGCACTCGGGGCAAGTATCGAGCTGTTGTGGGTGTAGCACGGTATGGCGCCAGCCACACTGGTCGCACACCATGACCCCGAGCCCCACCCAGTCACCCGCTTCGTAAACACCCTTATGCTCCAGCTCGTCGGCCAGCTCCCGCCACTCCACCTGGGCGCGGTCGGTCACATCCGCCAGCCAGGACCAGGCGGTGTCTTTGAGGGCCAGCATAAAGGCAGACTCTTCCACCTGCGCACTATCGTCATGGCGCCCCTCGTCATAGTTGCCCAGATCCCGCTTCACGTACTCGGCGATGAGCGCCAGTTCGTCCTGAGTCAGGTCGCTGGCAGCCTCCAGATAGGCCTGCACCTTGGCAATCATCCGGTTGAGGCGCTCCCCCTGGAACTCTTCAGTCTCTTGCCACTGTTTTTGCAGCTCGGCAATGAAGGCTTCGTACCCTTTTTGACGTTTGTCCATGGCTCTAACTCCTCTACTAAACCCTGATCTGGCCCGGCTTAAGGCCCAAGGGACGCTGGCGGTTGTTGCCGCCGCAGGATATGGGTATTCTATTGCGATTTCCCAGCTGATTTATCTATTCATTTCACAGATCCGGATGTCACCAATGCAAGAGCAATACGTTCCCCAATCAATCGAACCAGCAGTGCAAAAGCACTGGGATGCCAAGAAAACCTTCAAGGCCGTGGAGAAGGTAGACAAGGAGAAGTTCTACTGCCTGTCCATGTTCCCCTATCCGTCTGGTCGACTACACATGGGGCACGTTCGTAACTACACCATAGGTGATGTGATCTCCCGTTATCAACGCCTCAATGGCAAGAACGTGCTGCAACCCATAGGTTGGGATGCATTCGGTCTGCCGGCCGAGAACGCCGCGATCAAAAACAATACCGCACCGGCGCCCTGGACCTACGAAAACATCGAATACATGAAGAACCAGCTGAAGATGCTGGGTCTGGGTTATGACTGGGATCGTGAAGTCGCCACCTGCAAACCGGATTACTACCGCTGGGAGCAGTGGTTCTTCACCAAGCTCTACGAAAAGGGTCTGGTCTACAAAAAGACCTCCTCCGTCAACTGGTGCCCGAACGACATGACAGTGCTGGCCAACGAGCAGGTAGTCGACAACTGCTGCTGGCGCTGTGACACCCCGGTCGAGCAGAAAGAGATCCCCCAGTGGTTCATCAAGATCACCGACTACGCCGAAGAGCTGCTCAACGACATCGACAATCTGGAAGGCTGGCCGGAGATGGTCAAGACCATGCAGCGCAACTGGATTGGCCGCTCCGAAGGGGTCAACATCAGCTTCAATATCGAGGGTCAGGCTGAACAGCTGGAGGTCTACACCACCCGTCCGGACACCTTCATGGGCGTCACCTACGTCGGTATCGCCGCCGGTCACCCGCTGGCGCTGCAAGCAGCCCAGAACAACCCGGAGCTGGCAGCCTTCATCGAAGAGTGCAAGAACACCAAGGTCGCCGAAGCAGAACTGGCCACCATGGAGAAGAAGGGCATGGCCACCGGCCTCTATGCCATTCACCCGCTGGATGGCCGCAAGGTACCGGTCTGGGTCGCCAACTTCGTGCTGATGAACTACGGCACCGGCGCCGTGATGGCAGTTCCGGCCCACGATCAGCGTGACTTCGAATTCGCCACCAAATATGGCCTCGACATCAAGGCGGTCATCAAGCCGGTTGATGGCGACGTCGACGTGAGCGAAGCCGCTTACACCGAGAAGGGCGTGCTGTTCAACTCCGGCGAGTTCGACGGTCTCGACTTCCAGGGCGCCTTCGATGCCATCGCCAGCAAGCTGGAAGGGCTCGGCAAGGGCAAGCGCACCGTCAATTACCGCCTGCGTGACTGGGGTGTCTCTCGTCAGCGCTACTGGGGTGCCCCCATCCCGATGCTGACCCTGGCTGACGGCACCGTAGTGCCGACGCCGGAAGATCAGCTGCCGGTACTGCTGCCGGAAGATGTGGTGATGGACGGTATCCAGAGCCCAATCAAGGCTGACGCCGAGTGGGCCAAGACCACTTACAACGGTCAGGAAGCGTTCCGCGAGACCGATACCTTCGACACCTTTATGGAGTCCTCCTGGTACTACGCGCGCTACTGCTCCCCGGACTACGACAAGGGCATGCTGGATCCGGCTGCTGCCAACCACTGGCTGCCGGTGGATCAGTACATCGGCGGTATCGAACACGCCTGTATGCACCTGCTCTATGCCCGCTTCTTCCACAAGCTGCTGCGTGACGCAGGCCTCGTGAACAGCGATGAGCCGTTCAAGCGTCTGCTCTGCCAGGGCATGGTGCTGGCCGACGCCTTCTACTACAAAGACGAGAAGGGCGGCAACGTCTGGGTCAGCCCAACCGACGTCAAGGTAGAGCGTGACGAGAAGGGTCGCATCACCAAGGCCATCGACAACGAAGGTCGTGAGGTAATGCACTCCGGCATGACCAAGATGTCCAAGTCCAAGAACAACGGCATCGACCCGCAGCTGATGGTCGAGCGTTACGGCGCCGATACCGTCCGTCTGTTCATGATGTTCGCCTCTCCGGCCGAGATGACACTGGAGTGGTCCGACTCCGGCGTAGAGGGGGCCCAGCGCTTCCTGCGTCGCCTGTGGCGCGTCACCTTCGAGCACGTTTCCGGTGGCGCCGTTGCCGCACTCGATGTAGCTGCTCTCACCAACGAGCAGAAAGCGGTACGCCGTGAACTGCACAAGACCATCGCCAAGGTGAGCGATGACGTGGGTCGCCGTCAGACCTTCAACACCGCCATCGCCGCCATCATGGAGCTGATGAACAATCTCTCCAAGCTGGGCAGCGACGAGCAGGACCGCGCCCTGATGCAGGAAGCGCTGGAAGCTGTGGTAGTCATGCTCTACCCCATCACTCCGCACATCGGCTTCGAGCTGTGGAAGATGCTGGGCAAGGGCGACGACATCGATCACGCAGCCTGGCCAGTGGCCGATGAAGCGGCCATGGTCGAGACCGAGAAGCTGGTGGTGGTGCAGATCAACGGCAAGATGCGCGGCAAGCTGACCGTACCGGCCGAGATCAGCCAAGCCGACGTCGAGAAGCTGGCGATGGCTGATGCCTCCGTGCAGAAGTTCACCGACGGTCTGACCGTGCGCAAGGTGATCTATGTACCTGGCAAGCTGCTCAATATTGTCGCTAACTGATCGGTTGCCAACTGATCATTGCCAATCTGTGACAGCAAACGGATGATAACGGCGGGCCCTGCGCCCGCCGCTTTCCCTTAATGCAAAGAGGATTTTCTATGGGCACCATCTTCACCCGCTGGATGGCCATCGTGCTGGCTGGTCTGCTGCTGCAAGGCTGCGGCTTTCACATGCGCGGCAACGGCATTCCGAGCGAGCTGATGACCATGAAGGTCGTGGGCGACAACAAGAGCGACTTCTACCGGATGGTTACCACCCGTCTGAAGGCCTCTGGCGTGACCCTGGCCGACAAGGAGGGCATTCCGGTGCTCACTCTGGGCGGTGTAGGCAGCACCAGTCAGGTCGCCTCGGTCAACGCGCTGGGGACGGACACCGAATATGTGCTGGGCTTTGGTACCCAGTTCACCATCTCGGTACCGGGCAAGCCGACTCAGGTCTTCCCCATCAACTTCAACCGCAGCTTCCTCAACAAGCCGGATGCAGCGCTCGCCTCCTCCCGTGAGCAGGAGCAGCTCAACCGCGAGATGCAGGAGCAGGCGGCCAATCAGGTGATCCGGCAGTTGAGTCAGGTCAGCTTCTGATGCGGATTTACCCGGAACAATTTGGTGACCACCTCAAAGCAGGGCTTCGGCCCTGCTATCTCGTTTTTGGCGACGAGCCCCTGTTGCGACTGGAGGCCATCGATGCCATCCGTCAGGTCGCCCGCAAGCAGGGTTTCGATGAGCGCCACACCTTCGTGGTGGAACAGGGGCTGGACTGGAATCAGGTCTACGATGCCTGTCAAGCCATGAGCCTCTTCTCCGCCCGCCAGATCATCGAGCTGGAGCTGCCCGCCAAGGTGGACAAGGATCTTGCTGCCCGTATCAGCGAAATCGGCAAACAGCTTCATCCCGACCTGCTGCTGGTGCTGAGTGGAGGTCGCCTCAACCAGACCCAGATGAAGGCAGCCTGGTTCGACAAGCTCTACCAGATTGGCACCTATGTACCGGTCAACCATCCGGAGCCCAAGTTCTTCCCGCGCTGGATGAGCGCCCGCTTTGCGCGTTTCGGCCTCAAGGCGCTGCCGGATGCCATCAACTTCATGTGCCACTCCTACGAGGGCAACCTGCTGGCCGCCAGCCAGGAGATCGAGAAGCTGACCCTGCTCTCGCCGCCCCAGCCCATCAGCGTCACCTATCTGCAAGAGACCATTATCCGCCACGCCCACTTCACCCCGTTCCAGCTGGTCGATACCCTGCTGGAGGGCAAGGTGAACCGGGCCCAGCGCATTCTGGCCGCCCTGCGGGCCGAAGGTACCGAGCCGGGGATGCTGGCCTGGACCCTTTGCCGCGAGCTGGAGCAGCTGACCGAACTCTCGCTGGCGATGCGCAACGGCCAGCCGCTGGGGGAGCACTTCAGCCGCCTGCGCATCTGGCAGAGCCGCCAGCAGCTCATTCAGCAAGCACTGACCCGCCTGCCATTTGCCAAGTTACAGCAACTGTGGCAACTGATGGCCCAGCTGGACGATGCCCAGCGCCGCTTCGATACCGAACAGGCCTGGCTGATGCTGCAGACCATTGCCCTCGGCTTTCGTGATGGCACCCCGCTGCCGCTGGTGATGGAGAGCAGCCCGTGCTGAAGGCGCCCATTGGCCTGCTGGGGGGCACGTTCGATCCTATCCATATCGGCCATCTGCGCCCGGCCATCGAGGCGCGCGATGCCCTCGGGCTGGCCGAGATGCGGCTGATCCCGAACCATATCCCGCCCCACCGTGCCAATCCGTTCTGCTCCAGCGAACAGCGCCTTGCCATGGTCAAACTGGCGGCGGCGGAGAACCACCACTTTGTGGTAGATGAGCGTGAGCTGAGACGGGACAAGCCCTCTTACACCATCGATACCCTGATCGAGCTGCGTCGTGAACTGCCCGAGACGCCGCTCTGTTTTCTGATGGGGATGGATTCCCTGCTGAGCCTGCCAAGCTGGCACCGCTGGCAGGAGCTGCTCGACTATGCCCATCTGGTGGTGAGCGTGCGGCCGGGCTGGCAACCGGATTATCCGGCCGGGGTGGCGCAGCTGCTGGCGCGCCATCACACCGCGGATGCCAACGCGCTGCATCAGCGTCTGGCCGGTCATATCTGGCTGGCGGACAACCAGCCCATCGAACTGTCAGCCACCCGACTGCGGGCCTTGCTGGATGGGGGGCAAGACACCCGCTACCTCTTGCCCGAGTCGGTTGCGCACTATATTGATCAACAGGGGCTCTACCGCGCCAACCGCCGCTAGCCCCTGTCGTAATCCCGCCCCACCCGATGGGAAACGGGAGTGACCATGATATAATCCGCCGCCCTGACGCAAACGCTGCGCGCCGGAATACAGGAGAGACTCATTGCAAGGCCAAGAATTGCAAGCCTTTATCATCGACAAGATCGATGACATGAAAGGCCGCGACATCATCACCCTCGATGTACGCGGCAAATCCAGCATTACTGACACCATGATCATCTGTTCCGGCAACTCCAGTCGTCACGTCAGCGCCATTGCCCACCATCTGGCCAGCGAGGCCCGCCACGCGGGTCTGGATCTGCTGAGCGTGGAAGGGCAACTGAGCGGTGAATGGGTGCTGGTAGATATGGGCTCGGTGATCGTGCATGTGATGCAGGATGAACATCGTGACTTCTACCAACTGGAAAAGCTGTGGAGCGGTGCCGCTCAAATGAATACGCAATAAGAGCACAAGTGTAACGACCATGAAGATCCAGTTGATTGCGGTGGGCACCAAGATGCCCGCCTGGGTAGAGCATGGCTTCGAAGAGTATCGTCGCCGCTTCCCCAAAGACATGCCGTTTGAACTCGTCGAGATCGGCGCAGGCAAACGAGGCAAAAATGCCGACATTCCCCGCATCCTGCTGAAGGAAGGGGAAGCCATGCTGGCGGCTGCGGGGCGCTCACGCATCGTCACCCTCGACATTCCGGGCAAGACCTGGACCACGGAGCAGCTGGCGACCCAGCTGGAGGCGTGGAAACTCGATGGCCGTGACGTTGCTCTGCTGGTAGGCGGGCCGGAAGGCTTGTCCCCCGAGTGCAAGGCTGCCGCCGAACAGAGCTGGTCACTGTCACCGCTCACCCTGCCCCATCCGCTGGTGCGGGTGCTGGTGGCAGAGAGCCTCTATCGGGCCTGGAGCATCACCACCAATCATCCGTATCATAGAGAGTGAGCCATGCGTCTCTGGAGTCTCACCTCTCATATTCACCCCTATCACAGAGAGTGAACAATGCAGTTCCTGCTCTTATTGCCCCCAAGGGTCTTGAGGTAAAGGCATGCTGAAACAACGCATCGAAATGCGCGATCACAGTGCCGAGGGCAATCTGTTCTTCCGGCGCACCCTGGTAGCCTACATCGGCATCGTCGTGCTGATGCTGGTGCTGCTGGGCAATCTCTATTATCTGCAGGTCGAGTCCTACGACACCTACCAGACTCGCTCCAACTCCAACCGAATCCGCGTGGTGCCGGTGGCACCGCCACGGGGCCTCATCTATGACACCAACGGTGTGCTGCTGGCGGAAAACCGCCCGGTCTACAGTCTGGAAATCGTGCCGGAAGAGACCAAAGATCTCGAAAAAACCGCCGACCAGCTGATCACCCTGCTGGGTCTGCCGGAAGGCACCAAGGAGAAGTTCCTCGCCGAAGTGAAGCGCCAGCGCCGCTTCAAGCCGGTCCCCCTCTACGAGAAACTGACCGAATATCAGGTAGCCCTCTTCTCGGTCAATCAGCATAACTACCCGGGCGCCAGCATCGAGGCCTACCTCAAACGCTACTACCCGTTTGGTGACACTCTCACCCACGCATTGGGCTATGTGGCCAAGATCAATACCCGTGACGTGGAGCGCCTCGAGAAGGAAGAAAAACTCGCCAACTATGCGGCCACCAAGGATATCGGCAAGCAGGGAGTGGAGAAGTATTACGAGGATGAGCTGCACGGTGTGGCGGGCTATCAGGAGGTCGAGGTGAACAACCGCGGCCGGATTGTCCGCACCCTCAAGTTCCAGCCGCCTATTCCGGGCAAGGATATCTACCTCAATATCGACGTCCGGATGCAACTCAAGGCCCAGCAACTGCTGGCTGGCCAGCGCGGTGCCATCGTGATGATGGACCCGAAAACCGGCGCCATCCTGGCCCTGGAGTCGAGCCCCAGCTATGACCCCAACCTGTTCGTGACCGGTATCTCCAGCGCCAACTACTCGGCGCTGCTCAACGATCCGGCGCGGCCGCTGGTGAACCGCACCACTCAGGGCATTTATGCCCCTGCCTCCACCGTCAAGCCCATGATGTCCATCATGGGTCTCAACGAGGGGGCCATTACCCCGGGCTACCGCTATTTCGGCGGCCCGAGTTTCTCCATTCCCGGCACCACCAAGAAGTTTCGCGACTGGCGCCGCTGGGGTCATGGCTGGCTCGATGTCTATCGCGCCATCGAGGTCTCGGCAGATACCTACTTCTACGATCTCGCCTATCGGGTCGGCATCGACAAGATCCACAGCTACATGACCAAGTTTGGCTTCGGTCAGTACACAGGGGTCGATCTTTATGAAGAGACCAAGGGGGTCATGCCGTCCCGTGACTGGAAGATGGCCCGTTGGCGCCAGCCCTGGTATCAGGGTGACACCATCTCTGTCGGTATCGGTCAGGGCTACTGGAGCGCCACCCCGCTCCAACTGGCCAAGGCGATCAGCATCCTGACCCAGAATGGTCACGACGTCACCCCGCACCTGCTCAAGAGCACCGCCTCCCAGGCGGGGGTGGTCGATGCCCCCATCAACCCCAATATCGCCCTCAAGCTCAAGAACGACAGCTTCTGGAAAGTGGCGCAGGATGGGATGTGGCGAGTCAACCATGGCAGTGAAGGCAGTGGCCGTCACTCGTTTGCCAAGGCGCCTTACTCCTCAGGCGGCAAATCGGGCACAGCCCAGGTAGTCGGTTTGAAGGAAAATCAGGTTTACAACATCAAGACGGTTAAGGCGGAGCATCGCGATAACGCTTTGTTCGTTGCTTATGCCCCCTTCGAGGCGCCCAAAGCGGTGGTAGCTCTGGTACTGGAAAACTCCATCGGAGGTGGTGGTGGTCGAGCTGCATCGCCCATTGCACGCCAGATGCTGGATGCCTATCTGCTGCCCCCTGATCCGCAACTGCCACCGGCACCGGAAAAGCCGTCCCAACCGAGTGAGGTCGCTCCCAATGAGTAATTCTGCCCGCCAGCAGAGCATCTGGTACAAGCTGCATATCGACTTGCCCCTGCTGCTCGGTCTGCTGGCCGTGATGACCCTCTCCATGGTGGTGCTCTACTCCGCCTCCGGTCAGGATATGGACTCCATCGTGCGCCAGCTGGTGCGCGGCGGTCTCGCCTTTGCTCTGATGATCGGTCTGGCCCAGCTGCCCCCCTCCCTCTACGCCCGCTGGTCGGTGCCGCTGTTTGCCGTGGTGGTGCTGATGCTGATTGCGGTGGACGTGTTCGGCCACATCGGCAAGGGGGCCCAGCGCTGGCTCGATCTGGGCTTTATGAAGTTCCAGCCCTCCGAGGTGATGAAGCTCTCCATGCCGATCATGGTGGCCGCCTGGCTCAGTCGCCACTCGCTGCCCCCCAAGTTCAGCCATGTGGTGATCGCCCTCATCATGGTGCTGCTGCCCACCCTGCTGATCGCCGCCCAGCCTGACCTTGGCACCTCCATTCTGGTGGCCGCCTCCGGCTTCTTCGTCATCTTTCTGGCGGGGCTCAGCTGGTGGCTGATCGGTTTGGCGGTCCTGCTGATGCTGGCCTTTATGCCGGTGCTCTGGTTCTTCCTGATGCACGACTACCAGCGCCAGCGAGTGCTGATGCTGCTCGACCCGGAGAAAGACCCGCTCGGCCGCGGCTACCACATCATCCAGTCCAAGATTGCCATCGGCTCCGGTGGCGTCTTTGGCAAGGGTTGGCTACAAGGGACCCAGTCCCAGCTTGAGTTTTTACCAGAACGGCATACCGACTTTATCTTCGCGGTATTTAGCGAGGAGTTCGGTCTGGTGGGGGTTGCCCTGCTGCTGGTGCTCTACCTCTACGTCATCAGCCGCTGCCTGTTTATCTCGATGCAGGCCCAGAACAGCTTCGAGCGACTGCTGGGCGGCGCCATCACCCTCACCTTCTTCGTCTATGTGTTCGTCAACATGGGCATGGTGAGCGGCATCCTGCCGGTGGTGGGGGTACCCCTGCCGCTGGTGAGTTATGGCGGCACCTCCATGGTGACCCTGATGGCCGGATTCGGTATCCTGATGTCCATCCAGACTCATAGAAGACTGCTCGCCTGATGAAACGGGCCGGATTGCTGCTCTCGCTCGCCACCACGATGGCGACCGCCGCCGTGGCGCCGGATCGGTTGGCCCTGCTCGCCGAACAGCAGCAGGTGCCGCTGGCGGAGTTGCAGGCCGCCGTCGCCCGCGCCCAGTTACGGCAGGAGGTGCTCGACACCATCAGCAAGCCGTGGGAGGCCAAACCCTGGCATCGCTACCGGCCGCTGTTCGTTACCCCGGATCGCATCCGTGATGGCCAGCAGTTCTGGCAGCAACATGCCGAGACACTGGCCCGCGCTGAGCAGACCTATCGGGTGCCCGCCTCGCTCATCGTGGCCATCATAGGGGTAGAAACCTTCTATGGTCGCCAGATGGGCCGTCATCCGGTGCTCGATAGCCTCTACACCCTGGGGTTTCACTACCCCGAGCGGGCCGACTTCTTTGCCAAGGAGTTTGCCCAGCTGGTGGTGCTGGCCAAAGAGGAAGGGTGGCAACTCGATGCCCTCAAGGGCTCCTATGCCGGCGCCATGGGGATGGGGCAGTTCATGCCCTCCAGCTACCGCCACTACGCCGTCGATTTTGACGGGGATGGCAAGCGGGATCTGTTTGCCAACCCGGTCGATGCCATCGGCAGCGTGGCCAACTATTTTGCCAGCCACCAGTGGCGCTGGGGCGAATCCGTGGTGGAACCGGCCCAGATCGGGTTGATGGCAGTCGAACCTCTACTCAGGCCTGAGCCCGAGTTAACACAACAGTGGTCAGAACTGGCGGCGGCAGGGATTGAGCTCGCCACGCCGCTGGCCCCACAGACGCCGGTCAAGTTGCTGGCGTTTGCCCAAGCCGATGGACCGGAATACTGGGTCGCACGGCATAACTTTTATGTGATCACCCGTTACAATCGCAGCCCACTCTATGCGATGGCGGTGTATCAACTTAGCCAAGCCATTCAGGAAGCGTATGCATCTTCGTCACAAACTCCTCCCGCTCAGCCTGAGCTTGTTGCTGGCCGCCTGTAGCAGCCAGCCGGAACAGAGCGCCCCCGTCGAGCCGCAAGCACCGGTCAGCAAGCCACCCGTTATCGAGATCCCGCAAGCCACCGGCGCCATTCCGCGCCCCGAGCCCCTGAGTGCCAGCGGCAACCGGGACTACTGGATCGGCAAGCAGAAGCACGAGGTGTGGCGCGACATCAAACACTACAGCGAAGAGGGCACCGCCAGCTGGCTGTCGCCGGATCTGGACGGCCAGAAGACCGCCAACGGCGATGTGCTGGACAGCAAGCTGTTCAGTGCCGCCCACCGCAACCTGCCCATCCCGAGCTATGTGCGGGTCACCAATCTGGACAACGGGCTGGAGACCATAGTGCGGGTCAACGATCGCGGCCCGTTCAACAGCCCGCGCCTGATCGACCTATCCTACGCAGCGGCCAAGCAGCTGGAGATGGTCGACAGTGGTGAGGCCCGAGTACGGCTGGAACTGATCAGCGACACCCCGGATCAGATGGTGATCATGGAGCCGATGAAGCCCATCGAAATGACTCCGACCACCCCAGCTGCGGCCTCCAACACGCTGTCGCAAGATGGCTTCCTGGGTGAACCGACTGCGCTGGCGATGGCCACTCCCGCTGCCGAACCCGCTCCCGTCAAGGCACCCACGGCCAAGCCCGCCAAAGCGGCACCTGTCAAACCAGCTCCCGCCAAGACCGCAGCTCCTGCCAACAGTGGTGATGGCAAGATGATCCAGGTACTGGCCAGCGGCTCCCGGGATCGGGCCGAGGCGATGGGCAAGGTGATGACCCAGCGTTACGGCGTGCCTTACCGGATCGATGCTCATGGCGCCATTTTCCGTGTGCTGATTGGCCCGGTCGCCGCCGACCAGCAGGCAAGTGTGCTGGAAAAAGTACGTCAGGGCGGGCTGGAACAGGCCTTTATCGTTCCCTGATCGCCCCCTTTTGCTGCGGATGTGACTAACCGCTTACTCACTGTCATCACGTCGTTTTATGGCGTGATGACAGTGAGTGATGGATAAAAAACCAGTTCTGATCGCCATCTCGGGCTATAACCTGCGGGCGCATCTGGTATAGTTAGGCCCGCATTTTATCCCCATCTGGCTCGCAGGAATTTCAAGATGTCCAAATTTGCCCGTTCAGTTCTTCTGGCCTCACTGATCAGCGTAACCGCCCAGGCCAATACGCCGGTGCCGACACCGACCCCGAATGCCATGCCCATGGTGGTACCCGCCGCGCCGGAGATCTCCGCCAAGGCCCATATTCTGATCGATTACTACTCCGGTCAGGTGCTAGCCGAGCAGAATGCCGAAGAGCGTCTGCCGCCCGCCAGTCTGACCAAGATGATGACCTCCTACATCATCGGCCAGGAGCTGCTGAAGGGGAACATCAAGCGCACCGACATGGTGACCATCAGCCAGAACGCCTGGTCCAAGAACTACTCCGACTCCTCCAAGATGTTTATCGAGGTGGGCAAGCAGGTCTCCGTCGATGATCTCAACAAGGGCATCATCATCCAGTCCGGCAACGACGCCTGTGTCGCCATGGCTGAGTTCCTGGCGGGCAGCACCGACTCCTTCGCCAGCCTGATGAACAGCTGGGCCGCCAAGCTCGGCATGAACGACAGCCACTTCATGAACCCGCACGGTCTGGATGCGGAAGGTCACTACAGTACCGCTCACGACATGGCCCGTCTGGGTCAGGCGCTGATCCGCGACCTGCCGGAGGAGTACAAGATCTACTCCCAGAAATCCTTCGTGTTCAACGGCATCACCCAGCACAACCGCAACCGCCTGCTGTGGGATCAATCCCTGCAAGTGGATGGCATCAAGACCGGCCACGTCAGCCAGGTCGGCTATAACCTGGTCTCCTCTGCCACCAACAACGAAGGCATGCGCCTGATCGCCGTGGTGCTGGGCGCCAGCAGCGAAGCCTCCCGCGCCGCCGAGAGCAAAAAACTGCTCACCTATGGCTTCCGCTTCTTCCAGAGCCTGACCCCGTACAAGGCAGGCACCGAGCTGGTCACCCAGAAGATCTGGATGGGCGACAAACCGGAAGTGAAACTGGGCGTCGACAAAGATGTCTCCGTGCTGGTCACCCGCGGTCAGGGTAACAACCTGAAGGCTGACTTCCAGCTCGACAGCGAGCTGAAAGCGCCGCTGGCCAAGGGTCAGCGCGTCGGTACCGTGTTCCTGAAACAGGGTGACAAAGAGATCAAGCAGGTGCCGCTGGTAGCCCTGGAAGAGGTGCAGGAAGGTGGCTTGATGAGCCGTCTGTGGGACTATCTGGTACTGCTGGTCACCAGCTGGTTCAAGTAATCCAACGCACAATCCTCACCAAACAGCGGCGCCAACAGGCGCCGCTGCTGTCTGTGACCGGCAAAGGCAGTGAATAACCCTGTAAACTGCAGGTTCCGCCTTACCCTGATTTGTGGTAAAAAGCAGCACTTCCATCCTTGTCTGACCGATCCTGGCCTTGATCCCGGTCCGGGCAGCGCCCATATAGTTATGAGCCGTGCCCATATAGACTTGAAATGGCGGCCTCCACGGGCCATCGGCCACTAGCCATCCAAGATGAAGTCATCCCGGTGATGACGCAAAAGGTGAGTAAATGAATACCAAGTTTGATGAACTGCTGGAGTTTCCCTGCAAATTCCCGTTCAAGGTACTCGGCGTTGCCGACCCGGCACTGCCGGAAATGGTGGTTGAAGTGCTGCAGCAGCACGCCCCCGGCACCTACAGCCCGACAGTCCAGCCCAGCTCCAAGGGCAACTACCACTCGGTCCGCGTGACCGTGACTGCCCAGAGCAAAGAGCACATCGAAGCGATGTACCACGCCCTTGGCAAGATCGAGCTGGTGAAATACGTACTGTAATTTCTCTCTCGCCCCGTTCTGCGGGGCGACTGTTTTTGGCCGCAGCACGCCGCGAGGACGCCATGTCATCCCAGATCCCCGCCCAGTCCAGCCTGATTGTCAGGCAGCTGGGTCGCCGCCCCTACCAGCCGGTATGGGACGCCATGAAAGCCTTCACCGACAACCGCACCAGCGATACCCCGGACGAGTTCTGGGTGGTCGAGCACGATCCCGTCTACACCCAGGGTCAGGCCGGCAAGGCCGAACATCTGCTCAATCCGGGCAATATCCCGGTGGTGCAGAGCGATCGCGGCGGTCAGGTGACCTATCACGGACCGGGCCAGCTGGTGCTCTACGTACTGGTGGATGTCCGCCGCTGCAAATTCTCGGTTCGCGAGCTGGTGACCGCGCTGGAGACAGCCATCATCAACACCCTCGCGAAAAGCGATATCCAGGCTTATGCCAAGGCCGATGCCCCCGGGGTCTATGTGAAAAATGACCTTGGCATGGAGGCAAAACTGGCCTCGCTGGGGCTGCGCATCCGCAAGGGGTGCTCGTTCCACGGACTGGCCCTCAATATCAACATGGACATGACCCCTTTCCTGCACATCAATCCGTGCGGCTATGCGGGCATGGCCATGACCCAGACCAGCGCCCTGGGCGGCCCGCAAAGCGTGGCCGAGGCGCAATCCATTCTGGTGGCCGAACTGGCCCGCCTGATTGGCTATCAAACAATAACAAACACCGAGAGTGAATCATGAGCAAACCCGTTCGTATGGAGCCGGGCGTCAAGCTGCGCGATGGCGACAAGATGGCCCTGATCCCGGTGAAATTCATGCCGGATCCCAACGAAGAACTCCTTCGCAAGCCGGACTGGATGCGGATCAAGCTGCCCCCCTCCAGCCAGAAGATCGAACACATCAAGAGCACCTTGCGCAAGAACAAGCTGCACTCGGTGTGTGAAGAGGCCTCCTGCCCCAATCTGGCGGAGTGCTTCAACCACGGCACCGCCACCTTCATGATCATGGGCGCCATCTGCACCCGCCGCTGCCCCTTCTGCGACGTGGCCCACGGCCGCCCGCTGGCACTCGATCCGGAAGAGCCGAAGAAGCTGGCGCTGACCATCAAGGAGATGAACCTCAAGTATGTGGTGATCACCTCGGTGGACCGCGACGATCTGCGCGACGGCGGTGCCCAGCACTTCGCCGACTGCATCCGCGAGATCCGCGAGCACAGCCCGCAGACCCGCATCGAGATCCTGACTCCGGATTTCCGTGGCCGGATGGAGCAG
Organism: Aeromonas sp. R4-2; assembly: GCF_040908295.1. Classification (NCBI taxonomy): domain Bacteria; kingdom Pseudomonadati; phylum Pseudomonadota; class Gammaproteobacteria; order Aeromonadales; family Aeromonadaceae; genus Aeromonas; species Aeromonas sp. R4-2. The sequence goes on along the minus strand of NZ_JBFODL010000025.1, from coordinate 116,488 downwards.
GCGCTGGAGGTGTTCCGCGAGACCCCGCCGGACGTCTTCAACCACAACCTAGAAACCGCGCCGCGCATGTATCGCGTCGCCCGCCCGGGTGCCGACTACAAGTGGTCGCTGGAGCTGCTGCGCCGCATCAAGGAGATGCACCCCCACGTACCGACCAAATCCGGTCTGATGATGGGCCTTGGCGAGACCAACGAAGAGATCGTCGAGGTGCTCAAGGATCTGCGCGCCCACGGCGTCAACATGCTGACCCTGGGTCAGTATCTGCAGCCGAGCCGCCACCACCTGCCGGTGAAGCGCTACGTGCCGCCAGCAGAGTTTGACGAGCTGAAAGATGTCGCTATGGAGCTGGGCTTTACACACGCCGCCTGTGGTCCTTTCGTTCGCTCTTCCTACCATGCTGATCTGCAAGCCAAGGGCGAAGAGGTCAAATGATCTCGCACGACAGAGTGGCCAAGTAACCGCCACCCTCACAATGAAAAAGAGCGCCTATTGGCGCTCTTTTTGTTGGTATCACTGACCGTTTCCATTTGATGTGCTCAACAATCGTTGTCGAAGATCCCCTGCTGATGCCAGCGTTGCAGCTGGGCCAGCACCCGGGTCTCTCGCGCCGTCCACTGGGGACAGGGCCCCGCCAGCTGGGTCTTGTTGGTCTGCAGCGCTTCGTCGAGGGCAAACCAGCCGGGCACGAAGCCAAGGCGGATCTCGTAGGGCTGCGGCTGCGGGGCCACCAGCTGATCGCCAATCCGGCACAAGTAGTAGAGCGAGCGGATGCAGTAGGCATCGAACCCAGGCTCGCGGGCGGCGCGATATTCACGGGTCTCGCCAAGCAGGCCCCCCACTTCCCGCAGCTCGGCACCACACTCCTCCAGCAGCTCGCGAGCGAGCGCCACATGGTGGCTCTCCCCCGCTTCAATGCCGCCCCCGGGGAACATCAGATCGCCGTTGACCCGGGAGTGAACGAGCAGCAGCTCGTCGCCACGGGGCACCACGGCGCGCACCGTGAGGCGCTCAAGCGTGCGGCCATCGGTACGTACCTCGCCATGAACGAAAGAGAGATCGAACGGATTGGGCCAGCAGCTGGCCGGAGAGAACGTCGTCATCACTGCCTCAGGGCCGGTAGTTGCCATGCTTTAGCTGCTCGACAATTTCGGCAGCCCGCACATCGTAACCATCCTGCTCTGTCTTGCTCAGGGTGTGGTAGATGCCAAAACGCTTGGCTGAGACCTCGGGGCTATCCTGAAACGACTCGCTCACCTTGCCCCACAGATAGGCCAGCCCATACTGTTTCTGGCCCATATAGAGGGTACTGAGGGAGGTGAATATGCGGCTGTTGACCTTATCTCCCTCCTGATAGAGGGAGAGCCCGTGCTGCAGGGTGGCGATGGCCTTTTCCGGGTCGCTCTTGGCGTAGATACCGCCGAGCGCCAGTTGCAGCTCGGGTTCATCCAGCGCCTTGGTACCTTCCAGAGCCATAAACTGCTGACGAGCCAGCTCGTTGGTGTTGTTGGTCCAGTGCCAGAGCAGCAGGTAGGGATCTTGCGAATTGCGGGTCGCCGCATCGAGCTGGGCCAACTGATCCCCGGCCGCCAGCATGCCCTCTACCCGTGGACTCTTCTGCTCGCGGGCATTCTTGTATTCAATGCTGGTGGAGCGCTCGGCACATTTGAGATAGCGCTCAAGGTTGCGCATCAGCTCGTACTTGCGCCGATCAGTCCCCTCCTCCTTGAGATAGAAGCGACTGCGGATCACATCGGTACGCTCGTAGCGACACCAGCCATCGTCCACCAGATCCTGGCAGAGCTCGGGATGATTGCCACAGATGTTGTGGATCCGATCGTCATTGCAGCCAGCCACGGCAAGGCCGACTGAAAGCATGATGAAGGTCTGTCGCAGGGGGAAATTGGCCATGGTTCACATCTTGTTGGTAACGCGGGTTGGTAACAACTGGCGCCTTTACGGGCCACCTCCGGCTAGCAAACCGGTTACATATCCATTACAATGCGCGCGCCATATAAGGCCGCGATTGCAGAATAATATAACGAAATATACACCCCTACACTGATCTGCATTCGACGAATTTTCTATTTACACCAACAACGTGAAATAAAGGATCTGGTCAATGACCCACGAGCACTACTTGCAAGCGTGGCAGGAGAGCCAGGAGCTCGCCGAAGCCATGCAGCCCTTGATTGGTCGCCTCTACAGACAACAAGGGGTCGAGATCACCCTCTACGGCCGCCCGCTGCAAAACGCCTCCACCATCGATATCCTCAAGGCCCACCGGGTCGTCCGCCGCCACCAGGGCGCCCCCCTCCCCATCCAGCAAAGCTTCCCCCTGCTTCAGGCCATCGTTGCCCTCAAACCCACCGCCGCCGAGGTTGACCTTGGCAAGCTGGCAGTCGGCTACTGGCAGGATCATCAGGATGAAGCGGGGATCGAGGACTATCTGCAAGCGCGACTGGCACCGGCCCTTGGCCGCAGCCAGATGCCGCAGCCGACCGACGTGGTGCTCTACGGCTTTGGCCGTATCGGCCGCCTGCTGGCCCGCCTGCTGATCGAGCGTACCGGCGCTGCCAATCCGCTGCGACTGCGCGCCATCGTGGTACGCGGTGGTCGCGACGGAGATCTGGAGAAACGTGCCAGCCTACTGCGACGCGACTCAGTGCACGGCCCCTTCAATGGCTCCATCGAGGTGGATGTGGAGCGCAGCGCTATCATCGCCAACGGCACCTTCATTCAGGTGATCTACGCCAATAGCCCGGCCGACATCGACTACACCGCCTACGGCATTCACGATGCGCTGATCGTCGACAACACCGGCGTCTGGCGCGATGATGCGGGTCTCTCCGAGCACCTGAAAGCGCGCGGTGCCGGCAAGGTGCTGCTGACCGCTCCCGGCAAAGGGGAGATGAAGAACGTGGTGTTCGGGGTCAACCATGAGGTGATAGGTCCCGATGACAGGATCATCTCCGCCGCCTCCTGCACCACCAATGCCATCACTCCGGTACTCAAGGTGATGCAGGAGCGGTTCGGCATCCGCCACGGCCACGTGGAGACGGTCCACTCCTACACCAACGATCAGAACCTCATCGACAACTATCACAAAGGCGAGCGCCGCGGTCGCAGCGCGGCCCTCAATATGGTGATGACCAGCACCGGCGCCGCCAAGGCGGTGGCCAAGGCGCTGCCCGAACTCAAGGGCAAGCTGACCGGCAACGCCATCCGGGTGCCGACCCCCAACGTCTCGCTGGCGATTATCAATCTGTCACTGGAGCAGGCCACCGATCGGGAGAGCCTCAACGCCTATCTGCAGCAGATGGCGTTAAGCTCGGCCCTCCATCGCCAGATCGACTTCAGCGCCAGCACCGAGCTGGTCTCTTCCGACATGGTGGGTTCCCGTTATGCGGGCATCGTCGACTCCCAGGCGACCATCGCCGAGGGGGATCACTGCGTGCTCTACGTATGGTATGACAACGAGTTCGGGTACAGTTGTCAGGTAGTGCGGGTGATGGAGCAGATGGCTGGCGTAGTCCGCCAGGATCTGCCGGCATAGACCGATAGGGTCTACCTGCATGGCCCATCAGATCCCGCTGTTTATGGCTCAATAGTTCAAGGAGAGGCCGGATGTCGTTTCAACAGGGTGAGTTTTTACAAGCTATCAGGCAGATGCCCGAAGAGGTGTATGAGCGGCTCAAAACCGCTGTCGAGCTGGGCAAGTGGCCCGATGGCAAGCCCCTCACCGACGAGCAGAAGGCCACCTCCCTGCAAGCCGTGATGGCCTGGCAGTCGATGCATCTCGACAACCCGGAGCATATGAACATCGGCCGTGACGGCGAGATCGTGATGAAGAGCAAGAGCGAGCTCAAGCGTCAGTATCGCGACGAGGAAGAGATAGTGCGGGTCGACCTTAACCACTGAGGCTGACCAGGCAGGCCGCTCTCGGCGGCCACAACAGAGAGGGGAGCCATGATGGCTCCCCTCTTTTTTCATATCGATGCCGGGTGACTCATCCCCCTCATCCCCAACCCTTCTCCCGCCAAGGGGAGAAGGGAGCAGGCTCGCACCTGCGAACAGTGAACGGGCCACCTGCCAACGCTCTTCATGGCAAGCCTCGTGGCCAACAGCACCTCGCTCTATCCCCTCTCCCGCCGGGAGAGGGTTAGGGTGAGGGCCGCATCGCTTAGGGAGTCAGCTCCCCGCGCAGGGACTGCTGCATCAGCTCGCGAATGCGGTGGGATGGCAAGTCCTGGCTCAGCAGGAAGTGCAGCTTGGTGAGTGCTGCCTCGGCGGTCATGTCAAAGCCCGAGATCACCCCGGCCCGCGACAGGGCGTTGCCGGTGGCATAGCCCCCCATATTGACCTTGCCGTGCAGGCACTGGCTCAGGTTGACGATGATGACGCCGCGGGCCGAAGCCTCGGAAAGCAGCGCCAGCATGGCCGGGTTTTGCGGCGCATTGCCGACCCCGAATGACAGCAGGATCAGCGCCTTCACCGGCTGTTGCAGGATATTGGCGATCACCTCACTGGAGATCCCCGGATAGAGGGTCACCACGCCGATGGGCTGGGGGGTAATGTCGTGCAGCACCAGCGGCCGCTCGGACGGCACGCCCAACTCGCCCGCTTCCAGCGAGATGGCGATCCCGGCATTGAGCAGCGGCGGATAGTTGGGGGAATCGAAGGCGTGGAAGCCGTCGGCGTGCACCTTCTTGCTGCGGTTGCCGCGATAGAGCTGATTGTTGAAGAACAGCGTCACCTCGTGGATCGGGTAGTTGGCCGCGATATAGAGGGCGTTGAGCAGATTCTGCTGACCGTCGGAGCGCAACTCGGCGAGCGGGATCTGGGAGCCGGTGATGATGACCGGCTTGTGCAGATCTTCCAGCATGAAGGAGAGCGCCGAGGCGGTGAACGACATGGTGTCGGTGCCATGCAGGATCACGAAGCCATCGTATTTCTCGTAGTTGTCGCGAATATCCTCGGCGATACGCTGCCAGTCCGCCGGGGTCATGTCGGAGGAGTCGATGAGGGGCGCATATTCGTGGATATGGTAATCCGGCATCTCGGGGCGGTGGAACTCGGGCATCCGCGCCAGACAGTCTTCCATAAAGCCCGCCATCGGCACGTAGCCGTGATCGGAACGCTGCATCCCAATGGTGCCGCCTGTGTAGGCAATGTAGATAGACTTCTTCACACCCTCTCCTCTTGATGAAGTGAACACCGCCAAAACATGAACCATGTCGGGGTGAACCACAATGTCAACGCCCGCCAGCGCCTCTGCGTGCAGCGGAAACCGGCGAATTATAGAGACTGGCGCCCCAAATGACAGCCGTTCCATGCACCCTTTTCGGCTTTTCTGCCCTCTACCCACATAGTGTTAAATGTCACAATAAATGACTAAAACGAGCATTAATACGACAAAGATGGAATTAAACGATGCTTTTTGCTACAATCCGCCGGATTTTACTAAAATCTCATCTGGATGCCTGAGCATTTCAGGCCCGCACAAGCCCCATCTTTCCTGGGGCGGGGAGATGTTTCCCCTTCTTTGCTGGCACATAAGCCACACTGTTTTCATCCCGGCTGAATCTGTAAGTCTTTTGCTATGAAAGACACAGCCAATCAACATGGGAGTACTGAATGTTACAACTTGATTCCTACGCAACGCTGGTCGCTGCCACTCTAGTATTGCTGCTTGGCCGGGTGTTGGTTACCCGAGTCGGGCTGCTGCGTACCTTCAACATCCCCAAACCGGTAGCCGGCGGCCTGGTAGTCGCGCTGGTACTGCTACTGCTGCGCTCCACCCTGCAGATGGAGCTGCAATTTGATACCAGCCTGCAAACCCCGCTGATGCTGGCCTTCTTCGCCTCCATCGGTCTCTCCGCCGATCTCGCCAGCCTGAAACGCGGCGGCAAGGCGGTGGTTACCTTCCTGATGGTGGTCACCGGCCTGCTGCTGGTGCAGAACAGTCTGGGTGTCGGTCTGGCGACCCTGCTCGGTCTGGATCCCCACATGGGGCTGCTGGCCGGCTCCATCACACTCTCCGGCGGCCACGGCACCGGTGCGGCCTGGAGCGCTACCTTCTCCGAGAAGTACGGCGTGCAATCCGCCGCTGAGCTCGCCATCGCCTGTGCCACCTTCGGTCTGGTGCTGGGCGGCCTGATCGGCGGCCCGGTGGCTCGCTATCTGGTGAAGAAAGTGCAGGTACCCGGTGAGGAGCACAATCAGGATGAGGCCCCCCAGGGCTTCGAAATGCCCGACATGGAGCGCCCCCTCACCACTTTCAGCGTCATCGAGACGCTGGCACTGATCGCCATCAGCCTCAAGGGCGGCGAGCTGCTCTCCGCCTCGCTCAAAGGGGGCGCCTTCGAGCTGCCGATCTTCGTCTGCGTGCTGTTTGTCGGCGTGTTGCTGCGCAACGTCCTGACCCTGCTGAACTGGCATGAGGTGAGCGATCGCGAGGTCTCCCTGCTGGGCAACGTCAGCCTGTCGCTGTTCCTCGCCATGGCACTGATGAGCCTGAAACTGTGGGATCTGGCCAGCCTGGCCCTGCCCATCTTCATTCTGCTGGCCGCCCAGACCGTGGCAATGGCGCTCTACGCCATCTTCGTCACCTTCCGGGTGATGGGCAAAAATTACGATGCGGCCGTGCTGGCGGCGGGTCACTGCGGCTTTGGCCTCGGGGCCACCCCGACAGCCATCGCCAACATGCAGGCCATCACCCAGCGCTTCGGTCCCTCCCACCTGGCGTTTCTGGTGGTGCCCATGGTGGGCGCCTTCTTTATCGACATCATCAACGCCATGGTGATCAAGCTGTTTATGGCGATGCCATTCCTGTAATTCCCTTTCCGTCAGACGTATATGATCAGAGCCCACCTTTCGGTGGGCTCTTTGTTTGTTCTCTACTCGCCAGCTGACGCAGGGGCACGTATCCGGCACCAGGGTGACCCGCGAGCAACCCGAACTACCCGGCCCCCCGAACAACAAAAAGCCCCGCACTCGACAGAGGGCGGGGCTTGTTTATGTCAGCCGGAACAGGCCGAGAGTTGCACTTTACAGGATAAAGGTCGACACCTGCTGGTTCAGGTCAGCAGCACGCCCTTTGAGGCTGTGGGCCTGATCCAGATCGCGCATGGCAGATGCGGTGATCTCGTCACTCACATCCTTGATGGCGGTGGTGTTCTGGGTGATCTCGCCGGTCACCTGGGTCTGCTCCTCGGCGGCAGTGGCGATCTGACCCGCCATGTCGGAGATGAGGGAGATGGCGCTGGTGATCTCTTCCAGCGCGCGCACCGCCTGATCGGCATCCTGCACGCTGTTGTCCGCCAGCCCCTGACTGGTCTGCATCAGGCTCACCGCACGGGCGGTGGTCTGTTGCAGGGTCTCGATGGTGGACTGGATCTGCTGGGTGGAGTCCTGGGTACGGCGCGACAGCACCCGCACCTCGTCCGCCACCACCGCAAAACCACGACCCTGCTCACCGGCGCGAGCCGCTTCAATGGCCGCGTTCAGCGCCAGCAGGTTGGTCTGCTCGGCAATCCCCTGAATGGTGGAGAGGATGCTGGTGATCGCCTGCGCGTGACGGCTCAGCTCGCCGATCACCTCGGTCGCCTGCCCCACCTCTTCGGCCAGACCATTGATGGACTGGCGGGTCTTGTTGACCAGCATCTTGCCCTGCTCACTGCTCTGGGCAGATTGCTGGGCAGCAGCGGCGGTGTTCTCGGCGTTGCCGGCGATCTCCATGGTGGCGCTCGCCATCTCGGTGACCGCCGTGGCGACCATGGTCACCTCCTGCTGCTGACGCTGCAGCTCGTCCACCGCGGCCTGGTTGGTCACCAGACTGCGCTCGGCATCGGCGTTCAACTCGTTGGCCAGCTGGCGGATATTGCCGATCAGCTGATGCTGGCTGCCGACGAAACGGTTGAAGCTGTTGGCCAGTTGGCCCACTTCGTCGTTGGCGTCGATCTTGATGCGCTGGGTCAGATCGCCGTTACCATCGGCAATGCGGGCCAGCGCCTGGGAGACCTTGGTGAGCGGGCCAAGCAGCATGCTGACCAGCCAGGAGATAGCGAGGATGCTGCCCACCAGCACCAGCAGCGCCATGCCCAGCTGGGTCATCAGCAGGGAGGAGAGCGGCGCTTCCAGCGCGGCCTTGTCCAGCACCAGTACCAGTTCCCAGTCTGTGTCGGGGATATCAACCGCCCACAACAGCTTGTCGCGACCTTCGCTGTCAAAATAAGCTGGTACCAGATCCTTGCTTGACTTGCTCTGCTCGATCAGCGCGTTGGTCAGATCGTTGTCGATCTCGCTGGCCGGTTTCATCGCCTTGGCAGCATCCTTGTAGGCGATGATGGTGCCATCCTTGTGCATCATGATGGCGAAACCGTCGGCAGGCAGCTGCATCTTGGTCACGTCTTCCACTAGCGAGGCGATGGAGAGGTCACCACCGACTACCCCGCCAGAAACCGGCTGGGCCAGAGTCACCACCATGATGTTGTAAGCCACGTCGAGATAGGGTTTGGTGACAATCAGGCCACCTTTGCTCATCGCCTCCTGATACCAGCCACGAGAGCGCGGGTCGTAGCCATCGCGGTTGATGGAAGGATCTGAGTCATTCATCTTGCCGCTGCTCTCACCGAAATAGGTGAGCTGGAAACGGCCGGAAACTTGTGCCTGTTGCAAGGCATTGAGGGGGTCGGCACCGGCCTTGTTGCCGAGCGCCTGGATCACGTCGCGACGGGCGGCGAGCCAGTCGCTGACACGCTCGGCCTGCTGGGTACCCAGCCGTTGCAACTGCTCCTGGCTGCCTTGCAGCAACAGGGACTTCTGGCTGCTATAGCTCTGCCAGGAGAGCAACAAAATCACCAACGAAAGGGCGATCACCACTGACAACAGTATCTTCTGCTTGAGTGACAGGTTTTTCATCATGTGTTCTTCTTATTGAGGTGAGGAGCGGGTTTTTCCCTGAATTGCACAACACTACACGTAGTCATTAGCGACCCGAATGGCCAAAACTGAACCTGAAAATGGGTCTGCGGGCGATATTTTCTACCGAGGTGGAGAAAAGTGCACCAGAAATTGACGGCATGAGCCGCACAAGCCAAGGCAACCCTGTTTATTCCTTCCACAATTGGCTAGAATATCCCGTTTTTAAATCACATCGACCCTGAGAGTTTTCACGATGTTCGAAGTTAATCCCGTATTAAATAAACTTAAGGAGCTGTCTGAGCGGACCGAGCTTCTTAGGGGGTACCTTTGACTATGACGCCAAGAAAGAGCGTCTAGAAGAGGTCAACGCCGAGCTGGAACAGCCGGACGTATGGAATGAACCCGAGCGCGCACAGGCGCTGGGCAAAGAGCGCGTCGCGCTGGAAAACGTGGTCGGCACCATCGACACCCTGACCCAGGGCGTGGATGACGTCGAGATGCTGGTGAGCCTGGCCGTGGAAGGGGAAGACGAAGAGACCTTCAACGAAGCCATCGCCGAATCCGAACAGCTGGAAGCCAAGCTGGTGGACCTCGAGTTCCGCCGTATGTTCTCCGGCCAGCACGACGGCTCCGACTGCTATATCGATATTCAATCCGGCTCCGGTGGTACCGAAGCGCAGGATTGGGCCAACATGGTGCTGCGCATGTACCTGCGCTGGGGCGATGCCCACGGTTACAAGCCCGAGCTGATTGAATGCTCCGAAGGCGACGTGGCCGGTATCAAATCCGCCACCATCAAGTTCACCGGCGAATATGCGTTCGGCTGGCTGCGTACCGAAACCGGCGTTCACCGTCTGGTTCGCAAGTCCCCGTTCGATTCCGGTGGCCGCCGTCACACCTCCTTCTGTTCTGTGTTCGTCTACCCCGAGATCGATGACGATATCGATATCGAGATCAACCCGGCGGATCTGCGGATCGACGTCTACCGCGCCTCCGGTGCCGGTGGTCAGCACGTTAACCGAACCGAATCCGCGGTGCGTATTACCCACGTTCCGACCGGTGTCGTGGTACAGTGCCAGAACGACCGTTCCCAGCACAAAAACAAAGACCAGTGTATGAAGCAGCTGAAAGCCAAGCTCTACGAGCTGGAAATTCAGAAGCAGAACGCTGAGAAACAAGCCCTGGAAGAGACCAAGTCTGATATCGGTTGGGGCAGCCAGATCCGTTCCTATGTGCTGGATGACTCCCGTATCAAGGATCTGCGCACCGGCGTCGAAACCCGTAATACCCAATCGGTGCTCGACGGTGACTTGGACAAGTTTATCGAAGCCAGCCTGAAATCAGGTCTGTAAACAAGCAGGAATCACCATGTCTGAACAAACCATCACTCCGGAAGTCGACCAAACTCTCGAACTCAACAACGAGATGACCGAGCGTCGTTCCAAGCTGGCCGCCCTGCGCGCCCAGGGTAATCCTTTCCCCAACGACTTCCGTCGCGACAGCCTCTCTGGCGATCTGCACGCAGAGTTCGACGACAAAAGCGCCGAGGAGCTGACGAGCCTGGGTAAACGGGTGAAGATTGCCGGTCGCATCATGACCCGCCGGATCATGGGCAAGGCTTCTTTCGCCACCCTGCAGGACATGGCCGGCAAGATCCAGGTCTACGTTACCCGTGACGACCTGCCGGAAGGTTTCTACAACGAGCAGTTCAAGAAGTGGGATCTGGGCGACATCGTGGGTGTCGAAGGTACCCTGTTCAAGACCCAGACCGGTGAGCTCTCCGTTCACGTTTCCGATATCCGCCTGCTGACCAAGGCGCTGCGTCCGCTGCCCGAGAAGCACAAAGGCCTGACCGACCAGGAAGCGCGCTGCCGCCAGCGCTACCTGGATCTGATCGCCAACGAAGAGTCTCGCAAGACCTTCATGATCCGCACCCAGGTAGTTGCCGGTATCCGCAAGTTCTTCAACGACAAGCGCTTCATGGAAGTGGAAACCCCGATGATGCAAGTCATCCCGGGTGGTGCCTCCGCGCGTCCGTTCGTCACTCACCACAATGCGCTGGACATCGACATGTACCTGCGTATCGCTCCGGAGCTCTATCTGAAGCGTCTGGTGGTCGGTGGTTTCGAGCGTGTCTACGAGATCAACCGCAACTTCCGTAACGAAGGTATCTCGGTTCGTCACAACCCCGAGTTCACCATGATCGAGTTCTACATGGCCTACGCCGACTACATCGATCTGATGGACCTGACCGAAGAGCTACTGCGCACCCTGGCGCAGGACATTCTGGGCGACACCAAGATCCGTTACGCCAAAGAGGGCGAAGAGGGCCTGACCATCGATTTCGGTCAGCCGTTCCAGCGCCTCACCATGGTCGAGTCCATCCTGAAGTTCAACCCGGACGTAACTCTGGACGATCTGGCTACCCTCGAGAGCGCCAAGGCCGTTGCCAAGCGTCTGCATATCGAGCTGATGAAGGGCTGGGAGCTGGGCCACGTGATCACCGCGATCTTCGAAGAGACCGTGGAGCACATGCTGCTGCAACCGACCTTCATCACCGAGTACCCGGCCGCCGTTTCTCCGCTGGCCCGTCGCAACGACGTGAACCCGGACGTAACCGACCGCTTCGAATTCTTCATCGGTGGCCGCGAGCTGGCCAACGGCTTCTCCGAGCTGAACGATGCAGAAGATCAGGCCAAGCGCTTCCAGGATCAGGTTGATCAGAAAGAAGCAGGCGACGACGAAGCCATGTTCTACGACGCCGACTTTGTCACCGCACTGGAACACGGCCTGCCGCCGACTGCCGGTCAGGGTATCGGTATCGACCGTCTGGTCATGCTGTTCACCAACAGCCACACCATCCGTGACGTCATTCTGTTCCCGGCCCTGCGTCCGCAGAAGTAAGGCCCACAGAAGCCAGCTAAATCCCTTGGGTCAATCCCAAGCGTGATAGCCCATAAAAACGCCCCGCCACTGCGGGGCGTTTTTCTATGTCCTTTACCGCCAAATCACTTTATAAATTCAATAATGGAATAAAGAAGATATTTTTATTCTTTGTTGTTATCCAACACGCCCTTTAATCTGGCCAAAAATCAGACCATGGAAGACGCGTGTGATGCAATTGAAGGATTCCCCATTTAACCTCTCCCCCCTCTCTGACGAGCAGCAACGTCAGCTGGGTCAGGTACTCTCGACCCTCAATACCCAGCAACTGGCCTGGGTGAGCGGATATCTCTACGGCCTCTCCCAGACCGGTCAGCAGAGCGTTGCAGCCAGCGCCGCCGTGGCTGCGCCCAGCGGCAGCCTGACCATTCTCTACGGCTCCCAGACCGGCAACGCCAAAGGGGTCGCCACTGCCATCAAGGCGCAGGCCGAGGCCCGCGGTCTACCGGTCACCCTCGCGTCGATGGCCGACTACAAACCCAAGCAGCTCAAGAAAGAGAGCCACCTGCTGGTGGTAGTGAGCACTTACGGGGAGGGTGAACCGCCGGAGAGCGCCGTCGATCTGTTCGAGCAGCTTAAAAAAGGCAAGATTGGCAAGCTGGACGGGCTCAAGTTCGCAGTGCTGGGGCTGGGTGACAGCTCCTACGAATTTTTCTGCCAGACCGGTAAAGATTTTGACAACTTCCTCGCCAGCGCAGGGGCCGAGCGCATTTATGAACTCGCCAGCCTCGATGTGGATTATCAGGATGCCGCCAAGGCGTGGGGCGAACAGGCACTCAGCGCCATCACCGCGACGCTCTCTACCGCAGCGGCCAGCAGCAGCGTAGCCAGCGCGGTGCAGCAGGCGGTTGGCCACAGCCAATACAGCAAGGAGAACCCCTTCCCTGCCCGCCTGTCGGTCAATCAGAAGATCACCGGCCGGGATTCCACCAAGGATATCCGTCACATCGAGATCAATCTGGCCGACTCCGGCCTCACCTATCAACCGGGTGATGCCCTCGGGGTCTGGTTCGACAACGACGCCGACCTGGTGGGGGAAGTGCTGGCCCTGACCGGCCTCTCTGGCGATGAAGCCGCGGCTCACGGCACCTTGCACGCCGCACTGACCGGTCACTTCGAACTGACTCGTCTGCACGGCGGCTTTATCACAGGACTCGCTGATATATCGGACAACGCGGCGCTGAAAGACTTGGCCGGTGACAAGGCCCAGGTCAATGCACTGGTGGCCTCCGCTCAGGTGGTGGATGTGCTCAAACGCTTCCCGACCGCCCTCACGGCCGAGCAGCTGGTTGGCCTGCTGCGCCCCCTCACCCCACGCCTCTACTCCATCGCCTCCGCCCAGAGCGAAGTGGAAGAGGAGGTACACCTGACCGTCGGCGTGGTGCGCTACCCGCAGGAAGATGGCACAGTGCGCTCTGGCGCAGCCTCCTCCTATCTGGCAGATCGGCTGATTGAGGATAGCGAGGTGCGGGTATTCGTGGAGCACAACGACAACTTCCGCCTGCCGCAAAACCCCGACACCCCCGTCATCATGGTGGGCCCGGGCACCGGCATCGCCCCGTTCCGCGCCTTTATGCAGGAGCGGGAAGCTCAGGGCGCGGAAGGCAAGAACTGGCTCTTCTTCGGCAACCCCCACTTTACCCAGGATTTCCTCTATCAGGTGGAGTGGCAGCGTTATGTGAAATCGGGGCTGCTGTCGAAGATCTCCCTGGCCTTCAGCCGGGATCAGGCCCACAAGATTTATGTGCAGGACCGCCTGCGCGAGGCAGGGCTTGAGCTCTATCAGTGGCTGGAAGCAGGTGCTCACTTCTATGTGTGTGGTGACGCCAACAAGATGGCCAAGGATGTACAGGAGGCCCTGCTGGAAGTGATTGCCGAACACGGCCACAAGAGCCGTGAGGAAGCAGAAGAGTATTTGAGCGAATTGCGTCGTGCCAAACGTTATCAAAGGGATGTCTATTGATGAGCAAACAACCTCTTTCTCACCCAAAAGCGGGACCGGTCGAAGGGCCGCTGGCCGACAACGAGCGCCTCAAGCGCGAGAGCAACTTCCTGCGCGGCACCATAGAGCAAGATCTGCAGGACCCGCTCACCGGCGGCTTTAACGGCGACAACTTCCAGCTGATCCGCTTTCACGGCATGTACCAGCAGGATGACCGCGACATCCGCCCGGAGCGCGCCGCCCAGAAGCTGGAGCCGCTGCACAACGTCATGCTGCGTGCCCGCCTGCCGGGTGGGATCATCACCCCGGCCCAGTGGCAAATCATCGACAAGTTCGCCGAAGAGCACAGCCTCTACGGCAGCATCCGCCTGACCACCCGTCAGACCTTCCAGTTCCACGGGGTATTGAAGCGCGACATCAAGCTGATGCACCAGACCCTCAACAGCACCGGCATCGATTCCATCGCCACCGCCGGCGATGTGAACCGCAACGTGCTCTGCACCAGCAACCCGGTGGAGTCCGAGCTGCATCAGGAGGCCTACGAGTGGGCCAAGAAGATCTCCGAGCACCTGCTGCCCAAGACCCGCGCCTACGTGGAGATCTGGCTGGACGGTGAAAAACTGGGGCAGGATGAGGAACCGATCCTGGGTTCCAACTACCTGCCGCGCAAATTCAAGACGACCGTGGTGATCCCGCCTCACAACGACGTGGATATCCACGCCAACGATCTCAACTTCGTGGCCATTGCCGAGCACGGCAAGCTGGTAGGCTTCAACGTGCTGGTGGGCGGTGGCCTCGCCATGACCCACGGCGACACCAGCACCTACCCGCGCAAGGCGAGCGACTTTGGCTTTATTCCGCTCTCCCACGTACTGGAGGTGGCGGCCGCCGTGGTCAGCACCCAGCGCGACTGGGGCAACCGGGTCAACCGCAAGAACGCCAAGACCAAGTACACCCTCGAGCGCGTCGGCGTCGAAGCCTTCAAGACCGAGGTGGAGAGCCGCGCCGGCATCCAGTTCGGGCCGGTTCGCCCCTATGAGTTCACCAGCCGTGGCGATCGCTTCGGTTGGGTCGAGGGGATCGACGGCAAGCATCACCTCACCCTGTTTATCGAGAATGGCCGCCTGCTGGACTTCCCGGGCAAGCCGCTCAAAACCGGCATGCTGGAGATCGCCAGGGTGCATCAGGGGGATTTTCGCCTGACCGCCAACCAGAACCTGATCATCGCCGGGGTGCCTGCCAGCGAGAAGGCCCGCATCGAAGCACTCGCGCGCCAATACGGCCTGCTGGATGACGGCGTGAGCGAGCAGCGCAAGCAGTCGATGGCCTGCGTGGCCCTGCCTACCTGCCCGCTGGCGATGGCCGAGGCGGAGCGCATGCTGCCCGCCTTCGTCACCGAACTTGAAGGGCTGCTGGCCAAGCACGAGATGGCAAACGATGCCATCGTCTTCCGGGTCACTGGCTGCCCCAACGGCTGCGGCCGCGCTATGCTGGCGGAAGTGGGTCTGGTGGGCAAGGCGCCGGGCCGCTACAACCTCCATCTGGGGGGCAACCTGGAAGGCACCCGCATTCCGCGCCTCTATCAGGAGAACATCACCGAGCCGCAGATTTTGGCCGAACTCGACGCGTTGATCGGCCGCTGGGCCACCGAGCGAAATCAGGGTGAGTGCTTCGGCGACTTCGTGATCCGGGTTGGGGTGATTGCGCCCGTTATCGATTCTGCGAGGGACTTCTATGCCGCTTAATGTCACTGAAGATGGCCGCCTTGACCTGCAGGCACTGCTGGCCCTCGGCCGTGAGGAGCAAGTCGAGGCGCTGGCCCCCCTCAACCGGGAGCTGGATACCATGAGTGCCCCCGAGCGGGTGCGCTGGGCCCTGGCAAATCTGCCGGGAGAGCATGTGCTCTCCTCCAGTTTCGGTATTCAGGCGGCGCTGATGCTCCATCTGGTCAGTCGCGAACGGGTCGATGTGCCGGTGGTGCTGACCGATACCGGTTATCTGTTTCCGGAGACCTACCGCTTTATCGACGAGCTGACCGAGCGCCTCGCGCTAAATCTCAAGATCTACCGGGCCGAGCTCAGTCCGGCCTGGCAGGAGGCGCGATTTGGCCTCTTGTGGGAGCAGGGGGTGGAGGGGATCACCCGCTACAACCAGCTCAACAAGGTTGAGCCGATGGACCGCGCCCTGCGTGAGCTGGGGGCCCAGACCTGGTTCTCCGGCCTGCGCAGGGAGCAGTCCGGCAGCCGTGGCAAGCTGCCGGTGCTGGGCATCCAGCGCGGCCGCTTCAAGTTCCTGCCGGTGATCGACTGGAGCAACAAGGATGTCTTCTACTACTTCAAGGAGTTCGAGCTCCCCTACCACCCGCTGTGGGAGCAGGGTTATCTCTCGGTGGGCGATGTCCACACCACCGCCAAGTGGGAGCCGGGCATGAGCGAGGAGCAGACCCGCTTCTTCGGCCTCAAGCGCGAGTGCGGTTTGCACGAGGAAAATGGCGAGAACGACGGTTCAGGCATCTAATCCCGTCTTGAAAACCCAACAGAACAACAAGGGCATCCGAAGATGCCCTTGTTGTTATTTGCCCATTAGCATTCGTCCGTCAGCGGCGCTGCCAGGTCTCGAAGCTATAGGGATGCGGGTTCTTCTCATCGGCAGGGTGGCTCTCGCACTCAATCCGTTGCCACTGGCCATCGTCAAAAGCAGGGAAACGGGTATCCCCCTCCACCGCCAGATCGATGCGGGTCAGGTAGAGACAATCCGCGCTCGGCAACATCTCGGCATAGAGATGACCACCACCGATCACCATCAACTCCTCCACCGAGCTACCAGCCAACAGAGCCAGCGCCGCCTCGACGGAACCCACCACCTCAATGCCCTCGGCCTGATAGCCGGGATTGCGGCTGATCACCAGATTGCGCCGTCCGGGTAGCGGTCGACCGATGGATTCGAAGGTTTTGCGCCCCATCAATACCGGTTTACCGAGGGTGACACGCTTGAAGTGAGCCAGATCGGCAGGCAGATGCCAGGGCATCTGGTTGTCCTTGCCGATCACCCTGTCGTGGGCCATGGCGGCAATCATGGAAATCTTCATGGGGCCTCTCACCGTCTGTCAGATTATGGGGCGGTTACGGTACACGACCAGAGAGGGGATCGCCAAACCGAAACTGAGGGCACCGACGATAAACAGCGCCTTGAGGCCGTTCTCCACCGCACTCTGGATCAACTCCATGGTCACACCGTTGATGTTGAGCTCCACCACCGCGATCATGGTCTTGAACGCATAGCTGCCCGGGATCATCGGAATGATGGAGGCAACGCTGAACACCGGACGCGGTGCCAGCAGACGGCGAGACCAGTAGACGCAGACAAAGCCGACCGTGGTCGCCGCCGCCAGCGTCGCCCACTCGATGGGCATACCATAGTGGATCAGCAAGGTACGCAGGCTGTGGGCCAGCGCGCCGCCCATGGCGCAATACTTCAGCATCCGTGGTGGCACGTTGAACAGCATGGCAAACCCCACCGCCGGGATGGAGGACCAGAAGGCATCCTTGGCCAGTAGCCAGAGCAAATCCATCATACTTTCCACCCCCAGATCCCCGTGACCGACATGGCGAGAATGATGCCGGTATTGATCCGTGCGCTGATGGTGAGCAGGGCAACCCCGTTCCCGCTGGCCGATACAGAGTCGACAGCCTTCATACCTTCCACCCCCAGATCCCGGTGACCGACATGGCCAAAATGATACCTATGGCGGCGCTAATGGTCAGCAGGGTCGCAGTCCCCCAGCGGGCCAGCCCCATGTTGAAGTAGCCCTTCACCATGTCTGAGACCGCATTGATCAGCGGAAAGCCCGGCACCAGCAGCAGCACGCTGGCCGCCATGGCGAGATAAGGCTGGTCACCCCAGTTGAAGAAGGTGGCGCTGGAGGAGAGCAGGGTGGCAATAAAGCCGGTGGCGGCAAAGTTGATGAGCGGGCTATGGTGATGGCGGGCCATCAGCTGGCGCACCCGCATCGCCACGGCAGACGAGAAACAGGTCACCAGGAAGATGGGCCAGTCACCGCCAAACAGCAGGCTAAAGGCACCACAGGAGAGCCCCACCATGGGGACCACCAGCCAGGGGTGATAGTGGAAGGGGACGATGGCCTCAAGCCGCTGGCGCACTTCACGGGCACCGATCAGCTCTTTCTCCGCCATGATGCAGATCCGCTGGATCTCGCACACCACCTGCATGTTGATGCCATGTTCACGCACCCGCCGGGTTGTAGTAACACAGCCCCCCTGATAGAGGCTGGTGAGCACGATGGCACTGGAAGAGATGGCCATTTCGACACTCTCCAGCCCCAGTGCCATCCCCAACCGCACCGTGGTCTGCTCGATGATCCGGCTCTCCGCCCCGAACTGGGCCAACATCTGACCCACCTTGACGATAATGCGGGTGATTTCTGTCTGTTGCTCCCGCGACAACACCCGTCTTGGTGTGATACTTCTCATAATCCCTTCGAGTCGTAGCAATAAAAATTTCGGCCATATTAGCCTAACTTTTACTGTTATTCATCCACCCCTATCACAACCTGACTAATTAGTTATTACAAGAAAGAGAAAAGAGGTTACATCACAAATACATTACGACTAACATTAAAAACCATAACAATCAGGTCGCCAGCGATTCCCTTTATTATGGCCTCACTGATTTGGCTGAAATATCAACCAAGGGGGTTATTGCAGATTATTTGCGACGTTGATAGTCCGCCAGATGGATTATTTTACCACTGCCATCGCTTTCAGGCGGAGGGTCCCCCTCTTCCCTGAACTGGCTCATTTCGCTGCGCATCAAATAAAAAGATTCCCGCATCATGTTGGTAATCCGGATACAGCTATCAAGATTGTTTTTCGCCAGACGGCGCTGACTATCAATCTTGAACTGCAACCCGCGCAGACGGCGCTGCTGATCGGGGCTCGCTCGGGCCATCAACTGGTCGATCTGCTGCTCCAGAATCGCATCCAGCCGGGAGGGCTCACTCGCAGCCAACTCCTTCAGGGTGTCAAAATCAGGCAACTCCATATGCCCTCCTTGGTGACTATTGCTGGCAACACACTGCGGTACCACACCATCACGTCCCAGCCATATAAATCTGTATATACGACGCGGCTAAAAAGGGTTCAATCCATCCACTGGGGACCAAACCGGACAATGGTCACTACGAGGGTGTCTATCTATTTTAATTGTGTTTGGAAACAAGCGATTGTTTTTAATTCATGCGAGATAAAACACTTATACATTTTAGGTTGTGATTTTCTGTTTTTTATTGCAAATAAAAATCCGGGTGGCCTTATTTTGCTTCATTCGACACTTTATTCTTCCCTCACCGACCCGCGGTATCTCCTGACGGTTTAACATATCTCACTGATTATGTTATTTTAATTGCCACTTTTATCGGACATTCAAGAGCAGACCATGAGCAAGGCAAAAATCGGTATCGTCACCGTCAGCGATCGCGCCAGCGCGGGCATCTATGAAGACCTCTCCGGCAAGGCCATCATCGACACCCTGAACGCCTATCTGACCTCGGAGTGGGAACCTGTCTATCAGGTGATCCCCGATGAGCAGGATCAGATTGAAGCGACCCTGATCCGGCTGGCGGATGGGGAGCAGTGTTGTCTCATCGTCACCACAGGCGGCACCGGCCCGGCCAAGCGGGATGTCACGCCGGAAGCGACCGAGGCCGTATGTGATCGCATGATGCCGGGCTTTGGCGAGCTAATGCGGGCCGAATCCCTCAAATTTGTGCCGACCGCCATTCTGTCGCGCCAGACTGCCGGACTGCGCGACGATACCCTGATCGTCAATCTGCCGGGCAAGCCCAAATCAATCCGCGAATGTCTGGATGCAGTATTCCCCGCCATCCCCTACTGTATCGATTTGATGGAAGGGCCGTATCTTGAGTGCGATGAAACTGTCATCAAGCCGTTTCGGCCGAAAAAATAGCGAACCCGACCATAAAAAATAATGGCGAGCCACGGCTCGCCATTATTTTTAACTCATCTGTCTGCGCAGAAAAACCACATCAATTATTTGCGGCCGAATACTTTTATGCCCGCTTTGCTGCGCTCTGAATTACCGTACACTTCGATTTTTTTCACACAACGGCGCGAGCCCAGTGATTTCCACTCGGTCTCTTTATCACTGCTCATTTCCCGATCGAAACGAATGGTCTTGGTACGATCACCACCATAGGTCACCACCACCCGATCCAGGGTCAAATCACGCTCCGCCTTCACCTTGATATATTTGGTCTGACGGCAAACCACCAAAGGAATTGTCGCACCATGATCACCGGCTCCCAGTAAAATAGTCCGCCCCAGCGTGAACTGATCGTCACCGGCATGGCTGGCTGACGCCACCACCAGCAAGGCACCACCCAGCAAGCTGCGTGCAGAAAAACGGGAATTCCAGATAGACATCAAGGACATAACACCTCCAATAAAAAATGGAGTGTGATGATAAGGGTTAAACCATAACGGAAGCTGTATCACAGCTGAATTTGCGGCGAATGTGCGGGGATAAACAGAGAAAACAGCGCGACTTTTCGGCAAAAAGAGAAGAGCCGCAGATAGCGGCCCTTGCGGCAAGAGAGCGCTTAGCGCTCCATGATTTGGGTCACGTCATCTTTCTTGATCATTACCTCGCGCCCTTCATGATCGTAATAGCGATACATGCCGGTGCTCTCGTCCAGCTTGGGTTTGCTCTCTGTGGTGATCATCTTGCCATCCTTGGTGCTCATGATGTATTGGGAGCTGCATGCCACCAGCCCCAGGGCGCACACCAGGATCATCATCAGTTTTTTCATTGCGGCCTCTTCTGCGATCATCCTCACCACGAGGATGTTTCTTGAAGCCTAGTTCAATCGCACGGCACGGGATGGCGCGATGAGCAAAGCGGGATCGCCGTCAATAATCAGCGACTTAGCCTAGTTATCTGGCCGGGTGGCGAGCGCAATGAAAAAGGCCGGACATCTCTGTCCGGCCTCTTCTTTTCAGCGCAAGAACGCAATCATGACTTGGCAGGCTGACGCTCACCGGTCACGGTCGGGTTCTTGGGATCGGAACTCCACTCGTACCAACCGCCGTCGTAGACGCTGATCTGTTTCCAGTCCATCAGCCAGGCGTAGAAGAAAGCCTCGGAGGCGCGCCAGCCGGTACCGCAGTAAAAGGCGGCCTGCTGGGTTGGCTCGATATTCCACTGGTCCCACATGGCGAGGATCTCGCGGGCCGGCTTCATGGTGCCGTCCGGGTTGTGGAAGTCGCTCATACTGTTGGCATCCACCCCGCCGTGACCCCACTTGGCCCCCGGGATATCGCCCTTCGGCTTGATGTAGCTGTAACCTGAGGTGTTGCCGACAAACTCGTCCCAGGTACGCACGCTGACCAGTGCGCTATCGGGCTGCTTGAGCAGCTCTTTTGCCTGACTTAACGTGGTGTAGTACTCGGGGTGAGCGGGAATGGCCACACCAAACTCCTTAACCGGCTCATATTTGTTGGGCAGACCGGTTTCGGTGCGCAGATGCTGGATAAACCAGGCATCCAGACCACCGTCCAGCAGGCGTACATCTTTCACCCCCGCATACATCATCAGGTGCGCGGCACGGGCAGCCGCCATGGTGTTTCGACCATAGAGGATGACGGTGGTGTCGTGACGGATGCCGTTATCCAGCAGCAGCTTCTTGAGCGCTTCGTCAGAGACCTTGTTCCACAGCGGCTCCTCTTCGAGGCTGTTGGTATCGATATAACCGGCCCCCGGGATGTGGCTGATGAGGTAGGCCTTGGGTGAACCCCAATCCACTTCAAACAGCTTCCAGTCACCCTTGGGCGCAGCGGCAACCGGCTTGCCCTCTTGCAGATCCGCCAACCAGCGCGGATAGACCAGCTGCTGCCAGCGTGCCAGCGACTCGCGCGGTGCAGCTTGCCACCCTTGCAGCTCGAACAGCTGCTTGATCCCCTGCTTGCGCAGCAGACGGGCCACCTCAGCCACTTCGCGGGACGCACCGTAGAGGGCAACCGGACGCTCAGCCTTCAGCCCCTTGATCTCGAGCGCCTTTGGCCACTCTTCATCGCTGTATTTCCACTCGGCAGAGAGGTTCTCGGCGCCCGCCACATGGCCGCCCTGCTTCTCCCCTTCCATCGGCCACCCTTGATAGAAGTAGCTGGCGCGGGTATCCAGGATGACAGCCTGTTTGGCCTTGGCATCGGCCAGCGAGAGCGGTGGCAACTCCCCTGCCACGGCGGGCAGGGCACACCAGAGCAGTAAGGTCGCCAGCGCGGCCTGCAGGAAGCGAAGATGTCGTTTCATGGTGATTTCTCGATTCATAGTGAACAAGGTTAAAAAATGGAGCGACCCAGCCGTTCGGCCAGCAGTTCCAGCGCCGCCGTGCCCGCCAGCGAGTTACCGGCCTTGTTGAGCTCGGGCGACCAGACACAGACGCAGAGCTCGCCCGGGATCAGGGCGATGATACCGCCGCCGACACCCGATTTGCCCGGCATGCCGACCCGATAGGCAAAATCGCCCGCCTCATCATAGAGGCCGCAGGTGGCGAGCAGGGCGTTTACTTGCTTGGTGGTGCGGGCGGGCAGCAGCGGCACGCTCTCACCCAGTGGCACACCACGGTTGGCCAGATAGATGAATGCCCGCGCCAGATCGACGCAGCTCATGCGGATGGCACAGGCATTGAAGTAGCTTTGCAGCACCTTGTCCACTTCGTTTTCGAAGTTGCCATAGGCCTTCATCAGATAGGCGATGGCGGCGTTGCGGGCAGAGTGCTGATATTCGGAGCGGGCGACGACCTGATCCGCCATGATGGCCGGATTGCCGGAAAGGCGGCGCACAAGCTCGAGGGTACGCTGACGCGGCGCAGTGAGGCGGGTCTCCAGCAGATCGCTCACTACCAGCGCCCCGGCATTGATAAAGGGGTTGCGGGGGATCCCCTGCTCGAACTCGAGCTGAACCAGCGAGTTGAAGGGCTGGCCGGAGGGCTCCTTGCCAACCCGGGCCCAGATCTCCTCCTCCTGATAGAGAGTGAGTGCCAGGGTCAGGCTCAGGGCCTTGGAGATACTCTGGATGGAGAAGGGTTCAAAAGCGTCACCGGCGGTGAACAGCTCCCCCTCGACGGTACAGACTGCAATACCAAGCCGATCGGCCGGTACCTGAGCCAGTGCCGGAATGTAGTCGGCCACCTTGCCTTGTCCCAGCAACGGGCGCACCTCTTCAAGGATGCTGGCCAGTAATTCGGATGACAACACCATAAGCAATAAGCGATTCCATGACTAAAACAGCGGTGGAGATCCCATCCCCACTGACAAAAATCCCGCCAGCGGCGGGATTTTTCAGTTACCCACAACAAGGCGCCAGATGCGGCAGCCTTGTATCAGGCCGGTTCACCGTACCAGAGGTCGAACAACTCGGTAACGACCACGGCTTCCATCCCCTTGCCTTCCAGCCAGGATTTGACGGCGGCGCGGTCTTCTTCGGTACACTTGCCCAGTTGCTGGGTGCAGATCATCCCTTCCCAGGCCAGGTGACCGGAGCCGGCAAAAGCCAGTTTACGGGGTTCAACAACCTCATCGATCATCGCATCGACTACCGCATCGATGGTCTCTTCGGCAGTGCCGACCGGGAAGTTGAAACTGATGTCGAAACCCATTTCCTGGAATTCATCGACGCGCAGTTTCTTGCGCAGGCGGCGGCTACGATTGGCCATGATAGCTCCTCAAGTTAGTTGATACGCTAGGTGTGTTGACGTGCCAGCTTAGCTGACACGCTTGAAAATCAGATCCCAAACCCCGTGGCCGAGACGGTGGCCACGTTGTTCAAATTTGGTCAGCGGACGCCAGTCCGGACGAGGCACCCAGTTGCCGGTGGCAGAGGTGTTCTCGTAACCCTCGGCGGCGCTCATCACTTCCAGCATGTGCTCGGCATAGTTTTCCCAGTCGGTCGCCATGTGGAACATGCCACCGATGGCCAGCTTCTGGCGAATGTCCTGGGCAAATGCAGGCTGTACGATGCGACGCTTGTGGTGACGGCTCTTGTGCCAGGGATCCGGGAAGAAGAGCTGCAGGCAGGAGAGTGAACCGTTCGGGATCATGTGCTCCAGCACCTCGACCGCATCGTGGCAGATCACCTTCAGATTGGTGACGCCCGCTTCCTGAGCGGTACCCAGACAGGCGCCCACGCCCGGGGAGTGCACTTCGATGCCGATGAAGTTCTTCTCGGGGGCATTCTTGGCCATCTCTACCAGAGAGGCGCCCATGCCAAAGCCGATCTCCAGCACCACAGGTGCTTCACGGCCAAACAGTGCGACCAGATCGAGCTGCTTTGGCTCGAAATCGATGCCCATGACCGGCCAGAGCTCTTCCAGGGCCTTCTCCTGCCCTTTGGTCAGGCGGCCTTCGCGACGGACAAAGCTGCGGATCTTGCGCATGAACTTGCCGTCTTCGTTAAATACATCTTGGGTCACAGGCATAATGGTCTCGTTATTTCATCAATCTGGGTAATACATCTTGTGTCCGATCCCGAGCGGGACCGCTCGCGGCTCGGCATTTCATCGACCCGCGAAAACAGGGGAGCGAATTATCCCAAGATAGGCCCAAGGCGCAAGTGTTTCGCGCAACAAATATTCCGGCCATCCACTTCCCTGCCCCCTCACTGGCATCACCATACCGACTAACCGTCCAATATAATCCGCAGCAGAGTCGTTCCAGCCCTTTTTTGGCGATTTTTGTGACAATCATTGCCTCATTTCTGAAATCTGATACAAACGGATAACCTGGCGGTCGAATGGAGCGACCGCCCACATGCCGAGAGAATTGTCTATGCAGCCGTTTTTTGCCCAGCGCTTCGAGAAGGTTGAACCTTCCTTTATCCGTGAAATCCTCAAAGTTGCCGCCAATCCGGAGATCATCTCCTTCGCCGGTGGCCTGCCCAATCCCCACCTGTTTCCGGTCAAGGCGATCGATCAGGCCTGTCAGGATGTGCTGCGCGAGCAAGGGGCTGCTGCCCTGCAATATGCGGCGACCGAAGGCTTTGCCCCGCTGCGCCAATATATTGCCGACCGCTATCTGACCCGCCATGGCATGCAGGTCAATCCGGACAACATCCTCATCACCAGCGGCTCCCAGCAGGCGCTGGATCTGCTGGGCAAGGTGCTGATCGACGAGGGTCAGGATCTCATCATCGAAGAGCCGGGTTACCTTGGCGCCATTCAGGCCTTTTCTGTCTACCAGCCCACCTTCAAGCCGATCACCCTTGAAGAAGAGGGGCTGGACCTGGCGGCGCTGGATGCGCTGCTGGCAAGCGGATCCAATGCCAAACTGCTCTACGGCGTGCCCAACTTCCAGAACCCGAGCGGTGTCTCCTACAGTCGTGCCAACCGCGAGGCACTGGCGGAGCGGCTGATCAGCCACGAGCTGTTGATGGTGGAAGATGATCCCTACGGCGAG
Organism: Aeromonas sp. R4-2; assembly: GCF_040908295.1. NCBI lineage: Bacteria > Pseudomonadati > Pseudomonadota > Gammaproteobacteria > Aeromonadales > Aeromonadaceae > Aeromonas > Aeromonas sp. R4-2. The sequence continues at coordinate 91,192 of NZ_JBFODL010000025.1, read as the reverse complement.
CTGCGCTTCGAAGGGGAGCATCTCCCCCCGATTGCCAAGCTGGCGCCAAACAATACCGTGCTGCTCGGCTCTTTCTCGAAAACCGTGGTGCCTGCCTTCCGTCTGGGCTGGATGGTGATGCCGGAGTGGCTGCGCAAGAAGGTGACCATCGCCAAGCAGGCGACCGATCTGCACAGCAACGCCTTCAGCCAGCAGGTGCTGCACCGCTTCCTGACCGACAACTCCCTCGACGCTCACCTGGAGAAGATCAAGGAGGTCTATGGCCGCCAGCGCGCTGCCATGGAGGCCGCTTTGGCCCGTCACTGCCCGCCCAGCGTCAGCTACACCCGACCGGAAGGGGGCATGTTCCTCTGGCTGACTCTGCCAGCCCACATCAGTGCCATGGCGCTGTTTGACGAGGCGATCAAGGAGAAGGTGGCCTTCGTACCCGGTGCCCCCTTCTACGTGCGCCCCGAGATCAAGAACACCCTGCGCCTGAGCTTCTCCTGCGTCGATGAAGCGACCATTGAAGAGGGGGTCAAACGCTTGGCCCGCGCCCTCCAGCGCATGCTCTGATCGCCCAAGCCAAACCGTACCAACAAAAAACCAGCGAGCGATCGCTGGTTTTTTTATGCTCCCCATTCAACCGTTCAGCCAAACAAGGTCTTGCAAAACTGCTTCATCGGGATGGGGCGGCTGTAACGATACCCTTGCAGATAGTCAACGTGGCGCGCCCGCAGGTAGTCCGCCTGCGACTGCTTCTCGACCCCCTCCGCGATCAGGATCAATTCAAGTCGCTTCGCCAGATCAATCACGTTTTCAACGATATGGCTGGAGAGTGCATCCGTGCCGATCATCTCTACAAAGCTCCGATCAATCTTGAGTGCATCGACCTGAAACTGTTGCAGATAGGTGAGACTGGAGTGACCGGTGCCAAAGTCATCGATAGAGATTAAGACGCCCAGTTTGCGCAGTTCGGCAAACATCTGAGCGGTTGTCTCATCAGCTACCAGCAGTTCACGCTCGGTCAGCTCCAGCCCCAAATCAACGGGATTGTCCTTAAACGCGTCAAGAAACGCCTTGCAGTCAGCCAACAGGTCGAGATCCTGAAAGTGTTTGGCGCTGATATTGAAGCAAAAATGAAACTTTGCCGGCAGCTTGTGGGTATAAGGGGAGAAGTGGTCGCGCACCTGCGCCATCAACAGGCTGGTCATGGGCACGATCAACCCGCTATCTTCCGCCAGCGGAATAAAGCGATCCGGCGAGATCATCCCCTGCTTGGGATGCTGCCAGCGCATCAGCACCTCACAGCCACGCCACTGCTCATCCTCACCGGAGACCACCGGCTGCAGATAGGGGATAAACTCCTCTTCGATCAACGCCCGCTTGAGCTCTTCCGCTGGTGAGCTGCTACGCCCCATTAGCCTGAAGGTGCCGAATCCAATCAGCAGCGCCAGCAGCGGAGAGAGGAACAAGGTATATCTGGAGTAACGCCATGCGTGGCTCCAGTAGTCATGCACCGTGACCCTGGTGACGACCTGGTAGGGGAAATCGGCCGAAGCGAGGGCAATATAACCCTCTTCTGTCGGAGAAGGTGCCGCCCCGACCTGACCTGAGCCAAACAGAGCCCTCTGCCCCACCACGAGAGCCATCGGGGAGTTCTTGCTGGAGATCTCCAGGGTATTGCGCAGGTAGTAGCCATCTACACCGATCAGCACACTTCCCTTGTCCGTTTCATGACGCAGCACGATCAACGGGCGATCCGGTGTGACCTCATTGCCAGGCAGCAGTTGCAGCCTGCCATCCACATAACTGTCAGGATTGAAGGGGCCATCGTAGTCACCATAGAGCGAGGTGCAGTAGATGTGGCTGCCGACAGCCAGATTGGCGGAACGGACATCGGGCACAGTGGCCACCTGTTCGCGCAGCAGTTGTGCCGCCTCCTTGCAGGAGTGACCAAGCATCCCCTCCACATTGATGGCCGCTTGCCGGGCATGGCCGATGGTGCGATCAAACATCATCCGGGCATGCTGCAACCGTGAATCGGCATCACGCTCTATCTCCGTCACCGTCTGCCAGATAACGGCAACAACCCCCAGCAGCAGGATCCCGCCCCCCATCAGCAGCGCCAACAGAATCCTCGAGTAAAGCTGGCGAAGTTTCAAACGACGAAATGGCATGGCGGCCTCTTTGATGCTCGGATGATGGGTGACAGCCTCGTTGGACAGGCGAAAAGGGTCGCCATAATAGCGATTGTTCAACAAATCTCCACCCAACAAAAATCAATCAATTCAAACTATTGTTGAACAATATCTGGTAAGAAAAAGATAGAGTTAAAACCAGTCTAGTGAACAACACATGCCAAGCTCGTCCACTTGTTGCAGGAGGACGACGCCATTAGAGTAGAGCAAACGGCAGCAGGAGCGTGCAGCGATGAAGATTCTTATTACCGGAGGGACCGGCTTTATCGGCCGCAAGCTGGTTGCCCATCTCAAGGTCAATCACGAGGTCGTGGTATTGAGCAGGCAGGGGAGCCGCGCTTACTCCCTGCTGGGTCACGATATCAAGGTATTGGATAACCTCGACCGGCTTGATGACCTCAATGACGTGGATGCGGTGATCAATCTGGCCGGTGAACCCATCGCTGCCGGACGCTGGAGCGAGTCGCGCAAACAGCTGCTCTGCGATAGCCGCTGGCTACTGACCGAGCAACTGGTAGATCTCATCAAGCTATCCAGCACGCCGCCCAAGGTGCTGATCAACGCCTCCGCCATCGGCTGGTATGGCAGACAGGGCACCGAAACCCTCGACGAGCAGTGCCGCTCTCCCAACGACGAGTTTACCCACCAGCTCTGCCAGCAGTGGGAGACCCTGGCGCAGGAAGCCCAGAGCCGCCAAACCCGGGTCTGTATCGTGCGGATCGGGCTGGTGCTTGGCATGGATGGCGGCGCCCTGCCCAAAATGCTCCCTCCCTACCGACTCGGACTCGGCGGCCCCATGGGATCGGGCAGCCAGATGATGAGCTGGATCCATGTGCAGGATCTGGTGCGCGCCATGCTGTTCTTGCTGGATCACGAAGAGTGCAGCGGCATCTTCAACGGCACTGCGCCCCATCCGGTCAGCAACCGGGAGTTCAGCCTGACCCTTGCCACCACGCTGCACCGTCCACACCTTTTCTTCGTCCCGGCGCCGCTGTTGCAACTAGTGATGGGGGAGGCGGCAGATCTGCTACTCACTGGACAAAAGGTGATACCAGCGCGGCTGCAACAGGCTGGTTTTCACTTCAGCTATCCCGAGCTGCCGAGTGCCCTCACCAATCTGCTGCGCGAGCCCCGCTAACTCACACCCGCTCGCTGCGTCCGCTCGTCAGCACCTCGCATAACAAGAAGCCCGGCCAATGGCCGGGCTGCTTGTTTATGGTGGCTGCGCTATTGCACCTTGTGTGCATCGGCGCGCGCTGGCGGGATTACAACAACCCCTGACCCAGCCCTCGCAGCCGATCGCTCAGGGTGCCAGCCAGCAGCTGACGCTGCATCCCCTGCCCCGCCAGCGTCACCAGCAGTGCCCCCAGTGTCGGCAGGCCGAGCCAGATAGCCCAGTGGAACTGCCACTGCCCCTCGAACCACCACCACTGCAGGCCAAAGGAGCAGAGCTCCACCACCATGGCGGCACAGAGCCCCGCCAGCGCACCACTGGCCACCAACTCCCAGCGCAGCATCTTTTTCAGCAGGTCGCTGCTGGCCCCCAAGGTGCGCATCAACAGCAGCTCGCGCCGACGCTGAGCCATGCTGGCCTGAGTCTGGGTCAGCAGCACCAAGAGCGCCGCCACTGTCACCAGCCCCAGCATCAGCGCCAGCGCCCGGCTCACCTGCTCCGATACCTGAGTGAGCCGCGCAATCAGGTCATCCACATCGATAAGGCTCACCGTGGGGTGGCGGCGAATAAGCTCCACCTCGGCAGTGCGCCCCGCCTCGGGCAGCCGGTAGCTGCCAAGCCAGGTACGGGAGAAGGGTGCCAGCAGATCCTCGGAGAAGATCATGTAGAAGTTGGGCCGCATATTGTCCCACTTGATGCTGCGCAGACTGGTGACCCTGGCGCCGAAGCTGCGCCCCTCGATGGTAAAGGCGAGCATGTCCCCCAGCTTGATATCGAGCCGCTTGGCCAACTCGCTATCCACCGACACCTCGCCGGGCCCGGCAAGCCATTTCCCGGCCACCAGCTTGTTGTCGATGGGCAGGGTTGCCGTGGTAGTGAAGTTGAGCTCCCGATCGACCCCCTCGCGGCCACTGCTGGCCCCCTCGCCCACCGCCTCACCGGCGATATGGGTCAGCCTGCCACGCACCATGGGGTAGAAGTCGGAAGTGTTGGCCCCGGCTACCGCCAGTTCGCTCAGGATCCCCTCCCGCTCGTTCTCCGCCACATTGACCAAAAAACGGTTGGGCGCATCAACCGGGAGACGGGCCGAAAACTCATCCAGCAGATCGACCCGGGCCGCCCATAACAGACCAAACAGCATCAATGCCAGCGCAAAGCCCGCCAGCTGAAACAGGCCGCTGCTGCGCTCGCGCGACAGGTGGGCCAGCGCCAGCCGCAAGGCATGAGGCCCGCTCACTCTCGCTCCCAGCCGCAACATCAGCGCCGCCAGCAGGGCCAGCAGCCCCATCAGCAAGCCCATGCCACCCACCAAACCCAGCGCCAGCCGTACATCGGCGGTAAAGCCCCAGACCAGCGCAAACAGCCCGAACAGGCCGACCGGCAGGGCCAGCCAGGGGGGAATACCCGCCTCCAGCTCCCGGCGCAATACCCGCAGCGGCGGCACCTTCAGCAGCCGCAAGAAGGGCACAAAAGCGAGCAGCAGGGTGATAAAGAGCGCCACTGCCACGCCCAGCGCAAATGGGCGCCAGGAGGGGGGCGGCAGATCCGGCGGCAGCAGGTCCCCCAGCAGTTGCAAGGTGATCCACTGCATGGCTGTGCCCGCCACCAGACCCAGCAACGCACCAATCAGCGTCAGCGACAGCAGCAGGGTTCCCATCAGTTGCCAGAGCGAACGACGAGATGCCCCCAGCGTCTTGAGCAGCGCCACCATATTGGTCTGGCGCTCGGCAAAGTGGCGCACCGCAATCCCCATCGCCAACGCCCCCAGCAACACCCCGCTTAGCGAGGCGAGCCGGAAGAAACGTTCGGCATTGGCCAGCGAGCGGCCCACTTGGGATTCGCTGTCATCCGGTTTGATCCACTTCTGTCCGGCCTGCAATTTCGGCAACAACCATTGCTCGTAACGGGCCAGCGACTCTCGCGCCCCCTTGAACAAATAGCGCCACTGCTGGCGGCTGCCGGGGAGCAGGGCACCGGTTGCCTCGATATCGGCTGTGTGGATCAGCGCACGCGGCGCCAGCAGGAAGGGGCTGAAGCCCTGATCCGGCTCCTCGCCAAGCAGGCCTGCCACCTTGAGCACCGTATTGCCCACCTCCAGCTCATCCCCCGTTTTGGCCTTGAGCAGCTGCATCACCCGGGCGGAGAGCCAGATCTCGCCGGGAGCAGGGGCACGGGCAGGTTCCAGAGTGAGTTTGCCATAGAAGGGAAAACCATCGGGCACCGCCCGAATGGAGGCAAGCTGCAACGCATCACCGTGAAACAGCATGCTGTTGAAGCTGACGGTGGTCTGCACCGCCAAGCCATCCTGTTTAGCTCGTTCCAGCCAACCATCCGGCAGAGCAGCGGCAGTACGCAGCACCCGATCCGCCCCGATAAAGTCGCGGCCCGACGCCTTGAGTCCGGCATCGAGCCGATCCGCCACCAATGCCACACTCAAGACGCACGCCACGCTAAGCGCTAGCGCCAGCACAAACCAGCGCAGCTCGCCGCTGAAACCTTCCCGGCGAAGCAGTCGCCATCCCAATCGCCACTGCATCATCCCTTGCATCTCCCGCCTGACCCGCAGCTCACCCCGTTACACCACATCATGGGCCACCTCGCGATCCAGCCGACCCGCCGTCATGACCAGTTGCCGCTGGCAGCGTTCGGCCAGCTGATGGTCATGGGTCACGACCACTAGCGTGGTGCCGTGCTTGCGATTGAGCTCAAACAGCAGCTCGATCACCTTCTCGCCGGTCTTGCTGTCGAGGTTACCGGTCGGCTCGTCCGCCAGCAGCAGACTGGGGCGGGTCATAAAAGCACGGGCGATGGCCACCCGCTGCTGCTCACCGCCGGAGAGCCGTGGCGGCAGATGGTGCAACCGCTCGCCAAGCCCGACCGCCGCCAACAGCTCGCGGGCTCTTGGTTCGCAATCACGCTCGCCGCGCAGCTCGGCGGGCAGCATCACATTCTCCAGCGCCGTCATGGTCGGGAGCAGCAGGAACGACTGGAACACAAAGCCGATCTGCTCGGCGCGCAATCGGGCCCTCCCCTCCTCATCCAGCTCGCCAAGGGATTTGCCGAGGATCTCGATATCTCCCTGACTCGGCAGATCGAGCCCGGCCAGCAGCCCCAGCAGGGTGGACTTGCCGGAGCCGGAGGCACCGACCAGGGCCACCGTCTCGCCGCTATTGACTTGCAGATCGATCCCTTCAAGGATGGTGAGGCTTTCCTGGCCGAGGCGAACCGATTTGCCGAGGCCCTTGACGACAATAATGGGGGGTGAACTCATGCTCTGTATCCTTTGTTCCAATCCCTTGATGACAATCCATAGCGGGAGTTGAATTGATGGTGCGTATTCTGTTTGCCTTGTTGGTTGGCCTCGGCAGCCTGCTCTCGTCGGCTCAGGCCCAGACCCTGCTGGTGCTGGGAGACAGCCTGAGCGCCGGCTATCAAATGCAGGTTGAGCAGAGCTGGCCCGCCCTGCTCAACCAGAAATGGCAGGAGGAGGGGGGCAAACACACTCTGCTCAATGCCAGCATCAGCGGTGAAACGACCCAGGGGGCGCTGGCCCGTCTGCCCGCTCTGCTGAAGGAGCACAAGCCGGATTGGCTGCTGATCGAACTGGGGGGCAACGATGGCCTGCGTGGCTTCGCACCGACCATTACCCGCCAAAATCTGGCCAGCATGATCGCGCTCGCCAAGGAGCAGCAGACCCGTGTGGTGTTGACCCAAATCCAGCTGCCCCGCAACTACGGTGCCCGCTATCTGCGCCAGTTCGAACAGATCTTTCCCGAGTTGGCCCAAGCTAACGATCTGCCCCTGCTGCCCTTCTTTATGGATGATATTGCGCTGCGCCCTGAACTTATGATGAACGATGGTATTCATCCCACCCCGGCGGCCCAGCCCCAAATCCGTGATAAGGTTGCCCGCTTTATGGAGCCGCTGCTCAGCCAATAAGCCCGCCGTCTATCACCAATACCCCATAACAAAATATCCCGCCAAAATCGGATGTTTTGAATGGTCGACGATCTCGGCATGGCACCTTGATTCAACCAATCCATCGCCAATACCCAGTAACAACACATCCCGCCGAAGCGGGATGTTTTGTTACTGATTTAGCATAACCGGCAGGCAGCTTCTCAGCTTTCCAGCACCTGGCGCAGCCGCTCCTGGGCCACGCCGACCAGCAAGTCGGGCTGGAATTTGGAGATAAAGCGGTCGCACCCCACCTTCTTGACCATGGCTTCGTTGAAGTTGCCGCTCAGGGAGGTGTTGAGGGTGATAAAGAGATCGGACATACGCGGATCGCTGCGCACCTCGTGGGTCAGGCGGTAGCCGTCCATCTCCGGCATTTCGGCATCGGTGATCATCAGCAGGATCTCGTCGGTCACCTTCTTGCCTGCATCGCACCACCCCTTGAGCAGGGTCAGCGCCTGCAAACCATCCTGACACTCGATCACCTCAAGCCCAAGCTGGCCCAGGGTCTCGCGCACCAGATTGCGGGCGGTGCTGGAGTCATCGACGATCAGCACTTTGCGGCCATGCATCTCGGGCAGGATCTCCCGGTCCAACACCTCTTCGGAGATGCGGATGTCATAGGTGATGATCTCCGCCAGCACCTTCTCCACATCAATGATCTCGACGATCTGATCCACTCCATCTTCGGGAATGCGGGTGATGGCGGTGAGGTAGTTGGCGCGCCCGGCGGAGCGCGGCGGTGGCAGTATATCCTTCCAGGTCATGTTGACGATATTGGCCACCTGCCCCACCAAAAAGCCCTGAATGGTGCGGTTATATTCGGTGATGATGAGGTTGGATTCACTGTCGATGGGCATGGGGCGCATACCGATGGCGCTGCGCAGGTTGATCACCGGAATCGAGGTGCCGCGGATATTGGCCACCCCGCTGATATTGTGATGGGAGCCCGGCATCTTGCTCAGATGGGGCAACTTGACCACTTCCCGTACCTTGAAGACGTTGATGGCGAACATCTGACGGGTGCCGAGACGAAACATCAACAACTCGAGGCGGTTTTCCCCCACCAGTTGAGTTCGTTGATCAACGGAATCCAATATACTCGCCATACGCTGATATCCATCTGATTATTAATCGACTCTATTATAGAGGCTGCCCGCCAGGAAAGGCAGGCGCATTTTCAACCAGAGCGACCAACCAGACAAAAAAAGTGAGGCCGAAGCCTCACTTATCTCATTGATTTTAAAATCAATAGCTACAGACAGACTTCCAGCTGCCATCGGTTGCCTTGGGCTCGCTGCTGGTCCACCAGTTCGCCTGCCACACTACCTTGTTATGGGTGATGCGATCGCCGCCATTGGCATGATCCCCCTGCGGCCAGCTCGGATAGGCCTTGTAGGCCGCCGGATTGACGTTCTGGCTGCTGCAGCTGGTGCCCGGATTCTCGCCACCACCCGAGCCCAGCACGGCCTCCGGCAAGGTCGGGAACTCGGCCTTGAGACCAATGGTCTGGCTGCCGCTGATGATGCGCATACCGCTCGGCACGCCAGCTGCGGGCAGGTAGTAGGTCATGGCGACTTCAATCTCGGCCCCCGGTGCCAGAGTCTGCCATCCCGGCAGGTTCATGGCGACCTTGTGGAAGTCCTTCTCGCCCGCAATGCCTTCCGAATTGTCGTTGCCACCGCTCTCCACCACCTTCAGGCCCATGCCACTCTGATCCGTGATGGTGTCAGAGGTGGAGGTGGGCACCAAAAACTCGATGCGCGCGCCGCCCGGAATAGTCTGGGTCGACTTGTTGACCAGCTTGAGTTTCGGGTTGATCGGATAGTTGGAGTCCCCTTCCTTGAAGCCGGAGAGGCTGACCTGGATGTCGAGCTGGGCGCTCGGCGCGGCCAGATCGTTTTGCTTGGTGTTGTACGGGGTTGCCTTGGCAAACTTCTCGTAAGCCAGGGTGGTCAGGGTACTGCCCATGCCGTACTCGTTCTTGGCCGGATCGAAGGTGTAGTCACCCGCCATCTCCCAGAACATCACGCCACCCAGACCGCGCTTGATGATGTAGTCGAGCTTGTGGCCCATGGACTCTTCATCTTCGGTTGAGAGGAACACCTTCTTCTCTTCATTCCACAGCCAGGGCGCGTGGGCCTTCTCATCGTAGTAACGCACATACTTGCCCTGCATCACGTGAGCCGGATTGTTGGGATCCAGACCCCAGGCAGTGCCATAACTCGGCAGCGTGGTGATGCCGAGGCTGGCTGCATGCTCCAGGTTTTTGGCATGCCACATGGGCACGGCGCCACCGCCGATCTCTTTGCCGTTCTTGTCCAGATCATGCCAGATGTTGTCGATGCCGACCGCCCCGTTGCCGCACGGAATGGTGCTGCCACCAGTGCCCGGCTGGCACTCGTTCTGGCTCGGCAGAGCTGCCTTGCCACCCAGCCCATGACTGCCACCGCTCACCCCCTGCCAACCGCGGGTGTAATAGGGCACGCCAACGTTGATCTTGCCAGCCGCCAGCGCACCGCGGAAGTAGTGGGCAGACCAGGCCGCGTTGAGGTAACCGATACCGCCAAACTGGGTCTGGGTATAGACGCCCCAGTGGGAGAGCTCGGGGTCGGCATTGTTGTCGAACAGGGCAGCGTTGTGACCGACAAAGTGGTTCCAGGCACCGTGGAAGTCATAGGTCATCAGGTTGACGTAATCGAGGTACTGGGTGACCTGGAAGTTCTCCATCCCGCGCAGCAGATAGGCAGAAGCCGGTGAGGCGATGGTCAGCATATACTTGCGGCCATCTTCGTTACCGGCGTTGTCGAGCCGCGCCCGCAAGGTCTTCATCAGCACCTCGTAATTGGCAAACAGCTTGGCCCGGCACTGGTTGGAGAGCGGGAAATCGTTGGGGTTGCCCGCATCCTTCATCGAGGTGGGGTATTCGTAGTCGATATCGACCCCGTCAAAACCGTACTGGCGGATAAAGCTCACCGCCGAGTCAGCCAGGGTGTTGATACCGGCAGTATTGACCGAGCAGTCACCCTTGGTAGTGGCGGTGTAGAAGCCGCGGGTATCGGCCCAGCCGCCGACCGAGATGAGGGTCTTCACGTCCGGATACTGCTTCTTGTACTTCGACAGCAAGTTGAAGTGGCCCTTGTAGGCGAATTCAGGATCCATCTCGGCACCCGGCACGCCATCCCAAGTCATCTTGGTGGCTGCATCGTCCACCTTGATGGTGTGGCTCTGCTCATCCACCGCCGCGAAGGCGTAGTTGATGTGGGTGATCTTGTTCCATGGAATATCGCTCACCAGATAGGCGGGCAGGCCGTTCTTGCCGGTGCGCCAGGAGGTGAAGTAGCCGATGACCCGGCGGGCATGGTCATCCCCCATGCACTCGTAGCCATCCGGGCGATAGATCTGGCGAATGTCACAAGAGAGGTTGCCACCGGTGGGCGGCAGCGCGGCCTCCTCGACATTGACGGTCACCGCCGCCGACTCACCGCTCAGATTGGTCTTGTCAGTGGCCACCAGCTTGAGGGCGGCACTCCCTTTGACATCCGGCGTCCAGTTCACCTGCCAGGGGGCAGTGGTATCTTCGCCCACCTTCTTGCCGTCGACATAGAGCTCGACTTTGGCCACATCGTTGTTGGCATCGGTGACGTTGCCACTCACCGCCACGCTGCGACCCAGCGTCACCTTGGCACCGCTGGCCGGGCTGCTAATGCTCACCTTGGGCGCCTCTGGCGCCACCACGGCGGCGACGTTGAAGCTGGAATCCGCCTCGCTCAGTACCTTGCCATCTTTATCCAGCGCGCGAGCTTTGAGGGTATGGGCCCCCACTCCGGCGGCGCTCCAGCTGGCACTCCAGGGCGAGGCGCTCGCCGTGGCGACCAGCGTGCCGTCAACAAGATATTCCACCCGGGCCAAGGCCGTTACCGGGCCGCTCAGGCTCACCGCCAGCACCACGTTGGCTCCTTCGTTGAAGCTGGCACCGGCAGCCGGTGAGCTGACGGCTACGCCGAGCGCAGGAGGGGGCACCTCGCCGCCATAGGGCTTCCAGGCATCTGCCCAGACCACCCCGACCCCCGGCTCATAGTGATAGGGGGATGCCCCGCACCAGCCTGAATAGGGAAATTCTTTGCACTCGTAGAGGGCTCCGACGTTGCTGACGATATCGCCAGCCTTGTAGGCAGTACCGGATTTATAGGCGGGATAAGCGGCCTGAGCCCAGGCGGGCGCAGCCGCAAGGGCGACCAGCATGGCAAGCCTGCTGGGTCTGAAGAGCTGTTGCATATTGTTATCTTCCTTGTTTTGTCTTGGCTTGGTCACCAAGGCAAAGAACAATCGCAACCTGCATGATGGGCGCAGACAACTGGCAATGGACCTGCCACAAAAACCACCCCTCACCCAGGGAAACCCCGCTATCTGGATCCACGATCGAGACCGGAAGCATTGCGCCCCGGCATCACTGCCGGTTTGCCCTTTACCTGGGTTCCGTGAGGAACGAACCCAGTATAGGAAGGCGACAAGATCCCCTCAATCTTTATTCTCAAAGAGAATTATCCCCTGCCACGAAAGCGTCATGATCACAGGGTTAAAATTGATTGAATTATCAAAAAAATCATGTCGTTACTGGGATCATAAAAACGCTTTCCCGCACCTTCCCAGATTCATTTAATGTGCGTTGGCTCACTGGTATGACATGCCAGAAATGTGACAATGCGCGCCCTTGGTCAACGAGCCAAGGCTATGGAATCACTGGCAAAAATAAAAAAGGAACACCTATGAAAGGTACTCGTACCCTGCTGTCGCTGGCCGTGGGGCTGGCACTTGCATCCTCAGGCGCCCATGCGGCATTTGTCTGCCCGTCCGATCCGGCTCAACTCACCCCCATCCCAACCATTCAGGGCACAGGCTCCGCCAGCGCGCTGGCCACCCAGACCGTGACCGACAATAACGGCAAGGTGACCGGCAAAATCAGCCCGGGCACCTTCAACGTTCGCGGTATCGTGACGACGCTGGGCCAAAGTCTGACCAAGGGTTTCTATCTGACTGACCCGGTGGGCGATGGCAATCCGGCCACCTCTGATGGCATCTTTGTCTATCTGAACGACAAGGACTTCGCGACCAAATATAAAGACGTCAAACCGGGGGCTGAACTCTGCCTCGAAGCCAAGGTCGAGGAGTATTACGGCGGCACCCAGCTCAAACCCACCTTCGAATCCAGCAAAGCCCGCCTGCAAGTCACCGCACAAGGGCTGAATGTGCCGACCAGCGTATTGCAGGTCAATGAAGGGGAGACGCTGGCTCAAGCGCTCAATCGCCACGAAGGGATGCGGGTACGTCTCGACAGCAGCAGTGACCTGCACCTGACCCGCAACTACGGCTTCGACTACAAGGTCTATCGCAACAACGTAGAGTTGGCCCACAAAACCCCGCTGATCAAACCGACCCAACTTCATGTTGCCAACAGTGCGGACGCTGTTGCACTGGCCACCAAAAATGGCAGCAACCGTCTGGTGGTTGAGTCTGATTACAAAGCACTGGATGGCGTACTGCCCTGGTTCCCGAGCTGGGATGCCGATCAGGGATATCTGCGCATCGGTGATCAACTGACCGGGCTGGAGGGGGTAATCGTCTATAACAAGGATGCCTTCCGTCTGGTAGTACCGAGCGATGTCACCCTGACTGCCGGCGCCCTGCTGCGCAGCCCTGAAGAGGATCGTCAAGACGCGCCGGCTCGCCTCTCTGGCAGCGATCTGCGGATCGGCAGCTTCAACGTGCTCAACTACTTCACCAGCCACTCCAGCATTGGCGGCGCACTCAATATCCTGTGCAAGGATCAGGCGGATGCCGATAACGCCAAAGGTTGCAACCGAGGTGCCAAGAGCCAGCCCGAGTTCGAGAAGCAGCGCACCAAGATCGTCAATGCCATTACCGCAATGGATGCCGATCTGCTCGGCCTGATGGAGATGGAGAACAACGGCTTCGAGGATAACTCGGCCCTCCACAATCTGGTGACCCGCCTCAACGAACAGCAGAAGGATGCGAGCAAACACTACGCCTATGTGCGTCTGCCAGTCACTGCCCTGACCGATGGCAAGTTCTTCGGTGGAGACGCCATCATGGTGGCGATGCTCTACCGTCCTGCCCTGCTTACCCCCAGCGGGGATGCCAGTGTCATCAAGCTGCCGGAGCAGCGCTACACCACTGGTGGTGTGGCCAAGACAGCCGGTCAGCGCGATTCTCTGGTTCAGACCTTCACCCTCGCCAAGAGCAAGGAGCCGCTGACGCTGGTGGTCAACCACCTCAAATCCAAGGGGTCAGGCTGCTACGAAAATGGCGATGGCAAGACAGAGCCGGCCGACCTGCAGGGCAAGTGCACCGAGTTCCGGGTCTCTGCCGCCAAGGTGCTGGGTGAGGCGGTCAGTAAACTGCCGGGCCAGGTGTTGCTGGTAGGCGACTTCAACTCCTACGCCAAGGAAGATCCGATCCGGGTGCTGACCGACTACAACCCTGCCACTAGCGAGCGGAAGATCGTATCGGCCTCTCACACCTTTATCGGTGATCAGTCCTATGAACAGCTCGGTCGCGAAGTGACTCGCAGCTACGGCCTGATCGATCTCAACGTCAAATTCAACAAGGAGAAAGCCATCTCCTACAGCTACGACGGGGAGCTGGGCACCCTGGACTATGCCCTCGCCAACCCGGCGCTGGCCAGCAAGGTGGCAGGTGTCGCCGACTGGCACATCAACTCCTTCGAGAGCTCCCTGTTCGAATACGGCAGCCAGTACACCGGCGCCCTGCTCAAGTCTGACAACCCCTTCAGTGCCTCCGACCATGATCCCATCATCGTCGACCTGAGACTGGAGAGCGATGCCACCAAACCGGACACCTCCTCAGGCGGTGGTGCACTGGGACTCGGCCTGCTGGCACTGTTGCCGCTGGCTTGGCGACGTCGCCGTTAACCACAGGCGCATTTGAAGAGTGCAAGCAAAGCCCGCGAGTCTCGCGGGCTTTTTCATTCAGGTCATTGGATTTACAAATGAAAGGCGCGGACGTATGGAGAAAATAAATGATGGAGAAAACAAAAGGCCACCGTGATGCGGTGGCCTTTTGTTTCTTGTAACAAGAATTTGGTGGAGCTACGCGGGATCGAACCGCGGACCTCTTGCATGCCATGCAAGCGCTCTCCCAGCTGAGCTATAACCCCAATTTTTGTGAATGACCGACAGTCACTCTGAATTTGGTGGAGCTACGCGGGATCGAACCGCGGACCTCTTGCATGCCATGCAAGCGCTCTCCCAGCTGAGCTATAACCCCAAATTCGGTACTGAATGAATGGTTCTGGCGGCCATTCATCCTAAATAATGGTGGAGCTACGCGGGATCGAACCGCGGACCTCTTGCATGCCATGCAAGCGCTCTCCCAGCTGAGCTATAACCCCACAAAGGTCGGCTTGGGTGATACACACCACACTGCCCTGGGTATTCAATAAAACAATCAAGAATCTGGTGGAGCTACGCGGGATCGAACCGCGGACCTCTTGCATGCCATGCAAGCGCTCTCCCAGCTGAGCTATAACCCCTTTGATTCCAGATTGTTCGAGGAGAATTTGGTGGAGCTACGCGGGATCGAACCGCGGACCTCTTGCATGCCATGCAAGCGCTCTCCCAGCTGAGCTATAACCCCAACTCACCTCGGCGCTGACGAAGTTATCTCCGGCAACGGAGGCGCATGATAGGCATCACCCGCTTTGCTGTCAACCCTAAAATAACCGCGACTGATTCGTTTAGTCAAAATTGCAGCAGTTCGCTGTTTTTACCAGCAAGACGCGTGCTATCTCTCTGTTTTATGTCATAAATCGGCTCAAGCACCTATAAAGGAGAGGCCGTGCAGCAAGCCTCTTTCCCCGTGCAACGCCCCCGCTCTCAAGCATCTTTTGCAGGCTGATCGTCAGCTTCTCCCCCGTCACCTCGGGAAAGCCTTTCCATAAAGGGCATTGCATTTGAAAACCCTTTCCATGATTTTTGTAAATTTACAACACAGAAAGTTGATCTGGCTCACAAATGACCATAGGATCAAACCGTGACCCAGGTCACACACCATAACCATAAATGACAGAGCGATGAGGTAAACCATGTTTGAGAATCTGGCAGTCCTGTTCCACCTGCGCGGTGCAACCACCAAGAACGGCGTTGTAGAGAAAGATGCCTATGCCCCCTCCACCCGTGAATACTACTTCCGCTACGGCAAATAATTGCTGAAAGCCTTTCACGGAAAATGTAATAAAAAAACAACACACATCATCACACAGCCCTCTCGAGGCGCTGTCCTGTCCGGGCCAGATGTTCCACGGCCAAACCTGAACTCCACCAAACAAGAATGGGGCCCGCAGGCCCCATCTTTTATTGCTTCGGCTTAATGCCATATCACAGCTTGATCCAGGCATCACTCCACGCGGTTCCCTTGCCCGGCTCATAAGCCCAGGCGGCACCGGCACACCAGCCGGTGTAGGGGTGCGGTTTGCACTCGTAGCTGGCACCGCCGTTGCTGACCCGCTCGCCCGCCTTGTAGGGAGTCCCCTCTTTATAGGCCGGATAGTCAGGCGGCGTTACGTCCCCCTCCTCCCCTTTCACCAGCAGGCTATGGGTGGCGCTACGGCTCAAGCTCCCTTCATCGGTCACCGTCAGTTTGATCTCCAGCTTGGTATCGCTGGCCGGCTTGGGCAGAGTCAACTCCAGAGTGACCTGATCCAGTGCCGGTGCAGAGGCTCCAGCCGGGATAGTCCAAGCATAAGAGAGTGGCTTGCCTTCCGGATCGCTGGAGTGCTGGCCGGAGAGAGTCACCTTGCTGCCACCTTCGGCCTGCGCCGGGCCAGTGATATTGGCCACTGGTGGCAGGTTGGTGCCACCGCCGTTATCCTCGATCACCACCTCCGGATAGAAGTGCTGAACGCAGCGGCTGTAATCCCCCTCCTTGAAGGCGCTGAAACGGGTCTGGTAACCCACCAACTTGCACGCGTAACTCTTGCCGCCGTTGGGGTTCTCTGCCACATAGCTCCAGTCCTGCTCCCAATAGATGGGCAAGGCACCGGCGCCATTGTCGTCAAACACCTTCATGTTCTTGCAACCCAGCACTTCGTCGGATGGCACCGCCACCCCGAGGTAGTTGGCAAACTCGCGGTAGTAGTTGATGCGGTTCTGGGACTGGGCGTGCTCGACCGGGCCGCCGCACTCCACCCCACCATTGATGATCTGGGTGGTGACCCCGAAGCCAGGCACCAGACCGTTCTGTTTGTCGTGCTCGTTTGGCTGCCAGGTGCCATCGATGACGTGGAGCATAGAGGGCTTGGGCGGCTGCGGATAGGTATAGAAGAACACCGCACTGGCGAGGTTCAGCCAGGTGTCGGCCACCAGATCGGGGCGGTCGAGCAGGGTGCGCACCGTGCCGAACATCGCCTCGGAGAAGGGGCCGTAGTTGTAGTTGTAGGAGAGTTGCTTGGCGCCGCGGCCAAAGTAGCTCTTGAACTCGCCATTGTCGAACGTACCGCACGGCCACTGCTGACCCTGCCACACATCGGGGCGGCACTCGGCGTTGTAACCGCCGCGCATGGTCTCATTCCATCCCATCTCGCGCACGTAGACCAGCGCCTGACGCCACTCGGCCTCCGGGCGCCAGTTTTCATGGCCGCCGGTCTCCTGGGCGAAGTGAGCGAACATGGTCGCCAACGTCTTGCGGCAGATAGCATCGGCATCGCGGCCATCGCTGTAGTCGCTGCACAGGGCCGGGAACTTGGCCGCCGCCTGCAACAGGCCGCGATAGGTGTACTCGGGGGCGCGCAACGGGAAGAGGTAGTTGAACTGCCCCTCGCTCAGCAGGCTTTCGACCCGCTTGACGTTGCCCGGGTTGTCGGCACGACCCGGCTGCACCGCCTCGACCACCAGATTGTCACGGGTAGCGATGGAGGCCTTGACCGCTTCCATCGCCGGGAAGTCGGTCAGCGCCTTCTCTTTGGCATCCAGCTCGGCCTGACTCATATAGACAGGGGTAGTGCTGCCATCCGGCGGGGTAGGCGGATTGGGCTTGTCATCGCCGCCGGTGTCCGGCGGGGTCACTTCCCCTTCGCCGACAAGCTTCCACGGGGTATCCCACTCATTGGCGGCCGCCATACCGGGAGTCTGACCCGGGTTGACCCACCACTTGGCCTCGAAAACCTGGCCGTTGTAATTGACCTGGCTGCCGCCCGGGTAGGATTTGTTGATGTCGTATGCCTCGGCCGCCCACAGGTGGCCGCTCAGCATCATGCCGGCAAGCAGAAGGGTGATGCGGTTTTTTTTCATTATTGTTGCTCTCTATGGTTTTGTGGCAAAAGGCGGAGTCCGCCTGAACAGGCTCCGCCATCTTCATCATGGACTCAACCTAGGGGCAGCTTGCCGCCCCGACATCCAGCCAGACATCGTGCTTGCCCGGCTCGTTGCCTTGAGTCCACCACTTGGCCTTCCACTGACGGCCGTTGTGGTTGGTCAGCTCCCCGCCGTTGTAGGCAACGGTCGCGCTCCAGCCCAGATCAACCTGACTCGCCAGCGCCCACTGATCGGCGGCGCGGCCCGGTTCATTGCCCTGAGTCCAGTACTTGGCACGCCATACCAGCTGGTTGTGGCTCACCTTGTCGCCACCGTTGTAGACCTTGCTGGCCTGCCATGCGGGAACATTCGCCGCTTCCGGATCGGTGGTGTTGCAAGAGCCGTCGACCACGGGCGCCAGCGTCAGCACGACGCGCCCTTCGCTCTGATGTACCCCGTCCGAGACGCTCACACTCAGCTCATGCTGCTCGCTGGTGGTGACTGCCGGCGGCAGCAGACGCAGGTTTGCACTGGTCTCGCCTTCCGCCTGCCAGCCCGCCGGGAAGTGCCAGCGGTAGCTGAGCGCATCCCCCTCGGGATCCCTCGCCTCGGCAGTGATGGTCAGCCACTCACCGCCGATGCCGCCAAGCTGCGCCGGTACGGTCACCACCGGAGGCTGGTTCTCCACCACGCCCTGCTCCAGCGGCCTCCCGTTGACGGTAAAGGAGAGGATCTGCTGCGGTGGCAGCAAGCTCTGCTGTACCAGTGTCTGGCCACGGCACTGGATGGTGGCGCGGCCGGGCTCGCTGGCGGTGGGCAGGTTGATGTGGAACTTGTTCATGACGCTGCTGGCCGCTCTGTGATTGGCCAGCCTGAAGCGCTGCAGACCATCGCGGGTCTCCACCTGCAACTGGCAGTCATTGCCGGACAGGGTGTTGCTGTCATCCGGATAGGTGAAGCCGTAGGCGCCGTGCAGAGCCGGATAGATATAGCTGCGCAGGGCTCCTTGCGGATCGTAATAGCCCACCAGGGTGGTCACCTGCACGCCGAACTGCTCGGGCTTGCGCGCAACCTTGGTATCGATGAGGGAGACCTCCACCCAGCTCTGGCCATCCGAGGTGAAGCTCTTCTTGAAGCCCCGGTTCACCACAATTTCCTTGCCGTTGATAAAGAGGCGACTGTTGTAACCGGCCCCGTGATCGATGGTCAGACTGCGCCCACGGTTGTCCGCAGAGGCAATCGGCACCCGGATATCACGGGTCCAGCGACCATCCCACATGGCGACCCTGACCAAACCGTAATCCGCCAGCAGGGCACTCAGTCCGGCCTCGCTCAGGGCATCCATGGGGGCATCGACCTTCTCGATCCCCTCGATTGTGTGCTGATAGGGCTCCATCCTGGCCGTCGCACTGTTCCACTTGCTAAAGCCGGTGGCCGAGTTGGCATCGAACACCGCCTTGCTCTCCAGAAAACGCTGGATGATGGCGGCCGAATTGGGGGTATAGAGGGTGAAACGGTTGGCGCCGGAGAGAGGGCGGCCGCCCGCCATCGCATCATGGCCAAACTTGCGGCCATCGAACGGCGGCTGGCACTGGCCATCCAGACAGGCATCCTCATTGGTGCGGGTCGGCGAGAAGTTGGGGATGAAACGGTGTTTGTCACTGTCCCAGCCCCAGCTGGAGTTGAGCTGATCGGCACTGCGATGAACCGAGCCGCGGAAACCATCCACATAGTGGCCAAGGCCGAAGTTATGGCCCACCTCGTGGCTGAACTCGTTGCCCAGCGAATCATCCAGCGTGACGATGCCACCGCCACCGGAACCTCCGTGCACCTGAACTCCATTGGCATACTTGCCGCGACTGTTGTGCGCCGTCAGCTGGGCCGCAACAAAGGGATGGCTTCCCTCCCCTTCACCGGCACTACTGTTGATGCCGTAATTGGCATTGTCGATACCGTGGGAGATAAGCTCCTTGCCGATGCGCTGACGCATGGTGCCGCCATGCCAGCCCCCTTCGCTCGGGTCAAAGTCGGTCAGCAGGGTGCCGTTGGGCAACATCACCTCAGGCAGGGAGAGCGGTGCATACTGACTGACAATCATCCGGCTGGCCGGGATGGTCTGGAAGTATTCGCGATGGGCCTCCTTGTCATTGGCAAAGGCAAAGCGATCCCGTGGCGGGGTGAGCATGCCGATGTCGATGGTGTGCAACAGCAGCTCGCCGGGGGCGCCGACCTTGATGTCACGCAGTTCACCACTGAGATTGCCCTGACGAACGGAGAGGTTCAGTCCGGGCTGGATCCACTCGGCAGGCAGCTCGCCGCTCCAGGTATCCGCTGCATAGGTGATGCGGTTGTTCTCCAGCTCCCCCTCGCGGAACCACTGCCCATTGGCAAACTTGAACTGCAGGGTCTGGCCACGGGAGACGGTCACCTGTCGCTCACCATAAAAGGCAGTCGAGTTATAACCGGCACTGGAGCGGATCCGCACCATCTTGCCCTCCAGCTCCGGGCTCACGGGCAGGTAGATATCCCGAACCCAGCGGCCGTCGGCGGTCTGGATCTCCACCAGCGCGCGCCCGGTCAGCCGATCCTTGAGAAAGGCGCCGCTCTTGTCGCTCAGTTTGGCCAAATCAGCACTGCTGCTGATGACGGCAGTGGTGCCGCTCTCCGGGACGAAGCTCACTCCGCCTTCGGGAACCCCCGCGAGGTGGTAGACAGTCTCTGGCAGCACCGATGGCGGCGACAAGGTCAGGGAGCCCAGCAGCTTGCCGCTGCCGTCACGGGCCTCCACCGTTATGGGGGTCACCCCGTCGGCCTGGAGTGGTTTCACCAGCAGCAGGCTCTTGCGCAGGCTGGTCAGGATGGGTTGGCGATCCCCCTCTTTGGGATGGGAAGGCAGGATCTGGCTCTGGGCAAACTGCACGCTGGCAGCCAGGCTACCCGCCAGATCGCTTTGCGGTGTCGTGTCATTGAATATCAGGGGCGAGGTGGCGGCAGACAGGGGGCCAGCCGCCAGGGTTGCCATGATGAGGGCAGCGATTCGGGTCACATTTGTGGTCATTGTCGGGTTCTCGTTCATATTGCTACCGGGAATGAGGGGCATGTCGCCATGCCCCGTCATCGGTGAGGAGGCCTCAGTTACAGCTTGCTGCCCCGATATCCAGCCAGACATCGTGCTTGCCCGGCTCATTGCCTTGAGTCCACCACTTGGCCTTCCACTGACGGCCGTTGTGGTTGGTGAGATCCCCGCCGTTGTAGGCAACGGCTGCGTTCCAGCCCAGATCAACCTGACTCACCAGCGCCCACTGATCGGCGGCGCGGCTCGGCTCATTACCCTGAGTCCAGTACTTGGCCTGCCATACCAGCTGGTTATGGCTCACCTTGTCACCGCCGTTGTAGACCTTGCTGGCCAGCCATGCGGGAACGTTGGCTGCTTCCGGATCTGTGGTGTTGCAAGAGCCACCCTCACCGCCTTCGTTGATCGGGGTAACGATGAGGCGGGTTGCCGCGTTGGCGTCGAGCGCACCGTCAGAGACGGTCACGGAGAGGTCATAACCGGTTTCGACATCGACCGCCGGGCCGGTGACCACCAGGGTGGCGCTGTTCTGGCCGGTCGCCGTGATACCGGCTGGCACTTGCCATTGATAGATCAGTTCGTCGTCGTTGGGGTCGGATGCCTTGGCAGTGATGCTCACCTGCTTGCCCTCTTCCACCTTGACGCTGGCAGGCAATGTGACCACTGGTGGCAGGTTGGGTTGCGGCGCCTTGTTGGTCACCACTACCTGATCCTTGGCGGTCAGTTGATGGTCATCGGTCACCGTCAGCTCGAACACCAGCGCGGTATCTGCACTGACGGCATTCACATCGACCCGCAACTTGGCCTTCGTGGTATCGCCCAGCACAGCTTGCGGGCCGGAGACCTGCTTCCAGCTGTAGGTCAGAGAGCCTTTTTCCGGATCATGGGAGGCTGAGCCATCCAGCGTCAGGGTAGCCGGGCCGGTCACCGCCACATCGCTGCCCGCATTGGCGACTGGCGGCTTGTTGGCTGGCGGAGTGGTTCCCTCTCCGTGACCGAGACCTTCATGCATGGCGTTGAGGATGTCACCGTTGTCGGCATCGATCTCCCAGGAGAAGAGCCCGCCCAGCTTGTTGGCCAGCACGTATTGGCCTTTCGCCTTGACCGAGCGCTCGTCGTCATAGGTGATCAGCTCGCCGGTGGAGGGCTTGAACAGGGTGGCCGCTTCGGCAGTCTCGTCGTAGTTGTACTCCCAGCCTGCGCCCATATGGCTGTTGACGATGTGGCGATAATCCAGCACGCCATCTTCCCAGGTGCCCTTGATCTTGCCGGTGGCGGTGCCGGTGAAGGGATCGTTGCCCTGATATCCGCTCACCCCTTTCCAGCCGCGACCGTAGGCGGCGGCACCGATCACCAGCTTCCCGGAGTCGACCCCCTGCGCCAGCAACTGCTGCACCGCTGCATCAGTGTTGTAGCGCTTGTTGGCCGAGCCGTTGGTGGCCTTATAGAGGTTGGCCTGATGACCCAGGGAGGTGTTGCTCCAGGCACCGTTGTAGTCGTAACTCATCACGAAGAGATGATCCATGTACTGCTGGGCAGCCTTGTAATCCACATCCTCAATCTTGTCGTAACCGGCACCGATGGCGGAGGTGAGCTGATAGGTGCGACCGGTCTCGGCCTCCAGCTCGTCGAGCATGGCGCGCAGATCCTTCATGATCAGCACATAGGTTTCACCATCTTTGGTCTTGTCCCCCAGATTGGGGTTGGCACCGTCGCCGCCCGGGAACTCATAGTCGATATCGACACCGTCGAAGAACTTCCAGGTCTGCAGGAACTCTTTGACCGAGGCGACGAACACGTCACGCTTGGCCTTGTCATGCATGAAGAAGAAGGGGTCGGAGAGGGTCCAGCCACCGACTGAGGGGAGGATCTTCAGGTCCGGATAGGCCTGTTTGAGGGCCATCAGATTGCCGAAGTTGCCCTTGTAGGGCTCATCCCAGGCGACCAGTGACCCCTGCCCTTTTTGCAGCGCGGCCCAGGGATCGTGAATGGCGACCTGGAAATCCTTGCGCCCGGCACAGGCACGTTGCAGCGCCTGGAAGCTGCCAGAAATCTCTTTGAGGCTGTCGTTGAGGCCATCACCGCCACAGATCGGGGTGAAGCCATAGAGGATATGGGTCAGGTTCTGGGCCGGCAGCTTGTCCACGGTGAAGTTGCGATCATAGACCCCCCACTCCACATAGTAGGTACCGACCACCTTGCCGGACTTGTTGACATAGGGTTTGTTATTCTCCTGCAGGGCAGGCTTGAGCGGTGCAAGGTGGCTGCCATCGGTATCGGCGACCACGATCTCCTTGGCATCAGACAGGGTGCAGCCATCGCCGTTGCACAACGCGACCTGCATCTGATAGCGGCCCCCCTTGTGCACCTTGAAGGTGGCGGTACCCGCGGCGGAAGAGGGACCGGACCAGACTTCCTTGCCATCCAGCAGCACCTTGGCACGCTGGCCGATATCGCCGTTCCAGAGATTCCAGGTGACGGTCACATCGGCGCCATCCTTCACCTTGACCAGCTCGTTATAAGCGGTCGCGGACTGGCTGACTTCGACGATGGCAAACTTGGTGGGGCCCCAACCGATAGCGGGTTTGCCGGGAGCTGCCGCATAAGCGGCGGAGGAGGCGAGCAGGGTACCGACCATCATGGCCAGCAGTGCGGGTTTTGGACTTAGCATATTGCTTTCCTTTTCGTTATTGGAAAAACGAAAGGGCAACGCAACACGACAGGTGACACAAAAACGGCCACCCCTTGGCAAAGGCAGCCTGCATTCTACTGTGGTGGCCCCGCTATCCTAGGTCGTCTTGACCCTTAGACCGGAAGCTTTGCGTCCCGACTTTTCAATCGGTTTGCCCTTGTCACAACGTTATTTCTGGCGATAAATAATCGCCGATTGACTGTAGGGTAATTCTGATAAGTAAGCAAATCGGACCATTGCCAGCCCACCAGTTACCAACCCTGACAATTACCCACTTTCAAGAAATTAATGTTTAAAAAACAGCCGGATATGCAGACCTAATCTCATCACCTCCAACCAGATACCTCACACCATTTTTTTGATCTGCATCACACCAAATTGAGAAAAATCAATGAGTAAGAACAATATGCGACAAAAGACCCATCTGTATCGCAACTAATGAATTTATAATCGCCGCTTTGCATGGCCAGCAGGTGTCTTCATGCCCAGCGAATTGCCCTCACGCACCCGGTTATCCAGATACGACAAATTTGTTCGTTTGACGATTTATGCCTTGCCACTGGCCGGGATGATCTGGCTTATCAACAGCCTCAATGGTTGGCAAAGGGCGCCGCTTGCCAGCACCTTGCTAGTCCAGAGCTACCTTATCTGCACCTTCTGGCTCTATCGCCACTACCGCTACCATCTGCACCGCCAGTGGCAGCATCTGAGTGAGGCGCTCAAGATCAACGAAACCACCGCCGAACTGGCCCGCAACTCGGCGCAATACCAGACCGAAGAGGCCTTTCTGGAGGATCTGCTCAGACGAGCAGTGATGTTGATCCCGGGGGCCGAGATGGGCTGCCTGATCAAGCTGCTGCCGGGCACAGGCATGTTGAGGTATGAAGCCGCCATCGGCATGGATCTGGTGAAACTGCGGCGGATCAATCTGCCGCTGGAGCACACCTTTCAGTACAAGCTGACTCAGGGGCGCTGCAACAAAACACTGCTGATCAACGACCTGTCGAAGATAAATGCCACCATGCCCCTGTCCGAGCAGGACAGAGAGCTGCTGGTCAACTGCACCGACCTGCCCATCCAGGCCACGCTGGCGACCCCGATCCATATCGATGGTCAGCTCTACGGCATGATCAATATGGACAGCAGCAAACGTAATGCCTTTACCCGCTATGACAGCCACCTGATGGCGATCCTGGCGCGGGATATTCGCCACGCCATCACCATCTATCAGCAGTCCCGCCGCATCTATCAGCTGGCCAATACCGACCAGCTGACCGGGCTCGCCAATCGCCAGCAATTCGAACTCGCTATGCAGGGGCAGCCGGAAGGCACCCTGCTGCTGATCGACATGGATAATCTCAAACAGCTCAATGACAGCAGTGGCCATTTGGCGGGTGATCAGGCCCTGCGCCTTATCGCAGACGGCATACGCCAGCACTTCGGTCAGGGGGTGATTGCCGCCCGCTTCGGCGGGGATGAGTTTGTGCTGCTCACCACTCTGACACTGACCGAACTGCAACAGGCGATGGCCAGGCTGACGACCATGCTGGCCAGCGCCTCCCCCACTATCTCGTGCAGCATGGGGATGGCCCCCTATCGCGGCGACTTTGCCGCCGCGTTTGCCAGAGCCGATGCCGACATGTACCAACACAAGCGGCACCACAAAGAGCAACGTGCGGCACAGATGCCAGCTATCGGGGAGAGCATTAATCACTAGCCCGGAAGGGCTGCTTTGCAGGCACAAAAGAGAATCTGGGTGGGGAAACCGATTGGCAGACCCGCCAGAATGTGGCGAAGCGGGGAGAAAAAACGGGGCATGACTGGCATGCCCCGCCACCATTCAATGCTTATTTACAGCTGGCGGCCCCCACATCCTGCCAGACGTCGTGTTTGCCGGGCTCATTGCCCTTGGTCCAGTACTGCGCCTTCCACTGACGGCCGTTATGGGTGGTGAGCTCGCCACCGTTGTAGGCCACATTGGCATCCCAACCCAGTTGCACCTTGCTCACCAGCAACCACTGATCCGCGGTGCGGCTAGGCTCGTTGCCCTGGGTCCAGTACTTGGCCTGCCACACCAGCTGGTTGTGGCTCACCTTGTCGCCGCTGTTATAGGTGCTGGCCGCTTGCCAGACTGGCCAGTTGGCCGCATCCGGATCGGTCGCCGTGCAACCACCGCCGCTGCTGGCCGGTTTGACCGTCAGACGGGTTGCCGCGCTGGCATCCAGCCCGCCGTCGGAGACGGTGACGCTCAGGTCATAGCCGGTGTCGCTGGTGACGTTCGGGCCAGTCACCACCAGGGTGGCGCTGTTCTGGCCCGTTGCGGTGATGCCTGCCGGCACGCTCCACTGATAGGTCAACGGATCACCATTCGGATCAGAGGCAGTCGCCTTGATGGTCACCTGCTTGCCCGCCTCCACAGAGGCCGTGGCAGGTACACTCACCACCGGCGCCAGATTGGCCTGCGGCGCCTTGTTGGTCACCACCACCTGATCCTTGGCACTCAACAGCTGGTCATCGGTCACCGTCAGCTCGAACACCAGATTGATGTCGGCAGTCACAGCATCCAGCACCACGCGGGCCTTGGCCTGAGTGGCATCGAGCAGGGCAGCCTGCGGGCCGGAGATCTGCTTCCAGCTGTAGCTGAGCGCGCTGTTTTCCGGATCGTGGGAGGCCGACCCATCCAGCGTCACCTCGGTCGGGCCGGTCACCTTGAAGTCACTGCCCGCGTTGGCCAGCGGCGGCTTGTTGGCTGGTGGAGTCGTCCCCTCGCCGTGGCCCAACCCCTCGTGCATGGCGTTGAGGATGTCGCCGTTGTCGGCATCGATCTCCCAGGAGAAGAGGCCACCGAGCTTGTTGGCCAGCACATACTGCCCCTTGGCCTTGACCGAGCGCTCGTTGTCATAGGTGATGAGATCGCCGGTCGCCGCCTTGAACAGATAGGGCGCCTCGGCCACCTCGTCGTAGCCCTTCTCCCAGCCAGCCCCCATCCGGTTGTTGACGATGTCGCGGTAATCCACCACCCCGTCCTCCCAGGTGCCTTTCACCTTGCCGGTCGCCTTGCCGGTGAAGGGGTTGTTGCCCTGATAACCGCTTACCCCGGTCCAGCCACGGCCATACATGGCGGCACCGACCACCAGCTTGCCCGGTTCAACCCCCTGCGCCAGCAGCTGATTGACCGCCTTGTCGGTGGTGTACTTGGTATCGGGGTCCCAGCTCGCCGGATAGAGGTTGGTCTGGTGGCCCAGCTCGGTGTTGCTCCAGGCGCCGTTGTAGTCGTAGGTCATC
Organism: Aeromonas sp. R4-2; assembly: GCF_040908295.1. Classification (NCBI taxonomy): domain Bacteria; kingdom Pseudomonadati; phylum Pseudomonadota; class Gammaproteobacteria; order Aeromonadales; family Aeromonadaceae; genus Aeromonas; species Aeromonas sp. R4-2. Next base: position 64,500 of record NZ_JBFODL010000025.1, on the reverse strand, counting down.
ATGAAGATGTGGTCCATGTAGGGCTGGGCCGCCTTGTAGTCCACATCCTGGATCTTGTCGCCCCCCGCCCCGATGGCCGAGGTGAGCTCATACTGGCGACCGGTCTCTGCCTCCAGCTCGTCGAGCATGGCCCGCAGCTCCTTCATCAGGGCCACATAGGTGGCACCATCGCTCGGGCTGCCCAGTTTCGGGTTGGCGCCCTGTCCGCCTGGGTACTCCCAGTCGATATCCACACCATCGAAGAACTTCCAGGTCTGCAGGAACTCTTTCACCGAGCCGACAAACACATCGCGCTTGGTTTTGTCACCGAGGAAATAGAAGGGATCGGAGAGGGTCCAGCCGCCGACCGAGGGGAGGATCTTGAGGTTCGGATAGGCCTGCTTGAGCGCCATCAGAGCGCCAAAGTTGCCCTTGTAGGGCTCGTCATGGGCAGTGAGGCTGCCTTGCGGCATCTGGATGGCAGCCCAGGGATCGTGCATAGCCACCTTGAAGTCGGCCCGGCCGGCACACGCCCGTTGCAGCGCCTGGAAGCTCCCTTCGATCTCCTTGAGGCTGTCGTTGAGGCCATTCCCACCGCAGATGGGGGTGAAACCATAGAGGATATGGGTCAGGTTCTGGGCCGGGATCTTGTCCACCGTAAACTTGCGGCCATAGACTCCCCACTCCACATAGTAAGTCCCCACCACCTTGCCGGACTTGTTGGCGTAGGGCTTGTTGTTCTCCTGCAGCGGCGCCTTGAGTGGCGCCAGATGGCTACCGTCGGTATCGGCGACCACGATCTCCTTGGCATCAGAGAGGGTACAGCCATCGGCGTTGCACAGCGCCACCTGCATCTGGTAGCGCCCCCCTTTCTTCACCTTGAATTTGGCGCTGCCCGCTGCGGCCGAGGGACCGGACCACACCTCCTGACCATTGAGCAGTACCTTGGCACTCTGGCCCAGATCACCACTCCAGAGGTTCCAGTTCACCTCCACATCGGCGGCATCCTTTACCTTGACCAGATTGTTGTAGGCAGTAGCCGCCTGATCGACTTCAACGATGGAAAACTTGGTGGGGCCCCATCCGATGGTCGGCTTGCCGGGCGCCGCAGCATAAGCGGACGAGGCGCAGCACAGACCGACCGCAAGGGCCAGCATGGTAGGCTTTGGACTTAGCATTTTTATATTTCCCTATTTCGTTATGTTGGCAACGAAAAGGGCTACGCCCTGACAGGTAACGCAGACGGCAGTGCGGCCTCTTGGCAAAGGTGCACAACAACCTGTGGTGGCCCCGCTATCTCAAGTACGGCTCATCCCTGGACCGGAAGCTTTGCGTCCCGATCTTGCGATCGGTTTGCCCTTCGGTTACTTCATTTGCGATGCAAAAAATCGCATCCCGACTATAGAGTGAGCCAATCCGGTCTGCCACTGTCGGCGTTCACCGACAGTGGCAAGCCAATGCAGTAACAGGCGGCGATTGCGCAGGGAGATGAAGAGATCTTCGCCAATAAATCTCTGTTTTCGGCATTGATCCATGACCAGGGCCTGCGGGATCATTGCGCGGTTTTGTGAGCCGGTTCACGGCTAGCCGCCCCGGCTGCGGCTAGCGCAGCAGCAGGCTGTTCATCAGGGCCCGCAGTTTGAGCGGTTTGACCGGTTTGCTGATGTAGCCATACCCCCGCTCGCGGATCTGTGCCTGCAACTCGCTCTTGCGATCGGCACTGATGATGATGCCTCCCAGCTCGTCGCCACACACCCGTTGCAGCGCAGCGAGCGCCTCCAACCCGGTCTTGCCGTCGTCGAGGTGATAGTCGGAGAGCACCAGTCTTGGCACAAACCCGTCTGCCACCAGCGCCTCGGCTTCGGCCAGATCGACGGCGCAGCGCACCTCGCAGCCCCAACGGCCGAGCAGGGTGCTCATGGCGGTCAGAATGTCCCGCTCGTTGTCGATACAGAGCACGGCTACCCCTTCCAGCTGGCTGTCGCGCGCCACCGGTGCCGCCAGCTGATGGGCCGTGACCGGCCGGGTCGCCAGATTGAGGGTCACCGCAAAGACCGACCCCTTGCCCGGCCAGCTCTGCAATGTGAGCTGATGACCGAGCACCTGCGAGATGCCGCGGGCGATGGCGAGCCCCAGACCCAGCCCCTGCTCCTTGGCGGTGCGGGAGTGATCGAGGCGGGAGAACTCGTCAAAAATAGCCTCCTGCTTGTCCTGCGGGATGCCGGGGCCGTTGTCCCATACCTCGATGCGGATCTTGTCCCCCATCCGGCGACAACCGAGCAGCACCCGGCCACCCGGGTTGTAGCGAAACGCATTGGTGAGGAAGTTCTGCAGCACCCGGCGCAGTAGCCGCACATCGCTGTGTACCGCGTGCTTGCTCTCCACCACCGAAAAGTGGATCCCCCCCGCCTGCGCCAGCACGCCAAACTCCGCCTTGAGGTTGTCGAGCAGATCGCGCAGGGCAAAGTCGAGCTTCTTGGCCTTGAACTTGCCCGCTTCGAGCCGCGAGATATCGAGCAGATCGGTGATGAGATCCTCGGTCGCCCCCAGCGCATCGTCGATATGGCGGGCGATGCGGGCCTGCTCGCCAGCATCGGGCAACATCTCCAGCAGGGAGGAGGTAAACAGCTTGGCGGCATTGAGGGGCTGGGTCAGATCGTGGCTGACCGCCGCCAGAAAACGGCTCTTGGATTGATTGGCCCGCTCCACCTGCTGGTTCACCAGCAATAGTTGGCGGTTGAGTTCGGAGAGCTCACGGGTGCGCTCGGCCACCCGCGCCTCCAGATGTTCGTTCGCTTCGCGCAGCACCCGCTCCGCATCGCGAAACGGCGTGATGTCGGTAAAGGTCATGACAAAACCGCCGGCGGGCATGGGGTTGCCCTGCATCTCGATCACCCGCCCGTCCGGGCGCTCCCGCGCCGAGATATGGGCGCTGCCGCGCTTCATAAAGGCAACCCGCCGCGCCACGTGATCCTCGATATCACCGGAGCCACAGAGCCCCTGCTGGGCGTTGTAGCGAATGATCTCCTCGATGGGGCGCCCTGCCTGAATAAGCCCGGGCGGATAGTGGAACAGCTCGATGTAACGGCGGTTCCAGGCCACCAGCCGAAGCTCCCTGTCCACCACAGAGATCCCCTGTCCGATATGCTCGATCGCCCCCTGCAGCAGGCCGCGGTTGAAGCGAAACACGTCGGAGGCCTCATCGACGATGGTGGCGATCTCCTCGAGCTGCATGTTGCGCCCCTGCAGGGCAGAGGCAAGCACCAACCGCGCCGACGAGGTGCCAAACACCCCCGCCAGCAGCCGCTCGGTGTGGGCAATCAGTTCGGCCGAGGCCTGCATCTGGGGCGCCAAGGTGCCGCCGCGCTCACCGGCGAAGCGACCAAAGGCACGCTTGACCCGGCTTGAGCCGACAAAGCGGGCCGCCAGCATCTCCAGCTCCTTGACCGAGACCCGCGCCTGATAGAGGGCGGCGGTATCGCGGCTCGGCTTGCCGACAAAGTTGGCCGCCTGCAGCCGCTCGCTCACCGCCGGACGGGAGAGCAGCGAGCCTGCCACATAGCCGAGCAGGTTGAAGAGCAGGCTCAGGAAGATGCACCAGGCCCCGAGACTCAGCTCGCGAAATGCGGGCCAGTCCGGCGGCGCCAGCAGCTCGGCCAGCGGTGAACCGGCCAACAGCCCGCTCTCCACCAGCAGGGTGACGAACCAGAGGCTCACCCCGAGGCTCAACCCAAGATAGACCCCCTTGCGATTGCCGTGACGCCAGTAGAGGCCGAGCAGCAGGGCGGGCGCAAACTGGGCCACCGCGCCAAAGGAGAGGTAACCGATGCGCGACAAGCTGGTGAGATCGCCGAGCCAGAGGTAGAGCCCCCAGGCCGCCAGCAAGATCAGCAGGATGGCGCCACGGCGCACCTGCAGCAGCAGCCGCACCAGCCGCTCGTCGCGCCCCTGCCGCCAGAAGCGGCGCAGCAGCACCGGCAGCACCAGATCGTTGCTCACCATGATCGCCAGCGCGATGGTGCAGACGATCACCATGCCGGTGGCCGCCGAGGTGCCGCCGAGAAACGCCAGCATCGCCATGCCATCGAAACCGAGGGCCATCGGCAGACTGATCACATAGGTGTCGGAGGCCATGTCAGCCCCCACCCACTGTTTGCCCGCCAGTGCCAGCGGCCAGATAAAGAGCCCCATCACGAACAGGTAGAGCGGGAAGATCCAGCGTGCCCAGTGCAGATCCTGCCCCTGATTGTTCTCCACCACAGTCACATGAAACTGGCGCGGCAGGCAGATGACGGCGCACATCGCCAGCACCGTATAGATGGCAAGCTCCAGCAGGTTGCCGGGGCTCACCGCCACCACCTGCGCAAAGAAGTCGCGGGTCACCTGCTCGTGAGCCTCGCCCGGTTTGCTCAGGATCAGCCAGAGGGCAAAGCCCCCCACCGCGATAAAGGCCAGCAATTTGACCACCGACTCGAAAGCGATGGCCACCACCATCCCCCTGTGGTGCTCGGTGGCATCGAGATGGCGGGTGCCGAACAGGATGCTGAACAGCGCCAGCAGCAGGGTGACCCCGAGCGCCAGCTCGCTGGTATTGCTGGTCGGGCTGATGCCGCCACTGTTGACCATCAGCAGATCCAGCCCAGTGACGATGGCTTTGAGCTGCAATACCAGATAGGGGAGGATCCCCATGATGGCGATAAGGGCGATCACCATGGCGAGCCGCTGGGATTTGCCGTAACGGGCGGCGATAAAGTCGGCGATGGAGGTGATGTGCTCGCGCTTGGCCACCAGAATAAGGCGAGCCAGCAGCCGCCAGCCAAACAGAAAGACCAGCATGGGGCCAAGGTAGATGGGCACCGGCGACCAGGGGGATTCACTCGCCTGCCCCACGGTGCCGAAGAAGGTCCAGGAGGTGCAGTAGACCGCCAGCGACAGGCTGTAGAGCAGCGGTTGCCCCTTGAGACGGTGCCGTTTGTGCTTGTCTGCCACGAAGGCGATCAGAAACAGCAGCCCCAGATAAGTGAGCGACAATCCGATCAGCAGCCATCCCTGGTGCATCGATAACTCCTTGTCCATGTTGAGTTTTTGTATACAACCTCGCCAGTCTAGAGAGGCTGCTGCCAAAAGTCATCCCCTTCGGACAGATTGAAATTATCGTTTCTCAATAAGTTTTATCTTGACTGCATATCGTAAAACAATAAACATTGCCGGTGTGAATATTGATAAACGATAAACTTTACCTTTCAGATAAAACCATCACAGTGAGGAATGAGATGATCTCCAACAAACTCGAACGCTCGAGCATGCTGATCGAATGGCTGCTACTGCTGGCACTGCTGGCGACCCCTTTGATCACCTTGCTGGAGGTGTGGACCCCCTTCGGTGGTGCCGATTTTCTGCAGGAAAAGCTCAACACCATCTTGAGCCGCCCCAGCATCAATCCTGCCGACTATCCCCTTCACTTCTCCACCCGGCTGCTCGGCACCCTGGTGCAGCTGTTGCCGGATCTGGTCTTTATGATGATGCTCTGGCAACTGCGTCAGCTGTTTCGCGGCTACCGCGCCGGTCTGCTCTTCACCTTCGAGCAGATCCGCCGCTACCGGCAGATCGGACTGCTGCTCTGTACAACCTTCCTGGTCGAATTGATCCTGACCCCCTTGCTGGATACGGTGCTCACCATGAGAGGCCCGGAAGTACTCGGTACCATAGCGCTGAGTACCTCAGATTTCCGGGTACTACTGGCGGGACTGATCGTACTGGCGCTGGCACTGGTCATGCGCGAGGCCAAACTGCTGGCCGATGAACAGCAACTGACGGTGTGAGGAACGTATGCCCATTATCATCCGCCTCGATGCCCTACTGGCAGAGCGCAAAATGACCGCCCGCGAACTGGCCCAGCGCATCGACATCACCGAGGCCAACCTCTCGATCCTCAAGAATGGCCACGCCAAGGCAGTGCGCTTCTCCACCCTGGAGGCCATCTGCCGTGAACTCAATTGCCAGCCCGGCGATCTGCTGGGCTACGAGCAGGAGCGCTAACCCTCTTATGAGTCGTCATATCACCCTGTTTGCCCTGTGGCTGCTGCCACTGTGGGCCTGTGCCAGCAATGACGCGAGCGGGCCCCGCTACCTTGTCGAGCAGGGCGCCAGCGCCAATGTGCTGCAAGTGCGCCTCACCATGCAGGGCAAGCCCCCTTTTACCCTGCTCCCCGCCCGCCAGTTGCCGGGCAGTGCCACAGCGGTTTCCCCCGCGCTGATCTGCCTTGCAGACAACCAGCCGGTTGCCCTCAACCAGCCCTTCTCTTGCAAGGAGATCGGCTGGCAGATCACGCTCACACCGGCTCCGACAGAGGGTGCGGATGCCTCGGCCCAACAGTCGCTGCTGTTCGCTCCCAACCAGTGGCTATTGACCGAATGGGGTAACTTTGTGCGCCAGATGGGGAACCACCGAGGGGAGGTCTGTCTGCCGGATGGCAGCTGCCAACCGCTGCCGGATGTCAACCAGCCGCCGCTGATCCTGCCATTTGGTCTGGACACAGTGCCCGTCACCAAGCCGGATCCGCGGCTGGTGCTGAGCCATGACGAGATCGCCAACCAGCTCGATCTGCCGGCCTTGCAGCAGCAACTGAATGAGATCATCGACTATCTGGCCTTCCAGCTTGATGTGGATCCGCCCGCTCATCCATGGCAACTGGTGTGGCTGGGGCGGGATGTGGCGACCCGCTCCCTCGGCGGCGCCGCCGGAAATCAGGTGTTTGTCGCCAACTACCCCACCGAGGCTGGCAAGCCGACGCCACAGGCCCCCTTGCGCCTGCTGCGCACCTCGGCCCACGAGGCGGTACATATCCTCAGCGCTCGCCGCGCAACTCCACAGCCCACCTGGATCAACGAGAGCCTCGCCGAATACCTTGCCATCAAAGCGCTGCGCCGCTTTCGGCTGCATCAAGTCACGGCGGTCAACGAGCTGGCCGAGCGGGGCAAACTGCTACCTCATAGCGAGAGCAGCCTCTATCGGGCAGCTCGCGAGGTGCTGGCGGGCGATCGCTCCTACTACCCGCTCTTTTACGTCAAGGGGAGCGCCTTCTGGGAAGCGCTGGAGCGGGAGCTGCAACACAATGACGTGACGCTGGCGCAACTGCTACCCCAACTGGGCTGGCTGCCGGATGGCCGCTTTGATGCCGCCTCCAATGAGCTGCTTGCCGGCACCATCGGCTCGGATACCTGGCGCCGCCTCAGCCGCCTCTATCTGGGCGAGCAGCAGTAACGCCGCAAACCGCAGCAACGAAAAAGGGAGAGCCGTGGCTCTCCCTTTTGTTAGGTGATGATTCAAATAGACAAATATCAGGCTGGAACACTCTCCTGCGCAGACGGCGCAAAGGGGCGCAGCCGCAGGAAGAACACCGGCAAGACCACCAGCACCATCAGGAAGAAGATGCCGCCGCCGAGAGGCTCGAACAGCACGCCGCAAAGTGCCATCAGGGCCGCCACCGTCATGCCGAGGCCAAGGGCCGCATAGAGCGCCTGAGTCGGGATCAACTGCTCGGCCGGTAGCTGACGGGTCATGAAACGCACCGCCCCAAGATGGCTCATACCGAACGTCACCGAGTGGAGCAACTGCCCCAGTACCAGCACCCACAACTCGGTCGAAGCACCCAGCAATACCCAGCGCACCACACAACCGATGGCACCGGCGATAAAGAGACTCTGGGCGCCAAAGCGTTGCAGGAAACGCTTGTCGGCGGCGAACATGCAGATCTCGGCCACCACCCCGAGCGCCCAGAGATAGCCGATGATGGTTCCGCTATACCCTTGCGCCTTCCAGTAGATGGCGCTGAAACCATAATAGGCGGCGTGGCTCCCCTGCAGCAGAGCTGTCAGCAGCAGGAAACGGCGCACCGGTGCGCTGCGCAGGGTTGCCAGCAAGGATGCTTTGGCCCGCTCGCCCTGACTATCCTGTGGCGCCGGATAGAGCGGCAGCCAGCTGAGCAGCAGCATCAGCGCCAGCCCCGCCACCATGGTGTGCAAAATCCAGTCACTACCGAAGTTGCCCACCAGCGCCCCCACCAGGGTAGAGGCGACAATAAAGGCAAACGAACCGCACAGCCGCACCTTGCCGTAATCGAGGTGAGCCTGCACCACCATGCGGGTCGCCAGCGCCTCACCCACCGGCATCAGGGTCGGGTAGATAAAGTTGGCGATCAGGGTGAGACCGACCAACCACCAGAGGTGATGGCTGAGATAGAAGCCAAGGAAGGCAAGCAGACTGAGCAGAGATAACAATCGGGTAACCGGCAGCAGATGACCCGCCCCCTTGATCTGCCCCATCACCATCAGGTTGCCGGCAAAGCGGATCGCCATCCCCGCCCCCAGCAGGAGACCAATCATCTCGGAGCTGACGCCCACCCCCTCCAGCCAGAGCGACCAGAACGGCAGATAGGCGCCGTAGACGAAATAGAAGGCGCCGAAAAAGAGCGCTAACCAGGAGAACGCGGGCATAGATCCTCTGCAACCGGATGACGGGAGCAGAATGATAACCCATCCGCCCCCACAGATCCCGATGGAAACCCTGCGCAGAAAACGAAAAAACTTCAATAAAATTGAACTATTACCGAAGAGGTGGGGTCTACCTGGTAACACCTCCTCCTGGTTAGTGTTGCAATCCTTCCACCCGCCCATGGCGGGTTTCTTTTTTAGGCAAACATCTGCTCTGCTCCATCGTCACAACATGGCGGCGACAAAAAAGGGGCCGAAGCCCCTTTAATCATCTGCGTCTGTTGTTTGCTCTTTAGAATACGTATTTGACCCGTGCACTCAGGTTGCGGCCCGGTTCGGTCATCATGCTGTTATCGGAGCCCTCGGCACGACCGGCGATGCGCTCGTAGCTGGTGTACTCCTTGTCAAACAGGTTGAAGACCCCGACGTTGAGCTGCAGGTCGGTCATCGGGTTGAACTGGGCGTACATATCCACAACACCCCAACCGGCGCTCTTCACGTAATCGTTGCCTTTGCTGTCTTTACGGACTTTGTCCATGTCGTCAGCAAAGCGCAGCGCGGTGTTGAAGTTCCATTGGGACTGTTCCAGACGCACACCGACCGAGCCGTTCAGCGGGCTCAGGCTGTTGATGTAGTTGCCATCCCCATCCTTGCCTTCGATGTAGGCGAGGTTGCCCCAGACATTAACGATATCGTTGAGCCAGTAATCCGCCTTGGCTTCAACCCCTTTGGTGGTCGCCTTGCTCAGGTTCTGATACTGGTAGACGGCGGTTCTCCCCTCTTTGCCCACTTCCACCATCTCGATGAAGTCTTCGAACTTGTTGTAGAAGCTGGCTACTTCATAGCTGAAGCCGTTGCTGCTGCCACGTACGCCAAGATCGATGCCGTCGCTGCTCTCCGGATTGAGGTTCGGGTTGGGCTCGATGCGATAGCCGTACGCCTGATGGTTCAGGGTGGAGAAGGCGCTGTCATACATGGGGGCCTTGAAACCGTGGCTGTACTGGGCGAACAGGTTGGCCGCCTCGTGGGCCTTGAACACCAGACCCAGCTTGGGTGACAACTCCCCTTCGGAGAACTTGTGCAGCTTGTCGCCTGTGTAGGCCGGATCGTTGTCCGGGGTCATCCGGTAGTAGTCATAACGGGCACCCGGGGTCAGTACCCAGCGCTCGCCAAACTTGATCTCGTCAAAGGCCCACAGGGCGCTGCGCTCGCTGGTGGTAGCCGGGAAGCTCAGCTCGTTGTAGCCGACAAAATCACCGGGAGTCGTCGGCCCCTTGTAACGGGTACGTTCGTTGTCGGTGTGCTCGTATTCAGCCCCCCAGGCCAGGCGATGGTTGGCGACCGCCTTGTGGAACTGCAGCTGGGCGCCGATGTTCTTCTGATCGAACACGTTGTGATCCAGCGAGTTTTTGGTCACATAGGGGTTGCCGGGGCTGACCGGATACTTGGATGAGGCGTACTGATCCAGCGTCTGCTTGGTGCGGGCGAAGTAAACCTTGCTATCCATCCGATCGGCCCAGCCTTGATTCAGCGCGATGCCGTGATCCAGCACCACAGAGAGGTTGTCGGTCTGCTTGTCGGTGATGGGCTGATCAAAGACACGGGCAGTACCGGTACCGACCTTGTTGAGCTTGACCGCATCCGGCTCCTCGCCATCGGTCAGGTAGTCAACGGTCAGCTTGAGGAACTGCTCATCGGAGAGGTTCCACTTGCTCTTGAGCAGCAGAGCGTGGGTACCGATATCGAAGTCGTTCTTGGTGGAGTCGAAATTCTGGGTCACACCGCCATCGCGCCAGGTGTAGCGCAGCAGGTTCTCCACTTCGCCGGTGCGCAGGGCGCCGGTAAAGCCCGCCATCTTCTGGTGGCTGCTGGAGGCGTAACCGCTGGTCACGTCCAGATAACTATCCTTGCCCTTGAGGAAATCGCTGGCATCCTTGGTGGTGATGGCAATCACGCCACCCAGCGCATCGGAGCCGTAGGCGGCAGACGCCGGCCCCTTGGCCACTTCTACCTGCTTGATCATGTCGGTATCGAAGTAGCTCTGACCGACACCGCCCTTGCTATAGGCATCGTTCTGGCGCACACCGTCACGCACCACCTTGACCCGGTTTTCACCCATGCCGCGGATGATAAAGGTCTGCGCATCACCCTGACCGCCGAGCACAGTCACACCGGGTTCGTAGCGGAACAGGTCGGCGACATTAGTGACGACCTGCTCTTCAATCTGCTTGGCGGTGATCACCGAGATGGGACCGGAGACATCTTCCAGTTTTTGCTCCATCCGTGAGCCGCTGACGACCACGACTTCATCCGCCTTCTGGGTGGCAGCAAAGACCTGGGAGGAGAGGCCGGCCGCCACGGCGAGGGCAACCAGAGAGAGTGCGTTATGATGGGTCACAGCGAATCCTTATTGAGAACTGTTATCAAACAGGCCGCATATTACCCGGCTCTCGACAAAGATCAACAAGAAACGAAATCATTCTCATTTGTTTTGAGCTAAATTGGTTTTACACTGTCGCCCTGTGTTGCCCTTATTCTCTATTAGCCCCCCGAGATGCACCGGCATCCGGGCATATCAGCCGTGAGATCCCATGATTAGACGACTTCCCCTGCTCGCCCTGCCGCTGCTGCTGGCAGCCTGTGCCACCCCCACCCAACCGACCCAGTCATCACAGTTGCAGACGCTCTATGACTACCGGCTAAGCAGCGAGGGAGACGCAGACCTGACGCTGGAGCAGGCGATCGCGCGCATTGCCGACGCCGATATCATTCTGGTGGGTGAGCTGCACAGCCATCCCGCCGTGCATCTGTTGCAATCGCGCCTGCTGAGCGGGCTTTACACCGCTGGCCAGCAGCACGGGCGGCCATTGGCCCTCTCCATGGAGCAGTTCAGCCGCGCCGATCAGAAAACGCTGGATGCCTATCTGGCGAATCAGATTGGTGAAGCGGCCTTGATCCGCGAAGGCAACGCCTGGCCCAACTATCCGAGCGACTACCGCCCATTGGTAGAGTTTGCCAAAGCGCACCAGATGCCGGTGATCGCCGCCAACGCCCCCAAGCCGCTGGTGAGCTGTGTCGGTCAGGAGGGGGCTGAGTGGCTCGACAAACTGCCCGCGTCGCGCCGCAGCCAGCTGGCCCGCCAACTGACGCTGGGGGATGACCCCTATCGCCAGAAATTTATGGCCTCCATGCACCATGGCGATGCCGACAGCAACGCCCGCCGCTTCGCCGCCCAGACCAGCTGGGATGACACCATGGCCGAGAGCATGGTGGATTATCTCGCCAAGCACCCGGGCCAGCAGATCATGCATATCGCCGGCAATTTCCACGTCGAGGGGGGGCTTGGGCTCGCCAGTCGCATCGCCAGCCGCAATCCGGCCCTCAAGGTAGCGCTGGTCGTGCCCCGTACAGATGAGACCTCTGTTGCAGATCCCGCAGCCGATGTGCAGGTAACCATCATGCCGCTGCCTAAGCGCTGGCAAAACAGTGACGAGATGAAGCAAGATATGGGCGCGCTGCATCAATCCCGCAGTCGTGACTGCAGCCAGTGGCTGCAACCCTAATCTTCAAGGAAACGGCGGGTAAGAAAATGGATGTGTTACTGATCATCGATGTGCAGCAAGGCTTGTTCAACGAGCCCCGTTACCGCCAGGAGCAAGTGCTGGCCAATATCAACCGGGCTGCGGCCCATGTCAGGCAGCAACAGGGACGGGTCATCTATATCCAGCATGACTCGCCCCCCGGTACCGAACTGGAACCGGGCACCCCGGGTTGGCAGTTGCACAGTGCGCTGCAACCGGCCAAGGGGGAGAGCCGGGTACGCAAGACAGCCTGTGACAGCTTTCTCGATACCGAGCTTGCCTTCCTGCTGGCCGAGCAGCCGGTCGATCGGCTCATTCTCTGTGGCTGCGCCACCGATTTTTGCGTCGACACCACGGTGCGCAGTGCCGCCTCCCATGGGTACGAGGTGCTGGTATTAAGCGATGGTCACACCACCGCTGATCGCCCCCACCTGAGCGCAGCCCAGATCACCGAGCACCATCACTGGATGTGGCGCCACCTCAGCCTGCCGGAGGGGCGCAGTGTGACCCTGCTCACCACCGACGAGCTGCTGGCAGTAACACCCGCCCTGCAGCCGTGCTAATCTGCGAACCTCGCCTCGTTTCTCACTGGAGTCTGTCGTGCGCCTGTTGTCTGCCACCCTGTTGTTGATTGTTCCCCTGCTGTCGGCCTGCTCCAGCTTGCCCGGACAGAAGTATGACGGGCCGGAACCCCTGTTTCTGACCCACATCAACGAGGAGGGGAGCAAGCGGTTCACCTTTGAAGCCGCACCCAACGACACCTTGCCGCGCGGCCTCTCGGCGGCCCAGAGCCAGCGGCTGCTGGAACAGCGAGAGGCGTTGCAGGAGAACCTGCTGACCGAGACCCTGGCGACCAAGCAGTATTGCCGCCAGGGCTACATAGTGCTGAGCCAGACCTCCTGGAAGGTGCGGGGCGAGTGCAACGAAACGGCCACCGACGCCGATCGTCGCGCTTTTCCCAACAAGGCCTCCTGGCAGGATTGAACAGGCCGGATGAGATAACGCAATAAAAACGGGCAGCCCAGTGGCTGCCCGTTTTGTTATGACGGCTGTCGTGGTCGACAGGGATCCTCAGACCGGCGCATCGGCCGGGCTGGTGAGCTCGGCACCGTTGTCGATGCGCTTGTGCCCTTCCACCAGATGGACGAAATCCACCAGCTCGTCACCGGAGACCGCGAACGCCTGGCCGAAGCCCTTGACGAACAGCCCCTGCTCCGGCTTGAGGCGGAACAGTTTGAAATCCTTGAGGTTGGAGAGACCCTTGATGATCTCGCCAAAACGCCCCTCCAGCGCTGCGACCGCCTTGCTCCAGCGAGCGTCGTCACGGGCCACCACTTCGGCTACCGCATCGAAGGTCAAGCGCTTGCGGGCAAACAGCTCGCGGGCACCGCTCTCATCCTCGATCAGCATCAGGGATACTCGCGGCACCTGTTGCAGGTTGCGGGCGTGGCGAGCGATCTCGGAGATCAGCACATAGTAGCCATCTTCCTGCAGCACAAACGGGGCATAGCTGGCGTTGGGATTGCCTTCGCCATCGACGGTGGCGAGCTGCAGGGTGCGGCAGCTGTCGCGAAACTCGCGGATCTCCGGTTGCAGGCGGTTCTGCAGACGCTCCTGACGTTCACTCATGCTTTGACTTCCTCTTGAGAGTTGTGGCGCAGCGCCATAAAACGGGTGACCTGATCGGCCAGCAGCTGACGTTTCTCGTCGCGACCCAGATAGACCTTGAAAATGCAGCGGCCGGAGTGACCGAAGAACTGGAAGGAGTGCCCCTCCTTGCCCATGAACAGCTTGCTGACCAGCGCAATCCCCGCCACGTTGTCGAGCTTGAGATGACCATGCAGCTCACCGTCCCGGCCCATCAGGTTGTAGTAACCGCGTGCGTCCTTGCCTTTCGGGAAGGGGGCTTTTACCTCGAAGATGGAACCTTCTGATTCGACGATGGTGGTCACCGGGCCCCAGTCGGCCAGATCTTCCAGCAGACCTTGTGCGCGATCGGCGGGCAACAGGGTCACCAGCTCGGCGGGCAGATGGCGAACCACCTCCCATTCGCTGATGGCAAGCTGGGCCGCCAGGGTGGACGGATGAGCGCCGGGATCCTGCTCCAGCAGCGCGTGAATGCGTTGTGCAATGCTCATGTTTTCTCCCTTTGCGGGACCATGTTGTCCCGCTGTTTATCATGGCGGCTACTCTAATAAAGCACCGAAACCAATGCAATTGATAATTGCTATCATTATCAGTGCATTTTTTCCAAAGCCTTGATATTCTCGGCGGCACACCCGTTTCATTCACCCCTTCGGAGGTTAGCATGGGCCGTCGTCTTGCCCTCGCCATCACCCTGCTCTGCAGTTCACTGTCCCCCATCTCTGCCGTTGCCGCCGACGGACAGAAAGAGCGTATCGTCAGTATCGGCCCCGCCACCACAGAACTCATTCTGGCACTTGGTGGTGAATCGAGCCTGATCGCCACCGATGTCAGCAGCCCCTTGCCAAAAGGGTTGCCCAAGGTGGGTTATCACCGGGCACTGGCCGCCGAAGGGATCCTGAGCCTCTCCCCCACCCGACTGGTGGGCAGCGACGAGATGGGCCCGGCCCCGACCCTGGATCAGCTGCGCCGTGCCGGGGTCAAGGTAGAGGTGCTGGATACCGCGCCGACCCTCGCCAACCTCAACCAGCGTATCGACACCCTCTCCAGCCTGCTGGGCGATAAAGCAGCTGGCGATCGCCTGAAGGCAGAGATCCAGGCCCAGACCGATCAGCTGGCGGCGCAAGCCAAACAGAACAAACCGCTCAAGGTCGCCTTCCTGCTGCTGCACAAGGGGCAACCCACCAGCATCGCCGGGGGGGACACCACCGCCAGCGCGCTGATCTCGCTGGCAGGCGGCATCAATCCGGTCGCCGAGTTGCGCAACTACAAGCCGGTATCCGCCGAATCCCTCATCGAGATGCAGCCCGATCTGGTGCTGGTCAGCGGTCGTGACTGGCAGCAATATGCCGATCCGGCCAAGGTGCTGGCCGAAGTGCCCGCCCTGGCAGCCACCCCGGCTGGCAAGCGCAACGCCATTCACGCCATCGACGGCCACGCCCTGCAAGGGGGCCTGAGCCTCAACTCCCTGCAACAGGCGAACCAGATCGCCCAGTGGATCAAGCAGGGGTCATGATGCGGTTACCCCTCTCCTGGCTGCTGGCCTTCACCACGGCCGCACTGGCGCTGTTGCTGCTCGGTTCGCTGGCAACCGGCCCCATGACCCTCACCCTGGGCGAGAGTCTACGGGCGCTGTTTGCCGGGCAGGAGAGCGGGATTGAGTCGCACAAACTGCTGATCGTGCAAGAAATTCGCCTGCCGAGAACCCTGCTCTGCATCGCCGTGGGCGGGATCCTCGGGCTCTGTGGCGCCGTGATGCAGGGGCTGTTTCGCAACCCCCTGGCTGACCCCGGCATCATAGGTGTCTCCGGCGGTGCGGCGCTCGGTGCGGCGCTCGCCATCGTGCTGCTGGCCCCCCTCGGCCAGCAGCTGCAAGCCACCATCGGGGTTGGTCTGCTGCCGCTGCTCGCCTTTCTCGGCGGCGCGCTCACCACAACCCTGGTCTATCTGCTCGGCACCCGTGAGGGCGGCACCTCGGTCACCGTCATGCTGCTGGCCGGGGTCGCCATCACGGCGCTCTCCGGCGCGGTGATCGGCCTGCTCACCTATCTGGCGGACGATCAGATGCTGCGCAACCTGAGCCTGTGGCAGATGGGAACGCTGGCGGCAGGCAAACCGGCCGATGTGGCGCTGGCCCTGCTCACCCTGGCGGCCCTGCTGTGGCTCTTTATGCGCGATGCCAATCCCCTCAACGCCCTGCTGCTGGGTGAAGGAGAGGCCCGTCATCTGGGGGTCAATGTGCAATCCCTCAAGCGTCGCCTGATTCTGCTCACCGCAGCGGGCGTCGGGGTGGCGGTGGCGGTATCGGGGATGATCGGCTTCGTCGGGCTGGTAGTGCCCCATCTGGTGCGCCTGCTGGCAGGCCCCAACCACGTCAGGTTGCTGCCGCTCTCGGCTCTGCTCGGCGCCGCCCTGCTGCTGGCGGCCGACATGCTGGCACGCACCCTGCTGGCCCCGGCCGAGCTGCCGGTGGGCATCATCACCGCCCTGCTCGGCGCCCCCTTCTTCATCTGGCTGCTGGTAAAAGGCCGCCGCGCCCTGTGATACGGACTGTTATGCAACCACTCTCATCCTCACTCTCCTCCCCCCTGTTGAGCTGCAGCCGACTCAGCCTGCGCCGTGGCCAGCGCCAGATCCTGGATGGGCTCGATCTTAGTCTCGAGAGCGGCACCCTCACCGCGCTGCTCGGCCCCAACGGGGCGGGCAAGAGCTCGCTGCTCAAGTGCCTGACCGGCGAGCTGGAATATGAGGGTTCCATCACCCTGTTTGGCGCAGATCGCCAGCAGTGGGACAGCAGCCATCTGGCCCACCGGCTCGGGGTATTGCCGCAAAGCTCCTCCCTCAACTTCCCCTTTCTCTGCGAGGAGGTGGTCGCCATGGGGCGCTTGCCCCACAGTGAACCGGCGGCGCGGCGTGACGAGATAGTGGCGGCGGCCATGACCCATGCCGGGGTCGAGCATCTGGCCAAGCGGCTCTATCCCGGGCTCTCCGGCGGCGAGCGGCAGCGGGTGCAGTTTGCCCGGGTGCTGGCGCAGATTTGGCAGGCACCCTCCCCGACCGAGCAAGCCGAGCAACCCCGCTTGCTGCTGCTCGACGAGCCTACCTCGGCACTGGATCTGAAATACCAGCATCAACTGCTCACCATGGCGCGCGCCCTGGCCAGCCGCAATACAGCTGTGCTGGTGGTGCTGCACGACCTCAATCTGGCGGCGCGCTATGCCGATCGGCTGGTGATGCTGGAGCGGGGCAAGCTGATGGCCGATGGCACGCCTGCCGAGGTGCTGACCCCTGAGCTCATCGCCCGTCTCTATGACTATCCGGCACAGGTGATCCACCACCCCGAGAGCGGCCTGCCGATGGTAGTGTGACAAATTCAGAGTGCGGTAACGGCAGGAAGCGTGTTATTCATCCCGGAAACTGCAGCGTATAAACCGGTTTTTCACACCCCATATCGCCCTGCTAACATTCATCATCGCCAGATATGTGGTGTGAATATCCTCACACTTTGCTCAGGCAAAACCCCCGCAGCATCACCGTCTACTTATAATGACGCCGCCTCACAGAAGGCATAACTCATTGATGCTACGGAATAATTACAATGAAGAATATCAACAAGACCCTACTGGCTGCCGCAATTTCCCTCGGGATGCTGGCTGGCTGCAACAGCGACAACGACTCAAAGGCAGCTGATCCCATGGTTCGTTTTGCCACCTTCAACCTCTCTTTTGACCGCACTGCCGCCGGTATGCTGACCGGTGAGCTGGCCTTGACCCGCACCGAACAGGACGCCCTGCTGGCCCGCCTCACCGAAGGGAGCCTGAGCGGCGCCACGGAAACCAAAGCCAAGAACGTGCAGCAGATCCGCAACGTGGCTGAGATCATCCAGCGCACCCGCCCGGATGTGTTCCTGCTCAACGAGTTCGACAACGACGGCAAAGGCGAGAGCACCGCCGATCTGAAAGCCTTCAACGACAACTATCTGGCTCACGCCCAGCACGCCGAAGTGACCGCCATCAGCTATCCGGTGATGCAGAATTTCGCCACCAACACCGGCCTGATGAGCGGTTATGACCTCAATCTGGATGGCAAGGTCAACATCGGCCCCGACGATGCCTGGGGCTTTGGCAACTACCACGGCCAGTACGCCTTTGCGGTGATGTCCAAATACCCCATCGACACCAAGCAGATCCGAACCTTCCAGCACTTCAAGTGGAAGGATATGCCGGGCGAGCAGAACCCCATCATCGATGACTGCAACAATCCCAAGGTCAAGATCCCGGCCGGCCGCCAGTGTGGTGATGCCTGGTATTCAGACGCAGCCTGGCAGCAGTACCCGCTCTCCTCCAAGAACCATGCCGATGTGCCGGTACGGATCAAGACCGAGAAGGGGGAAGAGGTGATCCACTTCCTGATCTCCCACCCGACCCCGCCAATCTTTGCCAATGCGGCGCGCCACACCGTCAAACACAACCGCGCCGAGATCGCCTTCTGGAATGACTACGTCAAGGGTCTCAACTACATGACCGATGACAAGGGCACCAAGGGTGGGCTGGCCAAAAACGCCAAGTTTGTTATCGCGGGTGATCTCAACGCCGATCCGCTCACCGGTGACGGCGACCTGACCGCCATTCAGGATCTGCTAAACAACCCGCTGATGAATCAGGCCATCACCAATGGCACCCTGATCCCGGTCAGCGAAGGGGGCCCGGAGTGTGTCAGCAAGGGGACCGACTGCAAACGCAACCTCACTCGCCCCAACCCGGAACGCATCACCAACTCCAGCGTGCTGCAGCTGGATCACGTCATCCCCTCCGCCAACCTCAACGCGGTGAAGAGCGGTGTCTACTGGCCTGCCAGCTTCGAGGCCGGTTATCACCTGGTCTATGATGCGAAACTCGGCATCGCCAAGGGAGTCAGTTCGGATCACCGCATGGTGTGGGTCGATCTCAAACTCGACTAACTCTGCCATGACCCCGCTGCGGCGGGGTCTTTTATTGGCAATGGGTGGCGAGTTGACCACGGCCCATTAATCCACCGCTTGGCATTGAGTTATCCATCCATAACTCCTCCATGGCCGTTGAATGGGCCTCGCGATCACAGAACCGCCGCGCCAATGGTGGTAGCATGCCTCCTCTTGCCATCCGGCCGCACGGCGGCTCCGGTGGCCCTCCCTCCTCCGCTTTCACTTTTTGAGGACGTATCTGATGGAACTGCTTCTGCTTAGCAACGGTAAAGCCAACGAATTTCCGGGTCTGCTCGGCTGGGCCCGGGATCGGGTTCAAAGCCTGCTGGCTCGCAAACAGGTCAAGCGCATCATGCTCATCCCCTACGCGGTGATCCGCAGCGACTGGGATGCCCGGGCCAACGAGCTGCAGGAGAGTCTGGGAGTCGATGCCATCAGCATCCACCACTTCGATGACCCGGTTGATGCCATCAATCAGGCGGACGCCATCTTTATCAGCGGCGGCAACACCTGGCGCCTCAACCAGATGCTGCATGAAAACGGCCTGATCGTGCCGATCCAGCGTGCCGTGCGCGAGCGGGGCGTCCCCTATGTGGGCTGGAGCGCCGGTTGCAACGTGGCGACCCCGAGCATCCGCACCACCAACGACATGCCGGTTTGCAGCGCCGCCGTGCTGCCGGCGCTGGGCCTGTTCCCGCTGCAGATCAACCCGCACTATCTGGACGCCAGCATCAGCGGCCACATGGGCGAGACCCGCGACGAGCGTCTGGCCGAGTTCTGCGCCATCAACCCGAGCGAGCACGTGGTGGCCCTGCGTGAAGCGAGCCTGCTGCAAATCACCGGAGAAAACGGCAGCGAGCGTCTGGAGTACTGGAGCGCACGCGAGCAGGACTTCAAGATCTTCAAACACGGTCAGGAGCCGCAAGCCTTTATGGACGCCGCCCCGCTGGCCGAGCTGACCCCCTTCAAGGTCGGCTGAGCCACGCAGAGCGCTCGCGAAATCGTAAAAACAAAAGAGGGATGGCTCGGCGCCATCCCTCTTTTTTATCTTCATCTTTCAGCTGGTTGCAGCCTGATTACTCACCCTGCAGGGTCACCAGCACCTTGCGGGCGCCACCATCGACGCGATGTTCGCCAATGCAATACCCCCGAATGACCAATCTCTTGACACGATGAGGATCCACGGAAAGACACCTCATTCCGGTATAAGCTGCATGTCAAAACAAGTTGTCATGAATTTGACAAAAACTTGACAAGATATGTCAAATTTTACATTTAACATTTCGACTCTTAACTGACAGCTTAGAGCTATCACTGCTAACAAAATACTTCTACAAAACGCACACACTACACCGAGCAAGCCAGCGCTTCAGTGTTCAGGAATGGTAACAAACTGCAACCCAAAACGAATTTATCATTTACCAAGACAGCCTAACCCCTCATGAATTTGCTTTGCGATACAGCGGTAATCACTCAATGCTCATAGTTCCCGATTCCTCTGTATGCCCCGGTGACGCTATATACTAAAAATCAGTTCCATGAAAATTGATACATAGGGTTAGACGTTACAAGAGAGCGTATCTATCACCAGTGAAATGATAATGAGAAAACTTCCTTGAGGAACGTATTGCACCTATTACTCAATGTGTTAGGATTAATTAATTTCATTAATGACAGCAAACTCATGACTACAAAAACAATTAATAGAGAAGCAGCAAAAACATCTGGTAGCGGATTACTATTCCAACGAGTCAGAGCGGTTCATCGACTTTTAAATCTCATCAAGAAGTTAGGAAAGAAGACCTGTTACTGTGCAACTGAATTCATTGAAGACTCTGCAACCTTAACCGTTAACAATGGTCTTGCAACTATTGAAATAGAAGAAAATAAAAATTATTCAAGCGGATTAAGTTTCAATTCAGAAGCAATAAAAAATACAATTGTAGCTTTTTCTGATCAATACATAAGTCACCTTAATGATTCTAAGACTCTTGATTTTTCAATATTTTGTCATGCACAACTTTCAGATGAGAGAATAGACAATCAAACACTGCGTTTCGTTGCACCTAATTTTCCGTTAAGCCAAACAAAAACCACTAAGCTAAATATATTAAAAAAATTAGTAAAAAAGGAAACCTTAACATCAAATGAAATTGAAATTGCCAGACACCTATTTGTAGAAGAATATAAAACTCAATACGCTGTTTATGCTGACAGAGAAAAAAGAATAATAACTTCTTACGCTGGAAATTATAAAATAATATCTCAATGGGACAAAGACACCTTCTACTCATTTTTATCTTCCATTGATTTTATTATAACTGATTCTGATAATGATTCATATGATGATGAAGTTTTAAGATGTATTAAAGACTGTCAATTCTATGATCATCGACATTATGGCCTCGAGAGTATAATCCTTGGCGCCCTGGAAAGTTTGTTTGATCGAAACCAACAAGACGAACGAAAATTTGGCAGATTTGTTAGTCGTGAAATGGTTCAAGTAATATTCCTACAAGCTGCTTCAAATCAGAGTGAAATAAAACCTATTGATCCAGCATGGAAGGTATTCGAAACACTAGATATTAGTGATCAACGAAATCTAGAGGAAAAAATAACGGTTGTTTGCAATGACATCAAAGTAACAAAAGTTCAACGTTTAAGCTTTACAGCCACAAAAGCAAGAACCAATGAAGAGTTATTCGGACAAGAGTATATAGCATTAAGATGCAATTTTTATGAATGGTGTAGTGATTATATTGAAAGTAATCTTTCACAATTAGAGTATACTACAAATGATTTAATGCATCATTTAGACCAGATGGTCGATTTATGTTACGAAAACATACAACAATTAAAAAAGACGTATCGAATGAGCATTGATGACAAACTAACGATCCGTGGTATAATCTTAACATTAGTTGATGATTGCTATTTGGCATTCGATGAAGATATATAACATGAATATAAACAAGAACAATGATAAGCTAAAGAGAATAAGTTTCGTGTCTGGTGAAGACTTCTATTTCTTAACCTATTTGATTATCATTTGCCTCAAAGAATTTTCTAATAAAAAATTAATATTCAAAGATCATAGAAAGCTAACATACCTGATGCAAATTATATCCAGTTCAACCGCAGTAAAAATATTAATAGAAAATCACAATGAAGAAAACTTAAAGCCTTTCGATAAAGAGTTTTTATTTGATATTTATGTGAAAGCATCCCTACACCAAAGAGAAGTATATAAAATAGTTAGAAGTCTTGAGAAAAATGGCGTGATTTCTGTTATTGATACAGATAAAGTTGATTGTTATAACATTCAAGTCATGGATAAAATGTGGTTAACCTCTTTTTTTGACACCAATATATTTGAAAAAGAGTTAAATAACTCAGCCATATTAAAATCTTATTTCAAATCTATAAACTCACTTGGGCTTGATGGTTTGATTGGAAAGGTCTTCATTAAGTACGGATTGAATCTATGGGCCAGCTAAAAATACATAAAATGCACTATGAGGGAAAAAGTTACAATTTCAGCTCCCCCGAACTAGATCGCTTTAAGATCAATATAATTGAGGCTCCTAATGGTTGTGGAAAATCCACTTTTTTCGATCTCATTTATTATGGTCTCGGTGGTAAAGTACCTCATTTTAATAGCACAGAAAAAGAAAAACATAAAGAAATAGTAAATGACAAATCAAATTTTGTCGAACTAGAGATTTTCTTAAACAATACCAAATTAAAATTAATAAGGAAAATTGGTGAAAATCTTATAACAATTCTCTCTGACGTTCCTTTTTTAAACAAAGAAAAAGAACTTGTCGATTTTTTATGTTTAGCCATCAATAGAAACAAATCTGAAGACTATATCTTTTCTGACTGGATTCTAGAAAAACTTAACATTCCTAGCATTGAAATTTTCCATGCAGGTAAAAATTTCAAGATAGGTTTTAATGACCTATTACGCCTCATATACCATAACCAAGGCTCGGATGTTAACGGCATATATAAGCCTGCGGATAATCAGAACTATGTTAGTGATTCGGTTTTTCTTAGGAAAGCTATTTTTGAAGTATTAATGGGGAAAACTTTAGTAAAGTTATATGAGGCTTATGGGATTCTAAAACGTAAGCAGTCTGAGCACGATAAAGCAAATGCAATACTTTCAGAATATAGAAATATTGTTTCAGATATGTACAAACAGCTTGGTTTTAAAGAGGTTATTAATGATTACCATCTAGCTAAAGAAATTGAAGAGCTAGAGTCAACCGTTGAAAACTTAATCGCATATCGGACAAAGAAATTAACATCTAAAATAAGTGAAAATGCGGGAATTGCTCACACACGGAAATTAAAGGAAGCATATGGCAGAACTGAGTTAAACATTATTGACTTACAGAAAAAAATTGATCTTAAGCTTAAGGATATTGACTCTCTTAGTCGTGTTATTCGGCAAACGAAGGAAGATGCATTTCGGCTTCAAAAAATAATTCATACCCATAGACAATTGGAAATGTTTACACCTGATACATGTCCATATTGCCTGAAGAATGTTGATAGACCAAGCGACAAATGCGTTTGCGGTCATGACATTGAT
The DNA here is from genome assembly GCF_040908295.1 of Aeromonas sp. R4-2. Taxonomy (NCBI): domain Bacteria; kingdom Pseudomonadati; phylum Pseudomonadota; class Gammaproteobacteria; order Aeromonadales; family Aeromonadaceae; genus Aeromonas; species Aeromonas sp. R4-2. The sequence continues at coordinate 41,240 of NZ_JBFODL010000025.1, read as the reverse complement.
GAAAATGACTATAGAAGATTTTTCTATGACCCTAGTGAATATTACACTTTACTCAAAAGCAAAGTTAAATCACTTGAAACAATGGAAATAGCGCTAAAAACAACCCGTAATGAACTCAAAGAGCTTGAGAGTGATTTTGAAAAATTAAATATAGAAAATATAAAAACAAAGAATGAGCTTTCAACTGCGCTAAGTGAAATAGAATATATAACAGATCTCGATGAGATCGATGATTTAGAAGATCTTCTACTTATAAAAAAAGAGAAAATTAGTAGTCTGAAGCAAGCTCTGTTACTTGAAAAAAACCTCCAAGCTTATCAAGGAGTGAAAGACTCTGCGAAAAAAGAAATGGAATATGCCAAGAATGATGTCGAAAGATTGGAGGCCTCATCAGAAGCTGAGCTTATAGAAAAGGTCGAGAGATTTAATACATATTACAATCGCTTTATGAAGGCATCATTAATTGACTGTAGAGTCGCAGAAATTAATAGTGATGACTACATGCCTCTAATCAATAATGGCGATTATAAAGAGGCTAGCGCAGCAGTTCACAAAAGATTTCTATACTATGTAACTCTGCTTCAGCTTTCACTTTTGGATGAAATTCCTTTTCCTCGGTTGTTATTAATTGACACTCCGGAAAATATTGGTATTGACAACATAAATTTGAATAGGATGATCGCCTGCTTGGATATGCTTGAAAACCCTAACAATTTAGACTATCAAGTAATATTATCTACAGGTAAAAATAAGTACCCTGAAACAATGAAAGATAACATTGTTATAAAATTGGATGACGATAGAAAATTACTTACTTGATGAAAAGTAAAAAAATAGACCGCCTTGCGTGAAGGCGGTCTATGTTCCGTACTTCAATATAAAATAAGAGTGAACTCGGACCATTATTTTATTGAGAACGACATATATTCATATAATAGTATGGACTCAACATTTTTCTCATATAAATCTTGAAGCTGAATCTTTAGGTAGATTCCCCGTAAGATATCGAGCGGCTCTTTCAATATCAGGGAACATTGTTTTCTCATTGACACCAAGTTTGTCCAACTCTAAACGTATATTTTCTTTTGCATCTCCAGAGATATTGATACGTTCAATTTTTATACCCGCGTCACTACCCTCAATTATTTCTTCATCAAGACCAAAGGCAAAAAATGCGCCCGCCTGAGCTATAATACGCTTATTATTTTGCTTGGGCTTTACTAAAAATATAGTATTAAGATCTCTTGGGTTTATCTCAGGTAAGAAACCATTCTTCTCTTGGCGAATAAAATGGAGCAATCTTTTTGTCGGAGTAGTTTCATTAAATGCCTTTTGGTCAAGCTTTGGGTCTAGCCTAGATTTATATGCATCAGAAAGTCGAGCTAGGTTTGTGACACAACTGACAGTGTCACTGTCGAAATACTTTACTCGGCGCTTGGAGACACTGAGAACTATTACATGACCGTCCATTTCAACCGTCTTGGTTACTCGCCGCCCATTTCTAATGGTTGAGGTTCGCTTTTTCACACTTTCACAAGCAAAATAAAGAGCAACCAGAGGGTTCAATGAAACATCAAGCAGCCTCGTTGGGAGGGAGTAGTGTTGCATTCGCACTAATATTTCGAGAGCACTTGTATCGCCAGTGAAATCTTCGGGATGCGCTGCGATCAATTCACGAAGTAGAATATGTTCATTTTTCTTGATTGATGCCCCTCTAAATATTGAGGGTCGAAGTTGATAATCAACGCTCCCATGACCTCGATACGAAACTAGAGTACGCTCAGACGTAGTTCTCCCGAGGATTTTCTCTATAAAGTCAGATACGCTTTTGACTGTCATTGTCCCCTCAATTTATAAAATCCCACTCGCGAAAATCAATAAACATCAACTTTAAACAAATATAAAACCTAGCGTTTTTCCCTTCTTACTATTTATTGATGTGCAGTATATCTTTTCCATATTCGCTTTAGCATAAAGCTGTCCGTGTAAACTAAATATTGCTATAAACGAAGAGCGCTGACCAGTTATTAAGTTAACTTTTGGGATTGATGTCACTTCACACGATTAGTTGAGACTGCAACACTGGGTTCTAGCAGTGAGCCGCTGTGAATCAAAAATTGTAACACCTATACAACACTGACCAATCCATCGAAGTAAGAGCAGTGCTGACTCGGTTTGATAACGCAGCAACCATAACGGTATAGACAGCGATATAGGATAACAACCGGGCTGTATCCATTCCTATAGGCCGTTAGAGTGGCCATTACCATTCTCTGTTCCAGCCTGACGAAGGACTATCTGGTGGATCCGTACGGGGTTTGATATCGAGGCATAGTTCCAGTGAGGCGAGGATTTTGAACAATGTATCCAGCTTGGTTGACCCAGGGCAGAGCTCGAAACTGGAAACTGTGTCTTGCCTGATTCCTACCTTGTCGGCTACCTTGCCCTGAGACTGCTTTTGCAAAAGCCTAGCATCTTTGACATAGGCACTAAGTTGCTTAGCGCTGGTGACTTTCATAACTCGAACCATCCAATTATTGACACCATCCAACTTTACACGCTGTAGCAGGTATTTCAATTAATACACGCTATAACAGGTAGCACGTTAATCTAGCTAACACTAATCCTACAAACCAACTACAGTTCCCTCCTGAACTTAACCTCCTTATCCACTGAAAGGCGGCTTACTTCGTCTTTTAACTCCTCAATCAATGTCTGTTGAGAATGGCAAATTGACAGAAGATGATCTCGCTGTCTTTGGCAGTCTACAAGCCGTTGCTTTAACGTACGGTTGCGGCTCTTACCTAAAGAGGACTCGCTTGATGTTTTTTTCTCTCTGGCTGATGCCATATAGCCCTTGATGCGTTCGAGCAGTACGGGGTAACGCTCTATCCTCAGCGCAGAAGGGCTCTTGCCTGCCTCTCTAGCTACATTAGAGAGACTCACCGGTGTGCCAGTTGGTAGGTTTACTGGGCGCCCTTGCCTCAGGCGATCAAACGCGGCCTCAAAAAGCTCAACAGCCCGCTTTACTTCCTTCCCGCTCGATGACATCCAGATACACCTCTATGGCATGAATTTCTTGCTTAAGTGCCCCAACTCTCATACTGTCATTCCCCAGTCGCTCCAGAGCTTCCTGATGCGATTTACGTAGCTTCAATAGCTGCTCTTTATTCTTGCGCAAGAAAATCGCATCACCACAGATTCCCCCACCCCCACCCCCGGCACACTTCGAAACAGACTCGATACCACCGTATTCACACGCTCCAGGTTTCATACAAAAACCCAAGAGAGTTCTACGCGCTCCAACCTGGCCATCCCGAATTAGCTTCATTAACTTCTTCTCTTCACCTGCATCAACAAGATTAATGACCATCTCGACTCCCATCATCCTGCCGTGTGGCCTGACGTTATCGGTGTCGTTCTCAATCACATCCACCAAACGCTCATAAACACTGCTGTATGCCTCCAGCACGATTGCCGCCTGTGCCACAGAGTTCAGACGCAACCGAGAGTAATGCCTGCCATAATACAGCGTCATGTTCCGCGACAAGTGTTTCATCTGATGTTGAATAGTACTCACCGAAACCGATTGTGAGGCGAACATATTAACCGCTAGAGTACGTCTCAGTTGATGCATAGCAAAGTGCCAAGGCTTACCGACACCAAACCACTCACGTTCATGGAGGTTTGGTGTCAACGACAGAGCAATACGCGCATCATCTTCCGTGACAATCTGTATGCTTTCATCAAACAGCTTGAGTCCCCGGCGCATCACATTGTCATAATCTAGTGTCTGCTTGCTCACTAACCCACCATGACGTGCCAGCATGCAAGACACTTTACTGGAATTAGAAGACCACAGCTCTGTCGAGGGAAACAGTAAATATGGGTTAGCTCTGTCCTCATGCGATAGCTCGACATCTTCACGTAAAGCTAATAAGCGTAACTTAGCTATCGATACGCAGATATCAACGGCTTTTTTTACCGCATATGGCACAACCCATCGGGCATCAGAATCTTCATCAGTTTTCGTTGTTTCTCCGAGTAAGAAATACACGTCGCCCAGAGAGGGGTCATGCTCAACATGGAAACAATCACTCCGGAGTGACGCAGCTTCCTGCTTGCGCTGTAAACTGAAATTCAGAATGAATAAAATAGCTGCATCACGGACGAATGAGAGATATTTTGAAAAGGCGTGAGTACTGTAGCTGAAGTCATGGACAGATTTTTTCTCTGGCGTAAGCCATTTCCTGAATACATCCAGCAAATTGCGTTCAGCCAAAAAATCGTCAAAAGTACCGTCATAAACCACTCGAATGCTCTGGTGTAAGTGCCGCTCTGAGAAAGGAGATTGGTACTTGGCGGGCACCACATTTAGATTATGCACATACGCTTGGTGCATCCATCTGAAAGCATCCTCTATCGCATTTTGATGAGATTCAAAATCACTAAGGAGCTCATTCAGACGCTCTACTTGATAACTCCAAAGCCGAGGAGGAATATAAGGATGCTGTACCGTTTCATGACCTTGAACGTCTCTGGCAAGCAGTTTCAAAAAGGCATTGCTGGCAATGCAGAATCCCAGCTCATGTTCATACAGCTGAAGTTTGTGAAGCTGCGAAATACGATCCAATATTCTAGCCGACTGAAGTGAGTCTACAACTGCAGGAAATACAGCTGGAAACTTGTGTAGATCACTAATGGAAATACCGTGACAATCACAAACTAACCCAATTTTTACCAGCATGTCTACATAACTACGACAGCTCTTTATCCGTCCTGGGAAAATACCTGGGTGGTACATGACAAATAACGTAGCCTGCTTGATAAGCTCTAGATTACGCCTCGACAGACCATGCTTGCCAAAATGGAAACCATAATACCCAAATGCCGAGAAATCCCAATAGTCGTCACCATAAAATGAAAGCGGATTACCTTGTCTATCAATCGATACCGGCCAATCTTCTGGTGGAGGAAATGAAGGCGGACGATAAGACGCAGACTCTTTCGTCACCAGCGTCGTTGGCTCCATGAATTGTAGAATGAAATCCACCCTCTACGACTCCAAAAAATCCAATACACTGGCCCAATCAGGGTGATAGTAACCTTCTGCCACCCGTATCTGCGCCTCATTCACCCACTGAGCACGTTCTTCACTCTCTTGCTCGAACCAAGCTATCTTGGCGTTCAGCCGATCAATCACCTTATCAGCTGGGAAAGTCTCATTCCTTATAACGCCTGCTGCTTCCAGTGTTTTAAGGTGCCTAAACGAAGCTAGCGACCAAATGTAATCGAAAGAATCAATGTCTCTCAAACTTTTGCACCACAGACATCCCGACTGGTTGATGCAATTTGGTGCCACAACCCCTCCTGGCCTGTTCTCGATTAACGTCGGCTCTCCAGAACAATGTCCTGCTATCAACGAGCTCTTCAAGAATCCCGTGTCAATTTGATCGTGGCGATGCCAAAAGCGCGTAATTTCGGCAGTTGCGCGTTGCTGGCTGGGAAGCTCATACTTATCCCTTAAAGTCTCCTTAACATGCTGTAGCATTTCAGCCGTTAACGTTAAATCCCCTCCCGACCGCCGTAAAAACCAGTTGGCGCGAGTGTGCCTTAGCATAATCGGCGGAATCCAAGGGATGCCATTTTTCAAGAGCAACTTACGCAGAGACAGGTATAAAACTCTGCTATCAGATGAAGGGTTCCCCCCCCTATCACAAGAAGGAAATAGTAGGTCAGAGCTAGGGAAAAAGTGATCGATGAACCTGAGGTATTCTTGAAGGTGTGGCTTGTAAGACTTATATATACTAAACATCACTTCGCCCCCCCGCCTCCGCTTAAATGCCCTAACTTGCCATTGGTCGCCTGCCGGTTTGTAACGAAATTCTGAACGAGTTAACGCTTGGGCTGTTGTAACGTTCATACCTGTTTGCGCGATGAAGATGAGAAACTCAGCTGTCACCCTGAGTGTGACGAGGTAACTACGCTTTGTGCCTGATATGTGCTCAACAGGTGCGCGCGATTTCTTAATTTGCTCGACGGAACGCCGTTGTGAAGCCGTTAGGTTCTCGCGGGGATCGTACAACGCAGCATCATGAACCACTCGCGTTTTGTTGAGATTGATAACGACCTCGATATACTCACCCAATGGGTTCTGAAACGGGATCCTTAAAGGAAGTGGCCCCAGTACCGAATTTACCGAGATCCCTTTCGCAAGCGCTATCAGAAAGCGCCCCATATTGCACGTATCTTCGAGGTTTTGCTTATCAGCTACTCTACCTACCGCCTTTTTGGAAGATGGTGGACACACCAATCGGGTGCGCTTAACCAAAGCTATACTTGCCGGAATGCCAAGGATCTCACCAAAAATGGTAGAAAGGGTGGATGAATACTTGAATGCTGTCGTTTTTTTCAGTTCGGGTGGTGTTGCGTTACACCGCAAGAACAGATACTCACAGTATTCTAAATATGCCTCAACAAGGTTATCGAGCGTTACATCACATCCATTATGGTCGCAGAAGTCAAAAAACAGCTGCAAGCCCGCCAAATCACCTTCCACCGTTGCCAATGACCAGCCAGAAACCAACCTCATCTCAAAGAACTCTTTGATTTCAAGTACCAACGCCAACCGGTGCAGCTTTTCTGGATGCGTACCACTCTGTTCTATGCGGCGGAAAAACCACCGAGGATCCAGCGCCTTACCGTTACTGGCATACGGACGGATATACAGAAAGCGTCGTAGATCGAAACGAGCTTTGCTCCCTACGTTGTCATGCCGCACTCTCAAATCAGGGAGATTATTCATTGATCACTTCGTCAATCAGCATAGTGGAATGGGCAGCACGGCCAGAAAAGAAGTCAAAAAACTCGTCTGACAACTTTTCTTTGATTGGTTCATTTTGCACAAACCGGATGTACTTCCATGTAGTAGTTTCACTCTTATGGAACATAGCATCTCTGACAAAAGCGATCGCATCATCAGTGTGACTCACTGTTGACATACATAAACGCATGAGCTCCGTCCCGAAGGAGGCTCGGCTCTGGTGGAACTTTAACCGCTCAAACTCACCCAGACCCTCTTTCACAAGTTTTTTCCTGAGTTCGGACATAAGGCGTGTAAACGATGCCTCCTCGTATTTCTTCCCTCGAGTCGTCAAAAACAGCAACGTTTTGTTCTCTTGAGACGCTTTTGCCTGACGTAAAATACGCCTAGTACTCGTTGCGTAATTCTGTAGCAGATGCAGAAGGGGTAAAGGGACAAGCAGTTCACCACTGACGCCAAACTTCGTCTTAACCAGCGTCGGTGGGCCAATAGGTATACGTTGCAAATGGGAAATTGATGGATCGCCATGTGCCGATTCGAGTGTAGAAAGGCGCAGTGAGCGAATGGTCTCAATTCGAGCCCCCGTGAAAAAGCCGAGCGAGAACATCAAATAAAGCTCGGTCATACCCTTTGCCTCAAGAAACGCAAGTAATGTGCGGCGAGAGGTCTGATTTAAGGGCATTATCCCATCTTCAACAACAGAACCTGGTCGTTTACGGTTTGAGATCGTGAGATCGCTGGAGGTCACAGTGAGAGTTCGTGGCAAACCGACCAAAGAATGACTTCGAATAACCTTGTGTTGATCTTCCCACAAAGGTTGTTGCTCTAGCAGCCTTTCAGCCCTTGCCCATCGATAGAACGCCAGTACAGCACTAATACGAGCAGAGGCGGTACTAGGTGAAAGGCGACCTTTGTCACGTCTCTCAATGAGATTGCCACGGTAGCGGACTAGGCATCGTAGCTTTCTCTTTTGTGGGAAATAGCGCCAATCCAGACCTTCACATTCGAGAAACTCAGCATAGTCACGCAAGTGATTCATGAATGCGTTAACCGTCTCAATATTGCGCCCAGTCTCCAGCCGTTGGATAGCGTAGGCATTTGCCTCTAACCATGGCTCTCCATCCTGGCGAAAAATCTGCGGGCATTTATGGATAACACGTTGTTCTTCATCAACGACCCACGGTAACCCAAATTCATTCACCCCACTCAGATCTAGCTTCATGGGTTGATAATTGAATTTCTCTCGTATCGCCACGGTTCTACACCTATAAACATCCCTGTGATGTCAAAAGTTTTGTATGTCAGGTGTAGAGTGTCAAACCAATTATTCGGGTGTAAGCCAGATCCCCTGCCAGGTGCCGAGCGCCAACTGACCATCGCGAACTGGCAGCAGCAGGCTCACCCCGAGCAGGGAGGATTTGATGTGGGCGGGCATGTCATCCGGCCCCTCATAGGTGTGGCGATAGTAGGGGGCATCCTCCGGCGCCAGCCGGTGCAGATGAGCCTCCATATCGCTGCGCACGCTGGGGTCGCAATTCTCGTTGAGGGTGAGCGAGGCAGAGGTGTGTTGCAGCAGCAGGTGGGCCATGCCAATCCGGTAATCTGCCAGCATCGGCAGCTTGGCCACCAGCTCGTCGGTCACCAGATGAAAGCCCCGCGAACGGGGCTTCAACGTCAGCAGGCACTGCTGCCACATCAGACGTACTCCATAAAGACGCGGGAGGTGAGTTTGGTGATGAGTTCGTAGGGGATGGTGCCAATCTCGTCGGCCACCCGCTCCACCGGTAGCCCCTCGCCCCACAGCACCGCCTCGTCGCCGGGCTTGTCGGTCGCGCCCGGGCCCAGATCGACGGTGCTCATATCCATGGAGACACGCCCCACCAGCGGCACGATGCGGCCGTTGATCAGCACGGAAGTGCCATTAGGCGCCATGCGCGGATAACCGTCACCGTAGCCGATGGCAATCACGCCAAGGCGGGTATCGCGATCCGCCACCCAGTTGGCGCCGTAGCCCACCGGCTCGCCCGCCTTGTGATCCCGCACCGCAATCAGCTGGGTCTTCAAGGTCATCACCGGCTGCAGGTCGTAATCGGCCGCCACCGTGTTGGGGAAGGGCGAGACGCCATAGAGGATGACACCGGGGCGAACCCAGTCGCAGTGGGAGTCTGGCCAGGCCAGAATGCCCGCCGAGTTGGCCATGGCCCGCTCGCCTGCCAGCGGTGCGGTCAACTTGCTGAACAAATCGATCTGCTCGCGGGTAGTGGGCTGCTCCAGCTCATCGGAGCGGCTGAAGTGGGTCATGATGTTGAACGGCTGCACCACGTTCTTGCACTTGCCGAGGCGCTCGATAAAGGCGGGCATCTCGTCGGCCCGCACCCCGAGCCGGTGCATGCCGGTGTCGAGCTTGAGCCAGGCCACCACAGGGGCTGGCAGCTCGGCCTGCTCAAGCGCTTCGAGCTGCTCCCAGGTGTGAACCGCCGTCTGCAGATTGTTGGCCGCCAGCACCGGCAGATCGTCGGCGGAGAAGAAGCCCTCCAGCAGCACGATGGGTTTGACCACGGCGCAGGAGCGCAGCATCAGCGCCTCTTCGATACGGGCCACCGCGTAGGCATCCGCATCCACCAGGGTGCGGGCGACCGGCAGCAGTCCGTGGCCATAGGCGTTGGCCTTGACCACAGCGATGATCTTGCAAGCGGGAGCGTGGCGCTTGACCACGGCGAGGTTATGGCGCAAGGCCGCAGTATTGATTTGGGCAGTAGCCGCTTTCATGGTTTTCCCTTACGAGGGCACAAATGGTCTCCCCCTCATCGGGCCGAAGACCGCCACTCACTTATCGTCGTCGAAGGCCGGACCGGCATAATTGTCGAACCGGGAAAACAGGCCCTGAGCAGCAGTCAATGACTGGCTATCGATCAGGGCAGTCGTGGTAATGACGAAACCGCCATCACCTTGGGTTTACATCAATAATCGTCATCAAACGCCGGACCGGCGTAGTTGTCGAACCGGGAGAACTGACCCTGGAAGGTGAGACGCACTCTTCCGATAGGGCCGTTACGCTGCTTGCCGATGATAATCTCGGCAATCCCCTTGTCCGGGCTGTCATCGTGATAAACCTCATCACGATAGATAAACATGATCAAATCCGCATCCTGCTCAATGGAGCCCGATTCACGAAGATCCGAGTTGACCGGGCGCTTGTCGGCCCGCTGTTCCAGGCTTCGGTTCAGCTGGGAGAGCGCCACCACCGGGCACTGCAGCTCTTTCGCCAAGGCCTTGAGGGAGCGGGATATCTCGCCGATCTCCAAGGTACGGTTGTCAGAGAGCGCCGGCACCCGCATCAGCTGCAGGTAGTCCACCATGATCATGGATAGGCCACCGTGCTCGCGTGCCACCCGACGGGCACGGGAGCGCACATCGGTCGGAGTGAGGCCGGAGGCGTCATCGATATACATCTTGCCCTTCTCCAGCAGCAATCCCATGGTGGAGGAGAGGCGCGCCCAATCCTCGTCGTCGAGCTGACCGGTACGCACCTTGGTCTGATCGATGCGACCGACCGAGGCGAGCATACGCATGATGATCTGCTCGGAGGGCATCTCCAGCGAGAAGATAAGCACCGGCTTGTCGGCGGTGAGGGCCGCATGCTCGCAGAGGTTCATGGCAAAGGTGGTCTTGCCCATGGAGGGACGGGCCGCCACGATGATCAAATCCGAGCGCTGCAAACCGGCGGTCATCTTGTCCAGATCGTTGTAACCGCTCGATACCCCGGTCACCCCGTTGTGCGGGGTCTTGAACAGCTCTTCAATCTTGTCGACGGTCTGCTCGAGGATGAGCTTCAGGGGCTGGGGCCCCTCGTTGGCGCTGGTGCGCTGCTCGGCAATCTTGAATACCTTGCTCTCGGCCAGATCGAGCAGATCGCCGGAGGTACGGCCCTGTGGCTCGTAGCCTGCTTCGACTATCTCGTTGGCGACCGAGATCATCTCCCGTACGACCGCCCGCTCACGCACGATTTCGGCGTAGGCGTTGATGTTGGCAGCACTCGGGGTGTTCTTGGCGATCTCCACCAGATAGGCGAAGCCGCCCGCCTCTTCCAGCTGTTCGGAGCGCTCCAGCTCCTCCTGCAAGGTGATGAGGTCGATGGGGTTGCCCGCGTTGGAGAGGCGGGTCATAGCCTGGAAGATCAACCGGTGCGGACGGCTGTAGAAATCCTGATCGATAACCCGTTCGGCAACCCGATCCCAGGCATCGTTATCCAGCATCAGGCCGCCCAGTACGGACTGTTCGGCCTCAAAAGAGTGGGGAGGAACTTTCAGCTGTTGTGTCTTGGCGTCTTTTTTCGCCGTCACTTGCTCTGCCATACACATAAAAACCGCAGCGGGAAGGGGACGGGAATTTTACAAAAGAAAGCCAACTACGGCGAGCCCTATCTGGCGGCTCATACCATCATAAAGGGCCAAACCAGAGTCTGCTCTACCTTGACCATTTTGATTTTGCTTCGCATTTTGCGCTCCTTGCGACTCAATCTTCTGCTTTTCATCCGGTTTACTCCTCTTGTTTGACGCCGCATCGCGGCTACCTCGTTCATGAATAATTCATGCCAGAGGTGATATTGATGAATACAAGCTGCGACACAATTAGGGACAGGCAGCCTGCCATGCGCCTTGCTGAGCTTGCCAAAGCGGAGCATGCCCCACCCACAGACGAGAGTGAAAAGAGTCAAAATGAAAAAGATGCTGACCCTGTTTGCCGTGATCCTGGCCATTGGCCTGGGGGCACCTCACGCCGAAGCCAAGAAATTTGGCGGCGGCAAATCCTTTGGTAAAAGTTACAAAACTGCGCCGGCCCAGCCTGCGGCCAAACCGGTCGACAACAAGAATCCGACACTGAATGCCCAGACTCCGCCGAAAAAGAGCGGCATGATGGGTGGCCTGCTGGGCGGCCTGCTGGCTGGCGGCCTGTTTGCCTACCTGCTGGGCAGCGGTGCCTTTGAAGGTCTGCAAGGAATGGACTTCCTGCTGATCGCCCTGCTGGCGCTGGGTGCCGTCTTCCTGATCCGTACCCTGCGCAAGGGCAAGGTCGCGACGCCACAGCCACAACAGGCGGCCTATGCGGGCTATCAGCCACCGCAATCCGCGGCCCCGCAGCAGTTTGAGCAGAGCAACAGCGCACCGCAAGCCACCGGCTTTGCCGACAGCGACGTGCCGTTCCGCCTTCCGCCGGGCTTTGACATGAACAGCTTCCTGGCCGGTGCCCGCGATCACTATCGCACCCTGCAAGAGGCGTGGAACAAGAACGATCTGGAAAAAGTGCGCGAGTACGTCAGCCCCGAGCTCTTTGAGCAGCTCAAAGCCGAGCGCGCCGAACTGACTGGCGACCAGCATACCGAAGTGATGTATGTGGATACCCAGCTGGTACGCGCTGACTACGGCAGCGACTGGGCCCAGGTGAGCGTGCGCTTCAGCGGCCGCTACATGGACCGTCAGGAGCAGGTCGAAGAAGACATCAAAGAGGTGTGGCACCTCGAGCGCGATCTGGCCAAAAACAATGCCCCCTGGCATATCGTCGGTATCGAGCAGCTCTAAGGCTTCGCGCCTATCAGTTAGTCACTAGGCAATAGCCAGTCAGTTAAGCCTGACTGGCTATTTTTTTATGGGGCACAACGAGACCAAATAGAGACTGACGCTGGCTCGTTATAGCTGTTGGGACATGAAGTAACTTGGTCATATTGCGCTGATGATTACACCGATTTGATGACTCGTTTGCAGATGACGTTTGCGCTCCGCACAAAAGCCCCATCGCGGAACCGAGAGGGAATAATTTTGAGCATTAACCAAAAATAAGCAGCCCTGTTAGCTTGGGAAAAGCCGCGGGCCTATTTGACAGACATAAAAAATCCGAAGCCAGAACAACCGGCTTCGGATTTCATCATCCAAGGAGGAGCAATTAATGAATATTAATTGCTCGGTATGACTCCTACGGCAGATTTTTTATCATCGGCATGGCCGTGATCAGTGGTGATGGCCCTTGCCACCACAACCGCCGCCACCGCAGCAGCCGCCGTGACCATGGTCATCACCGTGGTCGTGGCCATGATCGTGACCGTGGCCAGCACCGCCGCAGCAACCGCCCTGGCCGTGATCCTCATCATGGTCGTGACCATGACCGCCACAGCAGCCGCCGTGATCGTGGTCATGACCGTGATCGTGACCGCAACCACCGGCACCGTGAACGTGGCCGTGGGCCAGCTCTTCGGCAGTGGCGGCACGCACGTCCTTGATCTCGACCTTGAAGCCCAGGGTTACGCCAGCCAGCGGATGGTTGCCATCCACTTTGACGAACTCTTCGGACACTTCAACCACGGTCACCGGACGGTGGCCATCGTCGGTTTCAGCCACAAAAGTATCCCCTTCGGAGACTTCCATGCCGTCGAACAGCTCGCCCGGTACTTCTTGTACCAGTGTCTCGTCATATTCGCCGTAGGCCTGGCTCGGTGCCAGAGTCACTTCGAAGGCTTCACCTACCGCGCGACCTTCCAGCTCGGCTTCCAGGCCAGAGACCAGGTAACGGGTGCCGTGCAGATAGACCAGCGGCTCTTTGCCGACAGTGCTGTCGATGACTTCACCGTGCTCGTCGGTGACTGTGTATTCCAGCGTAACCACGCTCAGAGGAGCTACTTTCATGTCAGGATCCTGCGGATAGAAAAAAACGGGCTCAGAATACCCTAAAAAGCGGGCCGCGCATATGCCGTGCGGCGCCACGGAGTGACGAAAAAAACGGCAACAGCGTCAGCGAGGAGACCCGCATTCCACCCGCCGTTGCCTTATCAGGGGCGAAACACCCCGATCACCTCTTCCGCCTCGCGAGTCTGCTTGTCGACCTCGGCAGGCGTTTGTACCTGGGTATCGCCACAGGCGACGCAGGTCACCTTCTCGACTCCATGCTCCAGATACAGCATCATGTTGTCCAATTTGCCGCACGCCGGGCAAACCGCACCGGCAATGAAGCGCTTTTTACGTCTGGTTTCCATATTTGTTACCTCCAGGCAGCATCATATCAGGGTTTTTACATGCATCACGCCATCGAGTATCACCATTTTTCCTGCCAGGGCCTGCACGCCGGCAACCGCAAACGAACTCCGGTCGGGCAGCTGTTGCGGATCACCCGGGGCGCCGCGCTGCTGAGACTGGGCCAACATGAGCTGTTGCTGCCGGCAGGCAGCAGCTTCTGGCTCTGCGCCGATGCCCTCGCGGCCTTCAGCCCCCTCAGCGGTTGCGAGTACGATCAGCTGAGTGTCTCTTTGCGCGTGGCTCAGCCGCAGCAGGCTGGCTGGCTGCAGGCCACGCCGCTGCTCGATGCCCTGCTCGACTCGCTGGCCCGGTGGCAACGTCCGAAAGAGTGGCAAGGAGCCTACGGTCAGCGACTGCAGGTGATCCTGGATGAGCTGCAACAGTGCGCCATCAGCCAGCAGGGTCACGGTGAGCTGCAAGCCTGCTGGCAAGCGCTGGCCAATGGCCAACCGGAGTCTCAGCAACAGTGGGCACAACAAGCCGATGCGCCGGTAGAAGGGAGTGAATTGCAACAACAGTGGCAACTGCTGCAGGCACTCAGATTGCTCAAGGGCGGCAGCAAGCCCGCACAGGTGGCCAGCAAGCTGGGTTATTCCGATGAGGCCGCATTGCAAGCTGCCTGCCAACAGTGGGGCGTTGGCGAGGATGGTGATCAATAACCGGACGCCGGTGTGAGTGTGCCAACGAAATTGGCTGAATGAGTCCAGTTTTTTGCCAGATGGTCGTTAACAAGGAAGGGCCATTCCCCCCGTAATCCTTTATGCTAGAGGCCTGAAGTGACTGCCAACGTTTCGACCAACAGGACATCTGCCATGACGAGCAAAGCCAATCAATCCCAGGGCATGTTGCTGTTTCACCTTTCAGCCAAACAATCCTTTGCCATCGGTACCCTCAAGGTGAAGGAGATAGTGCCCTACACCCAGCTGACGGCAATGCCTCACTCGCACCCGACCGTGTTGGGGGCTGCCAATATGCGCGGCTCCACCATTCCGGTAATCGACATGGCGATGGCGGTGGGCTATCGCCCCATCAGCAAGGAGGAGATGCCCCACTGCTTCATCATCATTACCGATTGCCGCCGTACCCTGGTGGGCTTTCTGGTACGGGGCATCGACAAGATCACCGAGTGCAACTGGCGCGATATCGAATCGCCCCCCGCCTCCCTCGGCCACAATGTGTTCGTAACCGGCGTGACCCGGGTCAATGACCAGCTGATCCAGCTGCTGGATGTGGAGCTGATCCTCTCCCGGGTCTATCCGGATGATCCGAGCCACCTCTATCCGGTACTGACCGATGTGCAGCGGGAACGGATCAAGCCGATGCGGATCCTGCTGGTTGATGACTCTTCGGTCGCCCGCCGTCAGTTGATGGCCGCCCTCGACTACATCAATATCCCCTATGAAGTCTGCACCAATGGCAAGGATGCACTGACCCTGATGCAGACGCGGGCGAGCCAGAAGACCCCAATCGACATTCTGGTGAGCGATATCGAGATGCCGGGGCTTGATGGCTACGAGCTGGCCTTCGAGGTACAGAGCGACAGCAAACTGGCGGGGGCCTACATCATCTTGCACACTTCGCTCTCCAGCGAGATCAGCGTGGAGCGGGCCCATCAGGTGGGTGCTCATGAGGCGCTGACCAAGTTCGAGGCCAATGAGCTGATCCAGGCCATGCTGCGCGGCGCCGAACATCACGATCGCCTGCTGAAATAAGCCAATGACTGGCGGGAGGAACACGCCTCCCGTCCTCCTTATCTTCGACCCAGACCGACTGACCCCATGCTGACCGAGAGCCACTTCCACGCCCCCTGGTGGGCCCGCAATCCTCATCTGCAGACCATATTGCCCAAATGGCTGCGCCGCACCCCTGCCCGATTTGTGGCGGAGCGGTTTGAACTGCAGGATGGGGACTTTGTCGACCTCGCCTGGAGCGGGGAAGTCAGCCTTGATGAACGGCCGCTGATAGTGGTGTTTCACGGGCTGGAGGGGAGCATTCACTCCCACTATGCCAAGGGATTGTTCGCCCATCTGCAGCAAGAGGGCAGAGAGGCTGTGCTGATGCACTTTCGCGGTTGCAGCGGCGAGCCCAATCGCCATCTTCAGGCCTATCACTCCGGCGCCATCGGTGATGCGCAGGAGCTGATTGCCGAGCTGAGCCAGCGCTTCCCGGGCAAACCGCTGATCGCCATCGGCTTTTCACTGGGTGGTAATATGCTGATCAATCTGCTGGCGCGGGGCTGTCCTGCGGCATTGAAAGCGGCGGTGGTGGTCTCGGCCCCGCTGCAACTGGCGAGCTGCGCCGAGCGGGTCAATCAGGGCTTCTCGAAGGTCTATCAGAACTATCTGCTGCGCACCATGCGCCGCAATTTGCTCAGCAAGATCCGCCAGCAGCAGAAAGCGAGTGAACGCTGGCAACCTCGACAAGTGGAACAGATTGCCACCCTGCGCGATTTTGACGAGCTGGTTACCGCGCCGCTGCACGGCTTTCACAGTGCCAGCCACTACTACCAGAGCTGCTCGGGACTACCGCTGCTGGCTCAAATCCCCATCCCTACCCTTATCCTGCACGCCGCCGACGATCCCTTTATGTCACACGCGGTCATTCCCCGGCCGGAGCAACTCTCGCCCACGGTGCGCTATGAGTTGAGCCAGCGCGGCGGCCATGTCGGCTTTCTGCACGGCACGCCCTGGCGGCCAAAGTTCTGGCTGGATGAACGGATCAGTCGCTGGATTGCCGAACAGAGTCACTCCTCAACACAGAACTGATTGCGTCCCGACTCCTTGGCCCGATAGAGCGCCTGATCGGCCCGCTCCAGCAACTGGCTCGCCCCTTCGCCGGAGACATTGCTGGCAATCCCCTGACTCACCGTCACACAGGGGGCAACATCGGACGCCAGATGCTCCAGCTGCAGGCTGGCCAGGCCATCTTGCAGCCGCTGCGCCACGCTGGCCGCCGCCTGACGGTCGGTATTGGGCAGCAGCAGCACAAACTCCTCTCCGCCATAGCGGGCCACCAGATCAGATGGCGTGCGAACCGCACGGTTGAGCGCTTGTGCCACCTCTTTGAGACACATATCCCCTACCTGATGGCCGTAGTGGTCGTTGAAGCGCTTGAAATAGTCCACATCGATCAGGATGAGCGATAGCGGAGCGCCGCTCTCCTGGCTATGGGCCAACGCGCGATCCAGCTCGATATTGAAATGCCGCCGGTTGGCGACACCGGTCAGAGGATCTTGCTTGGCGAGCTGATCAAGTTTGCGCAGCAGCGTCAGATTTTCATGCTCCCGCATGATCGCCAACTCAAACCAGCGGTGCAGCATGCGGCGGCCGACCTCCAGCGCAATCACGCCAAACAACACCCCAAGCAGGTAGATCTGGGGAAAATCGACGCGCAAAAAGAGCTCCAACCCCACACCCACCGTCATCGGGCCCAAGAGATAGCCATAAAAAATCTTGCGATCGGGATAAAACGCGATGAGCGCGGCCAGCAGGTTGAGCCGCATGATCCCGTTGGCATAGCTGACCCCTCCCCGCAGCTCCACCTGACCAATCGTGTAGATGTGCAGCGTCCAGAGTCCGCCCCATAGCACCATCACCAGCGCAGCCATCCGTAACCAGAGGCGATCCTGCAGATGGTCACAAAAGAGGCTGACAACGGGTAGCAGCAATAGCACCACCATGACCAGCGCCAGCTCACTCTGAAAGCGCCAGGGCAAGCTGTCATCACTGGCGAGCCCGACCTGGCTGTAAACCTCATAGCGTATCGAAAGAAACAACACCACCAGCCAGTTCAACAACCAGAACCACACCATGCCTCGGGCAATCGCCTCTCGACGTGCGCTGTCCAGATGCTCAGTCAGGGTTAACGGCGCGCTGCGCTGCGCTTCAGACAACATCTCTCAGACTCCGGTGAAAAGGTAAAAAGTGATTGCATTCGCGGGATTCAACACAACAATAGCCTGACGATCACCTCTTTTGCTGTGAGACCTTTAAATGATCATTCCCTGGCAAGAACTGGACGGCGACACCCTGACCAACCTGATCGAACACTTTGTGTTGCAGGAAGGAACCGAATATGGAGAGCAGGATGTCCCGCTTGGCGTCAAAGTCGATGCAGTGAGAGAACAATTACAGCAAGGCAAAGCTGTCATCGTCTATAGCGAGCTGCACGAATCGGTGAATATCGTGATGAAAGACCGCTTCATCGAGCAGTCTTGACCCAACCGCAATCCGGACCTTATAACGGAATTCCCAAGGAAGAGAGAATCCCATGTCGGCCAAGCACCCCATTATTGCTGTTACCGGTTCGTCCGGTGCCGGCACCTCCACCTCCACCAACGCCTTTCGCTCCATGTTCCATCAACTGGGATATACCGCGGCTGTGGTGGAAGGTGATAGTTTTCACCGCTACACCCGACCGGAAATGGATGTAGCGATCCGCAAGGCGCGCGAACAGGGGCGTCATATCAGCTATTTTGGCCCTGAGGCCAATGACTTCGGGCTGCTGGAGAGCTTTTTCCAGGGCTATGGGCAGGATGGCAATGGCCAGTATCGCCGCTACCTGCACAGCTTTGACGAGGCGGTGCCCTTCAACCAGATGCCTGGCACCTTCACCCCCTGGCAGCATCTGCCCAGCAATACCGACCTGCTGTTTTATGAAGGGCTGCACGGCGGAGTGGTTACCGAGGATCACAATGTGGCACGCCATGTGGATTTTCTGATAGGCGTGGTACCCATCGTCAACCTGGAGTGGATTCAGAAGCTGATCCGCGATACCTCGGAGCGAGGGCATTCCCGCGAGGCGGTGACCGACTCCATCGTTCGCTCCATGGATGACTACATCAACTTCATCACCCCGCAGTTCTCGCGCACCCATATCAACTTCCAACGGGTGCCGACGGTGGATACCTCCAACCCCTTCAGCGCCAAGGTGATCCCGAGTCTGGACGAGAGTATGCTGGTGATCCGGTTTCGCGGTATCAAGCAGGTGGATTTCCCCTACCTGCTGTCGATGATCGACGGCTCATTTATGTCGCGGATGAACACCATAGTGGTGCCGGGTGGCAAGATGGGCTTTGCGATGGAGCTGATCCTGCGCCCGCTCATCCAGCAATTGATCGAAACCGGCAAAATAACCTGATTCAAAGGAGTTCACGATGCGGCTTGCTTATCTCTCTGTGGCACTGCTCGCCCTGCTTGGCGGTTGCAGCAGCGGGCCGGCGGCCCCCACGCTGGAGTCCGGCACCATGCTGGTTCGCCCGATGGGCAACTGGACCTATGGTGCAACCCCGCGCTACGCCCTGGCCGAACAGTATCAATTTGCCGGTGAGTTGGCGGAAGGGTGGCTGGAGCCGATGCAGCAGGCGGTAAGCCGGGAGCTCAATGGCAAGGGATGGCAGAGTGCACCGCTTGACGAAGCGGATCTGTGGGTCGCTATCGGCGTCGCGGGCGGCAAGGATATGAGTGACGGCGAGATTTTCGCCCGTCTTGGCATGACGCCCGGGGTATATGCCTCGGCCAACCAGCGCAAAGGGTCGCTGGCCATCGTGCTGCTCGATCGCAAAACCCAGAAAGCGGTCTGGAGCAGCATCATCCAGCTGACCAGCGATGTGAGCATTGCAGACAGCCAACGTCAGGCGCTTAGCCAACAGCTCGCGGCCGAGATGCTCAATCGCGTCCCCACCAACTAACGCTTGTTTAGTGATAATGGATGGATAGAAAAACGGCTTGCCTCCCGGCAAGCCGTTTTTTTTGTGGTCTCAACCTCTTGACCCAATCCGGCCTAGGCCAGACTCGGGCATAAAGCCGCACACCTTCAGCTATCTGTGGTCACTTATTTGAGCGTACAGGTCAGCAGTGTGACCCCTTTCTGGGTGAGGAGAGCTTGTTTCTCTTGATTCCAGAAGGTGGTCAGGCCGTCAGAATATTTGGCGCCAGACTCTGACTCCACACGCGCCAGCTTGTGGTAAACCCCGGCATAGGGGAACTGCACCATGTCGGCCTGGGCATCATAGGTAACGGCCAGCATCTCTTCGCCACACTGGTATTGGCTGTATTGATACTGGGTAGGTTGCGGGCTGCTGCACGCCGCCAGACCCAAAAGGGGAAGCAGAGCGATCAATTTTTTCATTGCACTTTCCTTATGTAATGGCTTTATGTCATGGCCTTGTGCAGTGGCCTTACGTAACGGCCTTATGCCAGGGTACCAACGAAACTATCGTTATCAAGCTTCAACAATTTGATAACTATGGGTAATTTGTACCGCTTTTTCCAACATCAGGGAAACAGAACAGTATTTTTCCATCGACAGATCGACCGCTCTGGCCACCTGCTTCTCTGCCAATCCCTTGCCCGTCACCACGAAGTGCAGATTAATCTTCTCGAAAACCCGGGGCACGCTATCAACCCGTTCGCCACTGACATCGACGTGGCATGCGGTCACCGACTGGCGCGCTTTTTCGAGGATGGAAACCACATCAATGGAGCTGCAGCCACCGACCGCCAGCAGGATCATCTCCATCGGGCTGGCCCCCTCACCGGGGTTGGCACCATCCAGGATCACCTTGTGACCGGATTCACTCTCACCCACAAACTTCATCCCTTCCACCCAGCTGACCTTGGCTTTCATCTCGCACTCTCTCCTGTTAATCATGATGATGGATCCCTAGCATAACCCAGTCGCTTATCTCTGCCGAACAGGGGGAGTTGGGATGGAAATAGATCAAAATCAACATCTCCGACCTCTATCTTCCCTAGAATGGCCGAAGCGGCGCAGCAGGCATTACTCAAAGGGCTCTGTCAAAAGCCCGCAAAGCCTTGTCAGCACAGGCAAAGGCTCTTATCCTACTGCGACCAATACAAGGAATGGCAAGATTGGCAGCTTGCCCGGACGCACAAGTCCATAAAAAGACACTACAGAGGAATTCTCATGGTCATTGGCAAACCGCAAAGCGATCCCACCCTGGAATGGTTCTTGTCGCACTGCCACATTCATAAGTATCCCGCCAAGAGCACCCTGATCCATGCGGGTGAAAAAGCGGAGACCCTCTACTACATCGTCAAGGGCACTGTGGCCGTCTTGATCAAGGACGATGAGGGCAAAGAGATGATCCTCTCCTATCTGAACCAGGGCGATTTCCTGGGCGAGATGGGGATGTTTGAGGAGAACGAGAATCCCGAGCGCTCCGCCTGGGTTCGCGCCAAAGGCTCTTGCGAAGTGGCAGAGATCTCCTACAAGAAGTTCCGCCAGCTGATCCAGGTCAACCCGGACATTCTGATGCGTCTCTCTGGCCAGATGGCCAAGCGCCTGCAACACACCAGCCAGAAAGTGGGTAACCTCGCCTTCTTGGATGTGACCGGCCGGATCGCCCAGACCCTGCTCAACCTGGCCAAACAGCCGGATGCCATGACCCACCCGGATGGCATGCAGATCAAGATCACACGTCAGGAAATCGGCCAGATCGTCGGCTGCTCTCGTGAAACCGTGGGCCGCATCCTGAAGATGCTGGAAGAGCAGGAGCTCATCTCTGCTCACGGCAAGACCATTGTGGTATTTGGCACTCGCTGATGACCCGTCCGCAGGCCTGACTGAGGCCTTGGGATAAAAAAGGCTGCTACGGCAGCCTTTTTTGATCCTCTCCCCTATAATCCCGAACGCCCTTCACTGTTCCGGCATTCGCCCAGAGAGTTACTATGCATCTTCAATGTCCCCGTTGCCGCAGTCCGCTCCATCTTCATGAAGCCTCCCAGGGCCTCTATTGCGACAACAAGCATCACTTCGATCCGGCCCCGGAAGGTTATCTGGATCTCATCCCCGGCAAGAAAAACCCCAAAGACAGCGACAGCCGTGCCCTGATGCGCGCCAAGCACCATTTCCTGGAAGCCGGGCACCAACTGCCGCTGGTCGAGGCCATGGCCGCACTGCTCGCTCCGCTGGCACCACAAGAGCTGATCCATCTTGGGTGTGGTGAAGGCTACTACTGCCGCGCGCTGGCAGAGCGCCTGCCCGGCTGGCAGTTTGCTGGGGTTGATATCGCCAAGAACACCATCTTTGCCGCCAAAAAAGCGCAGCCGGACGGCCAGTTTGTCATTGCAGATCCCGCTCGCGCGCCGTTGCAACCGGGCTCTGCTCAGGTGTTGCTGGTCAACGATCTCAAGGTCAAGACCGAACAGCTGGTCAGCTGGCTGGCCCCCGGTGGCTATCTGCTCTACCTGCAGCCGGGCCCGCGCCATCAGTGGCAACTGCGGGTCAGCCTCAATCCGGTGAGCATGGAACACCCCCTCAGCTGGCCAACCCTCGGCGGTCTCAATCCGGTGGCTCAACAGCGCTGCCAGTTCAGCCTCACCATGGATCAGGCCATGCGCAGCTTTATTCTGGAGACCAGCCGTCTTGGCTGGCGGGCAACCGGTGAGCAGCGTCACGCTTTCGCTCAACAGGGCCCGAATGAACTGGAACAGGATCTGCTGCTGACCCTGTGGCAAAAGCCCATCTGATCACTGGCGGGAGCCTTGCAAGGCTCCCGCCCCGTTTTTCCCTCCCCGCCCAATTCTCCCCTGTGTGATATAGCTCACAACTTGAGCCATTGACCTTGTTGCTCAGAACAGCCTTGATGTCAAAAAAGTCACTAGAAAATAATTCATTGAATTTAATCTCTTTTTATCTTGTCAAAAACCGTCACACCCAGTCTTGATAACGACCTCGTCACCTCAATTAAACAACGATGGATTCAGGCCCAGTCAAGGTTGGGACGCCTACCGTGTGGCTATCGGACCATTTCCGATTTCACAGAACCGACAACAAGTTCGGAAGTGTTTACATCAGAGGAATAACGCATATGAAGAAGTCTGCACTGACTATTGCCATCTCCAGCCTGCTGCTGGCGAGCGGCGCCCATGCCGCTACCGTTTACAACCAGAACGATACCAAACTGGATATCGGCGGCCGTGCACAAGGTGCTTACTACGGTACTGACGACAACGGTTCCGAAGGTGACCAGAGCTACTTCCGTCTGCACGTTGCTGGCGAGACCAAGATTGCTCCCGAGATGAAGGCGTTCGGCTTTGCCGAGTACAACCTGCCGACTTCCGGTTCTGACAACGACGAGCTGCGTTATGCCTATGCCGGCATCAAGCACGACCGTTTCGGCGCCTTCAGCTATGGTCGTCAGGATGGCCTGTTCACCAAGGCCGTCAACAACTATACCGACGTTCTGCCTGAGTGGGGCGGTGACGGCCTGGGCAAAGATACCGAAGTATTCGGCACCGGCCGTACCAACGGTCTGGCCCAGTACATCTATAACTACCAGGGTCTGACTCTGGGTGCCCAGTTCACTGGTAATAATGATCCGCAGAATGCAGATCGTTCCAACTTCAAAGATGTAAATGGCCAAACTACTTGGAACAAGAAAGGTTCCAAAGAAGGCTTCGCAGTATCTGCCAACTACGATTTCGATATGGGCCTGAGCCTGGGTGCTGCCTATAACCAGGCTGGCAAGACTGACGAGCAAGCTCGCTACGCCGCCTTCGGTGGTGACAAGGATGCCAAGCTGATGGGCTTCGGCGCCAAATATGCAACTGGCGACCTCTACCTGGCTGCAACCTACTCCCACGGTGAAGACCACCTGTTCGTCAACAACGGCTACGCCGAGAAGATGGATGGCTACGAAGCCGTTGCCCAGTACACCATCGGCAAGTTCAAGCCTTCTCTGGCCTACCTGCGCACTGACGTGAAAGACTCTGCTCGCGGTATCGATGATACCTACACCGAGTACGTATCTATCGGTGCCTGGTACAACTTCACCGAGAACTTCAACGCCTACGTTGATTACAAGCTGAACCTGCTGGACTCCGTAGATGGCAAGTCCACCAACTCTCTGGGCAAGAACACCGATGACGTAGTCGCGGTTGCCCTGCAGTACAACTTCTAAGTAATTGGAAGTCAGTTATACCCTGTGATACCAATGTCTACTGTTTGAATTACTTCCGGCCGCTCTGCGGCCGGTTTTTTATTGCGCCTTTTCAGCACCTTGCATATAACTATCGAGCGGATTGATGGCAATATCCGCGTCGTTGACAGGGAGTGACAAGGAGATATTCACGGATGAGACAAGCGCGCGGGAACATAGACTGGCAACGCGGATGGCTGTTGTTGCCACTGCTGTTGATATCGCTCATCTGGAGCAGCACGGCAGATGCCAGCTGGGATCAGAGCCTCTATCGTCAACTGGGTCTGGCCGGCAAGCTGGATAAACAGACCTTTCGTCAGGCATTCAACAGTTATCAAACTGTGCGCCACAAACGCAAACCCATTCTCACCATCATCGATTACAGCAAGCCATCCACCCAGCGCAGACTGTTTGTCATCGATATGAAACGCCACAAGCTGCTTTATCACACCTGGGTCAGCCATGGCCGCAACTCAGGTGAACTGGCCGCAAAACACTTTTCCAACCAGCTCAACTCCCGCCAAAGTTCCCTCGGCGTCTATCGCACCGCAGAAACCTATCTGGGCAAACATGGCTACTCCCTGCGGCTGGACGGGCTCAGCCCCGGCAAGAACAGCAATGCCCGCAAGCGTGCCATCGTAGTACATGGCGCCGCCTATGCCAGCCCGACCCATCTGCGCAAATATGACAAGCTGGGCCGCAGCTGGGGTTGCCCTGCCCTGCCCAAAGAGCAGGCCAGGGCCATCATAGATACCATCAAGGGAGGGAGTGTCATCTACGCTCACGGCTAGCGGGCACAACACCAGAAAACGCAAGGCCAGCAATCGCTGGCCTTGTTTGTTACGCTTTTCACACTAAACGTGGCGCGTTATTGGCGCACCACCAGTACCGGACAGGGTGCATGACGCACCACAGACTCGGCGACACTGCCTACCAGCAGATGGCTGATACCAGAGCGACCGTGGCTGCCCATCACGATCAGCTCAACCTCATCCTCCTTGGCCTGAATGACAATTTCATCGGCGGCGCGGCCAAAGCGAATATCAAAGGTGGCCGGAATCGGCAGGGTGGCAACCAGCTCTTTGAGCTGGGTTCTGGCCTGACGCTCCATCTCGTGAGTGATCTCGATGGCCGTCATATGAAGGATCTTGTAACTGTCAAAACCGTGTAGTTGATCAACCACGTGGATCAGCTTGAGCTGGGCCTGATGGCTCTGTGCCATGAAAACGGCGTAGTCGAGTACCGCGCGAGACATTTGGGAAAAATCGACTGGACAGAGCAGAGTCTTGATCGATGGCATAATGCAGTCTCCTCTACTGATTGGGGTGCTATTGAATCTTTACTCGATCATAACGATCCGACCGTAAATAACCCTCGACCCTGTCGCAAAATGGAGATGCGAGATGTTTTCTCCGCCCGCCGCGATCAATGCATGGTATAAATCAGGTGATAAATGCTCTCCTCACCCCTGCGAGGATAATGCTGACCATGCTGCGCATCGGTTGTTTGCTGCTTTGCTCTCTGTGTGCGATCGCCCACGCTAGCACAGCCGATATTCACGTCTATTGCGATGGCTGGCCCGGTTTCTGCCAACCGGATGGCCGCGGTATCTATCTCGATCTGGTGCGAACCATCTACCAACCCCACGGCTATCAGATCGTGCCCCATATCGTGCCCTACAAACGCGCCGTCGCCATGGTAGCCAGGCAAGAGGGGGATATGGCGATGAGTGTCTATCTGGACGAGATCAAGGGGGTCAGGCAGCCCCATCAGCCAGCCTCCGCCGATGATGTGACCGTCTTCATGCTCAAGCAGTGGCAGCCGCAATGGCGGGGAGAGCGCAGTCTGGAAGGCGAGGCCGTCCTCTGGCGGCGAGGATGGGTGCTGGATAAATATCTTCCGGTCACCATGCAGTGGCACGAGATCGACAGTCATGAGATGGCTCTGCAGCTGATTGACAAGGGGCGCTATCGCTATTACCTGACCGCTGGCGTGCTGCATTCCGCCGATGAGACCCCAGCCAATATGTACCGCACTATTTTGCGCTGGATCCCGACTTACCCCATTTTTACCGATACCGAACAGGGCGACCGGCTACTACAGCTGTGGGATCAGGAGATGGTGAATCTGATCCGTCGCGGCACGCTGGCCGAGATATATCGCCGTTATCATCTCTATGACTACTACCGCGACTTTCTCGAGGAGCAGGCGGTCAAGACCGGCGAAAACTGATCCCACCATAGGGGAAAGAGAAGGATGCCGCAGCCCCGTCAACAGCGGCCACCGCCAGCAACCAGTCTATGAGCAACACCGTTTCCATTACGGTTTGAGTCACCGTTGCCACGCCACAGCTCAGGGTTGCCGGAACCCCTTCGCCAAGCGGTCATAGAGGATCACATTGACCGAGGCGGCCAGATTCATGCAGCCTCGGGTCGGCACATAGACCACATCTTTCACCGCGCCATAGAGGGCGGGATCGAGCGTGCCATCCTCCGGCCCGAAGATATAAAAAGCCCGTTCCGGATGGACATAGTCGGGGAGCGGTGTAGCGCCGTCGATCAGATCAACCACCACGGGCACGCATCCCTGCGGGATAAACGCCATCAGGTCATCCACCCCGAGCAGCGGGATCTTCTCCACCATCTGCTTGGTATCGGTGGCAAAGCGGCGCGCCAACTCGAAGCGGTTGCCGGTGTAGTAGACCTCGTCCACCCCGTAACAACCCGCAGCCCGCATCACAGAGCCGACATTTTCCGGAGACTTGGGATTGACCAGCCCCACGCAGCAGAATGCACTCTTTTCCATCATCTCTCCTCATCTTGCGGCGGCCATTATAAGCCGTTGCAGGGCCATCGACCCGTTAAAAGTCCCCTCCCCGGCTAAACCGCTTGCCAACCCAGCTTTGAATGTCGATTTTTTGTGCGCAATCCGACAAATTTTGTACAAGCCGATAGCCAGCAAACGTTTCCCAGCAATAATGGACAAACGTTTGTAAATGGATGTTTGTCTATGACTGAGCGTGAACAAGAGATCCTCGCCCTGCTGCGTCAGGATCCCATGATTGCCCAGCAGGAGCTGGCCGATCGCCTTGGCATCAGCCGCTCCGCGCTGGCCAGCCACATCTCCAGCCTGATCCGGCAGGGATATGTGCAAGGCAGAGGTTATGTACTGCGAGAGGGCCCCTACGTGGTGGTGATCGGCGGTGCCAATATGGATATTTGCGGCACCAGCCATGACAACCTGCTGCTTGGCGACTCCAACCCGGGCAAGGTGCGCACCTCGGCCGGTGGTGTTGGCCGCAATATCGCCGAGAATCTGGCGCGGCTCGGCAGCGATACTCGGCTGCTGACTGCGGTCGGCAACGACCAGTATGGCCACCATCTATTGGAGGTGAGCCAGCGGGCTGGCGTCGATGTGCGCCAGACCCTGGTGCTCGATGGCCACACTACCTCTTGCTACCTCAGCCTGCATGATGGTAGCGGCGAAATGAGCTGCGCCATCAATGACATGGCCATCATAGAGCAACTCACCCCTGCCCGCCTGACCCCCCTCGCAGGCTTTCTCGGCGGTGCCCGGCTTTGGGTGCTCGATACCAATCTGGCCATCCACACCCTCGACTGGCTGTTCGAGCGACAGGGGGAGCACGCCATCTTTGTCGATACCGTTTCGGTGGCCAAGGTGGAGAAGATCCGCCCCTGGCTTGGCAAGATCCACACCCTCAAACCCAATCGCAGTGAAGCCGAGCAGTTGTGCGGCATGACCATCGCCGGGCCCGAAACCTGGCCCATGGTAGCCGCCTGGTTCCACCGCGCCGGGGTCAAGCGGCTGTTCCTCAGTCTGGGTGAACAGGGGATCTTCTACAGCGATGGCGAGCAGCAGGGTCACCTGCCGGTGCTGGGCAGTCCGGTACTCAACGTCACCGGCGGCGGGGATGCCTTTATGGCTGGCCTCGCCCACGCCTGGCTGCAACAGCTCGACATTGCCCAAACCACCCGCTTTGCCCTGGGCTGCGCCGCCCTCACCGTCAATTGTTCCGATACCGTTTTTTCCGGTCTGAGCAAGACCGCCGTTGACCGCATACTGGAGGAGTACTCATGCTGAACGCTTACCTCGATATCCAACCGGAAGTGGCTGCCGCGCTGGCTGCCGGCAAACCGGTGGTTGCCCTCGAATCCACCATCATCTCCCACGGCATGCCCTATCCGCAGAACGTGGAGACGGCCCGTCAGGTGGAGCAGGTGGTGCGCGACAACGGTGCCATTCCGGCCACCATCGCCATCCTCGATGGCCGCCTCAAGGTGGGTCTCGATGCGGGTGCACTGGAAGCGCTCGGCCGGGCAGGCCACAGCGTGACCAAGTGCAGCCGCCGCGACATTCCATTCGTACTGGCGCGCAAGGGGATGGGGGCCACCACGGTCGCCTCCACCATGATCATCGCTGCCATGGCGGGGATCCGGGTCTTTGCCACCGGTGGCATTGGCGGGGTACATCGCGGCGCGCAGGAGACCTTCGATATCTCGGCCGATCTGCAGGAGTTGGCACAAACGCCGGTGGCTGTAGTCTGTGCGGGGGCCAAATCAATTCTCGATATCGGGCTGACTCTGGAGTATCTGGAGACGCAAGGGGTGCCGGTGATCGGCTATCAGACCGAAGAGTTGCCCGCTTTCTACACCCGCGAGAGCGGCTTCAAGGTTGATTATCGACTGGAGAGTCCGGCAGCCATCGCCGAGGCGCTGCGCCTCAAGTGGGAGCTGGGACTGGCGGGCGGCGCCGTGGTGGCCAACCCCATCCCGAGCGCACACGCCATGCCAAAAGCCGATATCGACGCAGCCATTGCCCAAGCGCTGCGTGAAGCCGATGAGCAGGGGATCAAGGGCAAGGCGTCAACCCCCTTCCTGCTGGCACGTGTCTGCGAGCTGACTGGCGGCAACTCGCTGGCGGCCAACATCCAGCTGGTGCTGAACAACGCGGCGCTCGGTGCCCGGATCGCTGCCAGCCTCTGATCGCACGCCGATACCTCGCCATGTAAAAGAGGGCCTTGCGGCCCTCTTGTTGTTTTTGCTATCTGCAGTGCTATTGCAACGCTGTGTTATTGCAGCACCACGCGCCCATTGAGGGGCTGCACCGGCCGGTTGTTGGGGTGGTGCATCACCGCCTTGAATGCGTCGATCTGGGCCTGACTGACCTCGACCGGCTGCTTCATCACCAGCCAGCGCACTCCTTCCGAGCAGGGAGGCGTAGTAAGGGAACCGCTGAAGCGATAGTAGTCACGATTCTCAGGCAGTAGTTGCTCAGCAGAGAGCGGCGCCTTGAGGGCCTGGGTCTCCCCCACCTTGGCCGGTAATGCACTCCAGGCAGCCGCCAGCACCGGATTGGCCTTGCCAGCCTCGAACATCACCGCCACCACGGCGATCTCTCCCTTGTCACTGACGTGTACCAGATGCCCTTCCAGCGGATAGGATTTGCCCTCGATGAGGTTCTCACTCGGGGCGTGGAAGTGGAACTGCTTGAGTTCAAACGTGGTGCCATCGAGTTGCAAGGTGCTACCCGGGGCATAACCGACCTGCACGGTATGACCGTTGTTGACCACTGTATTGCCACCCGCCTTATAGTGGAGTACCAGCGGGGCCAGTTTGGCCTCGACCAATCCGCTCAGGTCAACCGGCGACTGATTGCTGCCCGCACACTGACCAAACTCAGGGGTCAGCTTGGCCCAGTGGGCAGGCCCCGCCTCACCGCTATATTCCCAATGGGGGGTGGCAGCAAACACGACAGGGCACAGCAACAGGGAGCAGGCCAACAGAGACTTTCTCATCATACATCCTTATCTTGATTGAAAAGCACGACCATCCGGCGCCGCTCCAAAGAACAAGACGACAGAGGGTGTTGAAACGCAGGGTACAATTTGCTCATCCTGTCGGTTTATTATTAATGATGCATTTGATAGGTATTTATTTAACGGCAGAATGGCAAAGCATATTGAATAATCGCTTTATTCAATGACAGCAATCTAATTAATCGCCTGTTCATTTTCTTTGCTTCGCACATAATCCAGGCATGATGCTAACTCCATACTCTCCTCTTAATTATCCTGCCCCCATTTTGCCAACAAATCATATATGATTGTTTTTATTGTAAATAATCAAGCAAGGCTGATTTTGATCAATTAATGAACAGCGCTTTAACGTCATCCTTGTCTTGCTGGCATAAACAGCTTCAAGGGAGATGACGCAATGAGAAAATATTGTTTGCTAGTGGCACTGATATTACCCGGTGCCGGTTGGGCGAATGAACCCATACAGCCCGTGGAACCAGCCAAGGTGACAAACCCGGAAAAAGTCGAGTTGGGCAAGATGCTGTTTTTCGAGCCAAGACTCTCCAAATCCGGCGCAATCTCTTGTAACTCCTGCCATAACCTGGCGACCGGAGGGGTGGATAATCAAGTCAGCTCACTCGGCCATAAATGGAAAGTGGGCCCTATTAATTCACCGACCGTACTCAACTCCAGCCTCAACTTCGTGCAGTTCTGGGATGGTCGCGCCAAGGATCTGAAAGAGCAGGCGGCGGGCCCCATCGCCAACCCACTGGAGATGGCATTTACCCACAATCTGGCGGTCGAAACTCTGCATACCCTGCCTGGCTATCGTACCCGCTTCAGCGCCGTTTATGGCAAGGACAACTTCGGCATTGACGAGGTCACCGATGCCATCGCTGCTTTTGAAGAGACCCTGGTTACCCCCAATGCCCCGTTTGACCGCTGGTTGAAAGGGGATAGCAAGGCACTGACCGCACAACAGCTGAAAGGGTATGAACTGTTCAAAGCCAAAGGATGCACGGCATGCCACAACGGGGTCGCTATCGGCGGCAACTCTTATCAGAAGATGGGACTGGTCAAGAGTTACAAAACGGATAACCCGGCTCAGGGTCGCGGGGCAGTCACCGGAGAGAAGCAGTTCATCGGCTGGTTCAAGGTACCCACCCTGCGTAATATCGAGCTGACTTATCCCTACTTCCACGATGGTGCAGTATGGGATCTGAAAGAGGCAGTCCAGATCATGGCTGATATCCAGCTGGGGCAGCGCCTCACAGATCAGGAAGCCGAAGATATGACTGCCTACCTAAAGAGCCTGACCGGTGAGCAGCCGCAGATCGTGTTGCCACAACTCCCACCGTCACAACCTGATACCCCCAAACCAGAGGTAAAAAGCTGATAAAAACAACAGGGGCCGTGGCCCCTGTTGTCTGCTACCTTACCGGACGATTCAGCGATCCCGATTCAGGGTGATCAGACGATCAAGAATCGCTTCACCATCGGCACGCAAACCGTTGTGCTCATACTCATTGGTGATCCAGGCGCGACTGTTGCCAAGACCACGCAGAGTTTCGCGACTGTAGTCAAACTCCACATACATATCCTCGGCATAAACGGCGCATGCTACCGGCACCTGGTTGCGGGCCAGCTGGGCCGGGTCATAGAGCGCCCCCCAGTCCGCCTTGTTTGCCAGCAGATAGGCCGCCTCTTTCAGGGGCAGCAACTCGCGGTACTGCTCGAACATCCAGGGGTAAACCATCTCGCCGGTGAAGGCGAAATCCTTGCCGGGCGCCCAGTTCACCGCAGGAAACTCCCCTCTGACCCGATCTGCCGCCCAGCGAGTCGCCTCCCCTTCGGCGTAGATAGCCTCGTGCAGAATGGCAAACAGCGGGTTGGTATTGAATGGCTGCATGCTCTGCACCTGATAGAGAAAGGCCGGGCTCAGCTTGTCACCGATAAAGGCCTCTTCCAGCAGGTAATAAAGCTCCTCGAAAGCACCCGTAGCACCGAGATCCAGCCCCTGCTGCTGGAACTGCTCCACCGTCAGGCGCTGACCGTTGGGCAGCCGCACATCGTGCTGGTGCAGATGGTTGGCCAACCGGTTGGCAATCCCCTGAGCGTGGGGGAAGCGGGCGAAGAAGGCTCGGTTCTTGTCAGCCACCCGCTGATAGGTGGCGCGGTAAACCTCCTCGGCGCTGCGGCCAATCGGCGCGATGCCGCCGGTGATATAGACCTCCCGCAGGCTATCGGGGAAGAGCGAGAGATAGGTCAGGCAGCAAAAGCCGCCAAAGCTCTGACCCAGCAGGCTCCAGCGATGCTTGGGGCTGAGCTCCTGCCGGATGAACTCGGCATCTTGCACTATGCTGTCGGCGCGAAAATGGCTGAGATACTCCGCCTGCTCGGTCGGTGTCATTTTGGCCAGAATCTGCCCGTGAATTGAGCTCGACATCCCGGTGCCACGCTGATCCAGCAGCAGCACTCTGAACTCCTGCAACGCCCGCTTGAGCCAACCACTGTTGGCCGTCGGGCGCGGTGCCCCGAATCCCGGCCCACCTTGCAGAAACAGCAGCCAGGGCAACTTCTCATCGAGCTTGTCTTTACGGCAGAGGGTACGGGCAAAGAGGGTAATGCTGTCACCATCCGGCTCATCATGATCGAGGGGAACAGTAAAAAAGTGCGGCTCGCAATGAATGCCGTCCAGTACATAGCTCAAGGGGCTGTTCATCTGGGGTCTCTCCGTCAGGATGGGAACATCATTGACCACATCATAGCCCCGCCCAGCCACAGGGTCACTCCGGTTTTCCAAAATGTTAACAATGGCTTAAAGGTCGAAACATCACCCGACAAGCCGCTCTTCAACGGTGCTGAATTAATTGTTTTGCGGGGGAGATTGACGCCATGGCGCCATTCAACAAAGATGGCTCGCCTGCACAGGAGTGCAGCCATTCAGGCCGACAAAATGGATAAGGGAATGTGATGAAACCGAAGTGGATCAGGGCCAGAAAAAGAGAGAAGAAGCCATGCCCTGGCAGCATGTTGCAAACCGGAATGCTGCTGTTCAGTGCCACCTGTGGCGCGACGCTCTTTTTGGCAGCATGCAACAGCAACT
The DNA here is from genome assembly GCF_040908295.1 of Aeromonas sp. R4-2. Taxonomy (NCBI): domain Bacteria; kingdom Pseudomonadati; phylum Pseudomonadota; class Gammaproteobacteria; order Aeromonadales; family Aeromonadaceae; genus Aeromonas; species Aeromonas sp. R4-2. The sequence continues at coordinate 8,489 of NZ_JBFODL010000025.1, read as the reverse complement.
AGAAATGAAAAATCCCGCTCGATTGAGCGGGCTTTTCGAATTTGGCTCCTCCTACTGGACTTGAACCAGTGACATACGGATTAACAGTCCGCCGTTCTACCGACTGAACTAAGGAGGAATTGTGGTGCCCAGAGACGGAATCGAACCGCCGACACGGGGATTTTCAATCCCCTGCTCTACCGACTGAGCTATCTGGGCAACGGCGCGCATTAAACCCTTTCCTGCGCAGAGTGTCAACCATGATGGCACGATAAAAAGCGCGTTCGCTCAACAACCGAACGAAGCGGCCATTTATTATCCATTTCAGTCCTGTTTGCCATACTCGCTGTCCTCTGAACACCCTGCAGGCTGCGCCAATATGATGGAAATTCGAGGTTCAGTGGGTCCGCCGCATTGAGCCGAATCCACTCTGCGAGTATGCTTTGCCGCAATGATACCGCCTGGAGGCAACATGAGTCTGAATATGCAAGAGTGGCGTGATGAGACCACCGAGATCGTCAACGAACTGCTGGCCGATGGCAGCAATCCCGATGCGGATTACGACATCGAGCACCACTTCGCCTGCCAGGATTTCGACCGTCTGGAAAAAGCAGCGGTTGACCTGTTCAAGGCCGGTTTTGAAGTGACCGATGCCGAAGAGATGGAGCTGGATGACGGCGCCACTATCTTCTGCTTCGATGCCACCATCGAGTGCAAGCTGAATGTCGAAGCGATCGTCGCCGATATCGCCAAGATGCTGCCCATCCTGGAAAAATATGGGGTGGATTACGATGGCTGGGGCACCTACTTCCAGGATTGATCCTGCCTCCATCGTAAAACAACAAGGCCACCTTGCGGTGGCCTTGTTGTTTCTGACGATCTCTCACACCAGATAGCTGGCAGCAAACTCCGCCGGCGGCAGTGGGCGACTGAACAGATAGCCCTGAAGCCGATCACACCCCGCCTCGGTCAACCACAGCTGCTGCTCGGGTGTCTCTACCCCTTCGGCCGTGATCCGGATCCCCAGCTCATGGCCCAACCCGATGACCGAACGCACGATAGCGGTGGTCGCGCTATTGCTGGCCAGCCCCTGAGTGAAGCTGCGATCCAGCTTGAGGGTCGCCACCTGCAAACGCGGCAGATAGGCCAGTGAACAGTAACCGGTACCAAAGTCGTCGATGGCCAACTGAAAACCGGCGGCAATCAGGTTGTCGAGGTTGGTCTCAATCTCGTCGGCGTTCTCCATCAGTACCCCTTCGGTGATCTCCAGCTCCAGTTGACTGGCCTTGAGACCATGGCGAGCGATGCAGGCAGAGACCCGCTCACAAAGCGCCGGATCACGGAACTGCAGCGGCGAAAGGTTGATGGAGAGCACCATATCCGGCTGCGCAGTTTGCCACTGCGCCAGCTGAGCACAGCCCTGTTCCAGCATCAGCTGACCAAGCTGACCGATGATCCCCATCTCTTCCGCCAACGGAATGAATTCGTCGGGGGAGATCATCCCAAGCTCGGGATGGGGCCAGCGACAGAGCAGCTCGGCGCCATGCAGCCGGTGAGTGCGGGTACAGATGATCGGCTGATAGACGGCAACCAGCTGGGCGGACTTGATGGCGAGCGGCAACTGGGCGGCGATCAGCTGACGCCGCTTGAGCCGGGCATGCAGCTCGGGATCAAACAGGGTGCAGTACTGCTGCTGCCGTTTGCCCTGCGCCAGCGCAGCCTCGGCATGACTGAGCAACCGCTCGGCATCGCTTGCCCTCCCCTGGGCCAGCCCGAGAAACACCGGGATCTGGATGCGGTGATCTTCCACCTGATAATGCTCCATCAACTGCTGCTGCAGATGCTGGCTCCACCCCTGCAATGGCTCATTGAAATCCGGCAACAACAGGCTGAAGTCATCGGCAGCGACCCGACAGAGCAGAGAACGCGGCGGTACCAGCTGCTGCAACCGCTTGGCCACCTGGCTCAGCAGTCGATCGGCAATCCGGATCCCGAAGCGATCGTTGATTTCACGAAAATGGTGCAGATCAACCAGCACCAGCGTGGCACTGCGTCCCCCAAGATGGCGGCTGGTCTGCAAGAATCGGGAGAGTTTGAGCAGTCCGGTCAGACTGTCGTAGTGCTGCTCCTGCTGCAACTGCGCCTGAGTGGTGCGCAGGCCGGTGATGTCACGCCCCAGCGTCAGGATCCCGAGGGAGTGGCCATCACCATCGGGGACATCGACCCGGGTGATCTCCATGTGTCGACCCTGCCCGCTGGCATCCAGCAGACAACACTCGCCATGACCCATCCCCTGCGGCGCCGCCAGCCGGAACGGCAGTTGCTGACCCAGCACCTCATCCGCCCCCTGGCCGATAAAGTCGAGAAACGCCTGATTGCACTCCAGCAACACCCCGTTGTGATCATCGAAACGGATCAGGTCAGGAATAGCATCGAGCAGAAAACGCTGCAACAACTGCTGCTTTTTGACCGTCTGTTCCAGGCTCTTGCGCTGGGCAATCTCATTAACCACCCCGAATACTGCGCACGCTTCCCCCTGCGGGGTGTAAAGAGGCACCTTGTGCACCTCCATCCAGCAGGTATCACCACCCCGGTTGCAATGGAGCTGCTGATACAGCATCGGCACGCCTCCGGCAAGCAGCTGCTCATCCTCACTGCGAAAGAGATCGCCCCAGGGCATCTCTGCATCTGTCTTGCCGACTACCTCGGCAGGCGACTCCAGCTTGGCTTCACGGGCGAACTCACGATTGGCGAACAGGTAACGCCCATGACTATCCCGACAGAAGATACTCATTGGCAATTGGTCGATGATCTGCTGCAGCAGATCCGGGGTGAGCATGTTGGTCACAGGGGTGCTTATGGAGGAATTTCGAGCAAATCTATGATAGCAAACCAATTTTGTAAAGCACCCCGATCACCTCCCCATAACATCGAACGCTGGATGGTTGCTGACAGAGATTGTCGCTCCGGCGATAATAGGCGCCGGTTGGCCAATGGCCTGGTGATATGGACGAGAGAAACAAGATGAAAAAGATTATGGGGAGCGCATTGGCGCTGCTGCTGGTTGGTTGTGCTGGTGACAATAACGGCGGTGAGGAGTATCGCTACAACCCGCCAATTGCCAAGGCAACCAACAACACTCAGGAAATGGCGATCCCGGTGGATCTGGTGTGGGCTCGCGCCGAGAAGTGGTTCACCGATCACGGCCTCACCATCGAAAACAGCCAACGTGGCTCCGGCCTGATGACCGCCAACGTCAACCAGTCAGCCGACGGGCTGGAGTGGCTGGACTGCGGTACCATGGGTTCCAAAGTTGCACTGGGCAACCCGAACCTGCAGATCAACCTGATCATCACCCAGAGCGGCAACAGCAGCGTGGCCACCGTCAATGTCAAGGGCAACACAGAGCTGTTCTTCGTTGAATCCTCAGGCGAACGCGTACCGGCCCCGTCCATCAAGCCGGTCTGTGTCTCCCGCGGCACCCTGGAGCAGAGCCTGTTTGCCACCCTCGGCAACTGATTTCGCTTCCCTGCAAAGATAAAAAAAGCGGCAGATTGCTCTGCCGCTTTTTTATTGCCCCAAGTTGGGCTTACTTGTCGATATCGAGCATGTTGTTGGTCAACATGTAATCGATCACCTGATTGGCCGTGGTGCCAGAACCGCCCGTCAGACTGTCGAAGGTATGGTTCATCAGCACAATCTCCTGAGTCACCGGCGCAGTACTGCTCTCCTTGACCTGCAGGTGCACCCCTTCATTGTCCTGGAACACCGAGAGCAGACTCTTCAGATCGGTCGTACTGTGAGAACCATCGTGATCCAGCAGATCGCTCAGATCCAGCTTGTCTCCTTCCAAACGGTTGATGGTGCCTGACCCCTTGTTGAAGTCCATGATGTAATCCTTGGTCAGGGAGCCGGATACTGTATCCCCCTGATTCCAGACGAAAGTATCTGAACCGCCATCACCACGCATTACATCGTTGCCGAGCCCGCCGATCAGGATATCGTTCCCCAGACCGCCGCGCAGCGCATCGTTATGACTACCGCCATCGATGTAGTCGTCACCGGTACCGCCAAACAAGATATCGGAACCTGACTGCCCGTAGATTTTGTCATTGCCGCTGCCACCATTGACCACATCAGCTTTGCTACTGCTGACATCAACACTCAGCAACAGACCGTCGCCATCGAGCATGGCATCTGTGCCAGACAAGCTGCCTGTCATGATGTGATGAGCCTTGAGCTGATTTACCGTCAGTTGCAACGAATCGTCGGTACCGAATCCATCAGCCCCGGTTTTGCCTGCATAAATCACATCATTACCGCTGCCGGTTTCGATATGGTCATTGCCTGCACCGCTGCTGACGGTCTGGGCGGCACTTCCCTTGTTGTAGCTGGTACCGGCATGTATGTGGTCGGTACCGCCGTTACTGGTAGTGACTTCGCCCAGCAGATTACCGCCGAAGGAAACATCAAGACGGTCAGGATTAGCCGCTCTCTCGCCATTGCGTACCACGATAGAGTCGTTGAGGTCAGTACCATCTACCGTCAGCGGCAGATGAACCGGAACCCCGTTGCTGTCCACCGGATTGACGCTGATGGTCAAGGTGCTGTTGGTGGTATCGCCATCACCATCGCGCACGCTGTAGCTGAACACCTCGCGTGCATCAGCCGGGATCTGGCTGCCATTCTTGGTGACCTGATAGGTATAGGCACCGTTGGCCAGAATGGTCAGTACCCCGTACAGGCCAACTACCTGGGTACCCGCACCATTGGTATAGGTGGTCGAGCTGCTGCCGACTCCGTAGCCAATGACACTCAGACCACCATCAGCACCGGCAAGATCGTTGGCCAGCACATTGCCTGTGGTCTGTGGCAGCTGATAACCAGAACCCTCCACCAACTTGACGATCAGATCGAAGCTGTTGCTGGCATTCTCTTTGGTGTAGATAGTCTTCACCACGTTGCCACCCGCATCGCGGAAACCCAGTACCTCCAGCGTGTATGCCTTACCTTCAAAGTTGAAGGTAGCAGTCGTATTACCGATTGAGATGATGTCATCACCATTCCCCCATCTGTCATTGGGGGTTTCGTTATGATTGAAATTCACAACAAGTTTTATTGGCGTGACCCGTCCCAATGCATCAGTTACGGAGAAAGTAACCTCCATCGTTGCAGCACTGATAGCATCGTTATAAATCGGGTTGTTGTAATGAGTGAATGTGCCCAGTTTGATCTCTTCATTGATCGGAATTGCACCGTTCAACGCGGCATCATTGTCCATGAAACCGTAACCAGAGGGATTGTTACCGCCTCCCCAGCGAATTTGATCCAACCCAGAATCATTGTCATTGGAGTCCCCCCTAGTCACGGAGGATCCACCTCTCCAATCAGTCCAGTTTGCCTCGATACCACTCACATCAAACGAATCAACCAGAACGCTAACTCGGGCATCATCGACCACTGCAACCGGCACATCGTCACGCACAGCCAAGTCAAACGAGCCAGTGGCAGTCTCAGCTCCAGATTTGCTTACCTCATAGTTGACGGTAAAGCGCAGTTCGTCCTGGCTGGTCAACGCTGTGCTCTGACCATCCACTGTGTGGCTAAGCGGCTTGAGCAGAGTAAAGGTGTAGCTCGGTGGATTGGCACTGTTATCCACCGTCACAGTAAAGGCTACATTGGCGGGGTTGTTACCAAAGTACCCTTTGAGCCCCGCGCCATCCTGAACAACATTGACCGGCTGACCATCAATACCCGTCACCCCGCTCAGACCCGTGATGCCAACAAGTTTGAGTTGTACGCCAGAGACATTGCCACCACTGCCATCAGTCACCTGCAGCGACTGAGTCACAGAAAGCGGGCCGCTAGCAGGCATACCCACAGGCTCAGGCAAGTGTGCATTTCCGCCAGACAAACCATCCTCATCAACCAGACCATTGCCCAGTCGCACAGAGAGATCGTTGTCAGTAATGGTTCCGGCTCCGGTCACACCACCTACTGTCAGAGTCAAGGTTTCAGTCTGTTCTACCAACTTGTCATTCACTGTCGGCACTGACACGGTAAAGCTCGTCACACCAGCTGGTACTGAGATTTTGCCTGTGCTGCTGTTATAGGTAACACCGTGACTGAACTGCAGAGTTCCCCAGTCAGAGTTAGAGGCAGCATGAGTACCACTGCCCGCGATTGAGAGGCTGTACTCAGTCGCTACATTAGTCGCACCACTCAAGGTCACAACATGCTGCAAGGTAGCCCCTTCAACCACAGTGGCACTCAATACACCGGTTACATCAGGGCGCGCCAGCGGGTTGACAGCAAAGCTGCCTTGCGAGCCGTCACCGTCCCGATCATAGGCCTTGAAGGTGAAGTCGATGTCGCCATCACCAACCGGGCGCTGCATCTCTGCATACTGGAAGAATTCCCACTTGCCCGTTGCAGGCGTGAATTGCATCTTGAAGATCAAGCTGCCATCACTGGCCTTGCCAACCATGCTGTTGGCACCTTCCGCGGTAATGGTAATTGCCAGACCAGCTGCCGTTTTCAGACCCGTTTCAACGGTGCCGGTAACCAGCTCCAGACGCCCTTTACCATCAGCTCCCCATTGCGGTGCCACTGTCCCCGAGCCATAGGCAATTGCCTGCGGAGTAGAGGAGCCAAGGAACTCGATAGACTTGACTGTAAAGTCGCTGTTGTCCTTGACGTTGAACGAATTGCCGTTATCGGTTGCTTTGATCACCATGGTGTCAAAACCACCCTGCTGCACTTGGAAGTTCTGGTTGTACTCTCCACCCGCCGCATCCGACCTAAAGGGAAGTGTTGAGATCAGAACTCCATCACGGTAGAACTCGACCACACCACTCTCCAGCTCACCACCGAACATCTTGCTGAACTCGATCTTGGCACCGTAAGCCACAGTGCCAGCATCCAGTTTGATCACCAGCTCTTCAGATACCCCTGAGCCGTCGGCCAGTTTGCGGAAATCGACCTCGTTCTCAATATTGTGGTAAGGGGCTGTCGAGCTCTTGACACCAATGCCTTCGCTCGAGCCATTAACCAGCGCATCAGTCAGAGCAGTAGATGTTGAAGAGAGGAAACCTTTAGCCGTGATGGTGAACTTGCCACCATCAATGCTGGTGCTATTCCCGCTATAGCCGGTCATGCTGAACTTGCCGGTCAATACATCAGGAATACTGGTTTTCACCAGCGAAACCGCGGCAGCATCGCCAGCAATGGGGGCATCGTCCTCCACAGTGATAGGCAGACTGTCGGTAACGGTTGTTTTGCCATCCGATACGGACACACCCACCTTGAAGCTAAGCGCGTCTTCACTTTCCTTATCCGGATGATCAAGCGGCGCCTTGAGGGTCACCTCATAGCTCCAGTCACCCTTGGTGCTACCGGTAGGAGCGGTCAACTTGACATCAATGACCTCCTTGTAGTCCGCACCGCCTTGCATGCCGGTATAACCGGTCAACACTTTGGTAGTTGCATTCCAAGCCCACTGAATTACAGCGCCACCGGAAGTCAAAGCGGTGGAAGGAGCACTGAGAGTAACGTTTAGTGTGTCCTGACTATCTACATCCCCAACCGTGATCTTACCGCTAGCTACCACACTATCAGTGCTGTCGCTGTTGCCCACTGTATCCTTAATACCACCGGAAAGCCCCTCTTCTGAGAGGACAGCCCCGTTGGAGATGGACAGCGTCGGCAGATCGTTGACCGCATCTACCTTGATGGTCACGGTTGCGGGACTCGCATCCACGGCGCCGTCGTTGTCTACTGCCGCATAGTTGAAGCTGGTGTTGCCGTTCCAGTTCGCATTCGGAGTGAAGGTGAGCTTGCCGGCGTCCGCCACCGCAATGCTCTGATCCACGGTCACCGCAACCCCGTTCAGATAGAGGATGCCGTTGGCAGGCAGGCTCTTGATGGTGAAACTCACCACGTTGCCATCAATGTCGCTGCCACTGAGGGTCGGAATGGCGATGCTGGCTGCATCTTCCTGGCCGTTTGCCTGCTTGTTCGCCGTCTCCGGCGCTTCATTCAGGATCTGCGCGTTGTCGCTGCCCGGCAGTGAGACGTTGCCCGCCTTGTCGGTCTGGATCGCCGTCACCGTCAGCGACTTGCCGTTGGCCGGGGTCGTTTCCGTCCAGCTGATGGTGCCGTTCTGATAGCCGTAGCTCTTGCCATTGCTTGACAGCAGGGTGCCATCAGCCTTGAGCGTCAATTGGACAGTGCTGTTCACCCCACCATTGTTGATGGTCAGCATCACCTTGCCGCCTGCAACCAAGTCTGCGTGATTGATCCCTGCACGTACCTGGACCTGATCATTGCCAATCTCGGCCTTGGTCAGCATCTGGTCATTGTTGGCATCATCCACGATAACCACGGTCGGGGCATTGGGTGCCTGGGTGTCGGTGTCGGCTGTGTCGCTGCCGCCGGTGCCCGCGTTGCCCGCCAGGTCGGTGTAGCTGCCCTCGTTCACGGTGACGCTGGCAGTGCCTTCGAAGCCCGGG